>JAQYLT010000053.1 GCA_028719885.1 Bacillota bacterium
ACGATTTCGCCGTTGGTGCCCAGGTCGATGAACAGGCTCATCTCATCCTTGTCCCAGATGCCGGAGGCCAGGGTGCCGGCGGTGATATCGCCGCCCACATAGGAGCCGATGTTGGGCGCGATCACCACCTCGGCCATGGGGTTGGCGGGCAGCTTCAGATCTCCCGCCAGAAGGCCCTCCCAGCCAAAGAAGCTGGGGATATAAGGCTCCATGCGGACGCTCTGGGCATCCACGCCCACAAACAGGTGGTTCATGGTGGTGTTGGCGCCCACGGAGAGCCGGAGGATGCTCCGGGCAGAAACCTGGGCGGTTTTGCACAGGTTGGCGATGATGGGCGTCAGGGTCTCCTTCACAATGGCGTCCTGGAGCTTTTTCTTGCCGCCGGGACGGCCCTGCTCAATGATCCGGTTGATCACATCCGCGCCGTAGCGGATCTGACCGTTGCCGGAGGAGCCCTTGGCCAGCAGCTTCCCGGATTCCAGATCGGTGAGCACCATGGTCACGGTGGTGGTGCCGATGTCGATGGCGCAGGCCACAAGCGCGGTGTCCTCCGGGCCGCAGATTTCCATGCACCGGAAGGTGTCGCCCTGAAGCTCGCCCTTGACGCAGACGTTAAAATTGTACTCCCGCAAGGTGGAGGCCAGCCGCACCATCACCGCGAAGGGAACGTGCACCTTCTCCACAGCCAGAGCCTCCTGGATGGCCCAGGTCAGGCGCTCCACGTCCGGCATGGTGTCCTCCAGGGTCGGCTCCGCGAGAGAAAGCACCACGGCCCGGAAATTGTTGGTAAATTCGATGCCGCTTTGGCGGAGCTGACGCTGGCATTCCTCAAAAATGGCGATCTCCTTGGGGCTGCTGAGGTCCGCGGTTTTCATCCGGGACTGGTAGGCGCTGGCGATGTCCGGCACAAACACGGTGCAGTCCCCGGTGACCCGGCAGCTGCAGCTGAGCCGCCACCCTTCCGCGTACTCCTCCTGGGAAATGTGGCGGCTGGGCACGCTCTCCACGTCCCCCTCCAGCAGCTTCACCCGGCATTTACCGCAGGAGCCGTTGCCGGAGCAGGGCGCGTCAATGGCCACATTGGCCCGCCGGGCCAGCTCCAGCAGATTGTCCCCCGCGCTGCACTCTACAACCACAGGGTTCCCGCCCTCAATCTGGAATGTCACTTTCATATTTGGGATTTCCTTTCATGTAATGGAATGGTCTTTGAAAAAAGAAGATATCGGTTTTCGGCACACCCACAGGCAAGTTGGTGTTTGTCGGAATACTACCGTAGGGGCGGCTATTAGCCGCCCGCGTTGCTTTCGTCTGCGAAAGCAACACACTCTATCGAAAATGCTCAGAAACCGCAACGTTTCGGGCGGCTAATAGCCGCCCCTACGGTAGCAACGCAACGTGTTCGGAAATCGGCAAGCTCTCAATTTTTCAAACTTCTCTTCCCTTTTCAAAAACCATCCTTTATTTTAGGCCAGCCTGCTCCTGGTGGGGCAGGCTGGCCCGTTGGTTTATGGAATCAGAAACCGATTACATCAGAGGCTCCATGCCCAGCACGGGGTGGCCCTTCTCGGTGAGCCAGTTCAGCAGCTCCTCGCAGTCGGTGGTCACGGTCTCGTCGGCCACCATATCGGTGAAGTTCTCGATGCCGTAGAGCTCCTTGGCGGTCTTGTTCAGCCGCTCCGCCACATCGTCCTTCAGCTCCTTGGGCATCCACACGATGCGCTCGATGCCTCCCTCGGCAGCGATGAACTTCTTGGAACTGATGAAGTGACGGCCGTGGCCCATGTAGCCGGGGGTCTGGACACCGCCGCCGGTGCAGCTGGCCAGCTCGCCGAAGGTCATACCGGCGGGGGTCATGCCCTTGTACTCCCGGTTCACCACGATGAAGCCGTTGGACATGGGCTCGATGCCGCAGATACACTCGAAGCAGCCGCAGGAGGTCATGGGATCCTCCAGGATGGAGTACAATGTCACATTCTCCACCGCGCCGTGGGTGGCGTCGGTGATGGCCTTGTTGACGGACTCAAACCGGCCGGTACGCTCATCGATGCAGCCCTCCTTGAAGATGGGCTGGCAGGGGCCGTTGGCGTTCAGCTCATAGGTGGCCTTGGCATCCAGCCAGGAAACAGCGCCGCAGAGGCCCAGACGCTCGGGGGTGACCACGCAGCAGTGGGCGGGAGCGAAGGACTGGCACAGGATGCAGGTGAAGTAGCGGTCAACGGCCTCGTCGGTCATGGACTCCAGGCGGGCGTCACGCTGCTCGTAACGGGGCATGGCCACCTCGTCCCGGAACTTGCCGGCCTCCACGGGGTCGGTGATCAGGGTGATCTGGCACTTGTCCACAACGGCGTCGAACTCGTCCATGATCATGACGTACAGGACCTCGGCGAAATCCTTCATTCTGAGGCCTGCCTCAAAGGCGGCGTTAGACACGCGGACACGCACCTGGTTGCGCTGGCCGGTGTGCATGACACCCTCCATGTAGTTGAACCAGGCGTGGAACTTCCGCTCGATGACGGACTCGAAGTCCACCTGCATCTTCTTGCCGGCGACCTCCACGAAGGTGGCCAGAGCCAGGTCCTTGGCATCGGTCAGGTCGGGTCCGATGATGGTGATCTTGTGATCCTCGATTTCGCTCAGCTCCCGCATCACCGTGAGCTCCGCGGTGGGGTTCTTGCTGGACCAGAACTCGTTGTGCATATCGGCCTTGCGGATGATCTCACCCTCGAAGGCGGCGGCGAAGGCCACGGGAATGGGCAGCTCTTTGACCTTGATCTTGATGTTCCGAAGCTCCAGGGACTTCTTCACGGTGTCATTGTGGTCGCAGACGGACTCCAGCGCGCCGGGCACCTGGTTCTCGCCCAGGTCGATGTCCACCACCACGGGGAAGCCCAGGGCAATGGCGCCGGCACCGGCGGAGACCACCACGGCGTCGATGGCGCCGAAGGTGTTGACGAAGGCGGGAACTCTGGTTTTGGTGTAATCCAGCAGGCCCGCCAGGTTGCCGGGCTGCACATTGCCGAAGATCAGAGCGGCACGGATGGCCACGGTGACCACATGGATAACGGAGGTAACGTCATGACCCAGGGGGATGACACGAAGCTCCAGGCCCATCTTCACGCCGCCCTCGGCGCACTGCTCGATGACGTCGCCCACCAGGAAGGTCATGATGCCCTTGGACTGGTAGTCCTTGACCACCTTCACCACGTCCGCGGGATTCTCCGCCTTGCCCAGCACCACGGCCACGCCGGGGATGTCGCCGGTGACCAGGGGCACGCCCAGGGAGCGGATAATGGGATCGGGCACGAAGCCGATGCCGGATTCATTCTCATAGGGGTTGCCGCCGTTTACGTACTTCAGGCCCTCCAGGATTTCCGCGCCAACAGCGGTGGCGAGGCCGGCGTTCAGGGCCTGGCCCAGGTCCTCCTGACCCGTAATCAGGCTCTTCAGCACGCCCACGCAGGCGGGCAGATCGCCCAGGGTCTTGACCTTCACGCCGGTGGCGGCGTAAATGGTGGGGAAGAAATAGGCAGTGTCCGGGAAGGCGATTTCCTTATCCGCGCCATACTTGGCAATGGCATCGTTGACAGCGCCCTCGGTCAGGCCCGCCACCGCATTGGAACCACCATAGATCAGATCGGTTAATACGCTCATGAAATTTCCTCCTTAATTATCGTTCGATTTCAGCTTTCCGGCTTTCCCGGAAGATAGACAAATTGTTGTTTGGAATTGACAATTGACAATTAACAATTGACAATTAAGGAATCCCTTCGGGATATATTTTAAATTAATTACGTTGAAAATACAGTATATTATTTCAAAATCGTCCCATAGGGACACAATAATTGTCAATTTTCAATTTTCAATTGTCAATTCGGCGAAGCCGTTCAAACACCAATTTGCCGCATCCCTGAAAACCTGATAAGCAAAGTGGCTGGGAGGGAGATTCCCTCCCAGCCACAAGTTGCAGGGACTAAGGACTGTCCTGCTTCCGATTACAGCAGGTCGGGGCGGTCGCCCAGATAGCTGTCGGAGTACAGGGTATGGTTCTTGAAGATGTCGCAGGACTTGATGGTCTCCATCAGCCGCAGGTCGTTGGGGTTGACGATGGCGGAGGTCAGACCCTGCATCATAGCCATGGCCACCAGAGCGGAGTCCATGATGGGACGGACCTTCTTGGGAGCGCCGTTACTGTTGTTGGACAGGCCGCCGGTGGACTTCAGGCCTTCCGCGGAGAACAGCTTGATGGCCTCCAGAACCTCCATCTGCTTGTCCTGCATACCCTTGACCACCAGGAACAGGGGGTCAAACCACAGGTCGGTGGCCTCCATGCCGTGGGCCAGGCCCCGCTCCAGCATGTTCCGGCAGTGCATCATACGCTCCTCGTTGTCCTTGGCAATGCCGTCGGCAGAGCACAGGGCGATACAGATGGCGTCGTTGGCAGCGGCCAGGTCGATGTTGCTGATACGGGAGCCGGCGTCGGCGGAGTTCACGATGGGCTTGCCGTTGGTCCGGTTGTAGACCTTGATGCCGGCCTCGATGGCCCGCTTGTTGGCGGTATCCAGAGCCAGAGGCACATTGTCGAAGTTCTCCTGCAGCAGCTTGACCGCCCACATCATACGCTCGGGGCCGTCCTTCTCGGCAGGTCCGATGTTCACGTCCAGATAGGTGGCGCCGGCCTTGATCTGCTCGGCGGCACGCTTCAGGATGGGCTCGGGGTCACGCTCGTCCATGGCGCGGCGGATGACGGGAGCGATGCAGTGGATACGCTCGCCGATGGTGACGAAGGTGGGAGACTCGGGGTTGTGGCCGCCGTACTTGACGCCCATGTCCACAACCTTGATCTCGGGCACGCGGGTCGCCAGCAGCTCGTCGAAGGACAGCTCCTTGACTTCCACGGTGGTGGCAGCCTTGGCAGCGGCCTCGGCAGCGGCGGCCTTGGCGGCAGCCTCGTACTCCTTATCCTTCATGTACTTGGGCAGCTGGACAGCCTCGGTGGGGCCAACCACCACGTTCCAGCCGGGCAGCTTCTCCTGGATTTCGCCTTTCATCACGGCAACCTTGCCGGGGATGATCAGGGTGCGGTTCTTGATCTTGTTATCGATGTCCAGGGTCTCGAAGGTCTTCTTGATGGAGGAGGAGGAGAACTTACCGGCAGCCCAGGCAGTCAGAACGGACATGCCGGAGGCGTCGGAGATAATCAGGTTCACAGGCTCATTGGAGCGCTCCAGCTCGCCGGAGACCAGGAAGTAGGTCAGGGCGAAGTCAACGGTCAGGGCGCAGGGGCTGTTCTCGTCGGCGCCGTTCAGGGGGTAGATCTTGGCTTCCACCTTCATGGGCTTCTGAGGATCGGTGTAGATATTCTGACGCAGGCCGTACAGAGGCAGGGCTGCGGTGTAGTCCATCTGCTCCATGACGATGATGGAGGCATAGCGCTCGGTGAACATGGAGGCCAGGGCAATCTGCATCATCTTGTTGCCCTTGGCCAGCTTGGCCACGCGAACGATGGAGGGATAGCCGAAGCTGCGGTCGCCATCCACCAGGGCAGTGCGGCGGACCTGAACGGCATTGGCCAGGGTCTCCTTGGCGGTATCAGCGGTGACATCCAGCACCAGGTTCTTGTTGCCGGCAGCCTCCAGCTTCTTCACCAGGTCATACAGGTCGGAAATGTTGGGAGCGGAAACGCCCAGGGTCACGCCGGCGGCGGTGGCCACAGCGTTCATGGCTTCCCAGTTCTCGGGAGTGGCGCCGTTCAGGATGGGCTTGCCGTCCTTGCAGACTTCCACGGCAGCCTTGGCAACCTCCACGTCCTTGATGTCCAGCACCAGGGCGCGGCCGGTGGCCATTGCCTTCTTGGTCAGCTCCACAGTGGCGTCAGCGTCGCCGCCGTGGCTCTTGACGTAAACAAACTCAACGTACATCCGCTCGCCGATACGCTCGTAGTCCACCTTGGCCATATCCGCCAGCTTGGTGTCCACTTCGTCAGCGCTCATCTTGGTGCACACGGGAACGGCGAACAGGTTCTTGTTCACCAGGGTCTTCTCGTGACGGAACATCACGGTCTCGCCGCCCAGCTTCAGGCCGTCGCCAACGGTGATGGTCTTCATGGGGGGAGCGGTCTGCTCATTGAGCATTGCCTTGGCGTCGTCGGAGAAGTAGGGGCACTTGTCGATGGAAACAGCGCCCTGGGCCACCTTCATGCAGAATGCCATACAGGTGGGGCTGCCGCACTCCTTGCAGTTTTTCTTGGGAGACAGCTTAAAAATGTCAAGACCTTTCAAAGCCATGGTATGTATCCTCCTTCCAATCAGACCAGTTCGTTGATGAACTGCTTAATGGTTGCAACGGCCGCGGGATGGCGCATGATCACAGCATCGGCGCCGCCGGTCAGGTTGGCGGCAGCGGTGGAAACCTCCATGCTGATGCCCCGCTCCTCGGCGTTGCCCCAGGCGGGCTCGTCTTCCTCGGAGGCGGTGGACTCCTTCACGCTCCAGGTGTCGGTGGACACGGGAGCCATGATGGGCATCTGCAGGTCGGCGTCGGACTGGGCCAGAGCGGCCAGGCGGACACGGTCCAGGGTGGAGGCCACGTACTCATAGCCGTAGCCCACGGCGGCGGTGCCCACGTTCATCACGATGGAGGTGGGAGCCACGGTCAGGCCCTTGAGCATGATGTTCAGCTGCTTGGCCAGGTTGATGTCGTCGGCGGTCTCAGCGCCAACCTTCTGACCATAGGCCAGGGCGACGGAAGCACCGACAGTCTTGTAGTCCTCATTCCGGGCGGAGAGCACCAGGATGTTCTTGCCCTGGAGGGCCTCGGCGATCTTGGAGAACAGCTCGCCGTCCTTCTCGATGTTCTTGCAGCCCATAATGACGATGGGCATGGTCACAGCCTCGGCAACCGCCTTGGCATCGGCCACGCAGTCGGCCACGGAGCGGTTTAACCCGTTGGGATCGGCGGACTCAAAGTGCAGGCACAGGAAATCGGCGCCAGGCATGGTCTCGGCCTTCTTGGCATAGTCGACCATCGTGGTGCAGCCGGCATAGAATTCCTTCAGCCCGGGAGCGGTCCACTCACCGGCGCAGTCAGAGATCTCCACGCCGATCTTGGGCGCGTTCTCGATGGGCGCGTCGAAGGTGTAGAAAGGCAGTACATTCTGACCACCGATGACGATTGCCTTATCGCCGGTGCCCAGGGTAACAGCGTTGATGGCGCCGCGGTATGCCACCTTCTTGGGTGTAAAAGCCATTGTAATGTTTCCCCCTTGTTTTTACTTTCTCTTTGATAAGATTGTTTATTCACGGGAATCGCCCGGCGGAGCGTGATTGCCCTCCGCCCCGCAGGGACGATTTCCAAATTCTCCCCATAAGAGAACTCGGAAATCGCACCTTTCAGGGCAGCCCGGGACATTCCAAAGAATACGATGGTGAGATATAAGATATTGTGCTTATCGGTTTCACTCAGCTTGTTGTCAAATTGGAATTTGCAGAGATATTTCGTAGGGAACGGATTTATCCGTTCCGCCAGGTAACATTTTTATGGGGTGCACGTTGGATGGAAAAATGTTGAGAAAGGAAGCCTTTACCATCCAACGAACCACAGATGTTTACCGACCTTTCGGAACGGATAAATCCGTTCCCTACGAACACATACCGACAAATTCCAATTTGCCGAATTGCTGATTAGAGCCGAAAGCCCGGTAAGATATCTTATATCTTATATCTTTTTTATAGGCCGATGTTTGCCAGTACGTTTTTCAGGGCGGACTTCATTCCGTCGGAATCCGGCAGCTTGGCGGAGGGCTCTCCGTTGCAGTCGCAGCGGTAGACCTCATCATCCTGGGGCAGCACGCCGAAGAGCTTCAATCCATGCTTTTCGATCTCTGCCTTCACGCCCTCATCCAGCACACCGCCGGGCGCCCGGTTGACGATCAGGCCCATCTGGCCGGGATTCAGCTCCATCTCGTTCACCATTTCCGCCAGCCGCGCCACCGCCTGAATGCCCCGGCGGGAGCAGTCGGAAATGAGCAGCATGGTATCCACATGGGGCAGGGTGCCCCGGGCTACATGCTCCAGGCCGGCCTCATTGTCCATGACGATATAGGAATAATTCTGCGCGTACTTGTCCACCTGGGCCTTCAGCACGCCGTTGACATAGCAGTAGCAGCCCTTGCCCTGGGTGCGGCCCATGATGAGCATGTCGAAATCGTCCTCCTCGATGAGGGCGTCGTTAAACTTCATCTCGGCATACTCCGCCTTGGTCATGCCCTTGGGGATGGTGCCTTTCAGCTCCGCCTGGGCCATTTCCTCCCGAATCTGCCCCAGGGAGGTCTCCGCCTCCACCCCCAGGACCTCGTTCAGGTTGGAGTTGGCGTCGGCATCCACCACCAGGACGGGCCCCTGGTGCTTCTTGCACAGATAATCAATAATCATACCGCAGGTGGTGGTTTTACCCACGCCGCCCTTACCGGCCACTGCGATGGTATGGGGTTTTGCCATAATCGATGCTTCCTTTTCGTATCATAGCTGATGCAGCCATAGAGCCGCATATCGATACGACGATATCGTATCATAAACAGTTGGGAAATTCAACCCTTTTTCGCAGAAAAATCCGTTTTCTCCTGGATATCTTTTTCCCCTCCCAGGGGTGGAAACAAAAACCGCCCCGCTCCCCGGAAAAAGCGGAAAAGGACAAGGGCCATAAGGCAGCAAAAAGGCGTGACCGCAGAAAGTCACGCCTTTTTCATAAGGGAGGTGAAAGCACATGTGGCTATACCGCATAACCGTTTGGAAAAGGAACACTATCCACATAACGGCTGTCAGGGCACAAATCAACCTTGTTGCTGCACACCTTTGTGCTGTCTACATTAGGGTCAATATCCCAGGATACGCAGTGATTTTCATCCAGGTATACCCTGCGGAAGTTTTTCCACTCCCGAAGCGGTGCAAACACAGTTCCCACCTGAAGCAAGGGGCGCGCATCATACAGCCGTGTCTCCCCATTGTCAAAGCTCAGGGCCAATGTGAAATCATCCTTGGGAACAACTTTTGTAATGCGCTTCCGGCCTGAGAAAAAATATTCTGCCATTTTTTGATCATAACCGACAGAAAGGTAGTACTCTACGCTTTTTCCCATAATCTCACATCCTTTCACAGGTACCTCAGAACAGCACATTGCATGAAATGCTTATCGGCTTGACTCAGCTTGTTGTCAAATTGGAATTTGTAGAAGATATGAGATACAGGATGCAAGATATCAAATGCCATGACGAAGAAATATCTTGTATCTCGCGGTGCGACGATCATCAGGTTCACAATCAGCTTATTAAGGCCGACAGCTGAACAGGTGTTTGTAGGGTTTGTTGAATGGAATAACGTTGAATCACGCCGTAGGGCGGGGGCTTGCCCCCGCCGAAATGTATCGACTTTGGGGCGTTTACGTTAAATGGAAGCCATTTATAACCGGACCAAGCGGCGGGGGACAGCCATAAGCCCTACGGTCATACCATTTTCCCACACGGCAATCACATTGACAGCACCAATTTGTCTCTTTACTGAGCAGAAACGATACGTACATTTCATTATAAAATCTGTCTTACGAGCACTGCCCCGGTGATATTTACTCCTCCTCTGCGAGGGACCATTGGGCGGCGGCGATGGTATCCGTCCCTCCGTCCGGCAGGAAGGACACTCGGTACACCACCGTAGAGGCATCCTCATCCAAAGCCATGGCGGCAGGCTGGGCGGCTTTCTCCATCTCCGGCTGGGCGGCTTCCTCCGCCTCCGGCAGGACAACGGTCACCCGGTCACCCGGCTGGAAGTCGCTGGTGCCCGGATCGACCACCTGGCAGCAGGCTCCCTCCTGGGTCCATTCCAGCACCTGCACCGTCATCTCCGCCAGGGGGGTGGCCATCATCACGGCCGCGCCATTTCCCTGGTCCGCCTCCCGGCTGCTTCTGGCGGTGCCGGAGGTCATGACCATGGGTGCTGCATCATTTGATGCCGCTTCCTCGGTTTTGGGCTGAGGCAGGAATTGCCAGCTGCACGCCAGCACCAGGATCAGGCAGGCGGCAGCGGCGGCCAGGCTCTGCCAGTGTATCCGCCGCACCGGCTTTGCTTCCGCCGCGGCAATGTATTTTTCATCCACATAGCCCATGGATTCCATGAGTTCTTTTCCGTTCATAGAGCATAGCCCTCCTTTTCCAGGAAGCTGCGAAGCTGATTTCTGGCCCGGAACAGCCGGGTTTTCACCTTGCTCTCCCCAATTCGGTACCGCTGGGCAATCTCCGCCACGGAGTCGGCGAACCAATACCGGCGCATGAAAATGTTCCGGCTTTCCTCATTCAGGGTGCCCAGGAATTCATTCAGCAGCCGTCCCAGCTCCTGGGCTTCCAGCTGCCGCTCCCGGCTGAGGTCCGGAATGCACAGCTCCATCTCCGTGGTGAGCTCCACGAGTTCCGCCTTTCTTTTGGCGGCGTTCTTCCAGTCCAGCCTGCCAAAGCAGAGGAAACGGCAGATTTTCGCAAGGTAGGCATAGAAATAGGTGGGACGGGTGGGGGGAATGGATTCCCAGGCCTTCAGGTATGTATCGCTGACGCTTTCCTCCGCGTCCTCCCGGTTGCGTAAAATCCGGTAGGCCAGGGTGTAGAGCTTGTGCCCGTGGGCCGCTTCGGTCTGCCGGATGGCTTCCTCGCTTCGCTGAAAATATAGGTCGATGATCTGTTCATCCTCCATGGAAGCGCCTCCTGTTTCTGTGCTCATCCTCTATGAGGGAATTTGTTGTTTACCGGTTACGGATCGTTAAAAAATCGTTCCCGCCCCGGTTGGGGGGCGGGTGACGATTACTTTTCCAAAATCACGGGGCAATGGGTATCCAGGGCGGCCTTGATATGGGCGGCGGCCTCTTCGGCGGTGAGCTTGCGCTGTTCGCCAGTGACCATGTTCTTCACGGAGCACACGCCTTCCTTGATTTCGTCCTCTCCCAGCAGCACCGCAAAGGGCACCGCCAGCTTGTTGGCATAGGCCATTTTCTGCTTGAATTTCTTCTGCTCGCCATACAGCTGCACCCGCAGGCCGGCGCTTCGAAGCTTTTCCGCCAGGGCGATGGCTTCGGCGGGGCTTTCGGTCATGGGCAGCACCAGGGCATCGGCAGGCGCGCTGGGCAGGGCGGGATTCAAAAGCCCCTGCTCGTCCAGCACATAGAAGAGCCTGGTGAGTCCGATGGAAATGCCCACGCCGGGCAGGGCTTTCTCGATGTAATAGCCAGCCAGGTTGTCGTACCGGCCGCCGGAGCACACGGAGCCGATTTCCGGATGGTCCAGCAGGGTGGTCTCGTAGACGGTGCCGGTGTAGTAGTCCAGGCCCCGGGCGATGGTCAGGTCCACGGCGAAATTCTCCTCCGGCACCCCAAAGGCGGAGAGGTTGGCGGTGACGGCCTTTAATTCTGCAAGGCCCTGGTCAAACATCTCATTCTTCCCGGCGTAGCCCTCCAAAGCGGAAATCACCTGGGAATTGCTGCCGGAAATGGCGATGAATTTCAGGATCTCCTCTGCCTGGCCCTCCGTCAGGCCGCAGTCCTCCAGAAGAATCAGCTTTACCTTGTCCGCACCGATTTTATCCAGCTTGTCCACGGTACGCATAATGTCCCCGGACTTTTCCGTCAAGCCCAGCATGGCATAGAAGCCATTCAGAATTTTCCGGTTGTTCACATGGATCTGGAACCGGCTCAGGCCGAAGCCCCGGAACACCTTGTAGATGATGGCGGGGATTTCCGCCTCGTTGAGGATGTCCAGCTTGCCGTCGCCGATGATGTCGATGTCCGCCTGGTAGAATTCCCGGAACCGCCCCCGCTGGGCCCGCTCCCCCCGGTAGACCTTGCTGATCTGGTACCGGCGGAAAGGGAAGGCCAGCTCACTGTAGTGCAGGGCCACGTACTTGGCCAGGGGCACCGTCAGATCGAACCGCAGGGCCAGGTCGCTGTCGCCCTTTTGGAAGCGGTAGATCTGCTTTTCCGTTTCGCCGCCGCCCTTGGCCAACAAAATCTGGGCATCCTCGATGGCAGGGGTGTCCAGGGGGGCGAAGCCATAGGAGGCATAGGTCCGCCGAAGAATCTCCGCCATGGTTTCAAAACGCTGCTGCTTATCGGGAAGCAGCTCCATAAAGCCGGACAGGGTCCGGGGCTTAATAATCTCCATAAATGAATCCTTTCAGGGAAGATATGAGATATGGGATATTGTGCTTATCGGATTAAAGCAGCAAATTGGAATTTGGCGGTATGTTGAATGGGAAAATGTTGGTTCTTTGCGTAGGGACCGGATTTATCCGTTCCGCGATGCTGGATAACCTCCACAGTGCGTTGAATGGAATGTTTTCACAAAAAAGCGCAGCATTTTCCCATTCCACCGGCTGCCTTAAAAGACGTTACCGGGCGGAAGGTCTAAATCCGTTCCCTATGAACACATACTGCCAAATTCCAATATGAGAAATATCTTATATCTCATATCTTAATATCTGTATATCTGTACTTGTGCTTCTTGTTTTAAAATCTGGTCTTGGTCCGCAGCATTTCCCGCCAATCCAGGTCGCCCCGCTGCAGGCCCATGATGAACATCTCGGCGCTGGCCAGGTTGGTGGCGATGGGCACATTGTGCTTGTCGCAATGGCGGATGGTTTCGATCATCTGGCTGTCGTCCCAGGGGTCGGTGGTGTTGGGGTCGGTAAACAGCAGCACCAGGTCGATCTCGTTGTAGGCAATGCGGGCATTGATCTGCTGGTGGCCGCCCTGCTTATGAGACAGCAGCAAGGTGATGGGCAGGCCGGTATTGTCGGCGATCAGGCGGCCGGTGGTGGCGGTGGCAAAGAGGTTGTGCTTCATCAGCACACTCTTGTAGGCGGTGCAGAACTGAACCATCAGTTCTTTCTTTTTGTCATGAGCCAGAAACGCGATATTCACAACGGTCACTCCTTCTATATATCATAGGAACCCCACGTGGGCTTCCTTTGGTGTTGGTTTTTATCGGAACGGGATACTCTGATGGAATCCCTGGAGCCGGTTGGCAATCCGCCGGTAGGCCTTGGCCGCGTCGCACCGGCTGGAATATTGCAGCAGCGGCATGGAGAAGGCGGCGGCCAATGTCACATGGGGGTCCTCCAGCACGATTCCTGCCAGGGGCAGTCCGGCGGTGTCCATGATGTCGTCGATAGTCATCCGCACGGCACCCAGCATGCTCTTATCCACCCGGTTCACAATCAGCCGGGCGCCGGTTTTCCCGGAAAGCTCCAGGAGCTCTCCCACTCTGGCGGCATCCCGCACGGCGGCAGGCCCTGCGCCGGTGACCACCAAAAACCGGTCTGCCGCGGCGGTGACCAGCCGGAACCCGGCATCCACCCCCGCAGGAGAATCCAGGAAGAGATAGTCAAACTCCCCCCGGGCCCGGTGGAGCAGCTCCAAAAAGGGGCCGGGGGCAATGTCCTCCGCGCTGCGGTTCATGGGGGCGGTGAGAAAGGACAGCTGGGGAAACACACGATTGCGGGGCGCGTTTTTCAGATCGTAGCCGAATTCGGACACATCCAGAAAGGAGAGGTTGCCGCTGTCGGACATGCCCAGGGAGATATCCAGGTTCCGCAGGCCCACATCGCAGTCCACGCAGAGCACCCGTTTCCCCGCCTCGGCCAGGGCGGTGGCGATCCCGGCGCAGACGGAGGTCTTTCCGGTGCCGCCCTTGCCGGAAACAACAGCAAACAGTTCGCCCAAGCCAATCGCTCCTCATCATAGTTTGTTCCATTATAAAGCAATAACGCACAAAAAGCAATAGGAAAATCACTGTCATAAAAAGAAATTTCATCAATTTCAACAAAGGCGTTTTTAGGTTATCGGCTGTTACGCAGCTTAATTGTGCTTTCGTGAATGAACGGTATTTGTTCCATTGTGTTCGTAGGGAACGCATTCATGCGTTCCGAAAGGTTCATGAAGCACCAGGGTTCGACGAATCGTAAAACGACGATTTTTTGCGTAGGGAATGCATTTACGCATTCCGCCTGGGGAATGGTTTTGCACTGGTGCGTTGAATGGGAAAATGTTGATTCTTTTCGTAGGGAACGGATTTATCCGTTCCGCGATGCTGGATAACCTCCACAGTGCGTTGAATGGAATGTTTTCACAAAAAAGCGCAGCATTTTCCCATTCCACCGGCTGCCTTAAAAGACGTTACCGGGCGGAACGGATAAATCCGTTCCCTACGCAAAACACAACGTTTTTAGGATTCAATACCCCCTGGTGATTTGCGACCAGGGCGGAATGCATAAATGCATCCCCTACGGTATCGTCTTAAGTTGATAGCATTGGTGCAGGGGGACATCGCTTCCAGCCTCCGGAATGGTTGGATACTGAAAAAAAGACTTGCGCCCAAAAAGAAACTGAGCTATAATGCGAATGTAAAAATATGGGCATTTTGCCCGAATATATGGAGGTTGATTCCAATGTTTACCGCAATGATCGAAACCTTGAAAAAGAATCCCCGGAAGATCGTCTTCACCGAGGGTACCGATGCCCGTATTTTGGAGGCCACTGCCCGGCTGGTGGAGGGCGGCTTCCTGACCCCCGTGCTGGTTGGCAATGTGGAGGCGGTGAAGGCTGCCGCTGCCAAGGGCGGCTTCAACATCGAGGGTGTGGAGATCCTGGACCCCGCTACCTACGAAGGCATGGACGAAATGGTGGAAACCATGGTGGCTCTGCGGAAAGGCAAGATGAGCGCCGATGAGTGCCGCGCCGCCCTGAGCAAGGGCAACTACTTCGGCACCATGCTGGTGAAGCAGGGTAAGGTGGACTGCCTGCTGGGCGGCGCCACCTACTCCACTGCCGACACTGTCCGTCCCGCGCTGCAGCTGGTGAAGACCAAGCCCGGCGCACACCTGGTTTCCTCCTGCTTCATCATGGTTCGCGGTGAAGAGAAGCTGGCCATGGGCGACTGCGCCATCAACATCAGCTACGAAGACACCCTGGACAAGGACGGCAACGTGGTTCTCTCCGCCGCTCAGAAGCTGGCCGAGGTGGCCATCGAGTCCGCCAAGACCGCCAAGGTCTTCGGCATTGATCCCAAGGTCGCCATGCTGAGCTTCTCCACCAACGGCTCCGGCAAGGGCGGCACCGTGAAGCTGAGCCACGACGCCACCATCATCGCCAAGCAGATGGCTCCCGATCTGATGATCGACGGCGAGATGCAGTTCGACGCCGCCGTGGCCCCCGAGGTTGGCCAGCTGAAGTTCCCCGGCTCCCCCGTGGCCGGCTACGCCAACACCTTCATCTTCCCCTGCATCGAGGCCGGCAACATCGGCTACAAGATCGGTCAGCGTCTGGGCGGCTTCGAGGGCTATGGCCCCATCCTGCAGGGTCTGGCTGCTCCCATCAACGACCTGTCCCGTGGCTGCAACGCCGAGGAAGTCTACAAGATGGCCATCATCACCGCCGCAATGGCATAATAATTCCATACCCTTTGGGGCTGCTTCCCGGCAGCCCCATTTTTTATGTGCATACCCGGTAAATTGGAATTTGCAGAGATATTTTGTAGGGAACGGATTTATCCGTTCCAAAGCCCCTGATGATCACCGCAGTTCGTTGAACGGCATTTGGGGGGAACATATGATTGGCATTTCACCATTTATCCAACCGGTTTTGAAGCAATACGCAACGGAATGCATAAATGCATTCCCTACGCAAATAACAACACTTTTATGATGCTTCGAAACTGGGTACTTACTGGAATGAGCGGAACGGATAAATCCGTTCCCTACGAACACGCTGGAAAGTGTCCCATTCAACGGACTCTGCAAGCAACAATTTGCCGCTTAAAAAAGGGGATGCCCCAAATGAGGCATCCCCTAAAATGGTGTTCAATTATTTGCCGCAGAACTCCTTGGCGACCTCCACAATATGCTCCGCACTGAGACCGAACTGCTTCAGCAGGGCGGCGGCGGGGCCGGAGTGGCCGAACTCATCGTTGACGCCGATGCGCTTCACTGGAGTGGGCAGCTTTTCACTGAGCAGGGAGCACACGGCCTCACCCAGGCCGCCGATGACGGAATGCTCCTCGCAGGTGATGACCTTGCCGCACTTTTTGGCAGCGGACAGCACCAGCTCCTCGTCCAGGGGCTTCACGGTGGCCATGTTGATGACCATGGCGTTGATGCCCATTTCAGCCAGAGCTTCCCCGGCCTGGATGGCTTCGTACACCAGCAGGCCGTTGGCAATGATGGCCACATCGGTGCCGTCGCGCAGCACTTCGCCCTTGCCGATCTGGAAGTGGAAGCCTTCCTCATGGAACACGGGGATGGCCAGGCGGCCGAAGCGCAGGTACACAGGTCCGTCCATCTCGTAGGCAGCCTTTACCGCAGCCTCTGCCTCCACGCCGTCGGCGGGGCAGATGACGGTCATGCCGGGGATGGAGCGCATCAGGGCGAAGTCCTCGCAGCACTGATGGCTGGCACCGTCCTCGCCCACGGAGATGCCGCCGTGGGTGGCGCCGATCTTCACGTTCAGGTGGGGATAGCCGATGGAGTTACGCACCTGCTCAAAGGCCCGTCCGGAGGCGAACATGGCAAAGGAGGAGGCAAAGGGAACAAGCCCGGTGGTGGACATACCGGCGGCCACGCAGATCATGTTGGCCTCGGCAATGCCGCAGTCGAAGTGCCGGTCGGGGAAGGCCTTCTGGAAGGTCTGGGTCTTGGTGGCGTTGGCCAGGTCCGCATCCAGGACCACCAGATTGTCATGCTCCGCGCCCAGGGCTGCCAGGGCCTTGCCGTAGGCATCACGGGTAGCAACTTTCTTTACGTCTGCCATATCAGTTACCCTCCAGTTCTGCCAGAGCGGCCTTCAGCTCATTCATGGCGATTGCATATTCCTCGTCGTTGGGTGCCTTGCCGTGCCAGGAGGCCTGACCCTCCATAAAGGAGACGCCCTTACCCTTGGTGGTCTTCATCACGATGGCGGTAGGCTGGCCCTTGACGGTCTTGGCGGTGTTCAGAGCGGCCTCGATCTGATTGTAGTCGTGGCCGTCGATGACCTCCACATGGAAGCCGAAGGCCTTCAGCTTCTCGTCGATGGGATAGGGGCTCATGACCTTGTCCACGGGGCCGTCGATCTGCAGGCCGTTGTTGTCCACGATCACGACGAAGTTATCCAGCTTGTAGTGGGAAGCCAGCATGCAGGCCTCCCAAACCTGGCCCTCCTGAATCTCGCCGTCGCCCAGCAGGGTGTACACCCGGTAGCTCTTGCCCTGATGCTTGGCGCCCAGAGCCATACCGGCGGCCACGGAGATGCCCTGGCCCAGAGAGCCGGTGGACATGTCCACGCCGGGGACGGTGTTCATGTTGGGGTGGCCCTGGAGGTAAGAGTCAATGTGCCGCAGGGTGGGCAAGTCCTCCACCGGGAAGAAGCCACGGTTGGCCAGGACAGAGTACAGGCCGGGGGCGGTGTGGCCCTTACTCAGGACGAACCGGTCCCGGTTCTCGTTCTTGGGGTCCTTGGGGTCCACGTTCAGTTCCTTGAAATAGAGGTAGGTAAACATGTCCGCGGCGGACAGGCTGCCGCCGGGATGACCGGCCTTGGCGCCGTGGGTGCCCTCGATGACGCCCATCCGCACCTTGCAGGCAGCAATCTGCAAAGCCTTGATTTCAGTTTCAGTCATTTGCGAATTCTCCTTATCTTCTTATGCCCAGGGGTTCTCGGTGGCGTAGGGGAGGCTCTTGGGCTGGTTGTAGGCGATGTCCTGGACGCCGAAGTATTTCAGCACCTCGAAGAGTGCCTTGCCGCAGTGGGCAAAGGCCACGGCGCCATGGTGGGGATACCGCTTCTGAATCAGCACATGGCGGTAGAACCGGCCCATCTCGGGAATGGCGAACACGGCGATGCCGCCAAAGCTGCGGGTGGCCACGGGCAGGATCTCACCCTCGGCCACGTAGGAGCGGAGGTTGCCCTCGCTGTCGCACTGCAGGCGGTAGAAGGTGATGTCGGAGGCGGCGATGTCGCCCTCC
>JAQYLT010000054.1 GCA_028719885.1 Bacillota bacterium
TGCTTCGTCCGTCTCCAGGTGAATCGCTCGCCCCTTTCGGGGGTCTTGGCGCCCTGGCCCGGCGGCTTTTCCTCTCGGCCCGGATGAGGTGCTCCTCGGAATCCCTTATATGCAATTTTCAAGGTTCATGAGAGGCGTGAATTTTATCCCCTCATATACTTAATTGCACCTTTGAAATCGAAAAACGGAACTGCAGTTTTATGAATTTTTTGTAAATCCGAGTTCTTGATCTGATTTACCCCCTCAAATATCTATTGGACATTTGAAAGCCCAAAACGGAACCTGCATCTGAAAAAATATTAACGCCAGCCCTGTCAGTCAGAGCTGGCGTTAAAATTTGCAGTTTCTTTCGCTTATGGCCTTTTCAGTGGAAGCAAGAAGTGCCGGGCAAACCCATTGCCCGGCACCATGGTGCGTTTAGATCATCCAAATTGGAACGATATAGTTTTCAGAATTAATGGCCGACAATTTGGGGCGCATACATAGGATAGCGCCATCGCCGCGAGGAACAGAAGCCTTGTCCAGGTGACTGAATGCGCCAATCAGCTCACTGCCGGGATTGACGGAACGTTTGATTTCCAGGGGATGGACCAACCCGTCGCTTTCGATCACCATATCGATTTCGTTGGCGTTGCTGTCACGATAGTACCACAGCAGGCACTCCCTGGCATTGTTGTGGTAGGACTTTAAAAGCTCAGATACCACAAAATTTTCGAGAATGGCTCCGTTAATGGCGCCGTTGGCCAGAATCTCAGGCGAGGAATAACGAGTGAGATAAGCGACCAAGCCGGTATCAAAGAAATACATCTTCGGCGTTTTTACGGTGCGTTTTAACAGGTTGTTGGAATACGGACGCAGGAAGAAAATCACATCCGATTTCTCAAGCACTTGAAGCCAGCGTTTGGCAGTCTTGATATAAGCCATCGCCGGACCTACTCAGGCTAATATTCGATGCAATCGTATTTTAGCATAAAGTAAAAGCCTCGTTAAGGCAATCATACGATTCTATCGTATAATTGCCTAAGCCGATGTGCTGAATGATCTCAAAAGCCGGGGTGTTTTGGATGTACATCTGTTCTACACTGACGGCCTGTGCGGCATGATGGAAGCCATCCCGGTGCGCATCCCGTCCCAGCCTCCCGGGAAAGGGGTTGACAAGGGGAATAGGCCAACATCATGCACATTTGTAATGTAATATTCTTGATTTTGTCGAATAACGCTTGAATTGCTTATGAAGGAGCAAGCAGCAATGAGGGATATCGGCCAAGACGGATCGACATGAAGGTTTCAAAACCTCTGTCCATTTTGGGTGTACAGTGCAAGATCTGGTTGCATGATGAGCATTGTACCTCTCCTTTGTGCTCTCATGTGTCCAACAGCCAGTCGATCAGATTTAAGGATTTGATTCCATCGTAGGAAGCATCCATGCCGGGATTCAGAGACAATATGACTTTTTCGTAATTGTCCCTGATTTTGGTTAGCGGAGCCAGTTCGCGCTCTCGTACCGTTTCGCTGTCCATTGATCCCGTTAGCACAACTTACATCAAAAATTCAATTTTGTGCTATCAATGGCACAAACTTTTTCTTGATACATTCTTTATGCACTCTTTGGGGGCGCGAATTGTATGGAAAGGATGCTTTCTCAGAACATATTGAGGAAAGAAGTGCCAGACACCCTGGCACCTCTTTCCTTAACAGTAGCAAAATTAACGTAAGCGGCAGATATCAAAAAAAAGGGACTGCGTGGTCAATGGTTGTTGTGAGAGTTTGTTTGTGACGAAAAAATGAGTGAAAGAGTTTTTCGCAGCCCCTTTTTCCGAATTCAAGCGGCGTCAAACTCTCAGAACGAAGTAGCCAGGAACACAAAACAGCGCAAAAACTTTTTTCTTTATCATGGTCTCATTCTTCGAGCTGACCGCGTCCACATACTAGCATCGCCGTCTTTTACTGTCAATGTGTTGAATGATTTTTCTCCGGCTTGTATAAAATGACAGTCTCATTTTTCTAACACATGGAAATGTCTGTTGTAAATCAGACGCAGAAATGATATAATGTCCAAAATTATAGACATCTGTCCAAGGAGTGACTAAAATGTCCAAAACGTGGGAAACAAAGCAAAGAATTGCTGATGTGGCCCTTGCGCTTTTCAAAACGAACGGATACGAGGCTGTGTCAGTCCGTGAAATCTGTGATGCGGCAGGCGTGGCCCGTTCCTCATTTTATAACCTGTTTTCGAAAAAATCTGACATCATACTGTTTGTTCTGGAAAGCATCAGATCCACCTTTCCCAGCCGCATTCCAAACTTTATTGATGCAGAAAGTGATCTGGAACGCATCTGGTTTTTGATGAAGGCCATTCTGGATGATGTTCTTTCCTTCGGGCCAGAATTGGTAAAAGTAATTATCCAGTTGGAAATGACCGAGCATTGCGGCTTCTTCCAATATGGCAGTGCGTTTAACGATTGGATGATCCGTCTGCTTGCAAATTGTCAGAAAAACGGGATCGCTCGCAATCAGCAAGACCCCTCGCTGTTGGTTCCCATCTTGGTTCGTGCCGCTTCCGCGGATCTTCTCATTTGGGTCTGCAAGGACGGGAATTACCCAATACTGGAAATTCTCCACTCGCAGATTGGGACTATTTTGGATGTTGTGCCGGAATACCGCCATCAGTTGTGTGACGTTATCACAGAAAACCGGGTATGAAGCAGGTATATTGATATCATTAAGAAACAAACAGGAGGAAGCTCCATGAGAAAACTGGTGCCATTATTTGCCGCGCTGCTACTGATCGCCGGCTGCGCAGCCCCTGTACAGGAAAACAGCTACCGTCAGGTCACCGCAGAAGAAGCCGTTGCCCTGATGGAGAAGGAAAGCGGATACATCATCCTGGATGTCCGCACGGCCCAGGAGTACAGCGAAAAGCATATCCCCAAGGCCGTAAACATTCCGAACGAAAGCATTGGCACAGAGGAGATCCCCGCCCTGCCGGATAAGAACCAGCTGATCCTGGTATACTGCCGCAGCGGGAACCGCAGCAAGCAGGCATCCGAGAAGCTGGCGGCCCTGGGCTATACCAACATTGTGGAATTCGGCGGCATCAACAGCTGGCCCGGAGAGACCGTTTCCGGCGAAGGGTGACAAAATCACGGAACAAAACGAAAAAAAACGGTTATCATAGAATCACAAAGAAATACAACAAGGAGGATAAAGCAATGTCCGTTCTTACCATTACCAAAAACAATTTTCAGGAAGAAGTGATCCGTTCCGAAAAGCCTGTCCTGCTGGACTTCTGGGCCAGCTGGTGCGGCCCCTGCCGGATGGTCAGCCCCATTGTGGATGAGATCGCGGCAGAGCGCGGCGACATCAAGGTGGGCAAGATCAATGTGGACGAGCAGCCGGAGCTGGCCGCCCAGTTTGGCGTCATGAGCATCCCCACCCTGGTGGTGATGAAGGAAGGCAAGATTGTCAATCAGGAGGTGGGCGCAAGGCCCAAGAATGCCATCCTCAGTATGCTGTAAGGAGCCGGAACCATGGGATTCTTTGATTTTCTCAAATCCCCTGACATCAATCAGGGCGTAGAAGAGTGCCGGAACACCGCTGGCGCGGTGCTGCTGGATGTGCGTACCGTTGAGGAGTACCGGGATGGGCATATCCCCGGCAGCCGGAATGTGCCCCTGCAAAGCATTGACCGGGTCAGTGATGGAATTCCTGACCGGGAAACACCCCTCTATGTGTATTGCCGCAGCGGCGCACGCAGCAGCCAGGCGGTTTCCCTGTTGCAGCAGATGGGCTACGGCAAGGCAAAAAATATCGGCGGTATCACCGCCTGGAAGGGAAAGGTGGAGCGTTGAGATGAAGGTTGTTATCATAGGCGGCGTAGCGGGCGGTGCCACCGCCGCGGCCCGCATCCGCAGACTGGATGAGCAGGCAGAGATCGTGGTGTTTGAGCGGTCGGGCTATATTTCCTATGCCAACTGCGGCCTGCCCTATTATATCGGTGGGGTCATTGAAGACCCGGAGGTGCTGACCCTCCAGACCCCGGAGAGCTTTTTCTCCCGGTTCCGTGTTACCATGAAGGTGCGCCATGAGGTTACCGCTATCCACTCGGAGCGGAAAGCCGTTTCCGTGAAAAATCTTGAGACCGGGGAACTGTTTGAAGAAAGCTATGACAAGCTTCTTCTTTCCCCCGGCGCCAAACCTACGCAGCCCCGGCTCCCCGGCCTTGGTTCGGAAAAAATCTTTACCCTGCGTACCGTGGAAGACACCTTCCGCATCAAAGAGTACATTCAGGAGAAGCAGCCTAAGTCCGCTGTGCTGGCAGGCGGCGGTTTCATCAGTCTGGAGCTGGCGGAAAACCTGCGGGAGCTGGGGATGGATGTCACCATCGTCCAGCGGCCCAAGCAGCTGATGAACCCCTTTGATGCGGACATGGCCGCTTTCATCCATAGTGAGGTACGAAAGCACGGCGTGAAATTGGCTCTGGGCCACACGGTGGAGGGCTTTGCGGAAAAGGAGCTTGGCGTGGATGTGCTTTTGAAAGACGAAGCGCCCCTCCATACCGACATGGTGGTGCTGGCGATCGGCGTTTCTCCTGACACCGGTCTTGCCCGGGAGGCCGGTCTGGCGCTGGGTCTCAAGGGTAGCATCCTGGTCAATGACCGGATGGAAACCTCCGTGCCGGATATTTATGCCGTAGGCGACGCGGTGCAGGTGAAGCATTTTGTCACCGGTGAGGACGCCCTGATCGCATTGGCCGGCCCCGCCAACAAGCAGGGGCGCATCGCGGCGGATAACATCTGCGGCGGGGACAGCCGGTATGCAGGCTCTCAGGGCAGCTCCGTTGTAAAGGTCTTTGATCTGACCGCCGCCGCTACCGGCATCAACGAGACCAATGCCGGAAAGGCAGGGCTTTCCGTGGACACCGTGGTTCTGTCCCCCATGAGCCACGCGGGCTATTACCCCGGCGGCAAGGTGATGACCATGAAGGTGGTCTTTGAGAAGGAGACGTACCGTCTCCTGGGGGCACAGATCGTAGGCTATGAAGGGGTAGACAAGCGCATTGACGTGCTGGCCACAGCCATCCGCGCAGGGCTGAAGGCCACGGAATTGAAGGAGCTGGAGCTGGCCTACGCACCGCCTTATTCCTCTGCGAAAGACCCGGTAAATATGGCTGGCTTTATGGTTGAGAATATCGCAAACGGTGTTCTGAAACAATGGCATCTGGAAGATGCAGATCGTCTTCCTCGTGACGGAAGCGTAACT
>JAQYLT010000055.1 GCA_028719885.1 Bacillota bacterium
TCCATCCCGATGTATGCTATAGTATTCATGGTGACCTCTCCTTTGTATGTGGTAATCCCTGTGCTATTGGGTGCATCTTTAGTTTACAGGTAAATCCACGTTTTTACAATGGGGAGGTCACTTCATATTATCTACGAATCAGCTCTGCAAACTCTAATTTTTCTGTTTGCTGGCAAATCTGATCGCATTTATATACAAGTATCCCGGAGGAAAACCCTCCGGGATATTTTTTAGAAAATCTTCAAATTCTCAAGCAATGCCTTTTCAGGGCCAATATAGCCATCCTGAACCGCAATGCCGGAAGAAAACCGAATGCTGTTCAGCACTTCACTAACAGAGCCGGAAATGGAAATTCCCGTCACCGGGAGAACCTTTTCTCCGTCGCGGTAATAGGCAAGCCGTACCTCGCCGCCGATATAGTCGCTGAAAAAGTCTACCTGCAGGCCGGACATGGAGATGATTTCCAGGTTTTTTCCCTCTTGCAGGGCTTTCTCATCCAGAGAGCCCCCATCCGCCCGGAGGCAGCGAAGATTTCCGGTGGGCTGCTCTCCGAGGTACTGCCCATACCGATTGTCCCCATAATAGGCGATGGCCTTACCGTCGGAGACAATGCGCTGCTGGCCCAAGGTCAATCCGTCGTGGTCGAATTTGGCACTGCGGACGCTGCCCGCTGCCGCTCCGGCCATGGTGATGCCAATCCGGTCCCCGGTGGGGTTCTTCTGAATGGCATCTCCCTTTTGAAACACGGTGGAATGGCTATAAACAGAGGAATACTTCAGGTTGTCCGCAATGGCGAAGAACAGGGTCATGAGTTCCTGCTTGTTGAGAATCACCTTGCAGTCCAGCTTCTGCTGGGGCTTCTCGGATTCGTAGCGGGCCTTTGCCGCCGCCATCATTTGGGCGATTTCCTCATGGAGGGCTTTTTCATCCAGGCTGCTGAAATTGTACTGCTCATAGAGCTCCACACTCTGTTTTAAGCCATTATAGGTGGGAATCGCCTCCACCATGGCATCGTATCGAACCTGGGATTTCAGCAGCCCTCTGCTGTTCTGGACGGTCTCGTGATGCCGGTTTACAAACACCTCAACGGAATTGAGGGAGCCGTTGGGCATTTTGTTGGCATCAAAAACGATATTGGCAATGTCCGCCGCCAAATCCTCCGGTGCTGCGTCGCTGAAATTACTCTCAACGGTGTAGTCGCCGGTTTCATTCCCCGGAAGCGTGTAGGGCTTGTTGTCAATCAGCATGGCCTTGTCCACTGCCTTGCAGATCAGCTCTGCCAGCTGCTCCTCCGTGGTGGAGGGATACACCAGGAACTCCGCATCCCCAAGGAATTCCCCATGGGAAACATACACCGTCACCTGGGTGTCGCAGGTTTTGGTCCGCCGAACCGTTTCCAGCTTGCCCTTGACAAAGAACATCTCGTAGCTCTTGATCTCATGGGTATTGATCTGATAGTCCGTCACCCGGGCATTGGCACGGAGCATGGATTCTAATTGTTTCATCCCAGTTTCACCCTCGCTTTCAATGCGGGCCCGCCGTCACTGACCCGGACCCATTCCTTGTAGCCCTTGCCACAGAAGCCGGAACCGCAGATGGCAAAATCATCAGAAATCATGGAGATGGATTGGAGCAAATCCGGAACATAGCCACTCATCACAACAGGGGAGACGTAGTTTTCCGTTAGCTTCCCGTCCACGATCTCGATGCCGTACTGGGCAACACACTGAATGGCCCAGTTTTTCGGGTCCTCCATGCCGTTATCGGTTTCAAAGAGCATATAGCCATGCTGAATGGAGGCGATCATGTCCTCCAGCTTGTCCGTTCCTTTTTCAAAGAAGGTATTGGTCATTCTGGTGTATGCCTTGCGGCGGCTGGACTGCCTTCTGCCGTTGCCGGTGGGAGCGGTGCCCAATTGGGCAGCGGAGGCCAGGTCCGAGATGCCGGTGACCAGGATGCCGTCCTTGATGATCTGGGTATCGCCGGCCAGAACGCCGTCGTCATCAAAGAAATAGGACGCAATGCAAAGGGCAGAAGCGGCGCCGTCTTTCATATTGCAGATGGGAGAGGCCACGTATTTGCCCACATATTCCTTGGCCAGGGCTCTGTCTTTCACAAATTGGTCCATTTCCACGCCGTGACCGAAGGCCTCGTGGGCAATCAGGCCGGTGATGGAGGGGTCGGTAATCACATCGTAGACGCCGGGCTCGATGGGCTTGGCGTAGGCTAGGTGGTGCGCCCGGCTGACCAGGGAATCCAGCTTTCTGGGCAGCCCGGCCATTACATCGGCGACCTTGTGAGAGCCGTCGAAGTCATACACCTGGACAACCTTCTCGTTCTCCCGGTAAACCAATACAACCATGCCGCCAATATAGGCATAGTTCTGGTCCAACTCCCGATTGGCGGAAATGAAAAGCTTGGATACCTCCATGGTGCTGAGGGCCACCATGGCATTGAGAATATGTTCACTCTTGCCCTGGAGCTCTTTCTGACACTTCTGGCAAAACTCCAAAAGCTGGGCATCGGAATAATCATTCAAATCCGACTCCCGGGAGAAAGACCGAACCAGGGGCGCATCCTCCAAATGAACGCCCTGAATTTTCTCCTGCTTCAGCGCTGCGCTGACGGAGAAGCCCTGCCGGATCTCCTCCGCCAGAGACGCCACATCCTCGGAAATGTCGTCCAAAGAGTACTCGAAGAAGCAGCCGCCGTCATGAATCTTCACGACAAAGCCGCATTCCGTATCCTGACCGTTGCTGATGTTGCTGGTGTTGGCATCCACGCGAACAGCCGTGGATTTGTTGTCGGAACCCAGGATGCTGACATAGCTGAATTGCTCTTTCAGAATGTTCACCAGGGCTTTTGCCCGGTCTCTTCTGGAATTGAGAAATTCGGAAAATCCCATTAAAACGCCTTCTTTCCTGAAAAACCGCAGGCAAGCCATTCACCCCGGTTTTTCAAAATAATATACGGAAATTATAGCACCTTTCCGCCGGAATGCAAGCAATTAATTGATACATATGAGGATATGAGAGAAAAACCAATTCGGCTTACCGGCATTAAGCTGCATAAGGAGCGTTAAGTTAATTAAGATATAAGATATCAGCCTGTCGTGTGCGTAGGGAACGGATTTATCCGTTCCGAAAGGTTCGATGATCACCGCAGTTCGTTGCGTGGCATTTGGGGGAACATATTATCGACGTTTTACCAATTTATCCAACCGATTTTGAAACAATATGGGGAGTGGAACGGATAAATCCGTTCCCTACGAAAAGAATCAACATTTTCTCATTCAAGGCACCGGCGCAAAACAATCACCCAGGCGGAATGCATAAATGCATTCCCTACGAAACATCTCGTCAAATTCCAATTCACCGGCTTGCAAAGCTGATATGTACATAAATATTTTCCTCTAAGCCATTATCTGCATGGCCGCTTCTTGAAATCAGAGCAGAATTATGGTATTCTAATAAGAGACTGGATTTGTTCTTTTTTCGCAAACAGCACGAAGAGAGGAAATTGAAAGATGTTTATCTCTGAGAATCATCATTTCAAACAATTTGAGCAAAAGGTCTGGCTGTCCTCGCCCACCATGTATCCGGATTCCATGGATTATGTGATGGAGGCCTATCAGGCCAATTGGATGTCCACCGTTGGCGCCAATATCAACCAGGCGGAAAAGAGCATCTGCCAAAAGATTGGCTGTAACCATGCCGTTGCTCTTTCCACCGGCACGGCAGCGCTGCATCTTGCCATGAAGCTGGCGGGAGAGCAGCTCTATGGAAAACCCGCCATTGGAAAAGGGGCCCTTGACGGTCACCTGGTTGCAGCCAGCGACATGACCTTTGATGCCACGGTGAATCCCATTGTCTACGAGGGAGGCATTCCTGTTTTCATCGACACGGAATACGACACCTGGAACATGGACCCGGTTTCCCTGGAAAAGGCGTTTCAGATGTATCCGGAAATCAAGCTTGTGGTCACCGCGCACCTCTACGGCACCCCGGGCAAGGTGGACGAAATCAAGGAGGTTTGCCGCAAGCACGGCGCGATCATCATTGAAGATGCCGCCGAATCCCTGGGCGCCAGCTACAAGGGAATTCAAACCGGCTCCTTTGGCATGTACAACGCTATTTCCTTTAACGGCAACAAAATCATCACCGGCTCCTCCGGCGGCATGCTCCTGACCGACAGCGCCGAGGCGGCAGAAAAGGTCCGCAAATGGTCTACCCAGTCCAGAGAGCGGGCTTCCTGGTATCAGCATGAGGAATTGGGCTATAACTACCGCATGAGCAACGTGATTGCCGGTATTGTCCGGGGGCAGCTTCCCCATCTGGAGGAGCATATCGCCCGGAAGAAGGCCATCTATCAGCGCTATCAGGAGGGGCTCCAGGATTTGCCGGTGCAGATGAATCCCTACGACGGGGAGAACAGCGAGCCAAATTTCTGGCTTAGCTGCATGCTCCTTGACCGGGATGCCATGTGTCCCCAGGTAAGAGGGGAGCGGGATGTCCTCTTCACCCCGGTGCATGGCAAAAGCTGCCCCACCGAGATTCTGGAAGCCATCGCCTCCATCAACGCCGAGGGCCGTCCCATTTGGAAGCCCATGCATATGCAGCCCATCTACCGGATGAATCCCTTTGTGGTGCGGGATGGGACGGGCCGAGCCAGAACCAACGCCTACATCGACGGCGGCTGCGCTGATGTGGGCATGGATATCTTCCAGAGAGGCCTCTGCCTGCCCAGCGACAACAAAATGACCCCGCAGCAGCAGGACAGAATCATTGACGTAATCAGGGCCTGCTTTGAATAATGGCAGCATGGACCGTGTGCCAAGAGAACGCTTTTTGTTCAGGAGGATTGTCGTGTATCGATCAGGAATCAAACGGCTTTTGGATATCATCATTTCGGCCACCGCGCTGATTCTGCTCTCGCCGCTTTTTGTCATTCTTTCACTCTTCGTCTATGCCACCATGGGCAGCCCCATCCTCTTCCGGCAAAAAAGGGTGGGAAAGGACAAAAAAGTCTTTGAGATGATGAAATTCCGTTCCATGACCAGCAAAAAAGACGCCAACGGGG
Source organism: Bacillota bacterium (assembly GCA_028719885.1). Taxonomy (GTDB): domain Bacteria; phylum Bacillota; class Clostridia; order Oscillospirales; family Oscillospiraceae; genus Faecousia. Next base: position 5,080 of record JAQYLT010000055.1, read on the forward strand.
AGCTTCTGCCCGACCGGGACCGGCTGACGAAAACAGGGGATTTTCTGCGGAAAACCAGCCTGGACGAAATTCCGGAGCTGCTGAATGTGCTCAAGGGAGATATGTCCATCGTGGGACCCAGGCCGCTTCTGGTGGAATATCTGCCCTACTACACCCAGCGGGAAAATCTTCGGTTCCAAGCCAGAGGCGGCCTGATCCCGCCGGATGCGCTGTATGGAAGCGTGACCCCCACCTGGGATAACCAGCTGGAATTCGAGGCAGAATACGTGGAAAAGCTCAGCTTCCGCAACGATGTGAAGATTGTTTTGAAAACCTTTGGGTTGCTTTTTAAGCGTGTGGAGTCTGATTTCGGGCAATACGAGCGGGAATCACTGTCCACAGAAAGGGAAAGAAAGAATGGGTAAGGTCATCGCAATCCATCAGCCGGATTATATTCCCTGGCTGGGTTTATATTATAAAATGGCGCATTGTGACACCTTTGTGTACCTGGATGATGCCCAGTATTCCAACCAGGCGGACCACAATGTGAACCTGATCAAAACCCCCCAGGGGCCATGCAGATTAAAGGTTCCTGTGGAGCAGCATCTGGGGGATTTGATCTGCAATGTCCGGACAAAGGACGAATTAAACTGGAAAGAAAAGCACCTGAAAACCCTCCGGATGAACTATTCCAAAGCGGCGCATTTTCATGAGATTTTCCCGGAGTTTGAGGAGGTCATTCTGTCCCATCAGGGTTCCATTGCCGACTTAAACATGCGAATCAACCAGTTTATTTGCAAGGGCTTTCAGATTCATCCTGAAATTCTGAAAAGCTCTCAGATGGATATCCACTCTTTCCGGGAAGAGCGGGTTATCGACATCTGCCTTCAGGCAGGGGGAACGGAATATCTCTCCGGAAACGGCGCGAGAGTATACCAAAAGGAAGAGGATTTCCTGGAAAAAGGGCTGAAGCTAACTTATCTGGCCTATCAGCCCATCCAGTATCCCCAGTTATGGGGAAAATTCGAGCCCTGCATGTCCGTGCTGGATTATATTTTTAACTGCGGATTTGACTGGGACTATGTAGAACAGCAAGTGAGGTTGGCACAGCAGCTATGAATGTATTATTTATTGCCTTGGCCTGGCCAAAGCCCGGTGAGCCCAATCTGTACACCGATTTGATGGATGAATTTGTCGCCGCAGGAGATCAGGTCTGCGTTGCAACGCTGTGCGAAAAACGCAATGGGCTGGATACACATCTCCGGGAAGAGAATGGAATGCAGGTTCTTCGGGTAAAGTGCGGCAATATTCAGAAAACGAACAAATACGAAAAGGTGATATCCTCTTTCGTTGGTGGGTACCTGTTAGAGCGGGCCGTGAATCGATATTTTGGGGATCGGCAGTTCGATGTGATTATTTTTGCCCTCCCGCCGCTGACCATCACCCTGCCGTTGATTCGCATCAAGAAGCGCTTTCACAGCAAGCTGTATGTTCTGCTGAAAGAGTTCTGGCCCCAGGACCCGGCAGACATGGGGGCCATGAGCGTGGGCGGCGCGGTATGGAAGGTGTTTCGGTACCTGGAAAAAAAGCTGTATGAACATTCTGACTACATCGGGACCATGTCGGAAGCAGGGGCGGAGTACATCAGAAAAACCTTTCCCCAACTGGACTGCCAGCTGGAGGTTTGCCCCAACAGCGAAAAATTCAAGCCCCAGAATTGGGTCGCCCCCGAAGCGAGAAAAAGGTGGCGGGAGAAATTCGGCATTCAGGAGACGGACTGCGCCTTTGTATTCGGCGGGAATCTGGGGTTATCCCAGGGCATTCCGGAGATGATTGAATGCATCCGGGCCGCATCGGATATCAAGGATGTGAAATTCGTCATTGTGGGAGACGGAACGGAAAAAGACAAACTGTTTCATGCCTTGGAGCACCAGGAAAATGTGCTGCTGTTCGACTGGCTGCCGAAAGAGGATTATGATACTTTGGTGGATGCCTGCGATGTGGGTATGCTTTTCCTGTATCCCAAGTATACGGTGCCCAACATTCCATCCCGCCTGGTTTCTTATCTGCTGTCCGGCCTGCCGGTCGTGGCCTGCGTTGACCCGGCAAATGATATTGGGAAAATTCTGTCAGAGCATAATTGCGGCGTTTCCATGATTAACGGGGATACCGAAGGGTTCCGGGAAGCCGTGATCCTGATGAAGAATGCCGAAAAAAGAAAAGAGCTGGGGGAAAACAGCCGGAAGCTGTTTGAATCCGACTATACCGCCCGGCGAGGCTATGAGATCATTTCCGCGCATTTCCAGAATTCAGGCGATCGGCATTAAGAAACTGATTGTAGAATTGGGATTTGGCAAGATGATTCGTAGGGAATGCATTCCGCCATGGTCGCAAATCGCCGGGGGTTATTGAATCGAAAAAACGTTGTGTTTTGCGTAGGGAACGCATTTATGCGTTCCGAAATGTCGGTTAACATTCATGGTCCGTTGGATGGTAATGGGTCCCAATTTTTTCCAACATTTTTCCATTCAAAATACCCCCAACAAAAACGTTGCCGAGGCGGAACGGATAAATCCGTTCCCTACGAAACATCTCGACAAAATTCCATTTTGTCAATATGCTTACGAAAACTGGCAATCTGATTCAGAATAAACCATAAACGATGATTGATTTTTACGGAACAAGGGTGATAAAATGAACGTATTGGTAATTGCGCCCCATGATGATGACGAGGTCCTGGGCGTTGGAGGAACCATTGCAAAGCATGTTTCAAAGGGGGACCGGGTATATGTCTGCATTGTGACCAGCGGAACGGAGCCGCTTTTTTCCAAGGAGGATATGGCCGTTCTTGCCCGGGAGACAAAGAGGGTCCATGACTTTCTGGGGGTGTCCCACACCTATTTCCTGGGTTTTCCCGCGGCCATGCTGGAGGATGTGCCCAGATTTCAGCTGAATCAGGCGATCATGGATGTGATACAGGAAACAAAACCGGAGATCGTCTATCTCCCTCATTTTGGGGATATGCAAAAGGATCACACCTTGACTGCGGAAGCGGCAATGGTTGGACTTCGCCCCAAATACGACCATGTTGTCCGGGAAATCTACGCCTACGAGACACTGTCTGAAACGGAATGGAACATCCCCCATTCCAAGAACGTCTTTATCCCCAATGCTTTTTCCGACATCTCGGATTATCTGGACACCAAGCTGAAAGCCCTGGCCATGTACACCACCCAGGTGGCGGATTTTCCCAATCCCAGATCGGTGGAGGCGGTTTCCTGCCTTGCAAAGCTCCGGGGCAGCACCATCAATGTGGCCGCGGCGGAGGCTTTCTACCTGATCAGAAAAATCAGTTGACGGGCGGAGCAGCAAAGGAGAACGGATTACGTTGAAAACACCTTATTACGTCATTGACCAGAACGAGCTGGATGAGAATTTCCAAAAGCTGAAGCTTGCCCTGGAAACGCACTGGAGTAATTATATCATCGGTTACTCCTACAAAACCAACGCGCTTCCCTGGGTCATCCGGCATTTTGACCGTCTCGGCTGCTATGCGGAGGTGGTTTCCGAAGAGGAATACCGTTTGGCACAAAAAATCGGGGTAGAGCCGGACAAGCTGATTTATAACGGACCGATCAAAACAAAAGAGACCTTTCTGGAAGCGATTCGAAACGGCTGTGTGGTGAACGTGGATTCCCACCGGGAGCTTGACTGGCTGGATGAACTTCCCCAGGAGCAGAGAGCAGTTGGCATCCGGGTCAATTTTGACATTGAAAAAATGTGCCCCGGCCAGTCCCAGTGCCCGGAGGAGGGGGGCCGGTTTGGCTTCTGCTATGAAAACGGCGAGTTTGCCCGGGTTGTGGCTTTGCTGCGGGAGAAAGGCGTCCGGATTGCCGGGCTGCACCTGCACACCAGTTCAAAATCCAGGGGTCTGGATATTTACCGGGCCATCGCCCAGGTGGCCTGCCGTCTGCAAAGGGAATTTCGGTTTAAGCTGGATTACATCGATGTGGGAGGCGGCTTTTTCGGGGGCCTGCCCACCAAGCCCCAGTTCGATGAATATATGGAGCTGATGGCCGGCATCCTGACTGAAGAATTTGATCAGCGGCGCACCAAGCTGATTATCGAGCCCGGCATGGCTGTGATCGGCGCCCCGGTTCAATACGTGACCACGGTGATTGATGTGAAAGACACTCAGTTCAGCCGCTTTGTGGTCACCGACGGCAGCCGGACCAGCATCGACCCTTTGATGACCAAATCCTCTTATTTTCACACCTTTCAGCGTCAAGGAAGTAACCCGGCGGTTCCAAAGCAAATCATCTGCGGCTACACCTGCATGGAGCATGACCGACTCTTTGTGGCCAAGGACGAACCGGCGCTCCAGCCCGGAGATCAGATTATCTACCACAAGGTCGGCGCCTACACCATGTGCCTGACGCCGCTCTTTATCCGGTATTTCCCGGATGTATACGTTCGACGCTCCGGTACCCTATTTAATGTGCGGGAGGCCTGGACGCCGGAGGATTATTTGACAAAATCCATACTTGAGGAATGACCATATGAACATTTTGATTTTAAGCTCCGGCACCAGGAACAAGATTGTGCAGTATTTCAAGAAGGCATTGGCCGGAAACGGAAAGGTCATCTGCACCGATATGAGCAGCCTGGCTCCCTCTGTATACGAGGCGGACAAATTTTATACCGTTCCCAGAATGACCGCGCCGGGATACATCGATGTGATTCTGGACATCTGCAAAAAGGAAGAGATTGACGGCGTTCTTTCTCTCATTGATCCGGAGCTGTCGCTGCTGGCCCAGAACCGGGAGAAATTTGCCGCCATCGGCACCACGGTTATTGGGTCCTCCTATGAGCTGTGTGAAATGTCCCTGGATAAATATCAGATGTATCAGTGGCTGAAAGCCCACGGATATCACTGCGCCAAATCTTACATGGACAAGCAAGCTTTCTATGAGGATGTGGCAGCCGGTAAAATCACTTACCCGGTGTTCGTCAAGCCCGCCAGGGGCAGCGCCAGCATCGCCATTTCCAAGGTATACGACAGAGAGACCATTGATCTGCTTTTCTCCCACAGCGACGGTCTGATGATTCAGGAATTTCTGGAGGGCCAGGAAATCGGCGCGGATGTCTACATCGATCTGATTACCCACAGGGTAGTATCTATCTTCACCAAAAAGAAAATCCTCATGCGGGCAGGGGAGACGGACAAGGCCGTTTCTTTCCGGGATGAAAAGCTCTTCCAGCTGATCCGGCAATTTGCGGAAGAAGCGGGCTTCCTGGGGCAGATTGATATTGACATTTTCCAGGTGGACGGGGAATATTTCATTTCCGAAGTGAATCCCCGCTTTGGCGGCGGATATCCCCACGCCTATGAATGCGGCTGCGACCACATGAAGTTGATCCTGAATAACCTGCAAGGGATTGCCAACGAACGCCGAATCGGCTGCTACGAAGAAGATGTATGTATGATGAAATACAACGAAGTGATGGTCAGAAAGATTGACGTTGCATTATAATTGAACATATGTTAGAATATAGCCGAGCAAAACGAAAGAGAGATGACCGGCATGCAAAAAAGAAGACTGGGCAAAACAGAGCTCCTGGTGAGTGAAATCGGTTTTGGCGCAGAATGGCTGAATAGGCATACGGAAGAAGAATCCGTCCGGCTGATTCAGCACGCAGGGGAGCAGGGAATCAACATCATCGATACCTGGATGCCCGACCCAAAAACCAGAGACATCATCGGCAAGGGAATTGCCGGACGGCGGGAGCAATGGCTGATTCAGGGACACCTGGGTTCCATCTGGCAGAATGGTCAGAGTGATGTGACGCGGGAGGTAAGCCTTGTTGATGCGGACTTAAACGATATGCTAAACAGAATGGGAACGGACTATCTGGATATTGGCGTGATCCATTACGTTGATTCCGTGAAACTTTGGGAAGAGCTTCTGCATTCCGACTTTCTGTCATATATCCTGGCACGAAACCAGGCAGGAATCATCCGGCATATCGGTCTCAGTACCCATAATCCCCAGGTGGCAAAATTGGCAGCAGCCTCCGAATTGATCGGAACCATCCTTTTCAGCATCAACCCGGCCTATGATATGCTGCCACCCAGCGAGGATATCTGCGCTTTGTTTGCCGACGAATATGACCCCTCGCTGAAAGGCGTAAATACGGAACGGGCAGAGCTTTATCAAATTTGCAAGCAAAAAGATGTTGGCTTGACCGTGATGAAGCCCTATGCCGGAGGTCGCTTGTTCAGCGCGGAAGCCTCTCCCTTTGGCGTGGCGCTGTCACCTGTACAGTGCATTCACTATGCCCTCTGTCAACCAGCAGTTGCCTCGGTCATGTGCGGATACGACAGCTGCGAACAGATAGATGCCGCTGTTGCCTACGAAACCGCTGCCCAGGAGCAGAAAGAATACGCCTCGGTGTTGGCCAATGCGCCGCTTCATTCCTGCCGCGGACAGTGTACCTATTGTGGGCACTGCAAGCCCTGCGCCGCCAATCTGGATATCGCAATGATCAACAAGCTCTACGACTTAGCGGTGCTGCAGCCCGAAATTCCCGCCACGGTAAAGGGGCATTATCTGGCGCTGGAGAAAAAGGCATCCCAATGCCTGGGATGTCACGACTGTGAGCAGCGCTGTCCTTTCGGTGTGCCCATCGCGGACCGAATGGCAAAGGCCGCCAAGCTGTTCGGCCAATAAGCAATCTAGAGTCAAACGAAAAGCACCCAGGAATCCGAAAATTCTTGGGTGCTTGTTGTATCATGTTGTCGCGGGCTGCCGTGCTTTAATATACAGGTCAATGTCTTCAATAATGTAGTTTACACCTGTCGTATGCAGAGCTTCAAAACAGGAATAGATATAGTCCCACACACCGTAGCGGGTGAACAGCTCGGACACCTGCTTGCCGGTTAGATTCTTGGCAGATTTATATTGCTCCGTACAAAAAATCAGGAAATCACCTTGCCTACTCATGTTTTATCCCTCCGGAAATGTGATGTTGCCAGTTTTCTGCTCTTCGTCATACATGTTGAAAAGGGTCAGCGGACTAAGATTCCATAATTTTGTTTCTTCCTGCTCCAGCAGTGAATACACCCTTGATTCATAGAAAAGTCTTGCAGCTGTAACCTCGTCTAAGCCATCGTTTTTAACAATCAAACCAATTACCTGCGGAACAATCAGGACAAGCATTGCTTCATACTTCTTCCGTTCCATTAAAACTCCTCCTCCGGGACTGTTCCGACATATTTCAAAAATTTGAGTGCTTTTTCAGAGGTAAGTACCAACTGGTTATATAGCTTTTTGATTTTCAATGCTTCGATGGTCTGCTCTTTGGTAAGAACGCCTGCGGTGTAAAGAGTAAAGGTGGTGTAAACATCATCGTTAGCAACAGGGCCATATATGAAATCATAGGGTTCTCCGGAATAACTACCGGCTCTGTTGGCTGAAACAAAATCCAACCATGCTTCATCGGGTGCATTAAACCGCAAAACAGAGCATTCCGCAAACGCTTTTTCTTCATCAATTTCATAAATACTGACGGTGGGGGTTCATGCCTTGTGCCGCCTGGTTACTTTATCGGCAAAACCGGTTGCTTGTACCTTGTTGGTTGTGGTATAAAATCCATAACCAAAATCGAGGAAACGGTTTTGAACAATTAGCTTAGGCTCTGACACTGTTAAATTACTGCCATGATATAGAATCATAATTCTCCCTCCGCCAATTTATTCCCATCCAGGTTCGTAAACACCGTCTAACTGTATTATACGCAACGCAGCGCAATATTTCAACAGCTTGTTGTGTAAGAAATCATTATACGCCTGAAGCATTACCGTCTCAGAGAAAACGAAAGCGGCCTATATTCCTTTACAAAAATCGATAATCTCCGCCTTTCTTGGTTCCACTGCTTCCTTATATTCGATGGAACACAGACCCAAGCTGTCACAGCAGGCAATTTCCATATGTCCATAGAAGTGCTCAATACTTTCAATGATGCGATTGCATTCTTTCATACTGGGACCGGTTCTCAGGGCGATTGCATAGCCTTTCTTGCCGCCGCTGATTGCTGCATGGGGTTCATGCGTATTACACCAGGGGGTACATCTGTCAATGAATGCTTTCATTTGTCCGGGAATATCGGCCCAGTAGGATGGCGCAACCAATACAATCCGATCTGCCCATTCAAATTGCTCGATGATCTGATCAACATCATCCTGCTGAATACATTTTGCGGTTTTATGACAGGAACGACAGCCTTTGCAGAAGTGAAAATGATAATCATCGATGCAAATGCTCCTCACGTCGTACTTTTCACTTAAGCAATCCGAAACGATTTTTACAATCTGGGCAGTTGCTCCGGTTCTAACGGGGCTGCAATTCATCACCAAAGCATTCATCAATTTCCCTCCATTTGAATAAATAATAAGAAAAAGCCCCAAAAATCGGGGCTTTTTCTGAATTCTGGAATATGTGCAATCCTCTTCTGATTATCTCTTGGAGAACTGGGGAGCGCGACGGGCGGCCTTCAAGCCGTACTTCTTTCTTTCTTTCATTCTGGGGTCGCGGGTCATGAAGCCGGCGGCCTTCAGAGCGGGACGGTACTCGGGATTCAGAACCACCAGAGCACGGGAAATGCCGTGACGGATGGCGCCGGCCTGGCCGGAAACGCCGCCGCCGGCCACGGAGACGACAATGTCAACCTTGCCCAGCAGATCGGTGGTAGCCAGAGGCTGACGAACGATCAGCTTCAGGGTCTCCAGGCCGAAATACTCGTCGATGTCCCGGCCGTTGATGGTGATGGAACCGGTGCCGTTCTCGTAAACGCGAACGCGGGCGATGCTGGACTTACGACGGCCGGTGCCGTAAAAATACTTCTTCTTGCTCTCGTACATAGTGTGTTACCTCCAATTAGTCCAGCGTCCAGGCTTCGGGCTTCTGGGCAGCATGGGGATGCTCAGCGCCCTTGTACAGGTGCAGGCGGGTCATGCAGCTGCGGCCCAGGGTGTTCTTGGGCAGCATGCCCTTGACGGCCAGCTCCATGGCATAGTCGGAGCGGTTCTCCATCATGGTGCGGGCCTTGGTCTCTTTCAGGCCGCCGATCCAGCCGGAAACGCGGTAGTAGACCTTCTGCTCGGCCTTCTTGCCGGTGAGAACAGCCTTGTCGGTGTTGATGATGATCACGTTGTCGCCGCAATCAACGTTGGGAGTAAAATCAACCTTGTGCTTGCCGCGCAGCAGGTTGGCAGCGATCACAGCGGTACGGCCCAGGGGCTTGCCGGCTGCATCGATGACATACCACTTACGCTCCAGGGTCTCCTTCTTAGCGAGGGTAGTGGACATATGCGTTCCTCCAATTAGGTAAAATATTTTGACAATTTGAGGTGTTTGCGCTACAATATCTTGCAAACACCATTGCTTTATACCATATCCATTTTTAAAAGTCAACATGAATTTTTGGAAAAATTGCGAATCGCAAAGGATGCTCTTAAATTCTCAAGAATCCTCTTATTTTCTCTTAAATACTCACTTCCTATTTTTCTTATTTTTGGAGGAAAAACACCTATGCAAAAGCTGATGGGCCTGGTCCGCCGGTGCGTGGAGGATTACAAAATGATCGACGAGGGGGACAGAATTGCCGTGGGTGTTTCCGGCGGCAAGGACTCCCTGGTATTGTTAACGCTTCTTTCCGGTCTGCGGGAGTATTACAGCAAATCCTTTCAACTGGAAGCCATTACCATTGATATGGGCCTGAATATGGATTACAGTGGGATTGAAGATCTTTGCAGAGAGCTGGATGTGCCCTACACCATCGTCAAAACGGAAATCGCTCCCATTATTTTCGACTACCGGCATGAGAAGAATCCCTGCTCCATGTGCTCCAAAATGCGCCGGGGCGCTCTGAACCAGGCCATTCTGGACAAGGGCTTCAACAAGCTGGCCCTGGGGCATCATTACGATGATGCCGTGGAGACCTTTCTCATGTCTCTGATTTTCGAGGGAAGAATCAGCTGCTTCCAGCCGGTAACCAATCTGGACAGAACGGGCATCATTCAGATTCGGCCCATGCTCTACATCCACGAGAAAACCGTGGACCATTTTGCGACGCAGCAGCAGCTTCCGGTGCTTACAAATCGGTGCCCGGTGGACAAGCACACCAAGCGGGAAGAGATTAAGGATTTGATTTTTGATCTGGTGAAAACCTACCCGGATTTAAAGGAACGGATTTTCGGCGCCATGCAGCGTTATCCGCTTCCGGCGTGGGAGCCCCAGGGACGATATAAGCGGCCAAAGGAGCAGGAGTGAGATGAGAGCCTGGGAAAAGAAAAAGTTGGGATTGGAATAAATCACCAGATTTTCGGACATGCTTCCTTACAAAAGGAGGCAGTAAGATGGTTAAAGGTATTTCCCGGCAGGTGATCGTGGTTCATTCCCCGGACCCAAAGCTCTTTGAGCAGGCGATTTTTATTCTGAAAGAGGACGCCGCCCAAAACGGTGTCACGGATGAGGCCCTGCTGAAGGAAGCGGAGCAAGCCATTCGCGTTGGAGAGCGCATTCCAAAGAAAAGGAAGCTGTATTTCTATGGTGCGTTCTGGGCTGCCCTCGGAGCAGCTGTCATGGGACTCATTTGGATAGGAAGCATTCTGATATTGTGAAATTGGAATTTGCAGAGATATTTCGTAGGGAACGGATTTATCCGTTCCGCCCGGTATCGTTTTTATGGAATGAACGTTGAATGGAAAAATGTTGAAAAAGGAACCTGTTACCATCCAACGAACCACGGATGTTCATCCACCTTTCGGAACGGATAAATCCGTTCCCTACGAACACATACTGACAAATTCCAATTTGGTGAAATGCTGCCAAAACCGATAAGCAAACAGAAAGAGAGACAACTATGAACATTGGAACAATCCAGGTAGAGAACCCCCTTTTTCTCGCCCCCATGGCGGGGGTGACGGACTGGGCTTTCCGCACGGTCTGTGCAGAGCTGGGTGCAGGGGTAACCGTGACGGAAATGGTATCCTCCCGGGCCCTGGTTTACAAGGACCAGAAAAGCGCCAAGCTGCTTCGGAAAAATGAGGGAAGCATCTGCGGCGCCCAGATTTTCGGCAATGACCCGGATACCATGGCGGAGGGCGCCAGGCTGGCGCTGGAAATCTCCGGCTGCGATTTTATCGACATTAACATGGGCTGTCCCATGCCGAAAATTGCAAATTCCGGCGACGGCTGCGGCCTGATGCGGACGCCGGAGCTGGCGGGACGAATTGTTGCGGCAGTATCCAAAGCGGTCACCGTTCCTGTGACGGTGAAGTGCCGCCTGGGCTGGGACAAGGGGAGCATCAACGTATTGGACTTCACTAAGAGAATGGAGGATAACGGTGCTGCCATGGTTACCGTCCATGGCCGTACCCGGAGTATGCTCTACACCGGCGTGGCAGACTGGGACACCATCCGCAAGGTAAAGGAGCAGCTTTCCATTCCGGTCATCGCCAACGGGGACATCACCGGCGGGGAAGCCGCCCTCCGGTGCAAAAAATGGACCGGAGCGGACGGGCTGATGATCGGCAGAAGCTGCTTCGGTGACCCCTGGATTTTCAGAGAGGTGAACCAGGCGCTATCCGGAAAAGCAGTGGACCCCAGGCCGGTTTTAAAAGATCGGATTGCCGTGGCCGTCAAGCAGTTCCAGCTCTCTGAGCAGGACCATGGGGAGCACATCGCCTGCCTGGAAGCGAGAAAGCATTTTGCCTGGTACTTACGGGGCGTGCCCCACAGCGGATACTATAAAAATCAGATATCCTCCCTGAATACCATGGAGGATATCTATCGCATCGCCAAGGACATCGTCCGGGACCTGGAATAAAAAACGTCGAATAAAACAAGAAACGCTTCATATCCTAACCCGAGAGGTGAAGATATGAAGCGTTTGCTGTTTGCGCTGCTCCTGCTGGCGTGTTTCCTGCTGCCGGTTTCCGCCGAGCCGATCAAATGGGTGGATTTTGACGTGCCCTATGAGTCGCTGAAATACGCCATGGATGTGGATATCCAAAGCTACGACCGGGAAAAGCATATCAGCTGGATTGACATTCTGGCTGTGGCGGCCTGCCGAACCGGCGGAAAGTGCGGCCTGGAATCGGTCAAGAAAGCCGCCGCAGATTTGAAAGGGGACAAATCCCCCCAGGAGCTGACGGGAAAATACTTTGATTACTATCACGAGGCCTATTCCGCCGTGCTGGGGGGCTTTCTTGGGAGCTACGCCATCGAAAAGGACGGGGCCTGGGTACCCACCTATGGCTTAAAGGTATTTTCTCCCATTGCCGCCGGCTATTATTATACCCACTATGACGATTTTGGAGCCAGCCGCTCCTATGGATTCAAACGAAAGCACCTGGGAAACGACATGATGGGAAGCCAGGGCACCCCAATTGTGGCCGTGGAGGGCGGAACCGTGGAGGCATTGGGCTGGAACCGGTACGGCGGCTGGCGGGTAGGCATCCGAAGCCACGACAAAAAGCGATACTATTACTATGCCCACCTGAAAAAGGACCAGCCCTTTGCCCCCGGGTTGGAGGTGGGAATGCAGGTGAACGCCGGGGACCTGATCGGCTTTATGGGCAGAACCGGATACTCGGATACAGAAAACACGAACAACATCGATGTCAACCATCTTCACTTCGGGATGCAGCTGATATTTGACGAAAGTCAAAAGGAGTGCAACAGCGAAATCTGGATTGATGTGTACCAAATCAACCGGCTGCTCTCCCTCCACCGCAGCAGCATCCAAAAAACGGAAACCGGCTGGCAGCGGCTCTATCCCTACCGGGATTTGGACGTCAGTCCACTTCCAGAACCGTCAGAAGCTTCCCCTGAACCCGGAAGCGGATATTGAACCCGGCAAAGCTCAGGCCGTAGATTCTCTGGGGATCATCCTGGTAGGAGGGCCTGGGGTCGTGGGACAGGACGCCAATCGCCGCCTCCCGCTTTTGCACCGGCAGCTTGTTCAGCAGTTCATCAGGAAAATCCACTTCCAGAAGAAAGCTGCCCGCCCGGTCTGTAAAGCCGCCGGAGGCTTCCGGCTTACAGTCGCTGTAGGGGATATAGGGCTTGAGGTCGAAAATGGGTGTGCCGTCCATTAAGTCGGCGCCGCCCACATGGAGCACCGTCCCATATTCCTCGGTGCGCTCCACCCCGAGCAGCCGCACGCAGGAGAGCCCCAGGTTATTGGGCCGAAAAGGGGACCGGGTGGCAAACACGCCCATTCTGGTGTTGCCTCCCAGCCTGGGGGGACGGACCGTGGGGGACCAGCCCTGGCGCACCGCTTCCGAAAACTGCCAAATAATCCACAGGTGGGAGAATTCCTCAATTCCCCTCAGGGCGTCCTCATTCCGGAATTCCGGTTCAAAACAAATCGTAGATTGAAGCGACTCTACCAGGCCGCTCTGCCGGGGGATGCCGAATTTGCTTCCAAAATCACTGTGCATCCGGGCAATGGGATGGACGAAAATTTGCTCCATAGGACACCGCCTTTTTCTTTGAGCATACCACAGAATTGAAAAGAAGTCCACCCCGAAAAAACAGGGTGGACCTCTTTTATCCGTATGGAATTACTGGTGCGCTTCCATCCAAGCCTTCAGCTTGGTCTTGGCCAGACGAAGGATATCCTCAGTGGGATAAGGAGAGGCCTCGCCGCCGCCAACGTGCAGGAAATACATTCCATTGGGAGCCTGATAGAGATCCTCCTCATAACCGGCAGGATCACCCAGCTTGCCAAAGGAGTAGGCCTTGACCAGAGTAGCGGTCTCGGTATCGAACTCAATCTTGCAGATAGTCTTCTTCACGGAACAAACCTCCTTTCTTCCTGTGAAATTCATCGATTGATATTATACATTCTAAAATTGAGAAATCAAGCATTTTTTAGGATAAATTTCCGTTTTTGAAAAAGAATTGTAGGATAGAAATGTTTTCATATCTACAAAACTGATTTCATATATGAAATATGCACAAAAGAAGAACGTTCAAAATCACGGTTTAAGCCATTGGATTGCCGCAGCAGAGGGGAAAAATTGGGATTTGGCAGGTTCGTTGAATTGAAAATGTTTCAACATGTGCGTAGGGAACGGATTTATCCGTTCCGAAACGTCGGTTACCATCCGTGATTCATTGGATGGGAAAAGGTTCCCTTTTTCAGCATTTTTCCATCCAACGTGCATCCCACAAAAACGTTACCGGGCGGAACGGATAAATCCGTTCCCTACGAAACATCCTGACAAATTCCAATTTGCTGAAGTGTTCAGAGGAGTTCTTGATTCCCCCGGGGGAATGTGATACAATTTTGCAAAAGGAGAGAGGTTCATGAAGGATTTTCCGGTATTTCCAACCAGCCACGGGGCGGCCAGCCTGACCCTGAAAGAGATTCCCTACCGCCGGGAGGCCTATATCAAAATCCAAAGCACCCAGGAGCCGGAGCTGCTGCTGGAAGAGTGCATCGGCTTTTGCACTGCCTGCGGGGCGGAAAGAATCTATGCCTCCGGCCATGACTTTCTGGGACAGTTTCCACTGCACACCAGCGTCTGTCAGATGAAAGGCTGCCTGTTTCTCAGCGAGGAGGAAATTCCCTCCATGTTTCCGGTGACGGAAGCCACCATTTCCAAATGGAGAGAGATTTATAATGATAAAATGCAGCGCGTTGATAATGCCTCCACCCTGGAAGCCAGGGACGAGTCCGAAATCCTCCGTTCCGGAGGCGCCTATTTTGTGCACCGCTCCGGGGAGCTGCTGGGAATCGGCTGGCTTGTGGAGGACAAGCTGGCAGCCATGGCAGCGGTAAAGCCCGGGGCAGGGGAGATGGTGTGCAAGGCCATGCAGTCGCTGATCCCCCAGCAGACGATCACCCTGGAGGTTGCCTCCACCAATCAGAAAGCGATCCGGCTCTATGAACGGCTGGGATTTCTGAAAACGGAAGAGCTTTCCAGATGGTATCGGGTAAAATAATGGGGCGGGAAACGGAGAGTGGGAGACAGACACTTTTTTCTTGACTTGTGGCTATATTAAGGGTAAAATAAAGCCACAAGAAAGGAGGCGACATCCATGCAAATCATTCCAATGCGGGAGCTGAAAAATACCGTAGAGGTCGAGCGCCGCTGTGCAGAGGAAAACGGACCTGTTTATGTGACGAAAAACGGGTATGGGCGTCTTGTTGTCATGGATATTGATTACTATGAGCGCACCATGCGGAAGGTATACGAGGCGAAAGCGGTCATTGACGGCCTGGAGGATGTGAAGGACGGGCGAACCGTTGACGCCGAGACCGCACTGAGCAGCGTGAGGAAAAAGTATGGCATCTGAATGGAGCTGTCTGCTGACCCAAAAAGCGGAGGCTGATTTTGACAGCATCATCGGATATATCGCCGTGGAGCTGGCAAATCCAAAAGCGGCATCGGACTTTGCTGACAAATTGCAGATGGCCATTGACGAAACCCGCGCCTTTCCGGAGAGTGGTACGTTGGTGGTCAATGAGTATCTGCCCGATACCCGGGTCCGGAGAAAGATGGTTGGAAACTACATCATGTACTATCTGCCATCCCCATCGAAGAAAATGGTCTATGTTCTGAGAATTGTATACAGCAGGCGAACTGTCGACGAAATCTTTCGGTATCTTGACGCCCAGGATAACTGACACACAGGAAATTCTGCTTGTCAAGGAAAAACACTTGACAAAGCCGGAAATGTGGTGTAGAATACCCCATGGTGTCAAGCAGAAGGCCTTGACACCCAGGAGGCAAACATGGAAGCGCTGGAAATGACGCTGCTTTTTGACTACTACGGCGATTTGCTAACCGAGCGTCAGCGGTCCTGCCTGGATTTGCGTTACAATCAAGACCTTTCCCTGGGAGAGATCGCTCAGGAGCTGGGGGTCAGCCGTCAAGGGGTGTTCGACAACCTGAGCCGGGCAGAAGCGCTTTTGCGGAACATGGAAGAAAAAACCGGCTTTGTCCGCCGTTCATTGGAGGCCCGCAAGGCCGCAACACACATTCTTTCCGCCGCCAAGGAGCTTGCCTCCTATCCCGACGAAAAAGTTTCCGCCCTGGCCGGTTCCATCATCGATGCGATCCAGGGACTTGAGGAGTAAATTATGGCATTTGAAGGCTTAACTGAAAAAATCAATAACACCTTCAAAAAGCTTCGCGGCAAGGGCCGCCTGAAAGAGGCTGATGTGAAGGAGGCCATGCGGGAGATCCGGATGGCACTGCTGGAAGCAGACGTCAGCTACAAGGTCTGCAAGGATTTTACCAAATCCGTGACCGAGCGCTGCATCGGCGCCGACGTTTTGGAATCCCTGACCCCCGCCCAGATGATTGTGAAAATCGTCAACGAAGAGCTGGTCAAGCTCATGGGCTCGGATACCAAGCATATCACATTCAATCCCAACGGCCCCACCGTGGTGATGCTGGTTGGCCTCCAGGGCGCCGGTAAAACCACCAACGGCAGCAAGCTGGCAGGCCTGATGAAGCGTCAGGGGAGAAACCCCCTGCTGGTGGCCTGCGACATTTACCGCCCCGCCGCGATTCAGCAGCTGAAGGTCTGCGGCGAAAAGCTGGGCATTCCCGTCTTTGAGCGGGGCACCCAGAACCCGGTGGACACCGCCAAGGAAGCCGTGCTCTACGCCCGTCAGCGGGGCTACGACATGGTGTTTTTGGACACCGCCGGTCGTCTCCACGTGGATGAGCAGCTGATGGAAGAGCTGAAAAACATCAAGGCCGCCGTGAAGCCCAGCGAGATCATGCTGGTGGTGGATGCCATGACCGGTCAGGACGCAGTCAATGCGGCCCAGACCTTTAATGAATGGCTGGACATCGACTCCGTGATGCTCAGTAAGCTGGACGGTGACGCCAGAGGCGGCGCGGCTCTCTCTGTTCGGGCCGTCACCGGCAAGCCCATCAAATTCTCCGGCATCGGCGAGAAGCTGGAGGATATCGAGGCATTCCATCCTGACCGGATGGCCAGCCGGATTCTGGGCATGGGCGATGTGCTCACCCTGATTGAAAAGGCCGAAAAGGCCTACGATGCCAAAAAGGCTGCCGAAATGGAAGCCAAGCTGAAAACCAACCGATTCACCCTCCAGGATTTCTACGACCAGATGGTCCAGATGAAATCCATGGGCTCCATGGAGGAGCTGCTTGCCCAGATGCCCGGCGGGGCCAACCTCAAAGGCGTGAAGCTGGACGAAAAGGCCATGGCCCACACCGAGGCCATCATCCTCTCCATGACTCCCAAGGAGCGGGAGAAGCCCGAAATCATCGGCGCCAGCCGCAAGAAGCGGATCGCCGCCGGTGCGGGGGTAAAGGTGGAGGATGTGAACCGGCTGCTGAAATCCTTTGAGCAGATGCGGAAGATGATCAAGCAGTTCTCCGCCCCCGGTATGGGGAAAAAGCTCAAGCGGATGCGCGGGTTTGGCGGCTTCGGCGGCTTCCCCGGCATGTAATAGTTCGTTCGCTGAAAGCAATTTGCTTTGCGATATATCAAAGAAAGATTATTTATGGAGGTGAAACTCTCATGGTTAAAATCAGACTGAGAAGAATGGGCGCAAAGAAGGCTCCTTACTACCGTATCGTTGTGGCCGATTCCCGTTCTCCCCGCGATGGCCGCTGCATCGAAGAGATTGGCACTTACAATCCCCTCACCGAGCCCGCTACCATCACCGTGGATGCCGAGAAGGCTCAGAACTGGATCAAGAACGGCGCACAGCCCACTGATACCGTTCGCGGCCTGCTGAAGAACGCCGGCGTTCTGTAATTTCCTCGAAGGAGTCGCACAATGAAGGAACTTTTGCTGTATATGGCAAAAAACCTGGTGGACAATCCGGATGCTGTCACTGTGGAAGAAGTGACCGACGAGGAAGGAAAAGTCCTGGAGCTCCATGTTGCCGAGGGTGACATGGGTAAAGTGATCGGCCGCCAGGGACGGATTGCAAAAGAAATCCGAACCATCATCAAGACTGTTGCCCAGCGCACCGGCGAGAAGGTCACGGTCGAAATCGTGGATTAAACGGCTATGCGTGGCGTTTTTCGTCACGCATTTTCGTTTCTTACAAGAAAAAAGGAGCTGTTGCCAATGAAACTCCCGTTTATTGAAGCCGGTGAAATTGTCACCACTCACGGTGTCCGGGGGGAAATGAAAGTCTTAACCTGGCTGGATTCCCCGGAGGATCTGTGCGATTTTGACCGCTGCCGCATTGAGGGAAAGGAATACAGAATCGAAAGCTGCCGGGTGCAGAAAACCTGCAATCTCTTAAAGGTTTCGGGTATCGACACCATGGAGGCCGCCCAGGCCATGCGGGGGAAAATCGTGGAGCTTTTTCGGGAGGACATGGCAGAGGGTGTGATCTTCGCCGCAGAGCTACTGGGGATGGAAGTGTATGCCCAGGGGGTCCTGCTGGGAAAGATCGAGGATGTCCTTGACTACCCCGGCAACCAGGTGTATGTGGTTCGGGGGGAGCATGAGTATCTGATTCCCGCGGTGAAGGCCTTCGTGCTGTCCACCGACCTGGAAGCAAACCGCATGGAAGTTACCGTCATCGAGGGTATGCGAAGCGATGAGAATTGACATCTTGACCCTTTTCCCGGATGCCCTGGGGGATGTGCTCTCGGAAAGCATCCTGGGAAGAGCCCAGGAGCGGGGCTTCATTCGGATTGAAGCCCACCAGATTCGGGACTACACCTCCAGCAAGCAGAATCAGGTGGACGACTATCCCTATGGCGGCGGCCGGGGCGCCATCATGCAGGCCGACCCCTTATACCGCTGCTGGGAGGCCGTCTGCGACGAGGCCGCCGGGCCGGTGCACACCATCTATCTGTCCCCCTGCGGCCACACTTTCACCCAAAAGGATGCCATTCGCCTGAGCAAGCTGGACAACCTGATTTTTGTCTGCGGCCATTACGAGGGAATCGACCAGCGATTCATCGACGAATGTGTGGATGAAGAATTGTCCCTGGGAGATTTTGTCCTCACCGGGGGAGAAATTGCCGCCATGGCCATGACCGACGCCATCTGCCGCATGGTCCCCGGGGTTCTGGCCGACCCGGAATGCTTTGAGGAGGAGAGCCACTACAATGGCCTTTTGGAATATCCCCAATACAGCCGACCGGCGGTGTGGCACGGCAGGGAAGTGCCGCCGATCCTCCTTTCCGGCAATCACGAGAAGGTCAATCAGTGGAGAAGAAAGCAAGCCCTGCGGCGCACCCGGGAGCGCAGGCCGGATATGTATGAAAAGCTGGATTTGTCTTCAAAGCAGGATAGGAAGCTCCTGAAAGAAATGGAGGAAGAGGACCGTGAGCAAGATTGACGTTTTGAAGCAGTGGATCGAGGAAAGCAGTTCCATCGTCTTTTTCGGCGGCGCAGGGGTGAGCACGGAATCCGGCATCCCGGACTTTCGGAGTGTGGATGGACTATACAGCCAGCATTTTGAATACCCGCCGGAAACCATCATCAGCCACAGCTTTTTTAGGCGGGATCCGGCTTACTTTTTCCGGTTCTATCGGGAGAAAATGCTGCCCCTGGGCTTTGAGCCCAACATCACCCACAAAAAGCTAGCCCAGTGGGAGCGGGAGGGAAAGATCTCCGCCGTGGTGACCCAGAACATCGACGGGCTGCATCAGAAGGCCGGCTCCAAAAGGGTTTATGAGCTCCACGGCAGCGTGCTGCGGAATTACTGCGAAAAATGCCGGAAATTCTATCCCGCGGAATTCATTCGGGACTGCACAGATATCCCCCGGTGCAGCTGCGGCGGCATTGTCAAGCCCGATGTGGTGCTGTATGAGGAAAGTCTGGACCAGGACACCATTGAAAAAAGCGTCATGGCCATTCGCGCCGCGGATCTGCTGATGGTGGCCGGAACCAGCCTCACCGTTTATCCCGCCGCCGGGCTGATTCAGTATTATCGGGGCAATCGTTTGGTACTCATCAACCGGGATGTGACCCCATTCGACGACGAGGCGAATCTGGTCATTCACGATAATTTGGGGAATGTGTTTTCCCAGCTGTAAAAATGCCCCTGTCCCATGCTCAGATCAAGCAGGGAACAGGGGGTCCTTTTTTGGAGGAAATTGGAATTTGTAGAGATATTTCGCAGGGAAAGGATTTATCCGTTCCGCCAGGTAACGTTTTTATGGGGTGCACATTGAATGGAAAAATGTTGAAAAAAGGAACCCGTTACCATCCAACGAGACATGGATGTTGACTGACGTTTCGGAACGGATAAATCCGTTCCTGACGCAAAACAAAACATTTTTCGATTAATTACCCCCGGTGATTTACGGCCAGCTGCTTGGTTCTGGCTTTGGACGGCACCCATCCAACGAAAATTCCCCAAATTCGATACATTTCGGCGGGGGCAGCCAGGCGCCCTACGGTGTTGTCCAACATTTTTCCATTCAACATACCCCAATAAAAACTTTACCGAGGCGGAATGCATAAATGCATTCCCTACGAAACACTATCTCTTTTCCCTGGGATACATTTCTTTCCAGGTATAGACGAGGCGAACGATGGTGGTGACCAGCAGCACTCCCACCGCCATCACACCGGCGATGGCCGCCGTGTGCATTCCCTGGGCAGCAAAGCGCTCCATGTTTCCGTGGACCGCGTAATTCATGGTGTAGTAAATACCGGCGCCGGGAATCAGAGGGAAGAGGGAAACCACCAGATAGGAAATGGCTGGGTATTTCCGAATTCTCGCCATCACCTCGGCATAGACGGAGGCAAAAAAGGAGCCGAGAAAATAGGCTGCCATTTCGTTCCCGGTGCGGCGCATCACCAGCTCGAAAACCACCCAGGTCACCACACCGCCCAGGGCGCAGAGGGTGCCGCCGGGGCCGTGAATGTTAAAGAGGATGGAAAAGCCCACACATCCGGCCAGGGAGCCCAGGCAGGTAATCACCAGAGG
Organism: Bacillota bacterium; assembly: GCA_028719885.1. Lineage (GTDB taxonomy): Bacteria > Bacillota > Clostridia > Oscillospirales > Oscillospiraceae > Faecousia. The sequence continues at coordinate 26,026 of JAQYLT010000055.1, forward strand.
ATTGGCGGCATGGCCCAGGCTCACCGGCTCATGCCACAGCAGCGCCGCCGTATTCCAGGCCACCGCCGTGCCCAGCGCCATGCCCATGGCAATCAGCAGCACCTGAACGATACGAGTGATGCCGGAATTGGTATCGCCGTAGATAATGTCCCGCATGGCATTGGTAAAGAGCAAACCGGGCACCAGAATCATCAGCGCGCCGATGACCACGCCGTCCACATTGCCTGCAATTCCCTTTGCGTTCATTCCGTAGGCGGCCAAGGCCATGACAAAGGCAGACAGAATGGTCACAAAAAACGGGTTGACCTTCATCCTATCCATAAACCGATTGATAAGGCCCCCCAGCAGGCCGCAAACCCCGGCCAGGAGCATATCCGTAAAGCCGCAGCCAAAGAGCAGGGCAAAGCCCGCCGCCCCCAGGAAATTTCCAAGTAAGTACATCGGCAGCCCATAGTACGGAATGGAGCGGCGCACCCCATCCAGCAGCTCCATGGCCTGCTCCGGCTCCGGGTGCTGGCTGCAGATTCGGCGGCTCAGAGCGTTCAGCTTTTCCACTGCGTCCAAGTTGTTGCCGTGGTAGCCAACCCGGCGCATTCTGGTGATGGGCTTTCCCGTTTCCGTGAGAATGCTGACGATCAGATAGTTGGGGATGGCAAACACCTCCGATGCGATGCCGTAGCTCTGCAGCACCCGGGACATGCTGTCCTCCACCCGAAAGGTCTCCGCGCCGCTCATGGACAGCTCATAGCCCAAATCCGCGGCCAAATCCATAATGGTATTGTAATCCATAGGTTTCCTCGTCTGTCTGTTAAGGATTTCAACCGGCGTTTTCTCGCCTGGAACAGTATAGCACAGTGGCGGAAAAATACAAGTTTTTTCTCATGGAAAAACCGCCTCCAAAGTGGAAGCGGTTTTCAGATTTATGCCTTTCTCACAAAGAGAATGCCCATGGTGCCGGGGCCGCAGTGGCAGGAGACGGTACAGCCAGCCACCGTTTCATAGACATTCTTGAAATTGCCGTACTGGGCAACGCCGCTGCGAACGGCCTCCAGGCTCTCTTTGGATACGTCCGTGTGGGTGATGAAAATTCTGTCCTGGTCCAGACCGTCCCGGTCAGACAGCCGGTCCTTTACATAGGCGGCCATGCACTTTTCGATATGGCCCCGGTACTTCTTCACCACCACCATTTTCCCGTCCTTGACCTCGATGCAGGGCTTCAGGCTCAGAAGATTGGCCCCCAGTGCGGCGGCGCCGGAGCAACGGCCTCCCTTGACCATGTATTCCAGCCGGTCCAAAACAAAGCTGGCTTCCACCCGGGAGACAAAATCGTCCAGCTGCTGCTTCAGCTCGTCCATGTCTTTGGCGGTCTGGGCCAACTCACAAGCCTTCAGAACCACCAGGCCCTGCCCGGTGGAAAGGTTTTTGGAATCGATCACCCGAACGTTTTCAAAATCCTCTGCCGCGATGCAGGCGTTTTGATAGCTGGAGGAGAAGTCGGAGCCGATGTTCACATGGATCACACCATCGTATTCACCGGCGTATTTGGCGAATTCCTCCTGGTAAACTGCCACCCCTCTTGCCGCGGTGGTGCACAGACTGCCTCCGGCTGCCACGTGGGCAAAAATATCCGCCGGGGTGATGGTGATGCCGTCCAGGAATTCCTGATTGCCTTTCATCACAATCAGCGGCACGATTCCAATCTGATGTTCCGCGATCTGCTCAAGGGAGAGGTCGCAGGTGCTGTCGGAAATAATTTTAACTCTCATCTTCGATCATCCTTTCGTGTTGGTCAGTGGCAGCCGGTGGGAGACTCGCCGCGCATCATCAGGCAATTGGGCTCCATATCTTTTCCCCGGAGATACTCAGCGCCCCAGTCCCGCATGGCCGTGAGAATGGGCATGAGGCTGCGACCGGTTTCGGTGAGGGAATACTCCACCTTGGGGGGAACCACCGGAAAAACCTCCCGGTGGATCAGATGCTGGGCCTCCAGCTCCCGGAGCTGCTGGGTCAGCATTTTGGGGGTTGCGCTGGCAATCATCTTCCGCAGCTCGGAAAACCGGCGCCTGCCATCGGACAAGTACCAGAGGATCAGCGCCTTATACTTACCGCCAATCAAATCCAGGGTGGCAGCCACAGGGCATACTTCGTTTGTATTCATGGGAACCTCCTACAGTATCCAAAAGGGAAGTATGGCACATAATAGTGCATACTTGCTTTTTGAACAATCGGTGGTAGAATCATATCATAACCAATGGATTGTGTCAATAAAAATGATTGACGGCGAAAACAAAACAGAGGATAATATAGGAGAATTTAGGTGATCGGCCTGAGTAAGCTGATTGCGGAATTGGAATTTGTTGGTATGTGATCGTAGGGAACGGATTTATCCGTTCCGCCTCGGTAACGATTTTATTTGGGCTATATTGAATGGAAAAATATTGGATAACACCGTAGGGCGGGTGGACCATTTCCTGTTCAACGAACCGCGGATGTTTATCAGCCTTTCGGAACGGATAAATCCGTTCCCTACGAAACATCCTGGCAAATTCCAATTTATCAATATGCTTACTTGATCCGGCAGCCTAAAGGAGGATGACCAAAATGGTTTTAAAATTTCAAATAACAGGCATGACCTGCGCTGCCTGCTCTGCCCGGGTGGAAAAGGTCTCCCGTCAGGTGCCGGGGGTGGAAAAGGTGGAGGTGAATCTGCTGGCCGGTACCATGGTGGTGACTGCCTCAGAGGATGTATCCGCCAAGGTGATTGCGGCGGTGGAGCACGCGGGTTACCATGCCGCGCTTCAAGGGCAGCAGCAGAAAAAGCCGGAACGGTCCGACGGTGAGCTCACCGAGATGAAAATACGAATCATCGGCTCCTTTGCCTGCCTGGCGGTTCTGATGTATTTCACCATGGGGCATATGATCGGTCTGCCGGTGCCAAGCTGGTATCACGGAACCCAGAATGCCGTGGTAGCCGCCCTGCTGCAATTTTTCCTGACCCTGCCGGTGGTCTATCTCAACCGGGTGTATTATTTCCGGGGCCTGAAGGCATTGTGGCACCGCAGCCCCAATATGGATTCCCTGATTGCCGTGGGCAGTCTGGCCGCCCTGATTTACGGCGTGGCGGCCCTGTTCCGCATGTCCTGGGCCATGGGTCAGGGGAATTGGGAGCTTGTAAAGCAATACAGCGAAAATCTCTATTTTGAATCCGCCGCCATGATTCTCACCCTGATCACCCTGGGGAAATTCCTGGAAGCGAGGGCAAAGGGAAAAACCGGCGACGCTATCCGGGCCTTGATGGATTTGAGCCCCAAAACTGCCGCCGTTCGCCGGGGGGATACGGTTCAAGAGCTTCCCGTGGAGCAGGTACAGGTGGGGGATGTGGTCATTGTCCGCGCCGGGGGAAGCATCCCGGTGGACGGCACGGTGATCAGCGGGCGGGCCTCCGTGGACCAGAGCGCCCTCACCGGGGAGAGTCTTCCGGTGGAGAAAAGCGCCGGGGATACCGTGGCGGCAGCCACCGTGAACCGGGAGGGATATCTGGAATTCCGGGCCGACAAGGTGGGGGAGAACACCACCCTGGCCCAGGTCATCCGCCTGGTGGAGGAGGCTGGCGGCTCCAAGGCGCCCATTGCCCGGCTGGCGGACAAAATCGCCGGGGTATTCGTTCCCGTGGTCATGGGCATCGCCGCTGTGACCTTTGCGGTTTGGATGCTCCTGGGTTATTCTCTGGAATTCAGCCTGACCTGCGCCATCTCGGTGCTGGTGATTTCCTGTCCCTGCGCCCTGGGGCTGGCCACGCCGGTGGCGATCATGGTGGGGACGGGCAAGGGGGCCCAGCTGGGGATCCTCTTCAAAAATGCTCAGGCACTGGAAAACCTGCACCGCATCGACACGGTGGTGCTGGACAAAACCGGCACCCTCACCACCGGCCATCCCGCCGTCACAGACATTCTCCCAGGGAAGGTGGGGAAGCATCGTCTCATGGAGATCGCCGCCGCGCTGGAATGCCGCTCAGAGCATCCCTTTGCCAAAGCGATTCTGCAGGCCATGGGAGAAAGGGAGTATCCCGAGAGCGTGGAATTTGAAACCATTCCCGGAAAAGGCGTCTCCGCCGTGGTGGAGGGGATGCGTTATTACGGCGGCAACAGCCGGCTGATGGAGGAATTGGGGATTCCGCTGCCGGAGCTGTCCGCTCTGGCGGAAGAGGGCAAGACGCCCCTGCATTTTGCCTCGGAGAAAAAGGAATACCTGGGAACCATTGCCGCCGCGGATGTTTTAAAGCCGGATTCCAAAGCCGCCGTGGAATCCATGCTGGCAAAGCATTTGGATGTGGTGATGCTCACCGGCGACAACCGGCAAACCGCCCAGGCCATTGCCGCCAAGGCGGGAATCAGCCACGTGATTTCCGATGTGCTCCCCACCGGCAAGGCGGAGGCCGTGAAGCAGCTCCAACAGCAGGGGCACAGGGTATTGATGGTGGGCGACGGCATCAACGACGCCCCGGCGCTGGTGTCTGCGGATGTGGGCATGGCCATTGGCGCCGGTACGGACATTGCCATCGAATCGGCGGAGGTGATTCTGATGAACAGCTCCCTTTCCGCCGTGAGCAGTGCCATCAGCCTGAGCAGAGCCACCCTGCGGAACATCAAGCAGAATCTCTTCTGGGCCTTTTTCTACAACTGCCTGGGCATCCCCATTGCGGCGGGGGCATTGTATCTGCCTCTGGGGCTTCAATTAAGCCCCATGCTGGGCGCTGCCGCCATGAGCGTCAGCTCTGTATTTGTGGTCACCAACGCACTGCGGCTGCGGTTTTTCAAAGGAGAAGCCCTGCCGGAATGCGGTGAGGATAATTGTATCATTTCAGAAAAAACTACCATTCAGGAGGAAAAAACCATGGAAACAGTCATTAAAGTAGAGGGTATGATGTGCGGCCACTGCAAGGCCAGGGTGGAAAAGGCTTGCAAGGCCGTCCCCGGCACCGTGGACGCGGTGGTGGATTTGGCTGCCAAAACCGTCACCGTCACCGGAACGGCGGATGTTGCCGCCCTGAAGCAGGCCATTACCGACGCAGACTACACCGTTGTGGAGTGACAGCATGCAGACGGATTACTTCTATCCCTCAAAGGGCACCGGGCAGGTCCACGCCTGCCGGTGGACCCCGGAGCAACCACCGGTTGCCATCGTTCAAATCGTCCACGGAATCGCGGAGCATGTGGAGCGCTACAGGGACTTTGCCCAGTATCTGAACAGCCTGGGCTATCTGGTGGTGGCGGAAGACCACATGGGCCACGGAAAAACCATCAACGGGGACGGCGTTCAGGGCTACTTCCACGGCGGCTGGTTCACGGCGGTGGATGACAGCTATGCCCTTTTGCAAAGCACCCGCAGGGAATTCCCCGGGCTTCCATATGTTCTTTTCGGTCACTCCATGGGCTCTTTCATGACCAGGACCATCCTGTGTAAATACCCCAACAGCGGCATCAGCGCGGCCATTCTCTGCGGCACCGGCTGGCAGCCAAAGGCAGTTCTTTCCACGGGCCTTGCCGCCTGCGAGCTGGTCTGCAAAACCCAGGGCGAAAAAAATCCCAGCAAGGCACTGGAAAAGCTGGTGTTTTCCGGCTATAATCAGAAAGTGGAGCATCCCAAAACCCCCTACGACTGGCTGACCAGGGACAGCCGTGTGGTGCAGGAATACCTTTCCGACCCCCTCTGCGGCTTTACCCCCACGGCGGGCCTCATGCGGGACCTGATGAAAGGCATCCGGTTCATCCAGACCCCCCGCAGCCTGTTCGCCATGAAAAACGATCTGCCGGTGTTCTTCATCGCCGGGGGAGACGACCCCGTGGGAAGCTACGGCAAGGGGGTACTCCGAGCCGCCGACGCCTTTCGCGGTGCGGGGATGGAGGATGTGAGCTGCAAAATCTATCCCCTGGGGCGGCACGAGATCCTGAACGAGATCAACAAAGAGGAAGTCTATCAGGATGTAGCCGCCTGGCTTGAGAAGAAGCTGGGGAAAGGGTAATTTGCAGGTATGCGTTCGTAGGGAATGCATTTATGCATTCCGCCCGTTCCGAGAAACACCCAGGTTCGTCTAATGGTAACGCACCGGATTTTGCGTAGGGAATGCATTTATGCATTCCGAAAGGTTCATTCACCACCAGGGGTTGCCAACTCGTAAAACGATGATTTTTGCGTAAGGAACGGATTTATCCGTTCCGCCCGGTAACGATTTTATGGGGTGCATATTGAATGGAAAAATGTTGAAAATTGGGACCCGTTACCCTCCAACGAACCAAGGATATTCACCGACGTTTCGGAACGGATTAATCCGTTCCCTACGAATCATCTGGACAAATCCCAATTTTCAGTTTTGGTAACAGGGTCCATCGTGTCCGTTTTATTGGACACAAAGGCTGTTATACTATTGCCATCAACAAACGGAAAGGCTGATGGCAATGTTCTCTATGCGCTACATTCACGGGCATGTGATGGTATACGACAAAAACGGCAAATTCCTGTTCTCGGCGGATACGGAGCGGGAAGCCAGAGAGGAACTGGAGGAATATGAGGACTATTCGGCTTGACCTTTGCTATGACGGCACCCGCTACCGGGGCTGGCAGCGACTGAATGGGGAAGCAAATACCATTCAGGGGAAGCTGGAGCAGACCCTGAGCAGAATTCTGGAAGAGCCCATCGAGGTCAGCGGCAGCGGCCGGACGGATGCGGGCGTCCACGCCCAGGGGCAGGTGGCATCTTTCCACTGTGAAAACACCATGCCTGCGGCGGAAATCTTAGCCCAGCTCCGCCGGTATCTCCCGGAGGACATCGGCATATATTCCTGTAACGAGGCTCCGCCCCGGTTCCACGCCCGGCTGAACGCCAAGCGAAAAACCTACTGCTACCGGATTTGGAACAGCGAAGCGCCCTGCGTGTTTCAAAGGCGGTATGTGGCAGTTTTCCCGGAGAAGCTGGATTTAAACGCCATGGCAAAGGCCGGAGAACAGCTGGTGGGGAAGCACGATTTTGCCGCTTTCTGCACCAGGGCAAACAAAAAGAAATCCACCCAGCGGGAAATCTTTCAGCTTTCCATAGAGCGGGTGGGAGAGGAAATCCGCATCCTGGTCACGGCGGACGGGTTTCTCTATAATATGATGCGAATCATCGCGGGCACCTTGATTGAGGCGGGCAGGGGAGAGCGGACCCCGGAGAGCATTCCGGAATTGTTCTGCGCCAGCAGGCAGGAGGCAGGCTTCCTGGCTCCCGCCCAGGGACTGTGCCTGATGGAGGTAGAATATTGAACATTCAGATTTTCGGAAAAAGCAAATGCTTCGACACCAAAAAGGCAGAGCGCTATTTTAAAGAGCGGCGGATCAAGTATCAGTTCATTGATCTAGTCCGCTTTGGCATGTCCGGCAAGGAATTCGACAGCGTGCTGCGGGCCGTGGGCGGCATTGACAACCTGATCGACTGGAACGGCAAGCAGCAGCAGATCACCAACATGAAGTACATGGATGACGCAAGAGCCAAGGAGGACAAGGTTTTCGACGACCCCAGTTTGATGAAAACTCCAATTGTTCGCAACGGAAAACAGGCAACTGTTGGTTACTGTCCCGAGGTTTGGGCAACTTGGGAATAAAAAAATGATTCACGAAAGCAGTCTCAGAGCGAGGCTGCTTTTTTCTGCTATTTTTCATTTTTTTCTTGCAGTTTCTGTAAAATAGTGATATGCTAGGAGGACTTGCATGACACATATTCTCGACCGCCTTTATGGGCTGCTGTGGGGCGGCCCCATGCTGGTTCTGATTTCCGGCGTGGGCGTATGGCTCACCATCTGCACCCGCTGTGCCCAGGTTCGGCTTTTTCCCCAGTCCCTCCGGCGGCTGTTCAGAAAGTCCTCTCCGGAGGAGGGGGGCGTATCCCCGTTCCGGGCCCTTTGCACCGCACTGGCTGCCACTGTGGGCACCGGAAATCTGGTGGGGGTGGCAGGAGCCATCTGCCTGGGGGGGCCGGGCTCCGTATTCTGGATGATGGTGTTTGCATTCTTCGGCATGGCGGTCAAGTTCGCCGAGGCCGCCCTGGCCATCCGCTTCCGGGAAACCGAAGACGGTGAGCTGGTGGGCGGACCCATGTATATGATTCGTGCCCGCCTGTCCCGCCGCTTTCTTCCCCTGGCGTATCTGTATAGCCTCTGCGGCATCCTGGCCAGCTTCGGCGTGGGGAACATGACCCAGGTCAATGCCATCATCACCGGCATTCAGGGAATCACCCCCAGGTTTTCGCCGCTTACTCTTGGCTTGGCGGTCACCATTCTGGTTGGACTGGCCTTTCTGAAAGGGGCCGATTCCATTGGCCGCATTGCGGAAAAGCTGATTCCCATTGCGTCGGGCATCTACATTTTGTTATGCGTCCTTTTCCTGGTCATCAAAGCGCCCCAGCTTCCCGGTGCCCTCTCCAGCATCCTGACCGGAGCCTTTTCTCCCAAAGCCGTAACGGGCGGTCTGATCGGCTCTGCTTTCAAAGCGGTGCAGACGGGCTGCAGCCGTGGGGTGTTTACCCACGAAGCGGGCATGGGCACAGCCTCCATCGCCCACGCCTCCGCCAATGTGCGCCATCCGGCCGAGCAGGGGATGATGGGCCTTTTGGAGGTATTCTTAGACACCTTTGTCATCTGCACCCTCACCGCCCTGGTGATTCTTTGCAGCGGCATTCCCATTCCCTATGGCACGGACGCCGGTGCCAACCTGACCACCGCTGCCTTTTCCGCCGTGTACGGCCGCTTTGGGAAGACCATCGTCTGCATTTTCCTGGTTTGCTTTGCCTACGCCACCATTCTGGGCTGGAGCTTTTATGGGCTCCGCTGCACCCAATTCGTCTTTGGGAAAAAAGCCGCTTCCGCCTTTTTCCTGCTGCAAACCGCGGCGGTCCTTTTGGGCGCGGTGATGAAAACGCCCCAGATCTGGCGCATGGCTGAAATTCTCAACGGGCTCATGGCCCTGCCCAATTTACTCATGCTGCTTGTTCTCAGTCCGGAGCTGCGGACATTGACCAATTCTTATAAACCGGAATCATCCATTCACAATTGGAGGTAATTATGCAAATTTCCATCAACGCCAACCGCTGCGAGCCCTCGCCCATGCGGAAATTCCATCCCCTTGCGGTGGCTGCCGAAAAAAACGGCAAAAAAATCTACCATCTGAACATCGGCCAGCCGGACCTGGAAACCCCTCCGGCCTACTATGAAACCATCCGGAATTTCAACCAGAAGACCCTGGCCTACGATGCCTCCCCCGGAAACCCCCTGCTCATTGACGCCATCCGGAAGTATTATGCCGGTCTGGGCGTCAGCCTGGAGCCCAACGATGTGCTCGTCACCACCGGCGGCAGCGAGGCGCTGCTGCTGACCTGCCTGAGCATTCTGGACCCCTACACCGAGGTGATCATCCCCGAGCCCTACTATCCCAACTACACCACCTTTGTCCATGCCGCTGGCGGCGTCATCCGTGCCCTGCCCACAAACCCCTGGGAGGGCTACCGCTACGCCCAGCGGGAGCGGATCGAGAGCCAGATCACCCGGAACACCCGGGCCATCCTCATTACCAATCCCGGCAATCCCACCGGCGTGGTGCTGGACCAGGACGAAATGCGGATGATTGCGGACATTGCCAAGGAGCACGACCTGTTTTTGATCTGCGATGAGGTGTATCGGGAATTCTGCTATGACGACAAGTTCGGCGTCCCCACCATGGCCCGGTTCGATGACATTCAGGACAATCTCGTCATCATCGACTCCGTTTCCAAGCGGTTCTCCGCCTGCGGTGCCCGGGTGGGCGCGGTGATCACCAAGAACAAGGAGCTGCAGCAGGCAGTCCTGAAATTCTGCCAGTCCCGTCTATCCGTGGCCACCATCGACCAGCAGGGTGCCGCCGCTCTCTACAGCGTGGGCACGGAGTTCTTCCAGAGAAGCAAGGCCGAATACCGCCGCCGGAGAGACACGGTGATTTCCGGCCTGCGGAGGATTCCCGGCGTGGTGGTGGAGGAGCCCATGGGCGCGTTCTATGTGATGGCCAGCCTGCCGGTGGACGATTCCGACAAGTTCCAGAAGTGGCTTTTGCAGGAGTTTGACGATCATGGCGACACCGTGATGTTCGCCCCCGGCGCGCCGTTCTACGAAACCCCCGGCAAGGGCATCAACGAGGTGCGGATCGCCTATGTGCTGAAGCAGCAGGATTTGGAGCGTGCTATGGAGGTATTGGCCGCCGGTATCGCCGCCTACCAGAAAAAGGTGATGCACGTCACCAGCCCCAGCATCGACGGCTGATTGGTACATACAAATAAAAGAATGAAGAATGAATGGTGAAGAATGAAAAATGAAAAATTGTGGTGTCCGCAAGCGGACGATTTGAAAAATTTCCGCAGGAAATACCACAATTATTCATTCTTCATCAGCGAAGCGGCTTCATTCTTCATTATTCATTAACCCTTTCATTACCCTGACAAACTTCGTTTTTGCTGAGTCAACCAAATATGCAATGAAAAGAATTTCCCCCGGAATTTTCCGGGGGAATTGTCTTTTGTTAGCCCTTTGCCTCTTTCAGGGCCTTGGCCAGCTGGTCGGGGCAGGAGGTGGACTTCATGCCGCATTTGGTGCCCTCCAGCCGGGCAATCACATCGTCCACGTTCATTCCCTCCACCAGAGCGCCGATTCCTTTCAGGTTGCCGTTGCAGCCCCCCAGGAACTGAACATTTTTCACCTTGCCGTCCTCAATGTCGAAGAAAATCTTCTGAGAGCAGGTGCCCTTGGTCTTGTATTCGTACTGCATAATCCTTTTCCTTTCTGTTATAAAATAATGTCCGCCAGCTGGGCGGAAACCAGCCGGGCCAGGTCCTTGGGGTTCAGAATCAGCTGGTGCCCGCGCTCACCGGCGGATACCGCAATTTCCTCCCACAGCTCACAGGTTTCGTCCAGATAGGTGGGATACTTTTTCTTCATGCCCACCGGGCTGCAGCCGCCACGGATGTAGCCCGTCAGAGGGAGCAGCTCTTTCACGGCGATGAGCGCCATGTTTTTGTCCCCCGCTGCCTTTGCCGCCTTTTTCAAATCCAGCTCACAGCAGACCGGAATGCAGAACACATTGATTCCCGTGCGTTCACCCCGGGCAACCAGCGTCTTAAACACCTGCTCCGGCGGCATATTCAGCGCCTCGGCGGCATGCATTCCGTTTAAGTCCTTTTCGTCGAATTCATAAAAGGCTTCCCTGCAGCGGATTCCGGCCTGCTCTGCCAGCCGTACCGCATTGGTTTTTGCGTTCATATCATCACCCGGGTTATTATACGACAGTTTGCCCGGGGTTTCAAGGGTGAATATTCCTGATTTTTTCGGATACCATAACCCAAAAAGGAGGCAATCAGATGACTGAACAAAAAAATCCGGATATGCGAAAGCAGGAGCGGGAGCAGCTTTTAGACCTGGGGTCCGACCTGAGCCGTTCCTCCGGCAGCAATATCTACACACTCACCATCATTGGACAGATTGAGGGGCATCAGGTGGCGCCGGAAACGGTAAAAACCACCAAATACGAGCACATTCTGCCCCTTTTGGCGGGGATTGAGGAAAGCGACGAGATTGACGGCCTGCTGCTTCTGCTGAACACCGTGGGCGGGGACATTGAAGCGGGGCTTGCCATTGCGGAGATGGTTGCGGGAATGAAAAAGCCCACGGTCTCTCTGGTGCTGGGGGGAGGGCACTCCATCGGGATTCCTCTGGCGGTGTGCACCAAGCGGTCCTTTATCACCCCCACCGCCAGCATGACGGTGCATCCCGTGCGGATGACGGGCCTGGTGGTGGGAGCGCCCCAGACCTTCCGGTATTTCCAGCGGATTCAGGAGCAGATCACGGATTTCGTCACCGCCAATTCCAAAATCACCCGGAAGGCCTTTGAAGATTATATGATGGCCACCGGGGAAATGGCCACCGATGTGGGGACCATTCTCTATGGAAAAGAGGCCGTTGCCTCTGGCCTGATCGACCGTCTTGGCGGCCTGAACGACGCCCTGTCCGCCCTGCACAAAATGATTGAGAAATCCAAGCACCCGAAAGAAGAGAAAAAGCACTGAGCAGGGGAGAGCGTGAGGCAATGCCGTCAACTTGAGTTTTGGACCGTAGGGGTGCGTTATTGATATCGACGGATGTTGTTTTACCTCGCCAAATTCCAATTTGTAGGTTTGTGTCATCTTTGTGGATGTGCCGTAGGGCGGGGGCTTGCCCCCGCCGCAATGGATCGCATTAGGGTTATTTTCGTTGGATGGGAGCCGTTCAAAGCCGGAACCAAGCGGCGGGGGCAAGCCCCCGCCCTACGGTGTTGTCCAACATAGCACCATTCAACGAACCCCGCAAATTCCAATTTGGCATCAAGCTGCATCAAGCCAATCAGCATGAAAAATATCCATTCACCGCCATGGTTACCAGATGCGGAAACAATTTTTGAAAAAGGGCTGGAATTACCGGGCTGGATGTGCTATAATAGAGCGAAAAACTTTGTTAAGGAGCGGACAGTATGGAGTTAAGTGCCCTTGAGCATCTGATCTATGGCATTGTGGCCGGGTTGACGGATATTCTGCCTGTTTCCGAGGGAGCCCACAGTATTTTGCTGCTCAAGGTTCTGGGGGCAAAATCCATCGGCGGGTTGCCGGTCCTGCTGATTCATCTTGCAATTCTGGCCGCCATCTATCTGTCCAGCCAGGCGCAGCTTGTGAAAATGTCCCGGGCCAGGCGGCTGGCGCGGATTCCCAAAAAGCGCCGCAAGCGGCCCCTGGACCTGCGGAGCCTGATGGATTCCCGATTCCTCACCACCATGATGCTGCCGGTAGTCCTGGTGCTGCTGTTTTATGGGCGGCTCTCTAAAATCCATTTCAGCCTGCTGGCCGTGGCCGGTCTGCTGTTTTTCAACGGCATCATTCTCTACATCCCCCAGTTCCTGCCCGGCAGCAACAAGGATGCCCGGTCCCTGTCCCGGGTGGAGGGTGCCCTCATGGGTCTGGGCGGCAGCTTGTCCGTGCTGCCCGGCATGTCCGGCGTGGGCGCGTCGGTGTCCATCGGTTCCATCTGCGGGGTGGAGCGGAGCTATGCCCTGAACATGACGCTGATGATGAACATGGCCTATGTGGCTGGTATGATCGTGTATGACGTTCTCGGCCTTTTTCAAACCGGTCTCGGTGGGCTCACCTTCCAGTGGGCAATGATTTACTTACTGGCGGCCGCTGCGGCCTTTGTCAGCACCACGCTGGCAATCAGGGTAATGCGCGCCCTTGTCACCAGCCACAACTACTATCTCTTCGCCTACTACTGCTGGGGCATTGCGCTGTTCGCCTTTATCCTGAACCTGATGGCATAAGGAGTAATCGATCCATGGCAAAAAAGAAAACCCAAACGGCAGGAAAAAAGCCTGCCGCTTCCACCACGAAAAAGAAAGCCACCGCCTCCAAGGCGGGGAAGAATACAAAAGCAGCCGCCAAATCCCCCAAGGTGAAGACAGAGTACGACAACCGGATCCCCGTGTCCACCGTCATGGCCATTGTGAGCTTCATCCTGTTTGTGCTGTTCCTCGTCATCTGCATCAACCCCGAGGGGCTGCTTTTGAAGGCAATCAACGATCTTTTAACCGGCCTCATCGGAAAGGCTGGGTTCTATTTTTCTGTGCCCGCCCTTTTGTATCTTTTCATCATCAACACCTTTGGCCGGAAAAACGCCCCGGTGATGCGGAGCGTGTGCACCATCGCCTTTGTGCTGCTCTGCGGCTGCATCTACCATCTGGCGGTTCAGACCCAGGGCATTGCCAGCGGCCTGGCGCTGTTCCCGGACCTGTATCTCAGCGGCATTGACGGCAGAAGCGGCGGTGTGCTCTGCGGCGGACTGGCCGTTTTGCTGCGCTGGGCCTGCGGCACCACCGTTTCCTATCTCCTCATCGGCCTTGCCGCCGTGCTGACCCTGCTGGGCGCCCTGGACATCACCATCCCCAGCATCATCCGGGCCATCATCAACCGGCCCAAGGACGATTGGGAGGACGAGGAACAAAAGCAGGTTTATGTGGAGCCCGCCGCCGTGGTGGTGAATCACATTGCCAACAAGCAGATTGAAAACAAGCGCAAGCGCCGCCAGCAGCAGGAGCTGGAATATCAGCGCACCCTGCTGGAGCAGCAGGAGCCGGTGAAGCCCGTGGAGCTTCCTCCCACGAAGCCGGTGAAAAAGCCCGCGGAAAAGAAGTCCATGCCCGTTTTCGAGCCGGAAATCGCGCCCCCGCCTCCTCCGGTGAAGAAGCCCGTGGCAGAGGAACCCGTCCAGCAGCCAATCCACAGCGGCACCCCGTCTAAGGCGGCGGGGATGATGTCCACCATCGATCTGGACATTGAATCTCCCTTGTTCGCCGATTCCCACAGCACACCCGCCCCGGCGGTCCCCGTGACGGTGAGCGCCGAATTTGACGATGATTTTGAAGACATCCCCTTGGAAATGCCCAAGCTGGAGCAGACACCGCCAAAGCGGGAGAAAGCCCCCGCCGCCCCTGCTGCCAAAGCTCCAAAGCCCCAGCCGGCGCCGGTGATGGAGGAAATCCCCGGCAAGGTATCCGGCAAGGAGGCCCGGGAATCCGCTCAGCAGGTGGCCCTGGAAATCCAGCAGGGGAGTGCCGCCCCCCAGCAGGCCTATTCGTTCCCGCCCATCAGCCTTTTGAAGCGCCCCATGGGCGGAGGCGCCGACGGCACCGACGAAATGCGGGAGAATTCCCGTCGCTTGAACGAGACCCTGGCCAGCTTCCATATTGACGCCCACATCATCAACGTCACCCGGGGCCCCAGCGTCACCCGCTACGAGGTGGAGCTGGACAAGGGGGTACGGCTGAATAAGCTCACCAACTGCGCCGACGACATCGCCCTGAGCCTGGGTGCCTCCGGCGTCCGAATCGCGGCGGTGCCGGGAAAAATCTCCATTGTGGGCATCGAGGTGCCCAACCGGGCGGTGACCACCGTGTCGCTGCGGGAGGTCATCGATTCTCCGGAATTTGCCAAGTCCAAATCCAAGTCCTCCTTTGCCGTGGGCAAGGACATCGGCGGCTCCTGCATCGTGGGCAATATTGCGAAAATGCCCCATATGCTCATTGCCGGTACCACCGGCTCTGGTAAGTCCGTGTGCATGAATTCCATCATCATTAGCCTGCTGTATAAGTCCGGCCCGGAGGATGTGAAGCTCATCATGGTGGACCCCAAGATGGTGGAGCTGGGCATTTACAACGGCATTCCCCATCTGCTGATTCCCGTGGTCACCGACCCGAAAAAGGCGGCAGGGTCCTTGCAGTGGGCGGTGACGGAAATGCTGCGCCGGTATAAGCTCATGTCCGATGTGGGCGTCCGGGACCTGGAATCCTACAACGGCATCATCACCCAGGAGGAAGGCGGCCAGAAGCTGCCCCAGGTGGTGATCATCATCGACGAGCTGGCGGATTTGATGCTGGTAGCCGCCAAGGAGGTGGAGGATTCCATCTGCCGCATTGCCCAGATGGGCCGTGCCGCGGGCATGCACCTGATCATCGCCACCCAGCGTCCCTCCGCCGATGTGATCACCGGCCTGATGAAGGCGAACATTCCCTCGAGAATTGCCTTCTCCGTGGCCTCCGCCATGGAATCGAGAATCATTCTGGATACCCAGGGCGCGGAGAAGCTGGTGGGCAAGGGAGATATGCTCTACGCCCCCATCGGCATCGGAAAGCCCCTGCGGGTGCAGGGCTGCTTCGTCACCGACGCCGAGGTGGAGGCGGTGGCCAGCTTTGTAAAGGACAATTTCTCCTCGGATTACAACCAGCAGGTTTTGGAGGAGATTGAAAAGAAGGCCCAGCAGACGGGCAAAACCGGCAAAGGCGGCGCACCTGACCCGGAGCCCAGCTCCGAGGAATTGGATGGGGACGAAATGCTCCCCGCTGCCGTGGATGTGATTCTGGAAACCGGCCAGGCCTCCGTCTCCATGCTCCAGAGAAGATTGAAGCTGGGCTATGCCCGGGCCGCCAGAATCGTGGACGAGATGGAGGAAAAGGGCATTGTGGGCCCGTTCCAGGGCTCCAAGCCCAGAGCCATTCTGGTGACCAAGGAGCAGTGGGCAGCCATGAAAGGCGGCAGCGACCAGATGAATTTTGATGATTTGGAAGACACCGCCGTCCCCGAAGAAATCGATTGATTTTGTTGACCAACCATAAACCATGTCCGTAGGGCGGGCGGCTTGCCCCCGCCGCCTTGGCTTTCATTTTGCGTGCGCCCTACGGTATCGGTCAGGTTGGTGGCACATAACTGCCTACAGGATCCCGGACAAATCGTCCTCCGGGTAAACCTGGGGCGGTTTCTTGCTTTTGGGCTCCCGCCTGTTCCAAGAGCGCAGGGTGGCATAGTGGCTCTTGTATTTCTTTCCGGAGCTGGCGATGTACTCCGATAGTCGCTCCACCATGTTCTGCCAGTCCGGCAGCTCCTTTTGCAGCCTTTCCAGCTCTTCATCGGACAGAAGTACATTTTTGTACTCGCCGTATTGGTGTCTCTCTTCTCTCTTTTTGGGGGGAGAGATTGGCGGCTCGTCCGCCATATCCATCCTGGATTGGATGGGATTGGATT
>JAQYLT010000056.1 GCA_028719885.1 Bacillota bacterium
GGTCCACATCAACGGCTGGCAGGAAAACAACCTCATCCGCAAAGACCGCTACACCCCCAGCCGGTATCTCATGCAGTTCCCCCAACTGGGTGCAGAGGTGACGGAGGAACCCACTGTAGAAAAAAGTGAACCGGCCCCTCCGCAGCCTCAGCCGGAACAGGAAGTCCAGGCGGAGAGCACCGTGGAAGAGCCGGAAGTGATCACAGAAGCCCTGGAAACCCGGGAAACCATCTGTCAACCGGATGGTTGTTTTTTGGGTGACAGCCGGTTAACCCAGGTTAGTTTAGGTAAAGATAGTTTAATTCAGGTTAATATAGCTCAGGATAGGTTAAAAACGGGGGAGACGCCCGCGCCCGCGGGGAAGCTGATCCCCACCGATTCCGAAATCGCGGCGCAATTGGAAACAGAATTCAACAAAAAGCGCCAAAATGCCATGAATATGCTGCTGAAATCCAAATATTTTGGCTATTGTCGGGCATCACCCGATATGATACCAGCTGTGTAGAAGTCTGTGGAATTCCTGTTGAGAAGCTGTGGGAAACTCAAGAACAGGTCTTATCAGCCTGTGCCTGTTGGATTTTCTCCACACTGTCCTGACGAATCTGCTCCCGCAGGGCCATGAGATAGGGGCTGAACGCCATTCTGTCCCAGGCGTAGTTCAGCTGCAGCTCATACTCATTGGGCTGCCAGGTGGAAATATCCGACTCATTGTGGGAGATCAGCGCCTCCAAACCGTCCAGCGCCTTGTAAAGCTTGGCCTCCTTGGTGGTTCTCTCGTTCATCTCCCGGAAGAGCGCGCTCATCTCCCCTGCAATGCGCTCCGGCAGGGAATTCACCCATCGATTCAGCAGCGCGTCCTCCCTGGCTTCATTGGCCTGAGTTTTCAGGAACACAGGAATATCCCCGGTGAAGCACTCTCCCAGGTCATGAATCAGGCACATGCGGATCACCCGGTCCATGTCCAGCTCGGGGAATTCGTCTTTCATCCAATAGGCCATCAGAGCCAGCCGCCAGCTGTGCTCTGCCACGCTCTCATGTCGGCCGCCGGAGGTATAACAGTGGCGGGTGGTATCCTTCAGCTTTTCGGCGGTGTGCAGCATATCCAGTAAAATTTCAGGTTTCATCATGACCCTCCTTTTTTTCTCAATGATACCATACCCCATCCCGAATTTCAAAGTTTTATTTGACGGAAGCGGGTGTTTCTGGTAACATATACCCATACAAAAAAGACAGGAGTGTGTTGTATGAACGCGTTATTGATTGGCGGCACCGGCACCATCAGCATGGCCATCACCCGTCTGCTGGCGGAAAAGGGCTGGGAGGTCCATCTGCTGAACCGGGGCAATCGGAAGGCAGAGGTCCCCCAGGGGGTTCACTGGATTCAGGCGGACATTTCCGATGAGCAGGCCGTGGCCCAGATTCTCCAGGGGCGGCATTTCGACTGCGTTTGTGAGTTCATTGGCTTCCTGCCGGAGCAGGTGGAGCGGGACATTCGGCTGTTTGAGGGAAAAACCAGCCAGTATCTCTACATCAGCTCCGCCTCCGCCTACCACAAGCCGGCCACGGACTACCGCATCACCGAGGGCACCACACTGGCCAATCCCTACTGGGAATACTCCCGGAACAAAATCGCCTGCGAGGAGGTGCTGATGAAGGCCTACCGGGAGCATCAGTTCCCCGTGACCATCATCCGGCCCAGCCACACCTACGACAACCGGAATGTGCCCCTGGGGGTCCACGGTGACAAGGGCAGCTACCAGGTGATCAAGCGGATGCTCCAGGGCAAGCCGGTGATCATCCACGGCGACGGCACCTCCCTTTGGACCATGACCCACAACACAGATTTTGCCAAGGGCTATGTGGGCCTCATGGGCAATCCCCATGCCATCGGCGAGGCCTTCCAGATCACCAACGACGAAACCCTGACCTGGAACCAGATTTACGCCGCCATCGCCCGGGTGCTGGGAGTGGAGCTGAAAGCCTGCCATGTGAGCTCCGAATTCCTGGCCGCCACCGGGAAATACGACCTGCTGGGCAGCCTGATCGGCGACAAGGCCAACTCCGTGGTGTTCGACAATTCCAAGCTGAAGCGGGCCGTGCCGGATTTTGTGCCCACCGTCCGTTTTGAGCAGGGCATCCGGGACACCATCGAAAACATTATGGCCCACCCGGAGCTGCAAACAGAGGACCCGGAATTCGATGAATGGTGCGACAAGGTCATCGAAGTTGTGGAAAACGCCAAAAAAGCCTTCCAAAAAGCATAAACACGGAATAAAAGACCGCATATCGACTTTCATCAGCAGAAAGTTTGGAATTTTTAGGTATGTGTTCGTAGGGAACGCATTTATGCGTTCCGAAAGGTTCATGAACCACCAGGGTTCAACGAATCGTAAAACGATGGTTTTTTCGTAGGGAATGCATTTATGCATTCCGCCTCGGTAACGTTTTTATCGAGGTATGTTGAATGGATAATGGTTGGGAAAAAATTGGAACCCGTTACCATCCAACGAACCATGGATGATAATTGACGTTTCGGAACGGATAAATCCGTTCCCTACGAACACGTTGGAACATTTTTCATTCAACGAACTGCGGTGATAATCGGAGGCTTCGGAACGGATAAATCCGTTCCCTACGAAACATCTCTACAACTTCCAATTTGCCGATTTGCTGGGCAAAAAAAGATTAGAAAGAGGAGCCATTATGATTGAATGGATTACGCGAATCAACGGCGCTGTGAATAATTTCATCTGGGGCGTGCCCGCCATCATCTGCATTGTGGGCGTGGGCCTGCTTCTGACCCTGCGGACCCGCTGCATCCAGGTGCGGAAATTCAAGGAGGCCATGCACTGCACCCTGGGCAAGGTGTTTGAAAGGAAACAGGCCAAAGAGGGCTCCATCAGCCCGTTCCAGGCGGTATGTACCGCTCTGGCAGGCACGGTGGGCACGGGCAACATTGCCGGTGTGGCAGGAGCCGTGGCCATTGGCGGCCCTGGTGCGGTGTTCTGGATGTGGTGCTCCGCCTTTTTGGGCATGTGCACCAAATTCTCCGAGGTGGTGCTGGCCATCCACTACCGGGAGAAGAACGCCCAGGGGGAATACATCGGCGGCCCCATGTACTACATCAAAAACGGCCTGGGGAAGAAATGGACCTGGCTGGCCAGCCTCTATGCCCTCTTTGGGGTGCTCACCGTGTTCGGCACCGGAAACGCCACCCAGGTGAACACCATCGTCTCCTCCATCAACACGGCCCTGGAGAGCTTCCGCCTGATTAACGCTGACCAGGCCTCCATCATGAAGCTGATGGTTGGCATCATCATTGCCATCCTGGTGGCGGTGGTGCTGCTGGGCGGCATCAAGCGCATCGGCCAGGTGGCGGAAAAGTTGGTGCCCTTTATGGCGCTATTGTACATTCTGCTGGCTCTCGGCATCATCGCCATCAATTTCCGCCGGGTGCCCGGGGTGTTCGCCATGATTTTTGAGGGCGCCTTTACCCCCAGAGCGGCCACCGGCGGCATCATCGGCTCCATGTTCATCAGCCTAAAAAAGGGCGTGTCCCGGGGCATCTTCTCCAACGAGGCGGGCCTGGGCACCGGCTCCATCGCCCACGCCTGCTCCGACACCGACGACGCGGTGCAGCAGGGCTATTTCGGCATCTTCGAGGTGTTTATGGACACCATCGTCATCTGCACCATGACCGCCCTCGTGATTCTTTGCAGCGGCGTGGAGGTGGCTTACGGCCAGGCCGCCGGTGCGGAGCTGACCATCTCCGGCTTTACCTCCACCTACGGCAGCTGGGTGTCGGTGTTCACGGCGGTATCCATGTGCTGCTTCGCCTTCTCCACCATCATCGGCTGGGGCTTGTACGGCTCCCGCTGCGTGGAGTTCATCTTCAGCTCCAAGGCCGTGAAGCCTTTCCTGGTGGCCTACTCCCTGGTTTCCATTGTGGGTGCCACCATTGATTTGGGACTGCTGTGGGACATTGCCGAGACCTTTAACGGCCTCATGGCCATTCCCAACCTGATTGCCCTGTTCCTGCTGTCCGGCGTGGTGGTGAAATTGGTAAAGGGCCAGCCGGTCCCCAATCGAATTGCCTGAGCACATGTCTCTCTACGGAGATCGTCAGTTCGTAGCCGTAGGGCGGGTGGCTTGACCGCAAGGGCCCGTCAATTTCCGCAGTCCGTTGAATGGTACAATGTCGCGCATCGTCCGTAGGGAATGGGCTTGCTCATTCCGACTGC
>JAQYLT010000057.1 GCA_028719885.1 Bacillota bacterium
TTTGTTTGGTTTATTGTTTTGTGGTGATTCAATTATATCACAAAATGGAGCGAATTTCTTCCTTTTTTGCTTTGTTTTTTGTTGTTTGGTTGGTTCTTGACCTGTGGATAACTTTGGAGGTTCAATATACCGAAACTCAAGTTCCTGGGGCCTTGACTTACGGAGGAAAAAGTTGCATAATATGCTTCGATGACCCAAAATCTGAAAAGCTGTTTCATGAAGATGGCCCCGAAAAGGAGAAACACATATGAAAAGAAAAGGAATTGGCCTTACCATCACCTGCGCCGTGCTGGCAATTGCCCTGGCTGTGGCGTTGGTGGCCTGCTACTTTACCCTGAAATATTTTGTGGTGGTGGATTGGCAGCTCTTCCCCCGGAATCAGGAGGTGCTGGACCTGCGGGGGCAGTCCGTTTCCCCCCAGACCTACGATACCCTGGTGTGGAAAATGCCCGGCACCCAGATTTACTGGAACGTGCCGTTCCAGGGCGGCAGCTATGACTGCACCACCCGGGAGCTTACCGTCACCCACCTGAGCCAGGAAGACCTGAATATGCTGGTTTATTTCCCCCTGCTGGAACGGGTAAACGGTGAGAACTGCACCGACTACGGCATGCTCAGGACCCTGTATGACCAGCACCCCGAGCTGGAGGTGCTTTACACCGTGCCCGTGGCCGGGGAAGGCTACGGCCCGGAGACCACCTCCGTCACCCTCACCAGCCTGACCCGGGAGGATATGCAGAATCTGGAATATCTTCCCAGATTGACCCGGGTGGACGGCACCGGCTGCCGGGAGTTCCCCCTGCTGCGGGAGCTGGCCCAGACCCATCCCCAGTGGGAGGTGAAATACCTGACCTCCATCGCGGGCACGGAGCTCTCCGCCTCCGCCAAGGAGCTTACCGTCAGCGGCGCTTCCTATGAGGAGCTTTCCGTGGGTCTTGCCGCCATGCCGGAGCTGCAGAAGCTCACCGTCCATACCCCCAAGGCCACCGGGCAGGAGCTGGCGAAGCTGCGGGAGGAATACCCCAATGTGGAAATCCACTGGGATATCGAGGTGTTCGGCCAGATTTTCCAGGATGATGCCACCGAGGTGGACATTTCCAACCAGCGCATCGACAGCATCCAGCAGGCCAAGGAGATTGCCTCCAAATTCCCCAACCTGACCAAGCTGATCGTGGACAGCACCGGCATCGACAACGACGAAATGGCCGCCTACCGGGACGAGGTCCGAAGCTCCTACAAGGTGGTTTGGACGGTGATCTTCACCGACAAGTGCAAGGCCCGCACCGACGAGACCTGGTTCATGCCCATCCATCAGGGTGAGTATTACTTCGAGGAAAAGAACGTCTACAACCTGCGCTTCTGCGAGGATATGGTATGCATTGACATTGGCCACTCCACGGTGAAAACCATCGACTTTGTCAAGTACATGCCCCACCTGAAATACCTGATTCTGGCCTGGACGGCCGTGCAGGACATCTCCCCCATTTCCAGCTGTAAGGAGCTGCTTTATCTGGAGCTGGACCACTGCGTTGTAAGGGACTACACCCCCCTGCAGGGCTGCACCGCGCTGGAGGACCTGAACATCAACGACAACGACTGGCCTGTGAGCATTGATCCCCTGCTGACGATGACCTGGCTGAAAAACCTGTGGGTGCCCACCCGGAGCTATGCCGAAAAGGAAGCGCTGGTGGCGGCGCTGCCCAACACCCGTGTGGTCACCAGCAACCCCCAGACCACCTTTATCGACGGCAGCACCCGCTGCACAGAGGGCGAGGGCTGGCGAAACCTGAAAAACTACTACGACATGCGCGACCAGCTGGGCATGTATTACATGAACTGACCATACTTAAAAAGACGCAGCTTTTTCGGCTGCGTCTTTTTTGTTTGCCTATCGGCTGGCTTAGAGCGATAAATAGGTGTTTGCAGGGTTCGTTGGATGGAAAATGTTTCAACGTGTGCGTAGGGAACGCATTCATGCGTTCCAAAGGTTCACGAACCACCAGGGTTCGATGAATCGTAAAACGATGATTTTTTCGTAGGGAATGCATTCATGCATTCCGCTCGGTAACGTCTTTATCGGGGCATGATAAATGGATTATTGTTGGGAAAAAATTGGAACCTTTTACCATCCAACGAACCATGGATGTTCACCGACGTTTCGGAACGGATAAATCCGTTCCCTACGCAAAACACAACGTTTTTTCGATTCAATAACCCCCGATGATTTGCGACCAGGGCGGAATGCATAAATGCATTCCCTACGAATCATTCCAACAAATTCCAATTCACCTGATGGGTATCGTTCCCTATTTCAGCATGGCGCTTTGGTTCAGCACCAGGGTGCTGTAGAGGAAGAGCACATCCTGATCCCCAAATTCCACCATCTGAGGCAAAAGGTCCGTGGGAAGGTAGCGAATGTCCAGCAGTGTCACCTTGGAATATCCGGGCAAAAGCAGGGGCACCAGGCTGCTGCCAAAGGAATCCCGGAACACAATCAACTCCCGGTGGTTCCCTGCGGCGGGATTCTCCACCGTCAGCACCGCCGCCGGGCCGGAGAGGAACACATCGTAAAGGTCCCGGCTGTCCAGCTTGGTCCGGTCATAGACGCTGCTGTGCTCCCCCGTCTCATAATTGGTCACGGTGCAGCCGGACAGGGTGTCGCTTTCCAGCAGCCAGATGGTATCCGGCTCCAAGGGCAGCGCCGCCTGACCATAGTACACGCCGTAGAATGGCCGCTCCAATGCCGCCGGGGAATAGCTGTCCTCCACCTGGACGCCCAGGGCCTCTCCGATTCTCTCCGCCACCGGCAGCAGCGTCTCCTGCCGCCAGTGGGTATCGGTTTTGTAGTAGCTCTCACCGGTGAGCAGATCGGTCAGCTCCACATACTGCGCCCAGGGGAGCGCCCGAAAGGCCGAGAACATGGCCTCATAATCCATGGCAGGGTAGCCGTTCCCGGATGCAAGGTAATAGCTTTTGTCCGGCACCACGGAAAAAACGATCTTTCCTCCCCCGTCTTTCAGATACCGGTCATAAATTTTCTGAAATTTCTCCACCGCAGAAGAGACGGAATTGGAATTCAGGGGATATTCCAGCTTTCCGGCGGAGCCATCTGCCAGATAGATGCCGTTGTTGTCCAGCTTCCGCAGAACACCGTAGCTGAACCCGGCCTTTAACTGCCGGAAGCCATCCCGGAGGGGGAACTGGTCCTGGGTAAAGGTCTCGAATTTGGTCATAAAGCGGCCATCCAGCAGGGTCTGCACCGTGGCAGCCGGAAATTGCTCCAGCTTCCGCCGTTCCGCCTGGGAGATATCCTGCCGGGGACCGAACCACAGCCATGCCGCCAGGACCAGCCACAGTCCCGCCACGGCCACGGCGCCAAAAATGCGCTGTTTCTGTTTGCTCACAGCTTGCACCCCCTAAAACCGGAAATAGAGGAAGGGATTAAAGGACCCGTCCACCAGGTAGGCGGTGCACAAAAGCAGCAGCGCCCCCATGGCCAGCGCTTCCAGCAGCGGCACCCGCTCCCCGATTTTCTGCGCCCACTGCTTTGGCCAGGGCGTCGCCCCCACCATGCCCACCACCAGCAGCACGGCGTTACTCCGGAGGGCATACAGCGCTTCCACCGTTGTCCCGGGCAAGCCCCCCAGGCCAAGCATTCCCGCCAGGTCCTGCCCGGCCTGCTGCAAACTCTGGGCATTGAACACCACAAAGCTGAGCACCACCACAAGCAGCACATAGAGCTGGGCCGCGCCCCGGGGCAGCCTTTTCAGCCCAGGGACCATTTTTTCCAGCAGCAGGAGCAGGGCGAACAGCAGCCCCCACACCACAAAATTCCAGCTGGCGCCGTGCCACAAGCCCGTGAGCATCCAAACTACCAGAATGTTGAACACCCACCGAAGCTTGCTTACCCGGTTGCCCCCCAGGGGGATATACACATAATCCCGAAACCAGCCCCCCAGGGTCATGTGCCAGCGCCGCCAGAATTCCGTGACGCTGGAAGAAAGATAGGGGTAGTTAAAATTCTCCGGGAACCGGAAGCCCAGGATCCTGCCCAGGCCAATGGCCATATCCGAATAGCCGGAAAAATCAAAATAAATCTGCAGGGCATAGGCCAGGGCATAGAGCCAGACAAAGAGCACGGATTTTTCACCGGAATTCCGGAACGCCTCTGTCAGCTCTCCGAATTGGTTGGCCAGCAGCACCTTTTTCCCCAAGCCGAAGAGAAACCGCCGCAGCCCCAGGGCAAAATCCTCCCAGCTGTGGGTCCTGCTTTCCAGCTCCCGGGCCACGTCGGTATACCGGACGATGGGCCCGGCAATGAGCTGGGGGAACAGGCAGACGTAAGCCCCAAAGGTGATGAGATTTTTCTGAGGCAGCGCCCGCTGCCGGTACACATCCACGGTGTAGCTGATGCACTGGAAGGTATAGAAGCTGATGCCGATGGGCAGCGTCAGACGCAGCAGCGGCAAAGGCAGAGCGGTGACGGCATTGAGTGAGCCGATGAAAAAGTCCGCGTATTTGAAGATTCCCAGGGCGCCCAGTCCCAGCGCCAGGGATACCCACAGCCAGAATTGCCGAACCCTTAGGGTTTTCCCCCGGCTGATGGCTATTCCGCAGAAATAAAAGCCCAGAATGGTCAGCACCATCAGCAGCACATACCGGGGCTCCCCCCAGGCATAGAAAATCAGGCTGGAAACCAGCAGCACGGCATTTTTCCAATGCTTCGGCGCCAGGAAATACGCCGCAAGCACCGCCGGAAGAAAGCAATATAAAAAGGTCAGCCCGGAAAACAGCATCCGCTCTCCTCCTTTTCAAAAAACGGCAGCGCCCATTTGCTGTGGTGCTGCCGTTTTCCTGTTTACAGAATTATCCGATGACGGTGATATTGCCGCCGCAGACGGTTTTAAACGCCTCCAGCATGGTCTCGGTGGTGGCGGATTCGGCGAACTGGGAGCCCGCCATAAAGAACATCACCACATCGCCGCAGTAGGCAGCGGTCTTGGTATCCGCCTCCACACAAATCCACTTGGCGGTATTCACCTTGTCATAGATGTCCTTTGCCACCTGGGCCGCGTCGGCGGCATCCTTGACCCGGGCCACCACCAGGGAATAGGCCTGGCCCATCATGGCCTCGGAGACGGCGGCGGCGCTGAGCTTGTCCCCAGATTCCAGACCGGTGTTGTAGGCCACGGCGTCCGGGTCCGTCAGGTCCAGATCCATGGTGAACACACTCAGCTTCAATGGCTGATGGTTTTCATAGATTTTGTCGATGATCTCCCCGGGGGTGCCCTCGGGTCCTTTCTGGGGCGCCGCTTTCTCGCCGCAGGCGGCGAAGCTCAGAAGCAGCATTATGGGCAGAAGTAAACTAATCAGCTTTTTCATGGTTGGTTCCTTTCCTATTACGAATCATTTTCAGCAAATACCACAGCCCCACCAGCAGGGCAATGCCGGCGCACACGCCAGCCGTGTCGATCCACACATCCATCACGCTGGGGCAGCGTCCGGCGGAAAAGGTTTGGATGGTCTCGTCCGTCAGCGCCGCCGTCATGCCGCACAGCAGCGGCACGGTAAACCGGTGGAAGCCCCGCTGGCCCTGGAGCAGGAAAAACCAGGCCAGCAGAAAGCCCAGCAGGCCGAACTCGGAAAAATGGCCGAATTTCCGCAGCAAATACTCCGGCAGCCAATTTAAAAAGGGAAACGTATCAATCATCCACGCCAGCAGGCCGCCGCTGATGGCGCCGGATTCCTCCCCGGAGAGCATGGAATTGCCCCAGATAAAGCACAGCACCAGGCAGATCAGGCCCGCCAGCAGGAATTTCCCCTTTCGTCTTGTCATTTACAGCACTCCCATATTTTCCAGCAGAATTTTCAGCCCCAGGAGGATCAGGGTCACGCCCCCGAAAATCTCCGCTTTCTTCTCATATTTCCGGCCAAAAATTCCGCCCACCGCCGCACCGGCGGCAGAGAGGAGAAAGGTGGTGACACCAATGAGCAGCACCGCCGTCCAGATGGAGACCTCCGCCGTCATAGCCAGGGACACGCCCACCGCCAAAGCATCAATGGAGGTAGCAACCGCCAGGGGCAGCATGGCCTTGGGAGAAAGGTCCGAATCCGCTTTGCTCTCCCCCTCCTCCAGGGCCTCCTTGATCATGTTCAAGCCCACAAAGGACAATAGGCCGAAAGCAACCCAGTGGTCCACCGCCTCGATGGCATCGGCAAAGATCCTGCCCAGGAAAAAGCCAATCACCGGCATCAGAGCCTGAAAGAAGCCGAACCAGGCGCCGCAGACCAGGGCGGTTTTTCCGTCCGCCCGCTGCATGGCCAGTCCCTTGCACACCGATACCGCGAAGGCATCCATGCTCAGGCCGATACCCAATAGCAATAATTCCCAAAAACCCATGGTTTTATCCTCCAAACCGGAAAGCCGACGGTGTTTCGGTATCTTACCAGAGCCACCGGAAAAAGTCAATAGCGCGCAGAAAATGTAATGAAAACTTAATCAAATCGGCAGACCCATCAAGCGCTCCACCAAAAACACCGCCACGGAGCTGGCCACGGCCACCACGATCAGGCTCTGGTCCAGGTAAGCCAGCATCACCGCCACCGCCAGGGCCACGCCGCCGCTGAGCAGCGCGGAGGTATCCCCCAGAATGGCGGGGAAAGTCATGGCCGTCAGGCAGGCATAGGGCACATAGTGAAGAAAGGACCGGAAAAACCGGCTTTTGATGGGCTTGCGGAACACCGTCAAAGGCAGCATCCGGATGAGATAGGTGGTCAGCGCCATGGCGGCGATATACACATAAATATTCATACCGCTTCCTCCTCATCCGCCACCGGGAACAGCCAGGCGCAAACGGCAGCGGCAGCCACGGTGCAAATCACAATGGGGGTGCCCTTGGGGGCCTTGGCCAGGGCGGGTACCCAGGTAAACAGGCTGCTGAGCACCAGGGCCAGCAGCGCGGCAATGGCCACGCTCCGCTCCTTTTTGGCCGGGGGAATGACGATGGCCACAAACATGCCATAGAGCATGACGCCCAGGGCCGTGCGGATGGACTGGGGCAGAATGGACCCGGCCAAAGCCCCGAACAGGGTGCCGCTGACCCAGCCGATGATGGGCAGCAGCCCAAGGCCATAGAGGAACGGAACCGTCAGCGGCTGCTCCCTCGCCATGGCCAGGGCGAACACCTCGTCGGTGTTGATAAAGGCAATGCACAGCCGGGGCAGCAAACCGATTTTCTGCCCCATGCGCTGACTGAGGGCCAGGCTCATCAGGGCATAGCGGCTGTTGATGATCAGCTGGGTGAGGATCATCAGCCACAGGCCGGAATTGTCCACGATCACGCCCAAACCGGCAAACTGCCCGGCGCTGGTGAGGTTGGAGGCGGAGATCAGGGTGGCATCCACGACTCCCAGGCCCTTGGAAACCGCCATGGCGCCAAAGCCGAAGCTGACGGAAAAATATCCCAGCCCCACCGGCAGGCCTGTCCGCACGCCGGTACGGTATTCTTTCAAATTCATGTGCTTTTCTCTCTTTTCTAACGCTTGAAAGTGTTATTTGGTTTGTCGGTCCTGCCATCAGGCGAATTGTTGTCAAGGCTATCGGCATTACTCAGCTTTAGCTTATCGGTTTTATGCAGCATAAGGAGCGTTTAGCCAATTAACAACGCATCCCCACCATCGCATCCCCTCGTAGGGGCCGATGCCCACATCGGCCCACAAGAAACGCCCCCAATTGTGGGAGGGCCGATGTGGGCATCGGCCCCTACGGTGTTGCCCAACATTTTACCATTCAACGACCCCCGCACGCACCAAATTTCGCGATACTGCTGGAAAATGATGGGCAGATTTTACTATCATACTCCCTCCACAGTGCATCGTCAAGGGCAGACTGCCTCAGTTCTGTGAATTTCATAAGAATTATTTGGAATGCAGCCGGCGTTTTAGACGGGATATACTAGAGAAAAGGGGATGCACATGAAACGATTTTTCATTTTTTCTCTGGCGGTGCTGCTGGTGCCCCTGGCGGATTGGTTTTTGCAGAAGCACATCATCATGGACGGGCAGATATATGACCGGGACGCCACCGTGCTGGTGCTGCCCGGGGGACTGCCGGAGGAAGTGGACCGGCTGGGAGACTTTTCCAATCTATTCTGGATTGACCTGCGGGGCACCGGCATCACCGGGGCGGAATACGAACAGGTCCGCCGGGCGGCGGGAGCGGCGCACATCCTCTGGGACCTGGATTTTCAGGGAAGCGCGGTGGATGCCCATACGGACACCCTGGAAATCCGGCAGCTCACCGACGCCGATGTGGATGCTCTGGGATATCTGCCCCGGCTGAAAACCATTCTGGCAGAGGACTGCCGGGACTACCCCCAGCTGCTGACCCTGGCCCGGCTCCACCCGGACTGGGACATCCGCTACCAGGTGCCCCTGGGGGATACGCTCATCAGCTGCCAGGAAATCGCCCCGGTGCCGGGGGAATGCACCGAAGAACAGCTGAGGCAGGCTCTGGCGCTGCTGCCCCGGGTGCGGCGGATGGATTTGCGTCAAACCGGGCTCTCTTCCATCCAGGCCAGGAGCCTGGCGGAGGATTATCCCTGGGTGCGGTTTCTATGGGAGGAACAGCTGGGGGATGTGAGTTTCCCCACCAATGCCCGGGAGATCGACCTGTCCGGTGTGCCTTTGGAGGGGGTGGAAACGGTGGAGCATTTGCTGCCTTTTCTTCCCGAGGCGGAGAAAATCATCCTCTGCGACTGCGGCATCCCCAGCCCGGAGCTGGCGGCGCTGGGAGAGCGGCATCCGGAAATCCGGTTCGTCTGGCGGGTGAAGCTGGGGCCCCTCTCCGCCCGGACGGACGACAAATGGTTTGCCCCCATTACCAAGCACCAGCTCATCGGCGGTCATGATGCGGACGAGCTGAAATACTGCACCGACATGGAGTGCATCGACCTGGGCCACTGCTGGATCCGGGATTGTGAATGGGCCCGGGAAATGCCGAAGCTGCGCTACCTGGTGCTGGCGGACACGGATGTAACAGACCTCGCCCCCCTGTCCGGGCTGAAAAACCTCACCTATTTGGAGCTCTTTGTCACCCCCATCAAGGACTACAGTCCCCTTTTGGGCTGCACCGGACTGGAGGACCTGAACCTGGGCTATACCTACGGCGACCCCACCCCCATCAGCCAAATGACCTGGCTGAAAAACCTCTGGTGGGGCGGCATCCACTATGTGCCCTGGGTAAACGGAAAGAATCCGGCAGCCATGCTTCAGCACGGACTGCCGGACACAAAAATCATGCTCTACGCCGGTTCCTCCACCGGGATGGGCTGGCGGAACCTCGCTCATTACTACGAAATGCGGGACATCATCGGAATGTATTATATGACCGGCTGAGCCCCAGTTCACTCCAAATAGCCCTGGTATTCCAGCAGCTCCAGCACCTGCTGCCCCCGGTTTGTCAGGGCAATGCTGCCGCGAATGGGATAGCCCTCATAGGCCTGCCAGCAGGCCCCGGTCAGGGGGTGGTCATAGTCCAGGCTGATAAGACCTTTCTTTTCCAAAAGCTGCAGCACCAGGGCGTTTTCCTCCTGCCGGTCCGGCCCATCCTCCAAATAGACCGGCTGTTCCTGCCCCATGCTTCGGGCCACCGGCAGGAAAGCCACCTGGCCCAGAAGCCGAAGGAAATCCATCTCCCCCCGGGTCAGCTCCAGGGAGCCGCCGCAGCCGGAGCAGCCGCTGCAATGGCTGCAATCTCCCCCGCAGCTCATTTGGAGGCCTCATAGGCGGTGATGTGCTGCTTGATGATTTCAAAGGTCACATCGCTGATGTCGTGCTCGATTTTGCAGGCATCCTCCACCGCCACCTTCTCCGGAACGCCCAGGCCCATGAGCACCTGGGAGAGCACCGTATGCCGCTCGTAGATTTTTTCCGCGATGGCTCTGCCTTCCTCCGTCAGATACAGTCCGCCATCCCGCTCCATGACGATCAGGCCGCCTTTCCGCAGCAGACCCATGGCCCGGGAGACACTGGGCTTGGAATAGCCCAAATACTCCCCCACATCAACGGAGCGGACAAAACCGTTCCTGCGCTGGAGCACCAGAATGGCCTCCAGATACATTTCTCCGGATTCATGGACGTTCATAACGCAAACACTCCAATTTTTTGTTCTATTCATATTTTATACCATAATCCTGGAAAAAATGCAAGGGGATGCCAAAAGCCCCGGCAGGCCCCTTTCCCCGGGTGGTTTTATCCTTTGCGCTAATAGGAATTTGGGCAGATTTGTATGGGATATGTTCCAACATGTGCGTAGGGAACGGATTTATCCGTTCCGAAATGTGGATAACCATCCGTGGTTCGTTGGATGGTAACGGGTTCCTTTTTTAACATTTTTCCATCCAACGTGCACCCCATGAAAACGTTACCGGGCGGAACGGATAAATCCGTTCCCTACGCAAAAATCATCGTTTTACGATTCGTCGAACCCTGGTAGTTCATGAACCTTTCGGAATGCATGAATGCATTCCCTACGAAACATCTCTGCAAATTCCGATTTACTGTTTTGCTGTGTCTGTCCGAGATGCACATGATCTTTTTCTTGCTTATTCTGATAAAATGGAATATAATAAAACAAATATTCGCACAGGAGGCGCATGTTCATGGAATTTAAGGTTCTGGCAGTGGGAGATGTGGTGGGCGGCCCGGGCATGGAGCGAATCCGCCGCCAGCTGCGGCAGCTCCGGCGCAGCACCGGGGCGGACTTTGTGGTGGTCAACGGAGAGAACGCCAGCGTGGTGGGCATCACCCCCAACCAGGCAGAGGACATTCTGGATGCCGGAGCGGACGCCATCACCCTGGGAAATCACAGCTTCTCCAAGCGGGAGATCACCGACTACCTGGACGAGAATCCCCGGATCATCCGCCCGGCCAACTACGCCCCCCAGGTGCCGGGAAAGGGCTGGGCGGTGCTGGAAAGCCGCTTCGGAGAGGTGACCCTCATCGACCTCATTGGCCGCTGCAACATGGACTACGGCCCGGACAATCCCTTTTTGATGATCGAAAAAATCCTCAGCCAGGTGAACAGCAAATTCATCCTGGTGGAGCTCCACGCCGAGGCCACCTCAGAAAAGCTGGCCATGGGATATCTGCTGGACGGCCGGGTGAGCGCGGTTTGGGGCACCCACACCCATGTGCCCACGGCGGATGCCCGGGTGCTGCCCAAGGGCACGGGCTACGTCACCGATCTGGGCATGACCGGCCCCCGGGACTCGGTGCTGGGCATCCGGCCGGAGCTGTCCATTGCCAAATTCCGGGGCGATCTGCCCCAGCGCTACCGCTGGGCCGAGGGACCTACCAAAATGGAGGGGGTGCTCTTCACCCTGGACAGCGAAACCGGCAAATGCCTCCGGGCGGAAAGAGTTGACCAATGGGACTGAAAATTCTGCACACCGCCGACTGGCACCTGGATTCCCCGTTCTCTTCTCTCCCAGTACAGGCCCGGGAAAAGCTGCGTCAGGCCCAGAGAGAACTCCCCAGGCTGATGGGGGAACTCTGTCAGCGGGAGCAGTGCAGTCTTGCCCTGCTGGCCGGGGACATCTTCGACGCTTCTCCCAGCCGGGAGACGGTGGAGGCTCTGAAGTGGGAGCTGGCCCGGTGGGAAATTCCCGTGTGCATCAGCCCGGGAAACCATGATTTTTACGGCCTGGATTCCCCCTGGCGGGAGAGCTGGCCGGAAAACGTCCATATTTTTACCGGAAGCATGGAATACCGGGATTATCCCCAGCTGAACTGCCGGGTTTACGGCGGAGGCTATCGGAGCATGGACTGTCCGCCGCTGCTGGAAAATTTCCACGCGGAGGGGGACGCGCGCTGGTGCCTGGGGTTGCTCCACGGGGACGGGCTGAATCTCAGTTCCCCCTACTGCCCCGTTACCGCCGCCCAGGTCCGGGAATCCGGACTGGACTATCTGGCCCTGGGCCACATCCATACCGCCGGCAGCTTCCGGGCCGGGGACACCCTCTGCGCCTGGCCCGGCTGCCCCATGGGCCGGGGCTGGGACGAAACGGGAGAAAAGGGAGCTCTGATTCTGGAGCTGGACCGGACCGTCTCCGTCACCGCCGTGACGCTGCCCCTGCCCGTCTTTTATGATTTCACCGTCCGGGTGAACCGGGACGGGCTCAGTGCCCTGGAAACGGTGCTGCCCCCGGTACAGAGCCCCAACCTCTATCGGGTGACCCTCACCGGCCAGGGCAGCCTGGACCTGGAAGCACTGAAAAAGCAGTTTTCCCACCTGGGCTATTTGGAGCTGCGGGACGAGACCGAGGAAGAGACCGACCCCTTTGACCAGGCGGGGGAAGACAGCCTCCGGGGAGAATTCTTCCGGATTTTGAAGCAGCAGCTGGCGGAGGCCGACCCGGAGCAGGCGGAGCTCATCCGTCTGGCCGCCTCCCTCTCCGCCCGGCTGCTGGATGGCAAGGAGGTGACGCTGCCGTGAGAATCGACACCATGACCGCCACCTTTGGCAAGCTGGAGCACCAAAGCCTCTCCCTGAAGCCCGGGCTGAACGTGATTCACGCCGCCAACGAATGGGGAAAATCCACCTGGTGCGCCTTCCTGCTGGCCATGCTCTACGGGCTGGACACCCGGGCCAAGGCCGGTGGAAAAACGCTGCCGGAGAAAGAGCGCTACGCCCCCTGGTCCGGCAGCCCCATGTCCGGCCGGGTGGAGCTGAACTGGAACGGCCGTGACATCACCATTGAGCGCACCACCAAGGGCCGGATTCCCCTGGGGTCTTTCCGGGCCTACGAAACCCACACCGGCATGGAGGTGCCGGAGCTGGACGGCAGCAACTGCGGCTTTCTGCTTTTGGGGGTGGAGCGGAGCGTGTATCAGCGGGCGGGCTTCATCCGCCTGTCCGATCTGCAGGTGACCCAGGACGAAGCCCTGCGGCGGCGGCTGAATCAACTGGTGACCACCGGGGACGACAGCGGCGACCAGGCCAAATTGGAAAAGGGCCTGCGGGAGCTGAAAAACCGCTGCCGCTACAACCGGTCCGGTCTGCTGCCCCAGGCGATAGCGCAGCGGGAGGGGCTGCGGTCCACTCTGGAAGAGCTGGAAGCCCTGCAGGCACAGCAGGAGCGAATTGCCGCAGAGCTGGAACAGAATGCCGCCCAGCAGAAAATGCTGGCCAACCACACCGCCGCTCTGGCCTACGAGCAGTTCTGCGGCCAGCGGGAAAAGCTTACGGGGGCCAGAGAATCTTCCCTTTGGGCGGTGCAGAAGCTGGAACAGCTGGAAGCGGCCTGCCGGGGAATTCCCTCCCAGGAAGAGATTGAGAAGCAGCTGTCCCTGCTGCGGGATTATCGGGGAGATTTGGAGGCCTTTCAGGAAGCGCAAAGCAGCCTGCCGCTGCCGCCGGAGCCGCCCCAGGCACCGGCGTGCTTCCTGGGGCTGAACCCTGACCAAGCCCGGGAGCAGGCAGAACTGGATGCCCAGCTTGCCCGGAAGCTGCGCCGGAAGTGGTGGTGGCTGCTGCTCACCGCCGGAGGCTTCTCCCTCCTTGGCGCCGCCGTTCTGCTCTGGCTGCACCAGATCATTCCCGGGGGGATACTGGCAGGGGCGGGCTGCCTGTCTGTGGGCGCCGCTCTGGCCGCCATGGTCCACCGGCGCAGAAGCCTGCAGGGATTGGCCAGCCGCTACGGCAGCCTCTCCCCCAGAAGCTGGAAAGAGCAGGCGGAGGGGTACCTCCGGGATACGGAGGAATACCGTCAACGGGAAGCGAATTACCGGCGGAATCTGGAAGCCCTGGCCCAACGCCGCCGGGAGCTGAAACAGCAGCATCAAAAGCTCTGTGGCGATGCCAGCTTAGAGCAGAGCAGCCGGGAATGGGAGCAATATGGCCGCCAGCGCTGGGAGCTGGAAAACGCCCGGCAGGAGGCGAGCCAGGCCCGGCGGGAATACGAAAGCCTGAAGGCCATGCTCCATCCCGTTCCGCCCCCCAGCCAGGAGGACACCTGCTCCCTCAGCGCCCAGGAGACCGCCTTCCAGGCAGAGCAGCTCCGGCAGCAGGAGCGGCAGCTGCGCCGGCGGGAGGGAGAATGCCGGGGCAGAATGGAGGCCCTGGGCAGTCGGGAGGAAATCCAGGCCCAGCTGACCCGATTGGAAGATCGGATTGCCACGCTGCAGCGGTATGACCGGGCTTTGGCGCTGGCCCAGCAGGCCCTCACCCAGGCCAGCGGAGAGCTCCAGCGCCGGTTTGCCCCCCGCATCTCCCGGGAGGCCCAGCGCCTCTTTTCCCGGATGACCGGCGGGGCCTATGACCGGCTCACCCTCAGCCAGGACTTTTCCCTGCTGTGCGGTACCCGGCAGGAAGACGCCCTGCGGGAGGCCCAATGGCGCAGCGACGGCACCATCGACCAGCTGTATCTGGCCCTGCGGCTGTCCACCGCCCAGGCCCTCACCCCGGAGGCGCCCCTGATTCTGGACGATGCTCTGGTGCGTTTCGACGATGCGCGGATGCAGTCGGCCATGGAGGTTCTGAACGAGCTGTCCCAGTCCCGCCAGGTGATTCTTTTTACCTGCCAACAGCGGGAGGCGGAATTTGCCGCAGCGCTGCAAGCCCAACAAAAATAAAAAAACGCCGGGGGATGTGCATTTCGGTTCACATCCCCCGGCATATTTTTGTGCTGATTGGTTTTCCTCAGCAAATTAGAATTTGTAGAGGTAATTCGTGGGGAACGGATTTATCCGTTCCGCCTCGGTAACGGTTTTGCGACGGTGCGTTGAATGGGAAAATGTTGGTTCTTTTCGTAGGGAACGGATTTATCCGTTCCGCCCCCTTAATGTTTCAAATTGGTGGGTTGAATGGGAAAATATGTGAAAAACACGTATAAAATACAATTCAACGAACCGTGGTGATGATCGAACCTTTCGGAACGGATAAATTGTATAGTGTAGTAACATAGTTTACAAGTTGTGTAAGCACATGGTTTACAGTTTTTGATACAATTGAGCCATACCAAAACAGAAAGGAAAGAACGGTATGGCTTGGGAAGAAAGGACTGT
>JAQYLT010000058.1 GCA_028719885.1 Bacillota bacterium
CTTTTTCTGCACAGACAGTTCCGAAATGGTCTGGTTTTTATGAATATTCCATCATATTAAAAATAAAAGCGGTTTCCCGGGGGCGGCTTCGCCGACGGAATGAGCAAGCCCATTCCCTACAGTTTCGTCCAACCTGATACCATTCAAAGGAAACACTCCAAAATCGATACGTTTCGGCGGCGGACAGCCAGAAGCCCTACGGTGTTATCCAACATTTACCCATTCAATGTGCACCCCATGAAAACGTTACCGGGCGGAACGGATAAATCCGTTCCCTACGAAACATCCTGACAAACACCAATTTTCCATTCCGGGACCTGCAATCCATTCATCTGTGCAATTTCTTGTGGGAAATGCTACAAAAATACAGCCATAACCCATGAAATCTTCTGCACCTTTTCCTAGTTTTGCAAGTTTCAACAAAAAACTTGCAAAAAGTAATTGCAATCTGAAAAAACTTCTGTTACAATGACCTCCAGGATGCGCGGTGGGAGTACATTTGTATGCCCTGCGTGTAAAAGTGAAGATTGCTTCCCCCGCATTAGATTCTATGGAGTACAAAGGAGTACGATATCCATGAGCTATGTTAATGAAGTGCTGGAACGTGTAAAAAGGCAGAATCCCGATCAGCCCGAGTTCATCCAGGCCGTCACCGAGGTTTTGGAGTCCCTGGCGGTGGTGATTGAGAAGAATGAGGACACTTACCGCAAGAACGCCCTCCTGGAGCGGCTGACCACCCCGGAGCGGGTGATTATGTTCCGGGTGCCCTGGGTGGATGACAAGGGCCAGGTTCAGGTGAACAACGGCTACCGCATCCAGTTCAACAGTGCCATTGGCCCCTACAAGGGCGGCCTGCGGTTCCACCCCTCGGTCAATCTGAGCATTCTGAAATTCCTGGGCTTTGAGCAGGTTTTCAAAAATTCCCTCACCGGCCTGCCCATCGGCGGCGGCAAGGGCGGCTCCGATTTTGACCCCAAGGGCAAATCCGACCGGGAGGTTATGGCTTTCTGCCAGAGCTTCATGACAGAGCTTTGCAAGCATATCGGTGCCGATACCGACGTGCCCGCCGGTGACATCGGCGTGGGAGGTCGGGAGATCGGCTACCTGTTCGGCCAGTATAAGCGCATCCGGGACCTGTACGAGGGTGTGCTCACCGGCAAGGGCCTGAGCTACGGCGGCTCCCTGGCCCGTACCCAGGCCACCGGCTATGGCCTGCTGTACCTGGCAGACGAAATGCTCCGCTGCAACGGCAAGAGCCTCCAGGGCAAGACTGTGGTGGTCTCCGGCGCCGGCAACGTGGCAACCTATGCCATTGAGAAGGCCTGGCAGCTGGGCGCCAAGCCCGTTACCTGCTCCGACTCTACTGGCTGGATCTACGATCCCGACGGCATCGACGTGGCCACCCTGATCGAAGTGAAGCAGGTGAAGCGGGCCCGCCTGACGGAGTACGCCAAAGCCCGTCCCAACGCCGTCTACCACGAGGGCAAGGGCGTTTGGTCCACCAAGTGCGATGTGGCTTTCCCCTGCGCCACCCAGAATGAGCTGACCTTGGCCGATGCCAAGCTGCTGGTGGCCAATGGCTGCTTCGCCGTGGCCGAGGGCGCCAACATGCCCACCACCCTGGATGCCACCAAGTACTTCCAGGACAATGGCATTCTCTTCTGCCCCGGCAAGGCCTCCAACGCCGGCGGCGTGGCCACCTCCGCCCTGGAAATGAGCCAGAACTCCCAGCGGCTGAGCTGGACCTTTGAGGAAGTGGACGCCAAGCTGAAGGATATCATGGTGAACATCTTCCACAACATCGACGATGCCTCCAAGGCCTATGGCATGGAGGGCAACTACGTGGCCGGCGCCAACATCGCGGGCTTCCTGAAGGTTGCCGACGCCATGAACGCCCAGGGTATCGTGTAAGCCTGATATAATGATATAAAAAGAGAGCGGAGCCTTTTGCAATGGAGGCACCGCTCTTTTTGCATCATTTGATATCCTGCTTCTTCTTGGCAATGGAATTGGTATCCGTGTCGTTGCGGAACACCACAAATTTGTCGTACAGAAATTCCGTGACGAAATTGCACACCATGTTGATCACGGTGACCAGGTATTCATTCCAGCCCATTCCAACCAGGGCTTTCTCCACCCAGGTGGAGACGGGGACGAACACACAGTAAAACAGGGCCACCAGCAGCATGGCTTTTGGCACGTTTCCGGCGGACTGGAAGGTGTAGCGCCGGTTAAAGGTGAAATTCCACAGCACCGACAGCACCAGGGCAATGAGATAGCTGATGTGCTCCGGCAGGGAAGTGAGCTCGTTCAGCAGGGTAAAGGACAGAATTTGGATGATGCCCGCGCTGATGGAAAACAGGGTGAATTTAATGGCCCGCAGGGTTTCTTTGTTCATAAGGAGCTCCTTTCTCATCTGACCCGGGGGAGAATGTCATTGCCAATGGTCTGCACCAATTTGTCCAGCTCCTCCTGGGTGGTATCCTTGCACAGGCTGACCCGGAAGGTGCAGTCGATGATTTCGGGACGGATACCCATGGCGGTTAATACATGGCTCCGGTGCCCCTTGGCGCAGGCGCTTCCGGCGGAGACACAAATCTGCGCGTCCTGCAAAATGTTGATGGAATTTTGGGTGGGCACCCCGGGAATGGAGATGGAGAGAATGTGGGGTGCCTCGTGGGCGCCGTTGATGACCACACCGGGCAGAAGAGAGAGCTTTTCCACAAGAGCGGAAATCAGCGCCTTTTCCCGGGAAATGTCCTCCCGGAACGTCTTGCTCACGGCTTCCGCGGCGGCGGCAAAGCCGAAGATGGTGGGGGTTCCCTCGGTTCCGCTGCGGTAGCCTCCCTCCTGGCCGCCGCCCAGAAGCAACGGAGGAAAGGATTTTAAGCGGGGAGAGATGTACAGCGCCCCCGCCCCCTTGGGGCCGTGAATCTTGTGGGAGGATACACTGATCAAATCCGCACCCAGATTTCTGGCTTGGAACGGTACCTTCAAAAAGCCCTGCACCGCGTCGGTGTGGAAAATGGCATCGGGGCAGAGTCGGTGGGTGATTTTCGCCATCTGGCCGATGGGCATCACGGAGCCCACCTCGTTGTTCACCATCATGATGGATACCAGAATGGTGTCCTTCCGCAGGGCGCTTTGGAGTTCCTCCAAGCTGATGCGCCCCATGGAATCGGGCTTTAGATAGGTGACCTCATAGCCCTGGCTTTCCAGCTCCTTGAAGCAATTTAAAATGGCGTGATGCTCCATGGCGGTGGTGATCAGGTGTTTGCCCCGCTTGCCCAAGCGCTTGACGGTGCCGAAGATGGCCCAGTTGTCCGCCTCCGTGCCGCCGGAGGTGAAAAAAATACGCTCCGGCTCCGCTCCCATGGCGGAGGCCACAAGATGCCGGGCATTTCGAAGCTCCCGGGCGGTGTCGATTCCAAACCCATACAGAGCGCTGGGGTTGCCCCAGTTCTCGGTCATTGCTTTGGTCATGGCCTCCACCGCCGGAATACAAGGCTTGGTGGTGGCGGAATTGTCTAAATAAATCATGTTTTGCCTCTTATTTTCCAACACAGAACCGTTCAAAGATTCTGGCGGTGATGTCTTCCCGTACCGTGGCTCCGGTCACCTCGCCCATTGCCTCCATGGCCTCTTCGATGTCGGTGAGCACGGCGTCCGGCGTCTGTCCCAGCTGCAAGCCTTTCAGGCTTTCCAGAATGGATTCGTAGGCCCTCCGGCAGGCATCATACTGCCGGGCGTTGGTGAGCAGGGAGCCGTCGCAGGGCAATTCCCCTGCAAACATGTCGTCCAGCACCTCCGCCAGCTTGTCCAGCCCCTCCTTTTTGGTGAGGGAGGTTTCCAGCACGATGGTAAAGGGCAGGTCGCCGGGCTGAACCGCGGTGCCCAGGTCGGATTTGTTGATAAGGGCGATGGCGTGGGGAAGCTCCAGACACAGATCGATGATTTCCCGGTCCTCCTCCGTCAGCGCTTGGGAGCCGTCGCAGACGAAAATTGCCAGGTCGGCCTCTTCCAGCGCCTTTTTGGAGCGCTCCACCCCCAATGCCTCCACGGTGTCCTCGGTTTCCCGGATGCCGGCGGTGTCGATGAGCCGCAGCCGGGTGGAGCCCACCATGACGGATTCCTCCACCGTGTCCCGGGTGGTGCCGGGGATATCCGTGACGATCACCCGCTCAAACCCCGCCAGGGCATTGAGCAGGCTGGATTTTCCCACATTGGGTTTTCCCACAATGGCGGCGGCCACGCCCTGACGCAAAATCCGCCCCTGGCCGTAGGTCATGAGCAGGGCGTATAATTCCTTGGCAGCGCTGCGGAGGGTGGAAGCGTAGTTTTGCAGGCCGAAATCCTCAATGTCCTCGTCGGGATAATCCAGCACCGCATGGAAATGGCTGCATAAATCCGTCAGGGTATCATAGATGGGAGCCAGCTTCCTTTGAAGCACACCCCCCACCTGACCGGCGGCGTTGGCGGCGGCATCGGCAGTGTCCGCCTCAATCAGATCGATGACGGCCTCTGCCTGGGTCAAATCCAATTTCCCGTTCAAAAAAGCCCGCTTGGTAAATTCTCCCCTTTGGGCCGGTCTTGCTCCTGCGCGGTAGAGGGCATCCAATCCCGCTGCCAGCACGGCGGGGGAGCCGTGGCAGTGAAATTCCACTGTATCCTCCCCGGTGTAGCTGTGGGGCGCCCGGCTGCAAACGGCCATGCAGTGATCGATCACCCGTCCCTGGCTGTCTTGCAGGCTGCCCATCACCAGCTTCCGGTTGGGAACCTGGGATAGGGGAACTCCCTGGGCGGTGAAAACCTGCTCGGCGACGGCAATGCACCCCTCGCCGGACATGCGGATAATGCCAATGGCACAGACCTGTTTCCCTGTGGAAATGGCGGCAATGATTTTGGACATGCTGTTACCTCAAATCGATTTCAAAAACTGGAACGGGTCCTCTTCGCCGGCGACAAAATGCATCAGCATATAGGCGCACATGATGGATACCCGCTCTTCTCTCAGAATCCGGCGGCATTCCTCTTGATCCGCCAGAACCACCTGGATTTCCTCCGTCGCCTCCTGGTGGCGGTTGGTGGGCTCTCCCGTGCACCTTCCGAACACGGTGCCGCAGCTCTCGTCGGTCATGCCCACGGTGGTGAAAAAGGGACGGCCGTAGCTGCCGCAGGGGATGGGAGTCAGGGTCAATCCCGTCTCCTCATAGAGTTCCCGGATGGCTGCCTGCTCCATGTCCTCTCCCGGCTCCACCAATCCGGCGGGGAACTCGTACACGAATCCGCCGATGGGATACCGGTACTGCCGCACCAAAACCACCTTGTCCTGATACAGGCTGTAAATCACCACCCCGTCGGGGGGATTGTTTCCGGTCACTGCTTTCAGGGAGCCGGGGTCCGGATTCCGGGAAACCATATAGTAGGGACTGACGCTTCCGTCCCGGTGAACGGCTTCCATTTCATAATAGCTTAAAAACCGGCTTCCAACCTTTTTCTCAATTTTTCCGATGCTGCTCATGGCCATGCCTCCGGGATAAGATGTGCTTATCAGTTTAACGCAGCAGATTGGAATTTGCAGAGATATTTCGTAGGGAACGGATTTATCCGTTCCGCCCGGTAATGTTTTTATGGGGTGCACGTTGAATGGAAAAATTTTGAAAAAAGGAACCCGTTACCATCCAACGAACCATTGATGTTGACTGACGTTTCGGAACGGATAAATCCGTTCCCTACGAACACATACTGACAAATTCCAATTTGACAATAAGCTGAGTCAAGCTGATAAGCATGTTTATAATATTACAATATACCATTTTCTATTGAAAATTGCAATCCTTTCCGTATAGGAAAAGGAAATCTGGATATACTGCTCAGGAAGAAAATTCCCAGGGAAAAAGGTGATGCCATGGCTCAATTCCTCACGGATTCCCAGATTCGCGCCTTGTTCGGCAATGCCGGGGATTTCGTGGTCCGGGAGCTTTCCTGCTGCGGCTTTACCCTGTATGCCTACGCCATCGACGGCCTGACCTCAGGGGGAGATACCTCGGAATATGTGTTCAAGCCCCTGGCGGAGCACCTGCAGGGCGACAGCATCACCCTGCTCTATGACAATGCCCTCCGGGGCGGGGTGTACAACAGCGTGGCGGATGCATGCAAGGATTTGAATGATGTGGCCTTGAAGCTGGTCAACGGCTTCTGCGTGGTGCTCTTTCCCGGGGCCGGTGCCATTGCCTTCGAGGTCAAAACCGGTGACAAGCGGGGGCCGAGCGAGCCGGAGGTGGAAAACACCGTCAAGGGTGCCAAGGACGGCTTCGTGGAAACCATCC
Source organism: Bacillota bacterium (assembly GCA_028719885.1). GTDB lineage: Bacteria > Bacillota > Clostridia > Oscillospirales > Oscillospiraceae > Faecousia. The sequence continues at coordinate 6,330 of JAQYLT010000058.1, forward strand.
GCACCAACACCAGCCTGCTCCGCCGCCATCTGCGAACACCGGAGCTTCGCCTGGATGAAACCCGGGTGGGGCGCCGGAGCCTGACCAATGTGACGGTGGCGTGGATTGATGGAATCACTAATCCGGAATTGGTGGAGCGGATGAAGCAGCGCCTGGACTCCATCGATGTGGATGCCCTGCTGACCCCCGGCGCGGTGGAGGAATATGTGTCCGGCTCCCGGGCCACGGCGTTCCCCCTGCTGCAATATACCGAGCGGGCGGATACCTTTTGCTTAGGGCTATTGGATGGCCGAGTGGGGCTTTTGGTGGACGGCATTCCCATGGGCTACCTTGCCCCGGTGGATTTGGAATGCCTGATGGAGAGCACGGAGGATTTGAGCCGGGATTACGTCTCCGCCTCCTGCATCCGGGTGCTTCGCTACGGCGCATTGCTCATTAGCCTGCTGCTGCCGGGGTTTTATATCGCCATGACGGTGTTCCATCAGCAGATGATTCCACTGCCGCTGCTTCGCTCCATGATTGAAAGCAAGAAAAACGTTCCTTTCCCCTCGGCCATGGAGGTCCTGGGCCTGCTGATTGCCTTCGAGCTGCTGCAGGAAACGGGCATCCATCTGCCCCAGGCAATCGGGCAGTCGGTGTCAACGGTGGGGGGAATCGTGGTGGGCACGGCAGCGGTGGAGGCGGGGCTGATCTCCCCGGCGGCGCTGATTGTGGTGAGCATTGCAGGCATCTGCGGCTTTGTCCTGCCAAACCGGGACCTGGCGGAGGCCATTCGGGTCTGGCGCTTCGGCCTGGGGATACTGGGCGCGGCGGCGGGACTGTTCGGTGTGACGCTGGGACTGATCGCCCTTTCCATTCACTTAGGGGGACTCACCAGCCTGGATGTGCCCTATGTTTCTCCCTTTCAAACCGATGAGCAGAATGGCATTCTTCGCCCCAGGATGCGGGAGAAGCTCTTCCGCAAAGAGCGGATGAATCCCCAGGACAAAAGGAGGCAGCGATGAAAAACTGGATCATGATGACCCTGGCCCTGATGGCCTTTTCCCTGCTTCCGTCGCCGGGCACGGAGCTGGGGGAGCTGCGCCCGGTGTCGGTTCTGGCGGTGGAAACGGAGGATAAGCAAATTCGCCTGTCAACGGATACCATGGATGTGGGCGTGGGGGAGACCCTGGACGGGGCCCTGCAGAATCTGGAGGAAACCTCATCCGGGCACCTGTTTCTGGATACGGTGGAAAATCTGGTGCTTACTGAGAGAAGCCGCTTTCTCCTGCCCCAGCTGAAAGCCATTCTTCGCCCGGGGGTGACCGTCTGCATCGCAGAGTCGGAAATCGATCTGGAAACGGTTCCGGAATTCCTGCACACCCATGTCCCGTCTCATCATCTGTCTGACACGGAGGAATCCACCCCCTTGCAAAAGCTGACCTGTTCAGAGGAGCGATATCTTCTTGGAAAATAACAAGGCGACGGTTCCCTTTTCCGTCATGGCGCTGATGGTGCCTGCCGCAGAGGCAGCGGCGGGGAAAAACTGGCTGCCCACCCTGATGCTGGCGTTGGTTTCGTTCCTGCTCTGCACCTGGATGAGCGTACAGGAAGAGCCAAAGTGGAAATGGCTGTATCCCGCCAGATTCGCTGCCTTGGTTTTGCTGCTGGCATGGGCTCTGAACCAGACCCACTCCTGCTGGCCGGGGGACCGGGCGGCTCTGGCGGTGCCGGCGGGGCTGATGCTGTTGGCGGCCTATGGAGTGTGGTGGGGCAGTGCCATCCGGGCCTCTGCGGTTCTGCGCTACGGAATGTATGCAGTCCTGGCCGCCCTGGCCTTTTTCAGCCTGCCCCAGCTAAAGGCGGAGTACCTTCGGCCCAAGGCGCAGCTTCCGGATATGCAGCTGGCCGCTGTGCTTCTGCTGCCGCTGTTGGCACGAAAAACCGGACAGTGGCTGTTTCATCCGGTGGGGGTGGCGGCGTTGGTGTCGGCGATCGTGGCGGGAGGCTATTCCTCCGTTTACCAATTCAGCCGGGGGGTGACCATTGGCGGTGTGGGACAGCATATGGAGAGCCTGGCAGCCTGCGCCATAACCGTGGGCAATTTCGCCCTGCTTTGCTATCTGCTGGATGGCATGGGGAAAGAAAAGAAAGACTGGCGGGTGTGGACCGGCGGCCTGGCCGCATATGGGATATACCTGTTGGGACTGCCCATCCGGCCGGAGGTGTATGTGCTGCTGTTGGTCGTATTGTGGGCCATTGTGCCGCTATTGTGGACACTGGAACAAAAGATGAAAAAAAGAGGAAATAATGCTTGACAAAAGGGGAGGGTGGTGGTAATATATCGAGGCTGTCCGCAAGGGCGGCGTGCAAAAACAGGGAGATCACAAAAATTTAAAGAATTATTAAAAAAGTTCTTGACAAAATAGGTTGGTTGTGATAAACTGTTGCAAGTTCACAGCGATGCGCTGAGAACAGCTCTGTACCTTGTAAATTGAATAACGAAAAGACAAACTAGACACCTTGGACAATAAATGGATTGTTTAAGCGTAAGCGAAAGAACAGCCAACGAAAATTCTTGAGTAATTAATGCTAGAAGCAGATTATT
>JAQYLT010000059.1 GCA_028719885.1 Bacillota bacterium
CGGATGGTCTGCAGGGGGATGGTGCCCTCGTGATAGCTCTCGGAGCGGGCGATTTCAGCGCCGCCCAGACGGCCGCCGCAGGTGACCTTGATGCCCTTGGCACCCAGGCGGGTGGCCTGCTGCATGGCCTTCTTCATGGCCCGGCGGAAGGAGATACGCTTCTCCAGCTGCTGAGCGATGTTCTCGGCCACCAGCTGAGCGTTCAGGTCGGGGGAGCGGACCTCAACGATGTTCAGGTTGACGCTCTTGCCCAGTCTGCCTTCCACGTCCTTACGCAGGTTCTCGATTTCGGCACCGGCCTTACCGATCACCACGCCGGGACGGGAGCAGAAGATGTTGATCTTGACCTTGCCGTTGGAACGCTCGATCTCGATCTTGGCGACGCCAGCGGCGTACAGCTTGTTTTTCAGATACTTACGGATGTTGTAGTCCTCAACGACCAGGTCGCCGACCTTATCCTCGCGGGCGTACCAGTGGGAATCCCAGTCCTTGATGACGCCAACCCGCAGTCCATGGGGATTAACTTTCTGTCCCATAGCTACCTCCTGATTAAGCCTTCTCGCTCACACCGATGGTGATGTGAGTGGTTCTCTTATTGATCCGAACGAAACCACGACGGGATGCGATGCGGCCGCGCTTCAGGATGGGGCCGGGGTTTGCAACAACAGTGGAAACGTACAGGTTATCAGCGTTCATTTCGTGATTGTGCTCGGCGTTTGCAACGGCGCTCTTCAGCAGCTTGGCCATGGGCTCACAGGCAGCCTTGGAGGTGTTGCTCAGGTACGCGGCAGCGGTCTTCACGTCCTTGCCCCGGATCATGTCGCAAACCAGCTTCACCTTACGGGGGGACATGCGGACGTACTTAACATGTGCAAATGCTTCCATTTTCGTACCTCCTTACTTGGAATTTGCGGTCTTGCTGCCAGAGTGACCCCGGAAGGTTCTGGTAGGAACGAACTCGCCCAGCTTATGACCGACCATATCCTCGGTGATATAGACAGGAACATGCTTGCGGCCGTCATGGACAGCGATGGTATGACCGACAAAGGAGGGGAAAATGGTGGAGGCTCTGGACCAGGTCTTCAGAACCTTCTTTTCACCGGCCTTATTCAGCTCTTCCACGCGCTTATACAGCTCGGGAGCTACGAAAGGGCCCTTTTTGATACTTCTGCTCATTTCATTTCCTCCTTACTTGCTGTTTCTGCGCTTGACAATGAACTTGTTGGTGCGGTTCTTTGTCTTACGAGTCTTGTAACCCATAGCAGGCTTGCCCCAGGGAGTGACAGGGCCGGGACGGCCGACAGGGGCGCGGCCCTCACCACCGCCATGAGGATGGTCGTTGGGGTTCATGACGGAGCCGCGGACGGTGGGACGGATGCCCATGTGGCGCTTCCGACCGGCCTTACCGATGTGCACGTTCTCATGATCCAGGTTGCCCACCTGACCGATGCAGGCGGTGCAGTTCATGCGGACGTAGCGGACCTCGCCGGAGGGCAGACGAACCTGAGCCAGCTCGCCTTCCTTGGCCATCAGCTGAGCAGCCACGCCGGCGGCGCGAACCAGCTGAGCGCCGTGGCCGGGCTGCAGCTCCACATTGTGAATCACGGTACCAACAGGGATGTTGGCGATGGGCAGGCAGTTGCCGGGCTTGATATCAGCGGAGGCGGAGGAAATCACCTGATCGCCAGCCTTCAGGCCGTAGGGGGCCAGAATGTAGCTCAGGGTGCCGTCCTCATACTTGATGAGGGCAATGAAAGCGGAGCGGTTGGGATCGTACTCGATGCGCTGCACAGTGGCGGGCATGTCCAGCTTCTGCCGCTTGAAGTCGATGACGCGGTACTTCCGCTTGTTGCCGCCGCCCTTGTGGCGGACGGTGATGTGACCGTAGGAGTTGCGACCTGCATTCTTCTTGAGGGTCTCAACCAGGCTACGCTCAGGTTTTGCCTTCTTATCCACACCGTCGAAAGCGGAAACAGTCATGTTTCTGCGGGCCGGGGTGTAAGGCTTGAAAGTTTTAATAGCCATTTGCGTTTCTCTCCTTTATTGAGATTGGTTTAGACCATACCCTCGAAGAACTCGATGGTCTTGGAGTCAGCAGTCAGGGTGACGATTGCCTTCTTGTACTCGGGCCGCTTGCCCACGGGATAAGCGCCGGTGCGCTTGGCCTTGCCCTGCATCCGCACGGTGTTGACCTTGGCAACCTTCACGCCGAAGATCTGCTCGACGGCAGCCTTGATCTCGGTCTTGTTGGCGTCCACGTCCACCATGAAGACGTACTTCTTATCAGCCACAGCCTCCATGGACTGCTCGGTGATAACGGGTCTTCTGATAATATCGTAAATGTTCTTCATTACGCGAATACCTCCACGATCTTGGCCAGGGAAGCCTGATCGACAACCAGCTTGTCGGCGTGCAGGACGTCGTAAACATTCAGCAGGTTAGCGAAGGTGACTTCGCAGCCGGCAATGTTGCGGCCGGACTTCACAACGTTCTGGTCCACCTCGGCGGTGACCACCAGGGTCTTGGTGGTGCAGCCCACGGCGTTCAGGAACGCGGCGAACTCCTTGGTCTTGGGGGCGGCCATCTTGATGGCGTCAATTACCACCACGGCCTGCTCGGCAGCCTTAGCGCTGAGCACGCTCTTCAGAGCCAGCCGCTTAGCCTTCTTGTTCATGGCGTAGCTGTAGTCCCGGGGCTTGGGGGCGAACACGATGCCGCCGTGGGTCCACTGGGGAGCACGGGTGCTGCCCTGACGGGCCCGGCCGGTGCCCTTCTGACGCCAGGGCTTGCGGCCGCCGCCGGAAACCTCAGCGCGGGTCAGAGCGCTCTGGGTGCCCTGGCGCTTGTTGGCCAGGTGATTCTTGACTGCGTCGTGAACGACGGCAGCGTTGGGCTCAATGCCGAACACAGCTTCGGGCAGTTCGATCTCGCCAACCTGCTTGCCAGCCATATTGTAAACTTTCGTAAGCATGATTTAAGATCTCCTTTCCTTAGCCTCTTGCGGAAGCCTTCTGGGGATTTCTGCCGGAAGCCTTCTGCGGGTTCTTGCTGATGCCGCTCTCCACGTTCTTGACCTTGTTGTTCTTCACGGTGTTACGCAGATACACCAGGCCGCCCTTGGGGCCGGGGATGGCGCCGCGGATGACGATCATGTTCAGCTCTGCGTCCACCTTCACCACGTCCAGGTTCTCGATGGTGACCTGCTCGCAGCCCATCTGGCCTGCGCCGATCTTACCGGGGAAGATGCGGGACTGGTGAGAGGAAGCGCCCATGGAACCGGCGTGACGATGGACAGGGCCGCCGCCGTGGGTCATGGGGGTGCGGCCGGCGCCGTGGCGCTTCACAACGCCCTGGTAGCCATGGCCCTTGGTGATGCCGGTCACGTCGATCTTGTCGCCGGCAGCGAAGGTATCAGCCTTGACTTCGTCGCCCACGTTCATGTTGGCAGCGTTCTCCAGCTTGAATTCCTTCAGGTACTTCTTGGGGGCAACGCCAGCCTTTTTCAGGTGGCCTGCCTCAGGCTTGGTCAGCTTGGACTCCTTCACATCGCCGAAGCCCAGCTGGACGGCCACGTAGCCGTCGGTCTCAACGGTCTTCTTCTGAGTGACGACGCAGGGGCCTGCTTCCACAACGGTAACAGGGATCACCTTGCCGCTCTCATCGAAGATCTGGGTCATGCCCACTTTTTTGCCGATGATTGCTTTCTGCATGTTTGGTTTTCTCCTTTTGTTAGGTTATTGGTTGACTTCCGCATTGGGACGAAAGCCAACATGACCCGTCCGCCCGATGCCAGACAGTGCGGGCAGCGGTAATTCCGTAACGAACCGGAATTACAGCTTTATCTCTATCTCAACGCCAGCGGGGAGATCCAGGCTCATCAGGGCCTCGATGGTCTTCTGGTTGGGGTTGAGGATATCGATCAGTCTCTTGTGGGTTCTGCGCTCAAACTGCTCACGGCTGTCCTTGTACTTGTGAACAGCGCGAAGGATGGTGACGACTTCCTTCTTGGTGGGCAGAGGGATGGGGCCGGAAACCTGGGCGCCGTTGCGCTTGGCGGTTTCCACGATCTTTGCAGCGCTGGAGTCGATCAGCTGGTGATCGTAAGCCTTCAGCCGAATGCGGATCATTTGCTGGTTTGCCATAGTTTGTTTTTCCTCCTTGATGTGACGTACTCAGTTGTGAGATGGCTGGGTACGGTCGAGCGCTTCTGTCCGCGCCTCCGTGCGTATCATTCCAGGGCATGAAAATTGGCCGACAAGCGCCGACCATTCTTCCAGAGCCCGGCGATATACGCCAGCGCAAAAGAAGCGTTCAGCCGCCCGATGACCGGACATACTCCGCAGAAGTTACCGCCGTTTAAGCGCAATCTCCTGCATCATCGCATTGCATTTGGCGGAGTTTCCCCCGCACAGCAGACTTATGATACCACCGCGCTGGCCAATTGTCAAGCATTTTTTCAGAATATTTTACAAAGATTTGCCGTGAAATTCGGTGATAATAGAGATTTTTGTAGAGGGACATCTGTCCGCACTTTGCGTACACTTCTCTTTCTGCATGGCAAATCCTGCCGATTGGAAAGACGGTATTGATTTTTTTATTCCAGCGTTATATCATTGTCATCAGAACGGGGGAGATATGCGCCCCGCCGCATATCCATAATATAGGATATGGATATGGATAGGATAGGACATGGATTGGACATGGATAGGAGGGTCACCTGGCTGCGTTTTTCTGCACTTGGCTGCACTTGGCTCCCCATGTCGGCAAATCAAAATTTGACGGCCTCGCCCAACGGGATATGTTCCAACGTGTGCGTAGGGAACGGATTTATCCGTCCCGAAAGGTTCATAAACCGCCAGGGTTCGACGAATCGTAAAACGATGATTTTTGCGTAGGGAATGCATTTATGCATTCCGCCTCGGCAGCATTTTTATCGAGGTATGTTGAATGGATCATTGTTGGGAAAAATTGGAACCCGTTACCAACCAACGAATCACGGATGTTCACTGACGTTTCGGAAGGTCTGAATCCGTTCCCTACGCAAAACACAACGTTTTTTCGATTCAATAACCCCCTGTGATTTGTGACCAGGGCGGAATGCATCAATGCATTCCCCTACGAACACATACCACCAAATTCCTATTCGTCTGTTTACAGAGCAAAGCTGATCACCAAATGATACATTATATAAGGAGGTTCCTATGAAACATTTCTTCTGTCTTCTCTTCTCCGCCCTGCTGTTGCTGTCCTTCGGTTCGGCCGCCTTTGCCGACCTGGAGGGGGAGCCCCAGCAGTGCGTTGATCTGTCCCTGGGCTGCAATCCCTCCACCGGCTACAACTGGGCCGCCACATCCTCTGATGAGGAAATCGCCTATGTGCAGGAGCTGGGCATCACCACCCAGGAGGAGGACGAGCACCTGATGGGCGCTCCCGCCGTCACCTCGCTCCGCATCTGCGGCGCAGCCCCCGGGGAGGCGGAAATCACCTTCACCTATGCCCGCTCCTGGGAAAGCGTCCAGCCCCTGATCCGATTCACGGTTCCTGTCACCGTGGACGAGGGGCTGAATGTCATCACCGGCTCTGAAATTGCCCTGCCCCGGGAAACGGAAACCGGCTGGAGCTTTGAACTGCAGCAGGGGGACGTTCTGGAAATCGAGGACCAGGGCGGCGACGAGGGCGACCAAGTCTTCGTCCTCCGCCCCCTGAAGGACGGCCTGGAGGAAATCACCTTTACCCTGTTCTCTCTGGAGGGTCAGCTCCCCGGCTGCTTTGTCTATCGGGTGAGCAGCCAGAATCAGGCCCTGACCGTCTATGAAATCGAATACCGCCAGGAGGCCGCCGACACCGCCTTTGCCCCGGAATTTACATTCACCACCACGGATTTTGAGGGTAATACGGTCACGGAGCAGGTTTTCGCAGGGCACAGCCTCACCGTTCTGAATTTCTGGGAGCCCTGGTGCGGGCCCTGCGTGGCGGAGATGCCGTTCCTGGAACAACTCAGCCAGGAATATGCTGATAAGGGCGTCCAGGTCATCGGCGTGTTCGCCACCCCGGACGCGGACGAGGAGGTACAGGCCACTCTGGACAAAACCGGGGTAAGCTATCCCATCCTACGCTACGTCCGGGAATTCGGCCCCCTGCAAACCGGCTATGTGCCCAACACCGTGATCATCGATGGCACCGGCGCCATTGTATACGGCCCTGTGGCCGGGGCGCTGAACTACGCCGGCTGGTGCGCCCTGATTGAGGACCTGCTATGAAAAAGAATTTCCCCGCCTGGCTGACCCTGGCGGCTGCTTTGGCTCTGATCGTCCTGGGCATCGTGCAGAAGCAGCCTGCCCAGGTCCTTGCCAAGGCAATTCGGGTATGCATGGAGTGTGTGGGCATTGGATAAAAAACGCTTTGGCATCCTGGCCGCCGCAACTCTGATTCAGAACGCCAATTTTAAGGGCTTCTTCACCGGGAAAATCTACCAGGGGCCCATAAAAAACGTGTGCGTCCCCGGCTTAAACTGCTATTCCTGCCCCGGTGCGGTGGGCTCCTGCCCCATTGGCTCGTTGCAGGGCTTTCTCTCGGGGCTGAAATTCCGCTTTCCCTACTATGTGGTGGGCCTGCTGCTGTTTTTTGGGGCACTGCTGGGCCGGGCGGTATGCGGCTTTCTGTGCCCCTTTGGATTCTTCCAGGAGCTCCTGCATCTGATTCCCGGCATTCCGAAGAAAAATCATTTCAAGGGTGACAAATTCCTGCGGTATTTGAAATACGCTGTTCTGGTGCTGCTTGTGATCGTGCTGCCCATGTGCTTCGTCCTGACCCCGTTCTTCTGCAAGTACCTCTGCCCCTCCGGCACCCTGGCGGGAATTCTTCTGGCCGCCCGGGATCAATTGGTGCGGGCCCAGCTGGGGGGCATTTTTCTGTGGAAGGTCTTCCTGCTGGCGGTGATTGTGGGCGTGTGTCTTGTCATCTGGCGGCCGTTCTGCAAATACCTGTGTCCTCTTGGCGCGATTTATGGCCTGTTCAACAAATTTGCCCTCTACCGCATGGACCTGGACGAAGAAAAATGCGTCCGCTGCGGCAAGTGTGCAAAGGAATGCCGCATGTGCGTGGACCCCAGCAAGGCCCCCAACAGCCCAGAATGCATCCGCTGCGGCGACTGCGTGAAGGCCTGCCCCAAAAATGCACTGAAATTGGGCTTCAAGCATCCGAAATAAGGCGCATACAGGCGATGCTCCCATACAGACAAATTGGAATTTGGCGGGATGTTGAATGGGAAAATGTTGAAAATTGGGTCCTTTACCATCCAATAAACCATGGGTGGTAACTGACGTTTCGGAACGGATAAATCCGTTCCCTACGCACAGGCCGGAAAACATCCCGTTCAACATCCTGTCGGAATTTTTATTGGGGAAGTACCGGTCGAGGGACCCAGGAGGTGTGGGTTGACTGCCCAAGGTTCGTAACGAATTGGCCGCGGGGCCTCCCCGCCAAATTCCAATTTACCGATTTCATAAGAAAACCCTTTCCGCGCCACTGGCATGGAAAGGGTCTTGTTTTATTCCTCCAGCAGGCACACCGCGTGGCAGGACATGCCCTCGCCGGTGCCGGTGAAGCCCAGATGCTCCTCGGTGGTGGCCTTCACATTCACTCTCGTCTGCTCGATTCCCAGTGCTCTGGCAATGTTTCCCGCCATGGTGGGAATGTAGTCCTTCAGCTTGGGCTTTTGGGCGATCATGGTCACATCGATGTTGCCCACCCGGTATCCGGCGGCGGTGATTTTCCGGCCCACCTCTTTCAGAAGCTCCATGGAGTTTGCGCCTTTGTAGGCAGGGTCCGTATCCGGGAAATGGTAGCCGATGTCCCGCAGGGCGGCAGCGCCCAAAAGGGCATCCATCACCGCATGGAGCAGCACATCCGCATCGGAGTGGCCGTCCAGTCCCAGCTCATAGGGAATCTTCACCCCGCCCAGAATCAAATCCCGTCCCGGCACCAGCCGGTGCACATCATATCCGTGTCCGATTCTCATGTTTCGTCCTCCAACAGCAGTTCCGCAATTTTCAAATCCAGGGGGGTGGTGACCTTTAAATTATTCTCGTCCCCCTCCACGATCTTCACGGACATGCCCATCCGCTCCACGGCGGAGCAGTCGTCGGTGACGCTGGCTCCCTCCTCCTCCGCCTTTTTCAGGGCACCCCGAAGCAGGTCGAAATCAAACACCTGGGGGGTCTGCACCGCCCGGAGGGTATCCCGGTCCGGGGTGGCCATCACCAGTCCGCTTTTCACCACTTTGACGGTGTCCTTCACCGGAATGGCCGGGGCGGCGGCGCCGTAGCTGTGGGCTGCCCGGACGGTGCGGTCAATCACCGCCTGGGAAACCAGCGGTCTGGCCCCGTCGTGGATGGCCGCCAGCTTCACATCCTTGGATAGACTGTTCAGCCCCAGCCAGACGGACTCCTGCCGGGATTTTCCTCCCGCCACCACGATCTTTACCTTGTCCATTTTGGCGCAGAGGGAGGAAATAGGCCGAATCAAATCCTCCCGGGTGACAATCACGATCTCCCGGATGGCGTCGCACTGCTGGAAGGCCCGGACCGTCCGCACAATCATGGGCTCCCCTTTTAGCTCCGCCATCACCTTGTCGATGCCTCCCATCCGGGTGGCCGAGCCCGCCGCCACAATCACCGCCCCGCATTTTTCCAGGGGCAGCGCCTTCCGGCCCGCCTTGGTCAGCTTGGAAATGTCCATGACTCACAGCTCCTTTACGATTTTCTTGAAGCACTCACCTCGGACCATGAAATTCTTGAACTGGTCAAAGGAGGCGCTGGCCGGGCTCATGAGCACAATGTCCCCCGCCCGGGCGGCAGCGGCGGCACTGCGGACGGCGTTTTCAAAATCGCCGCAGTCCGTGATTTCCGGCTGCTCCATCCCCGTCTGCTCCACGGCGGCGCGAATCTTCCCGGCGGTGGCGCCGCAGAGGAAGAGCTTACTCACGTGCACGCAGATCTCCGGCCCCAGCACATCATAGGGGATGTGCTTGTCATAGCCCCCGGCGATGAGAATCACCTTTTGTGTAAAGCTTCGCAGCCCGGCAATGGTGCGGCTGGGAGAGGAGGCGATGGAATCATTGTAGAATTTCACCCCGTCCTTGATTCGCACCAGCTCAATCCGGTGCTCCACGCCGCCGAAATTCCGGGCCACCTGGCGGATGGTATCGTCGCTCACCAGGCCGTCCACGGCGGCGATGGCAGCCATGTAATTTTCCACATTATGTGTTCCGGGAATGAGAATATCCGCCGTTTCCAGAATTTTTTCTCCCCGGCGGTAGATGGCGCCATTTTCTTCCCACACGCAGTTGGTTCTCCCTTTCCTGGAGAAGAAATGGGTCTGCCCGGCTCCGGCAAAGGAGGCGGTGATCTCATTGTCCGCGTTCAATACCAGCAGATCGCCGGGCTTCTGAAAATGGAAGATGTTCTTCTTGGCCTGCACGTATTCTTCCATATCCTTGTGGACATCCAGGTGGTTGGGAGCCAGGTTGGTGACCACCGCCCGCTGGGGGCTTCGCTTCATATCCATCAGCTGAAAGGAGCTGAGCTCCACCACTGCGTAGTCGTCCTGCTTCATTTCCCGGCACAGGGGAAGCAGGGGCGTGCCGATGTTGCCCCCCAGCCACACGGTTTTCCCCTCCGCCTTCAGCATTTCGGCAATCAGGGTGGTGGTGGTGGTTTTTCCGTCGGACCCGGTGACGGCAATCAGATGGCAGGGTGCCACCTCAAAGAACACCTCCATCTCGGAGGTGATCTCCGCCCCCCTCCGGCGCAGCGCCTCAATGGCCGGGTTGCCGGGGTGCATGCCCGGGGTGCGGAACACCACATCGGCCTCCACATCCTCCAGGTAGCCCTCCCCCACCTGCAGGCGGCAGCCGGCCTGCTCCAAAGCCAGTACCTCCTCATCCAGCTTTTCCCGGAGGGTTTTGTCGCAGCCGGTGACCTGGCAGCCAAATTCCAGCAGCAGGCGCACCAAAGGCCGGTTGCTCACCCCCAGGCCCAGCACGGCCACCTGCTTTCCTCTCAGGGCTTCAAAATAGCGTTCAAACTCGTTCATACGTGCCTCCACCTTTGTAGAGAGATAAGATATTGTGCTTATTAGATTCACTCCGCAAAACGGCAAATTGGTGTTTGTATAGATATTTCGTAGGGAACGGATTTATCCGTTCCGCCCGTTCCGAACAGCACCCAGGTTCGTCCAATGGTAACGCGCCGGATTTTGCGTAGGGAATGAATTTCCAATTTTTCATCTTGCCGATGCGTGTATTCCAGTATACCCTTTCCAAAAAGATTTTTCAAGGGGATTTGACAATTGGCCCGCTTTGGGTTAGAATAATTCCCGCAGCGAGGGTTGGACAGCCGCGGATGGGAACCGAAAGGACCCAGATGAGGAAAGTCCGGGCTCCACAGGGCAGGGATAACGGGTAACGCCCGCCGAGGGAAACCTCAGGACAAGTGCAACAGAGAGATACCGCCCCGCGTCAGCGGAGCAAGGGTGAAAAGGTGCGGTAAGAGCGCACCCGGCCCATGGCAACATGGGTTTTACGATGTAAACTCTATCCCGGAGCAACGCCGTGGAGGGACAATGGGTCTGCCCGACCGTCCCGAGGAGGCGGCTTGATCCCGTGAGCAATTGCGGGGCTAGATAGATGGCTGTCAAGACAGAACCCGGCTTATAGACCCTCGCTGCAAAGGACCGCTTCCTTTTTGGGGCGGTTCTTTGTTTTAGATATATGAGATATAAGATATTGTGCATATCGGTTTCACTCAGCTTATTGTCAAATTGTAATTTGTCGGGATGTTTCGTAGGGAACGGATTTAGACCTTCCGCCCGGTAACGTTTTTATGGGGTGCACGTTGAATGGAAAAATGTTGAAAATTGGGACCCTTTACCATCCAATAAGCCATGGGTGGTAACTGACGTTTCGGAACGGATAAATCCGTTCCCTACGAACACGTTGGAAGACATCCCATCCAACGAACCCGCCCTACGAAAGTAAAGATTTAGGTCTAACAACCTACTACAGTTGGTTGGATGAATTGGGGCCGGTACCCCCTTGCTTTTTGCAGAATTCCATGCTATCATCCCTATGCGAAAATAAGTTTAAAAAAACGAGGAAAGAGGAAATGAGACTGAAACGCTACATCGGCGACCGGGCCTTCTACAGGCGGGTGCTGGCCATCGTCGTCCCCATCATCATTCAAAACGGCATCACCAATTTTGTGTCCTTGCTGGACAACATCATGGTGGGCCAGGTGGGCACCCTGCCCATGAGCGGCGTTTCCATTGTGAATCAGCTGCTGTTCGTCTTCTATCTGTGCATCTTCGGTGCCACCGCCGGCGCGGGGATTTTCACCGCCCAGTTCCAGGGCTCCGGGGACAATGAGGGCATCCGCCACACCTTCCGGTTCAAAATTCTCATCTGCGCCGCCCTGGCCATTGGGGGAATTTTGGTATTCACCGTTGCCAGCCGTCCGCTGATCCGGCTGTTTCTCACCGGCGAGGGTGCCGCGTCCGACGCCAACGCCATTCTGGAATACGGCCAGGGCTATCTGGAATGGATGCTTTTGGGCCTCGTGCCCTTTGCCATCACCAGCGCCTACGCCGGAACTCTGAAAGAAACCGGCGAGACCTTTATCCCCATGCTGGGCGGCATCGTGGCAACCCTTGTGAACCTGGTGCTGAACTACATCCTGATTTTCGGCCACCTCGGCGCGCCGGAGATGGGCGTGGAGGGCGCAGCCCTGGCCACCGTCATCTCCCGGTTTGTGGAGCTGGGCATTGTGGCCGGATGGACCCACCTGAACCCCAAAAAGAATCCGTTCATCGTGGGGGCCTACCGCTCCCTGGCCATTCCCGGCTCCCTGCTGAAAAACATCACCGTCAAGGGCATGCCGCTGCTGGCCAACGAGCTGCTCTGGTCCACGGGCATGACCTTTATGAACCAGAGCTACTCCACCTGCGGCCTGGATGTGGTGCCCGCCCTGAACATCACCTCCACCCTGTTCAACCTGACCAGCGTGGTGTTTATGTCCATGGGTGCGGCGGACGGCATTCTCATGGGCCAGATGCTGGGTGCCTCCACCCCGAAAGAGGAGGTAAAGGATTCCAGCCGGAAGCTGATTGCAATTTCCGTGGCCTCCGGCGCGCTGTTCGGTCTTGTGACCATGGCCCTCTCCGGCGCCTTCCCCCACATCTACAACACCTCCCATACCGTCCGGCAGCTGGCCACCCGGCTGATTCTCATCTGCGCCCTGTTCATGCCCTTTGATGCCTTTGCCAACGCCGCCTACTTTGTCCTCCGCTCCGGCGGCCAGACCTACATCACGTTCCTGTTCGACAGCGGCTTTGTCTGGGCGGTGATGGTGCCCCTGGGCTTCTGCCTCAGCCGGTTCACCGGTATCTCCATTCTTCCGCTGTACTTTATCTGCCAGAGCACCAACATGCTGAAGGCCTTGGTGGGCTCTCACTTCCTGGGCAAGGGAAAATGGATTCAGAATCTGGCCGTTGGCAGCTGATCCAGCAGCCAGGCCTTGCAGCATTGAGACGAATTGGAATTTGCTGAGATGTTTCGTAGGGAACGGATTTATCCGTTCCGAAAGGTGGATGAACATCCGTGGTTCGTTGAACGGGAAATGGTCCGTCAACACCGTAGGGCGCCTGGCTGTCCCCCGCCTCTTGGTTCCGGTTTTAAACGGCTTCCATTCAACGAAAATACTCCAAAATCGATTCATTTCGGCAGGGGAACCCCCGCCCTACGGTGTTGTCCAACATTTTTTCATTCAACATACCCCGATAAAAACGTTACCAAGGCGGAATGCATAAATGCATTCCCTACGAATCGTCCCGCCAAATTCTGATTTGCCGGACAACTGCGTGAAACCGATAAAAAAAGAGGTCACACCATGATTCAGGATATTCTTCCCCACGTTCTTTACAATCAATACGATCCCGCCGCCGTGCCCGAACAGGAGGACTGGGTGCTCTGCTTCGACGGGCAGCAGCTGCTTCTTGGTCCTGAGGGGCAGTTCCCCAGGGTTTCGGAGCTGGGGGCGCAGGGCTGCACCTACCTGTTCAAAGTGGACGGGGAACGGTATTTTCTGAAAAGCTGCCCCAGCAGCCCTCCTGTGGGATTTTCCTTTCAGGATGTGAAGCAGCTGCGCCGGGAGCAGAAGCTTTCCAAAGAGCGAAGCTTTGCCGTGTTCACCGGGAAGCACCTTTCAGACTGGTATCGGGACACCCGGTTCTGCGGCCGCTGCGGCAGAAAAATGGTTCACTCTGACACAGAGCGGGCAAGAAAATGCCCCGTCTGCGGCTACACGGCCTATCCCAGAATCATGCCCGCGGTGATCGTGGGAGTGAAAAACGGGGACAGGCTGCTCCTCACCCGCTACCGGACAGGCTTCGCCCACAACGCCCTGATTGCCGGCTTCACGGAGATTGGAGAGACTGCCGAGCAGACGGTACAGCGGGAGGTCATGGAGGAAGCAGGCATTCGGGTGAAGAACATCCGCTATTACGCTTCCCAGCCCTGGGGCATTGCCAATGACCTGCTGCTGGGCTATTTCTGTGAGCTGGATGGGGACGACACCATCCACATGGACGAGAACGAGCTGAAATACGCCCAGTGGGTATCCCGTGAGGACATCCAGCTCCAGCCGGATGATTTCAGCCTGACCAACGAAATGATGGCCCGGTTCAAATCCGGGGAGGAACCATAAAAAGATGGAGCTTTCGCCGGAGATGCTTCTCCCTCTAAAGCTCCATTTTTCATTTTGTGTTTCTTTCCCAATTCAGCAGCCACTTTTTCCGCTCCAGGCCGCCTGCGTAGCCGGTGAGCTGGCCGCTGCTGCCCACCACCCGGTGACAGGGAATGAGGATGGAAATGGGATTATGTCCCACCGCGTTTCCCACCGCCTGGGCGGACATATGGGGAATGCCCCGGCTCCTTGCAATTTGGCCGGCAAGGGCCGCATAGCTTGTGGTCTGCCCATAGGGAATGCGGCACAAAAGCGCCCACACCTCCCGGCGGAAAGGGCTCCCCTTGGGATTCAGCGGCAGCTCCTGGATCAGGGGCCGCTGCCCATCAAAATACCGACAAAGCCAGCGCTCTGCCTGGGTCAGCACGGGACTTTGCTCTTTCAGCGCTTCCGGAAGCTGCGGGAAGTATTTCTGTCCCTGCATCCACAAGCCGATGATGGCCCCATTCTCCTCCGCCAGGGTCAGCTCCCCCAGGGGAGAATCCATGGTTTGAATCCGAATCATTCTTTTGTCCTCTGTGTAAACACCAGCACGATCACCGCGCCAAGGAGGGCGGACGCCGTGCCGAACACCAGCATGGCCCGGACGCCCATGTTGTCCAGAATCCGCCCGGCTGCAATGGCTCCCACCACATTGCCCAGGGTCAGGGAGACGGTGTAGCAGGCCTGCCCTTTCACCGAATCCTCCGGGGCCATGATGGCATTGATGTAAAACACGGCGCTCACCGTCATCAGGGCCCAGCCGAACATCTGCAGCAGCTGCACGGCATAGAAGCCGGGAATGTCCCTGCACAGCAGAGTCCCCAGGCACTTCAGGAAGAAGAACACCCCGGAAAGCCGGAACCACACATGGCTCTTTGCCTTTTTCAGCATCCTGCTGAACAGGAACATCACCGGCAATTCAATCACCGAGGCAAAGGCCATGGCAATGCCCATCTCCCGGCTGGTGCCCCCTTTCGCCTCCACGATCTGAAAGGTGAAGCTGTTCAGCACCACATGGCTGACAAAAATCAGCACCAGGCCAAAAAGCACCGGCGCATAGCGGGGATACCGGCGGAGAAAGCCGCCCCGGGCCGTGGCCGTCTTCTCCTCAGAGGAAGCCTTGGAGCCCGTGCTGCCAAAGCCCGCCACCGTCAACAGCAGCAGGAAAAAGCCCGCGCCCATGCAAATCGGCACCGTCACCGCCCCAAAGCGATTGGCCAGCAGGCCGATGAGATAGGCCGCCGCCGCATACCCCAGGGAGCCAAAGCCCCGGGCGATGCCGAAATCCAGCTTTTCTCCACGGTTCACCGCCCCGATGCCCAGGGAATTCACCAGAGGGGTGGTCAGCTGGAGCAGCACCATGCAGCAGCCATAGAGCAGTCCCGTGAGCAGGGTGCTGCCCCGGGTGAACAGCAGCAGCACCGCGCAGGTCAGGCTCAAAGCGCCGGAGAGCATCACCAGCTTCCCCACAGGGGTGCTGCCGGGCCGGTCGGCATAGGCGGCAATCACCGGCTGGAGCAGCGCCGACAGCAGTCCCGCCGCTGCAATGAGCATACCCACCTGGCTGTTGTCAAAGCCCGCCTGAAGCAAATACATGCTGGCAAAGCCCATGATCGCCGCGTAGCACATCCAGAAAAAACTCTGGATGGCCGCGTAGCCAAAGGTTCTATTTTTCACCCAGATCAGTCCCTTATTTTAGATGGGGACATCATAGCATATCTGACAAAAACTTACAAGCCTGGGACCCGGCAATTGCTCCATCCGAAACGGCGGTGACAATCTGCCGCAGCTCCTTTTTCCGCACGTCCCCCGCCGCGAACACCCCGGGGACGGATGTTTGGAGCCGTTCATCCGTGATGAGGTACCCGTTTTCATCCATTTCCAGCTTCCCGGCGAAGAGCTCCGACGCAGGCCGGTAGCCGATGAAGATGAACACCCCGCAGCCCGCCGCCGGAACCCGGGTCAGCTCCCCGGTTTCGGAATTCCGGATCAGCAGGAATTCCATTTCAGCTTCACCCTGAAGCTGTACCAGCTCCCGGTGATAGCACACTTCGATTTTCGGATGGCACAGAAGACGCTCCCGGATGGCGGCATCACAGCGCAGGGCGTTTTTCCGCACCAGCAAATACACCCTTTTCCCCAGCTGGGCCAGATGCAGCGCTTCCTCCGCCGCACTGTTGCCGCCGCCCACCACATAGATCTCCTTTCCCCGGTAGAAAAAGCCGTCGCAGGTGGCGCAGTAGCTCACCCCCCGGCCCCGAAATTTGTCCTCCCCGGGGATGCCCAGCTCCTTAGGCACCGCCCCGGTGGCAAGAATCAGAGTGTCGGCGGTAAAGCGCCCCTGCTCCGTTTCCACGGTTTTTATGGCAGGGTCCACCGACAGAACCCCGGTGCACAGAAGCTCCGTGCCGCAGCTGACCGCCTGCTGCTCCATTTTCTGCATCAGGCTCACCCCGTCAATATCGGGCAGACCGGGATAATTGTCGATGGCCGCCGTCAGCGCCGCCTGGCCTCCGGGAAGACCATGCTCCAGAATCAGCACCTGGGCCCCCGCCCGGGCGGCATAAATCCCCGCCGTCAGCCCGGCACATCCTGCCCCCAAAATCAAAACCTGTACATGCTTTTCCACGCCGATTTCCTCGTTTCCTTTTGTTTTTCCCATCCCATCCACCTAACCCGGCAAACAGGTGAATTGGAATTAGCAGAGGTAATTCGTAGGGAACGGATTTATCCGTTCCGCCCGGTAACATTTTTATGGAGTGCACGTTAAATGGAGAAATGTTGAAAAAAGGACCCGCTACCATCCAACGAACCACGGATGTTCACCAACGTTTCGGAACGGATGAATCCGTTCCCTACGAAATATCTTTCCAAATTCCGATTTCTCTGTCCTCCAAGTCAGGGCGACAGTTACAGTTTATCCCCTCTTTACGTTTTGATTCTGATCCCCCCACAAACGATGAAACCCCCGCTGCCTAAGCAGTGGGGGTTCCATTCGCAAAAGGGGTTAGAAAGAAGAGAGGTAGAAAAGAGGATCTACGGAGAGAAAGGAGCGGCTCACGGCTTCCGCAACCTTTCTTGTTTATAGATTATCCCCGGGTTTTGAACATCGAATAACGGAATTGAAAACAAAAAAAGGACAAATTATGAACGCTTATTTTTCGTTCCGCGTCAGAAGCAGCGCAAGCAGCACCGCACTGATGCCCCCGGCGAGCTTGCCCAGAATCACCGGTCCCAGCAGCTCCGGGGCAAACCCCGCCGTAAAGCCCAGATGGTCGCCGAAGACAAAGGCCGCCGACACCGCAAAGGCGATGTTCACCACCTTGCCCCGGGGATTCATGTCCTTTACCATGCCAAAGGTGGCAATGGAATTGGCCAGGCTGGCAATCAGCCCTGCCGCCGCCGTGTCGTTGATGCCCAGCAGCTTTCCCACGGCCATCAATGGCTTTTGCAGCAGCCTGGTCACCGCCGACACCAGGGGGAAGGCCCCGGCCAGCACAATGGCAATGGTGCCCACGGTCTGAAAGCCCTCGGAGATATCCACCATCCCGGGAATCATGGCAAAGCCGGTCAGCGCCTGAATCACTGCAGCCGCCAGTCCCACCGTGATCACCGCCACCACGATCTTCCCGAACACCGCAAAGCCCCGGACCATCTTGTCCTCCGCCAGCCACAGCCCCAGGGCGATCAGTCCCGCCAGAATCACAATGGGCACCAGGTTCCGGGCCACCATACCAATGGAATAGCCCGCCGTCAGTCCAGCCACCAGAATTCCCACCGGGATGGTGACGATCCCGCAGAGAATCCCCTTGGCCAGGGCAGGCCGGTCCTCTTCTTTCAAAATCCCCAGAGCCACCGGGATGGTGAACACAATGGTGGCGCCCAGCATGGAGCCGGTGATCACGCCCCCCAGCCCCGCCGCCTGGGGATTGTCCGTCAGCTCCCGGGCAAGGGGGCCGCCGCCCATGTCGCAGGCCAGAATGGACCCGGCGAACATGGCAGGGTCCGCCCCCAAGAACCGGAACACCGGCACCACCACCGGCCGCAGCACCGCCGCCAGCACCGGGGCCAGGCACACAATGCCCACCATGGCCAGCGCCAAAGAGCCCATGGCCTGAATGCCGTTTTCAAATTCCTGACCCAACCCCAGGCGATTGCCCAGGATCCGGTCCAGCGCCCCCAAGCCGGCAAATGCCGCCATCAGCGCGATGAGTATCCGGTCTGCCGACATCGCAGCCCCTCCTTTCTACTTTTTTCCCTCGTCCACAATGGCCACCACCGCCGCGTCCACCGGGGCATCCATGCAGTAGCGGGAGGCCACGGTTCCGGTGGCCAGCAACACCCGGTCACCGGGGCCTGCCCCCACCTGGTCGGCAGCCACCAGTTCCTCGTCTCCGGCGGCCACCACCAAAAAGGTCTGCCCCTGCAAACACGCTGCCTTGCGGGTGGCCCAGATGGAGCCAATCACTTTTCCGATTTTCATTGGGTTCCCTCCAAAATTTCCTTGGCCAGAGGCGTGAGCACCGCGTCCATGCCGGGTCTGCGGCCCTGCTGACGCAGTATTCTTGCTTCCTCCGCCGTCACCAGACGCTTCCGCCCGCCGTCGGTAAACAGTACGCCCCAGTTTTTCAGCCCCCGCTGGGCGGAGGCCAGGCTCCCCGCCAGGCTTCGGTTCTTGGGTGCCTCCGGCAGTCCCGGGGTGTAGAGCAGCACCTGCTTTCCCTGGGCCAGGGCCTCCAAAGCCCGTTCCTCCCGGAAAGAAAGCAGCTGCCCCAGGGTCAGAGAGCCGATGACCACCGCCTCATAGGGAGGCTCCTGCACATAGTCAAATCCCAGCTCCGCCCCCGGCTCCCGTCCAATCAGCAGCGCCCGGGTCATGGGAGAATTCTCCCCAAATCCCCCTTTTGGAAGCCGCAGGCGTTGGCCTCGTCGTAGTCCAAATGGGCATAGGGGGCAAAGTCCGGACTCACCCGGACGGCCACATTCTCAAAGATCACGCTTCGCTCCGTCAGGGTTTTCAGCTTCACCTGCTGGCCATGGGATACCCCAAAGCCCTTTGCCGCCTCCGGAGTCAGGTGGATGTGCCGCTGGGCCGCAATCACCCCGGTTTCCAGCTCCACCCGGCCGCAGCTGCCGATGAGCGTTGCCCCGGGGCTGCCCTTGGTATCCCCGGACAGGCGGATGGGAGGCTGAATACCCAGGGTGCGCCCATCTGTCAGGGAGATTTCCACCTGGGCCTCTTTCCGCTCCGGGCCCAGCACCGCCACATCCCGGAATTCCCCCTTGGGGCCCACCACCGTCACCCGCTGCTCTGCCAAAAACTGCCCCGGCTGAGAAAGAGGCCGCTTGGGCGTCAGCCGGTGGCCGAAGAGCACCATGGCCTGCTCACGGGTCACATGCACATGCCGTCCGGAGGCTTCCAGCTCCACAAACAGCCGGGAGGCCACCAAATCGGCCAGTTTTTCCGCATTCTCCATGGTCTCCCCCTATCCCAGGCGCTCCAGAATTCGTTGGGTCAGCAGCTCCACCAGGTTCTCGTCCACAGTGCTTTCCCGGCGGCATTCCGGTTCCCCGGCGTCCTCCAGCCCCCAGGCCACCCGGCGGATGTTGATGAGGTCCAGCGGTGAAATGTTGTTGGAGGAGCTGCTGCCTCCCACCGCACCGCAGCCCAGGGTCAGGGCCGGGAACAAGCTGGTCTCCGCCCCGATGCCGCCCAGGGCCGCCGGCACATTCACCAGGAAGCGGGACACGGGTATCTTCAATGCAAAGCGCTGAATCACCGCCTCGTCCTGGGCGTGAATCACAAAGGTGTGGCCGCTGCCCTCGTGGGAGAGCACCTCCATGGCCTTGTCAAGCACCGCTTCCTCGCTGTCCATCACAAAGAAGGCCAGCACCGGGCAGAGCTTTTCCATGGAATAGGGCCGGGTGGGCCCTGCCTCCTGCTCCCGAGCCACCAGGATCCGGGTGCCGGGAGGCACGGGGAAGCCCGCCATTTTGGCTAGATGCAGGGCGGATTTACCCACAACGTCCGGATTCAGCGTGCCGTTGGGTCGGAACAGCAGCTTCGCCAACAGCCCCGCCTGCTGGGTATCCATAAAATAGAAGCCCTGATTCTGGGCCTCCCGACGGACGGCCTCTTCCATTCCCTTTTCCACAATGATACTCTGCTCCGAGGCGCACACGGTGCCATTGTCAAAGGTTTTGGACTTGGCGATGCACCCCACCGCTTTAGCGATATCCGCCGAGTGGTGAATAAAGGCCGGGCCGTTCCCCGCGCCCACGCCGATGGCGGGCTTGCCGGAGGAATAGGCCGCCTTCACCATGGCGGGGCCTCCCGTGGCCAGAATCAGCCGGGTCTGGGGCGCTCCCATCAGCTCCTGGCAGCCGGGGAGGGCGGGAATGGTCAGGCAGCCCACTGACCCCTTGGGCGCCCCCGCTGCCTCCGCCGCCTTGGCCACCAGCTCCGCCGCCCTACGGGTGCAGGAAATGGCCTTGGGATGGGGAGAGAACACAATGGAGCAGCCCGCCTTCAAAGCGATGATGGCCTTGTAGCAGACGGTGGAGGTGGGATTGGTGCTGGGCACAATGGCCGCAATCACCCCCACCGGCACGCCGATCTCCCACAGCTTCTTTTCCGGGTCCCGGGAGAGCAGCCCCACGGTTTTCATTCCCCTTACCGCCCGGCGCACGGTGTCGGCGGCAAAGCGGTTTTTGGCAGTTTTGTCCCGGATGTTGCCGAAGCCGGTCTCCTGCACCGCCATTTCAGCCAGGGACACCGCCTCCTTTGTAAAAGCCTGCCCCACCGCCTCCACAATGGCATCCAGCTTTTCCTGGGGGAAGCCTGCCAGAATCTTTTGTGCCTCCTCCGCCTGCTTTGCCAGGTCCCTGGCCTGCTGGCGGGAAAGCAAATCCTTATCCAGTTCCAAAAAAGTCACCTCTTCCGGGCAACAGGAAAATCCCCATCACCCGCTTCCATGTTTCATTTTCCCGATAAATTGGAATTTGGCAAGTTCCTTGAACGGGATGCCTTCCAACGTGTTCGTAGGGAACGGATTTATCCGTTCCGAAAAGTCGCTGAATATCCATGGTTCGTTGGATGGTAACGGGTCCCAATTTTCAACATTTTTGCATTCAACGTGCACCCCATAAAAACGTTACCGGGTGGAACGGATAAATCCATTCCCTACGAATCCTCTCTGCAAATTCCAATTTACTTTCAAAAAACGTCCCTCAAAAAAGCAGACTGGAGCCGTCACCGGCCTTGGCGGTGAGATGGCCGTTTTCCACAAAGCCCATTTTCTCCAGCCAGGCCTGAAATTCCGGGATGGCGGTTTTGCCGGTGATCTCCCGCAGGGCGGCAGTCTCCCGGAAGCCGGTGGTCTGATAGTTCAGCATGATGTCGTCGCCGTGGGGAATGCCCATGAAATAGTTGCACCCTGCGAGGGTGAGTAGGCTTGCCAGATTCTCAATGTCGTTCTGGTCGGCCTTCATGTGGTTGGTGTAGCAGCAGTCACAGCCCATGGGGATGCCGGTGAGCTTGCCCATGAAATGATCCTCCAGCCCCGCCCGGGTCACCTGCCGGGCATCATACAGGTATTCCGGCCCGATGAAGCCCACCACCGTGTTCACCAGGAAAGGCTGGAACCTTTTGGCAAAGCCGTAGCACCGGGCCTCCATGGTCACCTGGTCGGTATCATAGTGGGCGTTAGACGACAGCTCGCTGCCCTGGCCGGTTTCAAAATACATCACGTTGGGCCCCTCTGCCGTGCCCTGCTTCAAAAGCAGCTGCCGGGCCTCCTCCAGGGTCGCCGCCGAGAAGCCGAAGGCCTCGTTGCCCTTTTGGCTGCCGGCGATGGACTGGAAGATGAGGTCGCAGGGCGCACCCTTTTTCACGGCCTTCATCTGGGCGGTCACATGGGCCAGCACACAGATTTGGGTGGGAATGGCCCAGTGCTCCTTGATTTCCTGGAAGCGGCGCAGAATTTTCCCTACCTGCTCCGGAGAATCCGTCACCGGGTTCAGGCCGATCACCGCATCCCCTGCGCCGAAGGACAGTCCCTCCAGGGTGGAGGCGGTGATGCCCTCCGGGTCGTCGGTGGTGTGGTTGGGCTGCAAGCGGCAGCTCAGGGTGCCGGGCAGACCGATGGTGGTGTTGCAGTGGGCGGTGACGGTGATCTTATTGGCCGCGTAGATCAAATCCAGATTGCCCATCAGCTTGCACACCGCCGCCACCATCTCGCTGGTCAGGCCCCGGCTCAGTCTGCGGATATCGGCGCCGGTGGTGTTTTCATCCAGAAGCCACTCCCGCAGCTGGGCCACCGTCCAGCCCCGGATTTTCCGGTACTCCGCCTCGTTCACATCGTCCTGGATGATTCTCGTGACCTCGTCCTGCTCATAGGGCACCGCCGGATTCTCCCGCAGGTCCCCCAGGGTCAGGGCGGACAGCACCACCTTGGCCGCGATCCGCTCCTGGGCCGATTCCGCTGCCAGCCCCGCCAGCTTGTCTCCGGTTTTTTCCTCATTGGCCTTGGCAAGCACCTGCTTGACGTCCCGGAACAGGTATGTTTTACCCAAAAGGGTGGTTTTCAGCTTCATGAAGAACCTTCTTTCCTTTTCTGCCGAATCATCAGCAGGTAAATGGCGCTGCTCAGCCGGTTCATGGCCCTGATCAAATCCAGGCGGGTCACCTGGCCGTCGGGGCCGGTGAAGGCCGCCGCTGCCGCCAGCTCCGCCTCTCTCGCCGCGCAGCGGGCCAGATTCAGCTGGGCCATGACGGGACCGTCGGCGGCCTCCGGCATGAAATGGGTCTGGCCGTAATAATCCTGGGGGAAGTGGCTGCGGCAGCGCAGCTCCTGCTCCGTCATGCCAAGAAGCGTCCCCTCCTCCACCGGCTCCCCCAGCACCTCACAGCGCAAAAGCCTTCGGGTATAGGCCAGGATCTCCCCCAGCTCCCGGTCGAATTCCGGCGCTTCCAGGCGGCAGGCAATCAGCCTTGCCTCCAGGGAATCCAGCTTTCCCCGGAAGACGATCCGGGGGTGGGTTTTGGGGGCCAGGGTGATGCCATCCAGATGGGTCATGTGCTCCGGCTTTTCCTCGGTGTAGCCGCCCCAGAGCAGCCGGTAGCGCTCCGGACGCGCCTCCTCCGCCGGGAGTATGGCGATCCGCTCCTTTTGGAGATAGTCCCGGGCGGCGCTGGTGAGCTTATCGTTTTTCCCCAGGAAGAACACCCGCTTCCCATCCCGGCTGCGGATGTTGCATCGGACCGATTCCTCGGTATAGAGCATTATTCCGTCCCGCCGGCCAGGGGCTTGCTCTTGGGCAGGATGTTGTCCACCTCCACATGGGGCCGGGCAATCACATGGACGGAGATCAGCTCGCCCACCTTTTCCGCCGCTGCCGCCCCGGCGTCCGTGGCCGCCTTCACCGCGCCCACATCTCCCCGGACCATCACGGTGACCAGGCCGCCGCCCACCTGCTCCTTGCCGATGAGCTGCACATTGGCGGATTTCACCATGGCGTCCGCCGCCTCAATAGCCCCCACCAGGCCCTTGGTTTCGATCATTCCCAAAGCGTTTGTATCCATTTTCCTTGTTCCTTTCGTTGTACATGATTTTGCATGGATGGATTTGATTCCGCAAAATGGCAAATTGGAATTTGCAGAGTTTCTTCCCTCATTCTCTGGGTTGGGCCGCCACCTCCGCCACCCGTTCCCGGAAGGCGGCGCAGGCTGCCTCACAGGCGGATTGGGTGCCGCTCAGCAGTCCGCCGCCGAAATTGGTTTCGCTGGGCGGGGCGTAGAGCTTACACAGCTTCACCTCCGCCGCCTTCAAGGCCGCGTCCATGGCGTACATGGCCTCCAGGGGCGGCGCGATGAGATAGGCGATGGCGCTGCCCACCGGGACCCCCGCCTCCGCTGCCAGGAAGGAGCCCACGCTGCTCACCGTGTGGGCCAGGCAGGGCACGCCGCCCAAATCCTCAAAGCCCACCCGGTTCAGCGTCGCCAGGGCCGCCTCCATGCCGCTGCGGGCAGCGCCGGGGGTCCTGGCCGCCAGAATGCCGATGACCTCCCCGGCGTTGGGGGTGGAGGCATTTGCGGCACCGGCGTAGAAGCTGCGGCCATACACCACCTCCACCTCCGCCGCCTTGGTGGCCGCGTCCAGGGCGATATAGGTGGCATCATCGCAGTCCGTGGTGAGCATAGCCAGAGAGGAAAATCCCTCCGGCACCCCCAGGCCCCGGCACAGCTCCCCGGAGGCATTGGCGAGGTAGCGCACCGAGAGCACCTTGACGGGGATCATGCTCCCTCCTCCAGGTGCAGCGCCACCCCGGAGACCTTTTTCTTCAGAATGGTTTCCAGCAGCGCCGCAATGTGGGCCCCGGCCTCCACGGCAGGGGTGCCCTGGGCGTGGATGTTGCTCACCACCGTGCGGGCGGATTCCAGCACCCCGGTGTGGGGCCCGTAGGTGATATAGGCGGACATGCTCTTATCCGTCACCAGTCCGGGCCGCTCCCCCACCAGCATACACACCAGTTCGCAGCCGGTGATATCCCCGATGGCGTCCCCCGCTCCCACCCGGCAGTAGCGGACGAAAATCGGCGCACCGGTCTCGATGCCCCGGAGCTTCAGTCCGTCCCGGATGGCGGCGGCGCAGTCCATGGCATTGGCCACAATGGAGGCGGAGGACAGGCCGTCCCCAATCACCAGCTGCACCCGGGGCGCACCCTGGACGGCAGCACGGATTTTTTTTGCGTTTTCCTCGTCAAAGCAGCGGCCCAAATCCGGCCGGGTCAGGTATTCGTCCTTATCCCGGCACCGGGTTTTTACCTCCACCATGCCGTTTTTGGCGGCAAAATCCTCCGGCACCTGGGAAAATACCGTATCCTGGGCCGCCGCGTGGTCCGCCCGGAAGCGGAGCATGGTCAACGTTTTGTATCTGGCCCCCGCCTTGCCGCAGCCCAACCGGGCGGGTGTTTTTTCCTTGAGCTGCCGGAACTCCGATTCCTTTTCCGGATGCTCCACCAAATAGAGCTTCCGCAGATTCAGCTCCGTCACATCCGGCACGAAATCCCCGTCCCGGTAACCAGAATCCGGCTGAACGGCAGACTGTTCCGTGGCATGGTAGTCGCTGGCCTTCACCATCGGCTCCTGCCCCATCTGGCTGAGTATTTCCGCCACCATGGCGGTGAGCTCCTGTTTGTTCATGACTTCCTCCCATCTTTTTATGTGCAGCTTTTTTGCAGAACCAGTGTTTTCACCACCACGGGGAAGGCCGGTCCCACCGGGGCGGCCACATCCAGATAGCAGCCCCGGGATACCTTCACTCCGTCGAGGCAAAGAATTTCCGCGTTCCTCCCCAGCCGCAGTGCCAGCGCCTGCCCCAGGGCCTGAGCCAGGTCCCGCTCCAGGCAGAGATAAACAGGAGGCTGGATTTTTTCCGCCAGCTCCGCTGCCAGGGCCTGAAGCGCCACATAGCCGACGGCCTGGGAACCGGGCAGGGCCAGAAAGCAGGGGGTTTCATACTGCTCCCGCTGATGCAGCTGGGTAATCACCGGAATGTTTTTCAGGGGAAAGGTCACATTCTGGCAAAACACCGTGCTGCCGGAGAGCTGGGTGCTGTGGCAGCCCGCACCGATGACCGTGGCCCGGATGGTCTGGCTGCCCAACACATAATCTCCCCCGCACAGCCTGCTCTTCCGGATGGCCTGACCCAGCAGCGGGCCAATGTCCCCATATTCCTGCCAGTTTCTCTCCCGGTTGATGCAGTCCGCCACCCCACCGGAAAAGGAAAGGGTGATTTCCTCCCCGGGCTCATGCAGCGGCAGCGCCGACCGGGCCTCCCGGGTGGTGAGCCGCTCCAACAGAGAATCCGGTTCCCGGAGCCCCGCGGCCATTTCCAGGGCGGAGGCCAGCAGGGATGCCAGCTTTTCTCCATCCTCCCGGGAAAGCCGTTCTCCCACCCGGCCGTTCCAGATGCCCTGCAAAACCGGAGAGACATAGGTGATGCAGCCGTCCTTTATTTTCACCAGTCTGCCCCCCACATTCAGGCAGCCGGTGGCCACGATTTCTCCCCGGCGGATGAGGGCCAGATTGCTGGTGCCCCCGCCGATGTCCATGTGGAGCACGGTTTTTCCGGTTTTCTCACTGTAGTCCACCGCCCCGGCTCCCTTGGCAGCCAGCACGCTCTCCAAATCCGGCCCGGCGGCAGCCACCACGAAGTCCCCCGCCAGGTCGGCCATGGCCTCCATCACGGCGGCGGCGTTTTCCTTACGGCTGGTCTCCCCGGTGACGATGATGGCCCCGGTGTCCACATCCTCCCGGCGGATACCGGCAGAGCGGTATTCCTCCTCCAGGATTTTCCGCAGGGCCCGGGCATCCATTCGCTTTTCTTCCAGCAGTGGGGTGAAATACACCGGGCTCTGGTAGAGAATTTCCCGTCGCCCGATGGCCAGCTCCGGCACTGCAAAGGCAGAAGCCCGGTTGCTAACCTCCAGCTTGGACACCACCATCTGGGTGGAGGTGGTGCCCACGTCCAGCCCCACGCTGAGCAGCTCAGCCATGACCGCTCACCTGCTCCAAAACCCGGCGAATCAGAAATTCCTCCACCGGGATGGGATTTGTCTGCACACATGGGTCCTCCAGCACCGCTTCCACGATTCTCGGCATGTTTTCCTGAATTTTTCTGGGTGGTATTCCCGCCTGGGCAAGGGTCTGGGGCAGTCCCAGCTCCCGGCGCAGGCGAAGCAGCCCGTTTTTCAGGTTCCGCAGGGCCACCGCGTCGGCGCTGCCCGCCATTCCGGCGCACCGGGCCAGCTCCGCATAGCGAGAGCCCACCCGGTTGGCATTGCACTCCACCACCGCCGGAATCAGGATGGCGTTCAGCCTTCCGTGGGGCACATGGAACATCCCCCCCAGGCTGTGAGAGATGGCGTGGCACAGGCCCAGCCCCGCCTGGGAGAAAGCCATCCCCGCCATGGTGGAGGCCATGTGCATCCGGAGTCTGACCTCCGTCTTCCCCGCATAGGAGGCGGGCAGCACCGCATAGGCAATCCGGAAGCTCTCCCGGGCCAGCATATCCGAAAACGCCCCGGCTCCCGTGGCCACATAGGCCTCCAGCGCATGGGTCAGCACATCGAAGCCCGCATCGGCAATCAGTCCCGGAGGAAGCTCCTTTAAAAGGTCGCTGTCCAGGATGGCAGCGGTAGGCCGGAGCTTTTCATCCACCAAGGGGTGCTTGGCCTTTCCATGGGTTAAAATTGCGAAATCCGTCACCTCGGAGCCGGAGCCGGAGGTGGTGGGGATGGCCACCAGAGGCACCGGCTGCTGGGAAAAGTAGCCAATGGCCTTGGCGCAGTCCATGGCGCTGCCGCCGCCCAAAGCCACCAGCAGGTCCGGGGCGAATTCCCGCATTTTCGCGGTGCCCTCCGCTGCCAGGGCCACCGTTGGGTCCGGCTGCACCCGGTCAAAATACGCAACCTCTTCCGCCTTTGCCAGGGATGCCACCCGCTGAGCCGTACCGTTTTTCATAAAGAAAGGATCCGTCACCAGAAACAGCCGCTTGGCGCCGAAGTCCGACAATGCGGAAACCGCGCCCTCGCCGGCATAGATTCTAGTTGCCAAGGAGAATTTCTCCATTTACCCACCCGCCTTTTCAGAGGTAGTATGTCCGGCGGAGGGCGGAACATGTATGGCGCAGAAGAATTTTTTCAGGGAGAAAAAAAGTGGTAGGAAAATGAGAACAAATGTGTTATGATATTCTCCGAGGTGAAATCCATGGACGAAGAAAAGAACGAGCAATCAGGATATGAACCCCGTCCTGCCTGGCAGATCTGGGGGGCCAGAGTTGGTCTGGTGATTTTCATCCTGTTTGTCATTTATCAGTATTTGTGTATTCTCCGGGGTGGAATGTGATGAAGATACTGGGTATCGACCCCGGCTACGGCATCACCGGCTTCGGCCTGATTTCGGCGGAGCGGAATCAGTTTGGGCTTCTGCGCTGCGGCGCCATCACCACCCCAGCCAACACGGATTTTTCCTGGCGGCTCAGCGTGATCTACAACGACATGGTCCAGCTGCTGATGATGGAAAAGCCGGATGCGGTGGCCATTGAAGAGCTGTTCTTCGGCCACAACGTCACCACCGGCATCAACGTGGCCCAGAGCCGGGGGGTGATTCTCCTGGCGGTGCAGCAGGCCGGGATTCCCATCTTTGAATACAAGCCCATGCAGGTCAAGCAGGCGGTGGTGGGCTACGGCAACGCCAGCAAGCATCAGGTGATGGACATGACCAAGAGGATTCTGCACCTTTCCAACCTGCCCAAGCCCGACGACGCCGCCGATGCCGTGGCCATCGCCCTGTGCCACGCCAGAACCAGCACCTCCCTGCTGGGAAAATATCGTTGAGGCGGGGAGCCCCCGCGGGCAATTCGTTACGAACCCCGGCAGTCAACGCACAACTCCTGGGCTCCTCGACCGGAACTGCTCAGCAATTGTTCTTTGGCGATTTAACGACCCGTAGGGGCGCGTTAATGGTATCGGTGGGCATTCACTTACCCCGCCAAATTCCAATTTGACAACAAACTGAATGAACCGATAAGCACATTTCGTAAACTGTTCCGTCTCTCATATCTTATACCTATCAATCGTTTGGAGATTATCCTATGCTTTATTATGTTTCCGGCAATGTCGCCATCCTGGAGCCGGGGCTGGCGGTGATCGACTGCGGGGGCGTGGGCTACGGCTGCCGCATCACGGCCTATACCGCCGCCCAGCTGAAGCTGAATACCAACGCCCGGCTTTTCGTCACGGAATCCATCCGGGAGGATGCCTATGACCTTTACGGCTTTTCCTCCCGGGAGGAGCAGCGCTGCTATGAGCTGCTCACCGGGGTCAACGGCGTGGGGCCCAAGGCCGCCATGGCCATTCTCTCCGCCGGAGGACCTCAGAACTTCACCCTGGCGGTGATGACCGGGGATGAAAAAATGCTCACCGCCGCCCAGGGTGTAGGCAAAAAAATCGCCCAGCGGATCATTCTGGAATTGAAGGACAAGATCGGCGGCGGCAGCATGGAGCTGGACTTCTCCGCCGGAGCCTCCGCTGCCGTACCCCAGGCCACCGGCGCCCTGGCCATGGCCACCGCGGCTTTGCAGGAGCTGGGCTACTCCCCCGCCGAAATCAATACCGCCCTCAAAGGCGTGGACCCCAAGGCATCCACCGAGGAAATGGTGCGCCATGCCCTGAGAGCCATGGTGATGAAGTAAGGAGCATACAATGAGCTTAGAATTTTCCGAGGGGCTGGATGCCCCCGTCATTACCCCCACCTTTGTGCCCCAGGATTCGGCGGAGATCGGCCTGCGGCCCAAGCTGCTTGCCGACTACACCGGCCAGGAAAAGGCCAAGGGGAATCTGTCCGTCTACATCGAGGCCGCCCGGCAGCGGGGGGAGTGTTTGGACCACACCCTGCTCTATGGCCCTCCCGGCTTGGGCAAAACCACTCTGGCCGGGGTCATCGCCAACGAGATGGGAGTGAACATCCGGGTCACCTCCGGCCCCGCCATCGAAAAGCCCGGGGACCTGGCGGCCCTGCTGACCAACCTGAACCCCGGGGATATCCTGTTTATTGATGAGATCCACCGCTTAAACCGGGTGGTGGAGGAAATTCTCTACCCCGCCATGGAGGACTTTGCCATCGACATCATCGTGGGCAAGGGCCCCAGCGCCAATTCCATCCGGCTGGACCTGCCCAAATTCACCCTGGTGGGCGCCACCACCCGGGCCGGGCAGCTCTCCGCCCCCCTGCGGGACCGGTTCGGCGTATCTCTGCGGCTGGAGCTGTACCAGCCGGAGGAGCTGGCCAAAATCGTCACCCGTTCCGCCGCCATTCTAGGCATGGACATCGATCCCCGGGGCGCCATGGAGATCGCCTCCCGGAGCCGGGGCACCCCCCGCATCGCCAACCGGTTCCTCCGCCGGGTGCGGGACTTCGCTCAGATCATGGGAGACGGCACCATCACCAAGGAGGCCGCCGACCTGGCCCTGAGCCGGCTGGAGGTGGATAAGCTGGGATTGGACGCCGTGGACCGGCGGATGCTCACCGCCATCATTCAGAATTACGGCGGCGGTCCGGTGGGGCTGGAAACCCTGGCCGCCACCATTGGCGAGGAGGCCATCACATTGGAGGATGTGTACGAGCCGTACCTGATGCAGCTGGGCTTTCTCACCCGCACCCCCCGGGGCCGCTGCGTCACGGCGCTGGCCTACGACCATCTGCATATCCCCTATGAGGGGCAGACCCAGTTCAGTATTTAAAGACTTTTTCCAGATTTTGTCTTCAAAGCGGAAACATCTGTCTGCTCCGTAGAAATATTGCATAAATGCCACGAAAAATTTACGAAAATTATTATAAAGGATTGACAATTCCCCCTGGAGTGTGTATAATCCTATCCAGTGGCGATGTTTCGTCACATATTCCAGACCCTGCGTATCAACCATTCCGGTAGACTTTCACGGGGCAATAAAAACGGAGAGAGGTATTTCCAAATGTACGAAGACAAGACTTTGAAGTGCAAAGATTGCGGCAACGAGTTCGTGTTCACCGCCGGTGAGCAGGCTTTCTACGCTGAGCGTGGCTTCCAGAATGAGCCCCAGCGCTGCAAGGCATGCCGTGATGCCCGCAAGAACAGCACCCGTGGCCCCCGTGAGTTCTTCACCGCTACCTGCGCGCGCTGCGGCGGCGAGGCTAAGGTTCCTTTCGAGCCCAAGTCCGACCGTCCCGTGTTCTGCAGCGAGTGCTTCGCTCAGATGCGTGCCAACGGCTAATCAACTTCAAAAAACCGCTCCATCCAACCCGGATGGAGCGATTTTTTATGCAGATCGGCTTCCGCCCTCGAGGCGGCAAGTTGAAATTTGGCGGGTTCGTCCAACGGGACATGTTCCAACGTGTGCGTAGGGAACGCATTTATGCGTTCCGAAACGTCGGTTAACATCCATCGTTCGTTGGATGGTAACGGGTCCCAATTTTCAACATTTTTTCATTCAACATACCCCGATAAAAACGTTACCCATGCGGAACGCATGAATGCGTTCCCTACGCAAAAATCATCGTTTTACGATTTGTTGAACCCCGGTGGTTAATAAACCTTTCGGAATGCATAAATGCATTCCCTACGCAAATTCCAACTTGTCATATTGCCGATTCCATCATTCCCCCAAATCGATTCGTTCCGTCACCTCCAGCAGGGACAAATCCTCCTCCCGGTGGGTGATAAGAATCAGGGTGCGGCCATGGCGATACCGGCGGATCACCTGGGCTGCTTTCAGGCGGCTTTCTTCGTCCAGTCCGGTAAAGGGCTCGTCCAGGGCCAGGAGCTCCCCGGGAGCAAGCAGTGCCCTTGCCAGCGCCACCCGCCGGGCCTGGCCGCCGGAGAGCCTGCAAACCGGGATTCCAAGGCAGTCCTCCAGCTTTAGCTCCCTGAGTACCCCCATCGCCTGCTCCCGGCTGCATTTTGGAACTGCCATG
The DNA here is from genome assembly GCA_028719885.1 of Bacillota bacterium. Lineage (GTDB taxonomy): Bacteria > Bacillota > Clostridia > Oscillospirales > Oscillospiraceae > Faecousia. The sequence goes on from JAQYLT010000059.1 coordinate 31,297, forward strand.
GTGAGATTCTTCTCCGGGGAGAGCCGGGGAAACAGCCGGTCCTCCTGAAACAGGACGGATTTCTCCGGGGGCACGCCTGTGATGTTCCCTCCATCCGGCTTTTCCAGATTCAAAATCAGCCGCAGCAGGGTAGTTTTCCCTCTGCCGGAGGGGGCCATCACCGCGCAGCTGCTCCCCTGGGGAATGGTGCAGGAGAAATGGGACAGCACCCGCTTTTCTCCATAGCTTTTGGAAACATCCTGCAATACGATTCCCATCAGCAGCCCTCCGCTTTTTTCATCATCCAGGCCAGCAGCCTTAAAAACACCCATTCAAAGCCAACACTCATCAGCACAATCACCAGCGTCCAGGCGAACAGGTCGCTGATTTCCAGATACACCTTGGCGTCATACAGCATGCCCCCCACGCTGCCGCGGCACACGCCGATCACCTCCGCGGCCACCCCCGCCTTCCAGCACAGCCCCAGGGCGGACCGGCAGCCGGAGAGACAATGGGGCTCCAGGGCGGGCAGATAGATGCAGCGAATGCGGTTCACGCCGTTCATGCAAAACACCCGGGCCATTTCCAGAAGCTGCCCGTCCGCCGACCGGATGCCCGCCAGGAAATTGGCGTACAGCACCGGCAGCACCATCAAAAAGGAGATGAACACACTGAGCCGCCGTCCGGAGAGCCACAGCAGGGCGATGACAATGAACGAGGCCACCGGCACCGTCTTCACCGCCGCCATGTAGGGATGAATCAGGGTTTCCGCCAGAGGGAACCGGGCCGCCAGCGCCGCCAGCATCAAGGCCAGGCAAAAGGCCAGCAGGAAGCCTAGGGTGATTCTGGAAAAGGTGAAGCCGCAGGCCATCCAGAATTCCCGGGTCCGCACCAGCTCCACCAGCCGCGCCAGCACCTGCACCGGGCCCACCAGCAGCAGCGGATTTCCCATCAGCGCCACCGCCAGCTGCCAGACAAGCAGCGCCAAAAGGCTGGCAAAAAGCTTTGCCAGCCTGGATTGGGGCGTAAAAACAGGAGCCTTATTCCCCGCCATAGTAGAAGTCGCTTTCCGGCAGCGCTCCGCCCACGGCCTTGGGATTCTCTTCAAAGATCACATTCAGGCAGCCGGAGAGGGACTGCTGCATGTCCGCCCCGGTGATGCACACCAGGTTGCACTGAGGAATGGCCTTCTGGGCCACAGGGGCCTTGATGATGCCGTAGTCCCCACAGAGCTGGGCTGCGTCTTCCACATTTTCATTGACCCAGGCGACGGAGGCTTCCAGTTCCGTTAAGAACTGCTCCACCGCCTCGGGATTCTGCTCTGCGAACTCCTTTCGGGCCATCACCACGGCGGTGGTGCACAGGGTGCCGTTGTCCAAAGCGGCCCATTCATCGGACAGGGACAGCGCCACCCGGAAGCCCTCCCCCAGCTGGGCGGCAGCGGCGGTGACATAGGGCTGGGGCAGCATGGCGATGCCTTTCTGCTCCGCGTTCAGCAGAGCCACCACCTCACTGGGCTCGCTCTTCCATTCAACGGTCACGTCCTTATCCGGGTCGATGCCGTTCTGGCTCAGCACATACCGGAGGAAGTACTCCGGGGTGGAGCCCTTGCCGGTGGCATAGATGGTCTGGCCCTTTAAATCCGCCAGCGACTGCAAATTTTCGGTGTTGTATTCGCCGATGTACAGCACGCCCAGCACATTCACCGCCAGAACAGTGATACCGCCCTGGGTCTTATTATACAGGGTGGCCGCCAGGTTGGCGGGGACGGAGGCGATGTCGATCTCTCCCTGGAGAATCAGAGGCACCAGCTCGTCGGCAGCGCCCAGGATGGTGGGCTCATAGGTACCCTTGCCATCCTCCAGGAGCCTCACCATACCCATGGCGGTAGGACCGGTGAGGGCGCCCACCTGGATGGCCTCCCCCTGGGCACACACCGGCAGCGCGGCAAAGAAGCACAGCAGCAAGAGAACGGAAATCAGCTTTTTCATTGGGATTTCTCCTTCCTCCGGATTCCCCGGATTGACTTTCTGCGTTCATTATACTATACTGAAGCCAGCAATTCCGTTGCCATGGCAACAGAAGGAGAAACGATGATCGAAAAGGAACGGAACATTCTCGGCTCCTGCGGCCTGTTTTGGGGAATCGACCAGCCCGGGCTGGAACGGCTGCTGGACTGCCTGGGAGCAGAGACTGCCCACTATGAAAAAAACGCCATCCTCTTCCGCGCGGGCCAGCCGGTGCACGCCTGCGCCCTGGTGCTCTCCGGCGCTTTGCGGGCGGAGGCGGTGAACGCGGCGGGGGAACACACTCTCATGGCCTGGCACGGCCCCGGGGCCCTGGTGGGAGATGTGCTCATGTCCACTCCTGGAGGGGTCAGCCCGGTGTACGTGATTGCGGCGGAAGCAACCACAGTGCTGTTTCTCCCCTTTTCTCAGATCATGGGCGGGTGCCGGGAATGCTGCCCGGCCCACTCCCGGCTGCGGGAGAATCTCATCGGTGAGATTGCCCAGAAGTACTGGGCCCAGCGGCGAAGGCTGGGTTATCTCAGCGTCAGCTCCCTGCGGGGGCGGATCGCCATGTACCTGCTGGACCGTTCCGGCGGCGCGGCCACCTTTTCCTTAGGGCTGAGCCGGGAGAACATGGCGGACTACCTCTGCGTCAACCGCAGTGCCCTGTCCCGGGAGCTGGCCCGGATGAAGCAGGAGGGCCTCATCGACTACTACCGGGACACCTTCCGCCTGCTGGATCCGGACGCCCTGGCCCGCTGGGCCCAGTGAGATCCGCCGTACAAATTGGCGTTTAAAAATTCGATCAACTTCAAACCATAAGAAAGGCACGGTGTAACAAGATGTACGAGTTCAAAACGAAAATAATATCCTCTCACATCACCCAGATCACGGACCCCAGCGGGGTATTTCTGTTCCTGGTGGAGGGGGAACGGGAGGCGCTGCTGGTGGATACCGGGGTGGGCTTTCTGGGGCTCCGGGAAACGGTGGATGCCCTGACGGATAAGTCCCTGACCGTGCTGCTCACCCACATGCACCCCGACCACGCCGGAGGCGCGGCGGCATTTGACCGGGTATACGTCCATCCCGCGGACATCCCGGCTTTCCGGGCCCAAACCCTGGAGGACCGGATGGGCTACGCCGCCTCCCAGATGCCCGGTGCGACCCTGACCCCGGACGATTTTCTGCCGTGTGTTGCCGACGAGGGCCGTTTTGTGCCCATGGAGGACGGCACCGTGTTCGACCTGGGCGGCATCCAGGCGGAGATTCTCCACGTGCCGGGCCACACCCTTGGCTCCTGCTGCGTCCTGTTCCGGCAAGAGCGGAGCATCCTGTTTGGGGACGCCTGCAACTGCAACACTCTGATCATGTTCGAATCCTGCCTCAGCCAGTACCGCCGGAGCCTGCAAAAGCTCCAAACCTTCCGTCCCCAATTCGACCGGGTGTACTATTCTCACGGTCTGGAGCCGGAGGGCCCAGGCCGGAGCCTGGAGGACAATATTGCGCTATGCGGAGAAATTTTGGAAGGCCGGGACGACGCCATTCCCTGTGACTTTTTGGGAATGCCCGCCCTCCGGGCCAAGGCCATTGCCCCGAATATGATGCGGTTGGACGGAAAATACGGTAATATTGTGTATACGGAGGTTACTAAGCATTAACTCGTGAATTAGTGGTTTGCTCAGACCCCTAAACGGGTACTGAAATATACCATTGCATCAATCGCTCAGCAGCTGGCGAACCAGTTAACTTCGTTCTTTGTTCCTGTATTGGTAATCTAACCCTGCTGTTTCCTTGATGTACAATTCTTTTGCTTAAGGTAATACTATCACCAACACAACTCAGAAAACTTATAAATATTTAGGTTATCAGCTTAAAGCAGCATAAGGAGCGTTTACCGAATTTTCGTAGGGAATGCATTTATGCATTCCGATAGGTAACGATTTTTGGGCGGTACGTTGAATGGTACACTTTCCGGTGTTTGCGTAGGGAACGGATTTATCCGTTCCGAAAGGCTGATGAACATCCGTGGTTTGTTGAACGGGGAATGGTCCGTCAACGCCGTAGGGAATGGGCTTGCTCATTCCGTCGGCGAAGCCGCTTTTGTGGATGCTTTTATCATGAATTCGGCTGGATATTCGGATAACTTGACCCTTTGTCAAATAATTGGGTGCGGTAATTCCGCTTCGCGGTCGGAACGGATAAATCCGTTCCCTACGAAAAGAATCAACATTTTTCGATTCAACGCACCGGCGCAAAACCATTACCCAGGCGGAATGCAAAAATGCATTCCCTACGAATTGTTCGTTAAAACATAATAATGCTGATAACAGCCGATAAGCACATTCCAAAAAACAACTGCCTCACCTTTTGGTGAGGCAGCGTTTTATATTTCCTTATACATGGCGGCGGCATCATCCTTGCGGACGGCTTCTGCCACCTGCAAAACCTCCACGGCGACGGTGCGGCCGCCCATGGAAATTTCGATTTTGTCTCCCACCTTCACATCGTAGCTGGCCTTGGCAGGACGGCCGTTGACGCTGATGCGAGCATTGTCGCAAGCCTCGTTGGCCACGGTGCGCCGCTTGATCAGCCGGGAGACCTTCAGGTATTTGTCCAGGCGCATGGAATTACTTGCCCAGAGCGTCCTTCATGGTCTTGCTGGCCTTGAAAGCGGGCACCCGGGAAGCGGCAATTTCCATGGCCTCGCCGGTGTGGGGGTTGCGGCCCATGCGGGCTTCCCGCACCTTCACCTCGAAAATGCCGAAGCCGCTGACCTGCACCTTGTCACCGGCCACCAGGGCGGCAGTGATGGCATCCAGGGCGGCGTTCAGGGTCTTCTCGGTGTCCTTCTTGGTCAGGCCGGAACGCTCGGCGGCGGCGGCGATCAGTTCTGTTTTATTCATAAAAACCTCTCCTCAAATTTAAGTCAAATGGAAAAAATGCCCATTTGCTAAGAAAAATCTTGAACTTATTTAGATTAACATAATCATACGCAAAAAGCAAGGCTTTTCTTTCCGAAAATCATAATTTCAGCAGCTTCGCGATTTTTTCGCCCTTGGGCAGCAGCAGGCAGTCCTCCTTGGTGATGACCTTGAACACCAGGGCAGCCAGCACATACACCACCACGCCCACGCAGACAGGCACCACCGCCAGAAGCACCCGGCTGGAAATTCCCACGGTGCTCATGCTCCACCAGCACAGCCACACCGCCACGCCCATCAGGCAGGCAGCCAGGAAAGGCCGAATGAGATTTTTCAGAATATGGGGCGGGTCCTCCACCAGGGAGCGGATGGAGAACACATTGAGAATGCAGATCACCACATAGCTGAGCAAGGTGCCGATGGGGGTGCCCACAATGCCGATGGCGGGATTGCCTGTGAGGACATACACCACAATCAGCTTTAACACGCCGCCGATGAGCATATTGATGACCGGCCGGTTCACGTTGCCGTGGGCCTGCATGATGGCAGTGGTCACCAGCACCAATGCGTTAAACACGATGGAGATGCCCAGCACGGTCATCATCTGGGTGGCCAGCTCCAGCCGCTCCCCGGTGTAGCCTCCCAGCAGGGCGGTGATGGGCTGGGCCAGCACCGTCAGCCCCACGGCGCAGGGCATGGAGAAAATACCGGTGACCCGGATGGCGGATTCCTCGGTGAGCCGGGTCTGGCGGTATTTTTTCAGGGTGATCTGGGCAGTGATGGCGGGGATGATGCTCACGGTGATGGGGGTGATGAAGGCGCAGGGCATATTGTAAATGGTCTGGGTCATCACATGGACGCCCCGCATGGTGTCCGCCTGCTCCTGGCTGACGAAGGTCAGCAGCTGGCCCATGTAGATCTTGCTGGACAGGGAGGTGATGATGGATAGAATGGTAGAGCTGAGGGTGATGGGAATGGCAATTTTCAGCAGCTCCCGGATGGTTTCTCCAGAGGATTGGGGGGTATCCCCGGTTTCGGGGAGCACCCGGAAGCTCTTGCGGAACCGGCTCCAAAGATACACCACCGACACCATGCAGCTGGCTGTCACGCCCAGAATCGCGCCGCCTGCCGCCAGGGGAATGCTGGCCGTGGCCTTCAAGAAGAGCACGGCGGCAAGCATGCCCACGATCAGCTTGGTCACCACCTCCAGCACCTGGGAGACGGCGGTGGGGATCATATTGCTCTGGCCCTGGAAATAGCCCCGGTAGGCGCTCATGACGCAAATCAGCAGCACGCAGGGTCCCAAAAAGCCAATGGCGGCCCAGGCGTCCGGCTGGTTCCAGAAAGCGGCCAGCTGGCGGCAGAACACCGTCATCAGCAGGCTGCCGCTGATGCCCAGAATCAAAAACAGCTTCCGGGCGGTGGCATAGATCTGCCGCACCTGGCCGTAATGCTCCAGACTGCTGGCCTGGGAGATCATCCGGCTCATGGCCACAGGCAGGCCGGCGGTGGAAATCATCAAAAGGATGTTGTAAATTTCATAGGCGGTGCTGAAATAGCCGAAGCCCTTTTCGCCGATGATGGCGTTCAGGGGCACCTTATAAAGGGCGCCGATGAGCTTCACAACCACCGTGGCCATGGCAAGCAGTGCGGTGCCCTGCAGGAAATTTTGCTTCTTCTGCGCGTCAGACATAGTATCCTCCTCAACTTTGGGGCGCGGCAGGGGCGTCCTCTTTTTGGAAGAGCTTGGGAATGGCCTCCTCCGTCAGCTCCCGCACCACTTCATTCAGGTCGATGGTTGGGAATTTTCCGTTTTGATAGAGGATTTTTCCCCGGACCATGGTCATGGCCACGTCCCCACCCTTGGCGGCAAACACCAGGCCGGTGAGCACATTGTGGCAGGGCATCAGGTGGGGGGCGGTGAAATCCACCAGGGCGATGTCCGCATCCATGCCTACCTGAAGCATGCCGCATTCCTTGCTTCTGCCCTGGGCCTGGGCGCCGCACACCGTGGCCATCATCAGCACGGCAGAGCTGGGCAGGGCCGAGGCATCCTGCTTTTGTGCCCGCATAGACAGAGACGCCCCCCGCATGACTTCAAACATGTCCAGATTTCCGGCCTCCACCGCACCGTCGGTGCCCAGGGCCACATTCATCCCCGCCTGAACGCAGTCCAGGATTTTCGCGCAGCCCATGCCGTTTTTGGCGGCAGCCAGGGGCAGGGCCACGGCGGTGACCTTTTTCTTACCCAGTATTTTCTGCTCCATGGGCTCCAAATATCCGCAGCCCGCGGCGGTGGCGGGAACGTTAAAGAGCCCATGGCAGTTCAGCAGCTCCCCGGGATTCATACCGGTGCGATCCAGGCAGCCTTCCACCTCCCCGGGAGTCTGAGCCAGATGGAGCTGGACCCCCAGGCCCTGCTCGCTGGCGTAGCCCAGAAGGCCCTCCCAGAGCTTGTAGTTGCTGGTGTACTCGGCGTAGATGCCCGCGTCGATTTTGATCCGGCCCTCATCGAAGCCGTTCCACTTTTCCGTCACGCGAACCAGCTCCCGGCACTGCTCGTCGGTGTCGAAGTCGAAGTCCTCGTTTTCATCGATGAACCGGTAGCTGGACAGGGCCAGATTAGCCTTGATGCCCGATTCCGCCACGGCCTTGGCGGTGGCGTCGGGATAATAGTAGAGATCGGACACGGAGGTGACGCCGAAGCGCAAGCACTCCGCAATGCTGAGTAACGCCGCCGCCCGGGCACAGCGGGAGTCCATTTTGGCCTCTTTTTTCAGGAGCTCCTCCAAAGCCTGGGTGTTGCCCAGATCGTCGGTGAAGCAGCGCAGCACCGAGGAGGCCAGGTGGGTGTGGCAATTCACCAGGCCGGGGATGGCCACCATGCCGGTGCCGTCGATCACGGTCTGGGGCGGCTCCTTGGGGGGCGTTTTGCCGATGGAGGCGATTTTCCCCTTTTCAATGCCGATATAGGCCCCGAATATCACTTCCATTCTGGGATTCATGGTCACCGCAGTGACGTTCGCAATTAATGTATCCACAAGATATGTCCTTTCCGTTTATAACACCTTGAGCAGCTTGCCCCCGCCGGGATGTAGGGAACGGGCTTGCTCGTTCCGACCGCGAAGCGGCTGTCGCAGCAATGATTGGTTTTTTAGTTTATCGGCTGTTTACTCAGCTTTATTGTTCTTTTGTTAACGAACGATTCGTAGGGAATGCATTTATGCATTCCGCCTCGGTAACGTCTTTATCAGAGTATGTTGAATGGAAAAATGTTGGACAACACCGTAGGGCGCCCGGCTGTCCCCCGCCGAAACGAAAAGATTCCAAGGTTTCTCCCTTGAATGGTATCAGGTTGGACGAAACTGTAGGGAATGGGCTTGCTCATTCCGTCGGCGAAGCCGCCCCAGAAAACCGCTTTTCATTTCATATTTGGTGGAATATT
>JAQYLT010000060.1 GCA_028719885.1 Bacillota bacterium
TCAGATTTACCCATGAATTTTGGGCATAAAAAAAGAGCGTCTATCCATCCCCGATACAGGGGCAAATAGACGCTCTATGTACATGGTAATATTCAATTTTATTTCTTATAACGGCTTAGCACTCGGAACATCCGCCTTTTGAATTAGCAAGGTTTTTAGCACGTTTTTTCGCCTAATTAGCTGGAAGCGCATTTTCATTAGCAAAAACGGCCCTTTTTCTGCTAATAATTAGCAGAAATTTTTTTCTTATCACAGCAGTTCGATTTTTTAGGGCTTGTCAAAAATCAGAATTTGAAGTAAAATTTGAAAACATTATTTCGTCTCAGCAATCACACTGGAATTTGTTAAAAAAAGCCGAAAGTCCTTGAAAACAAAGGCTTTCGGCGTTGTTTGCTGGCGTCGCTAAGAGGACTTGAACCTCCGGCCTACCGCTTAGGAGGCGGTCGCTCTATCCAACTGAGCTATAGCGACGTATTGTCATCTATGATTATAGCCCGACGAAAGTCGAACTGCAATCCCTTATTCAATTTTTCTCCGGTGGCCGTTGTAACGTAACCTTAGGAGGCGGTCGCTCTATCCAACTGAGCTACGGATGCATGTGCTTGATTATTCTAACGAAAAAGAAGCCCAATGTCAAGAGGCAAAGCAATCCCCGGGGAGTTTGCCCCGGGGATTGAAACGTCAGATCACAGCGATGAAATCGTCTTTCACCTCGGCGAAGCTGTCGTCCACCAGGCCAAAGTCCTTTTCCTTGTAATTCCAAAGGGCATGGCCCACCTGGAATTTGGCAAAGGCGGTGTGAATATCCTTCAGCCAGCGGATTTTGGAGGGATTGTCCGCCAGGTCGATGACACCGTACTCCCCGCAGTACAGGGGCGCGTCATTTTTCTTCGCTGCCTCCAGGGCGGCCTTGAAGATGATCTCAAAGAAGTCCGGCCCCATTCCCTTGACCTCCGGCAGGAACACCGGGCTTCCGTCGCCCAGAACCCGCTTGGTCTCCTCCCGGTAGACCTCCAGGGGCTGCGGATAGGTAATGCGGTAGTCACTGGGGAACTGCTCCATCCAGTAAGCGCCCTGATGGGTGAAGATCATGGGCTCATAGCAGTGGAAATTGTAGACAATCCGGTCGTCATAGGGCTTATCCAGCAGCTCCACGCTCATGACACTGTTGTAGCAGACACCGCCTACCACAATCCAGCTTTTGGGGGCAATGGCGCGAATGGTCTGGATGTACTTGCGGACCAGCTTGTTCCAGGCGTCGGAAACCTCCCAGAGCACCACCTCGTTCAGCGGCTCAAAGGCCACCTGATTGGGATAATCCTTGAATTCGTAAGCAATCTTCTTCCACAGGTTCAGGAAGCGCTCCTGCAATATCTCGTCGTAGAAGAATTTGCTCCGGTCCATATCCTTTTTCAGAGGGTCAAAGGAGTAGCCGTAGCACTCGTGCAGGTCGATGAGCATATTCAGCCCATATTCCCGGCACCACTGGAAGCAGCTTTTCAGATAGCCAAAGCCGGTTTCCAGGGGATTGCCCGCCTCGTCCTCCAGAACATTATAGTCCACGGGAACCCGGACGTGATCAAAGCCCAGGCTGGCAATATAGGCAATATCCTCTTTCTGAATGAAGCTGCGGAAATGCTCATGGTCATACTTGGCAAACTGGGAAATCCAGCCGCCCAGGTTCACACCCTTTTGGAAGCCTTGGAAGCAGCGCATCGTTGTTCCTCCTTTTGTATCGCGGCAGCAGCCGATTTGTAATGCATTCTCAGTATACAGCATCCCGGCCAATTTATCAAGTCAAGCGCACATTTCTTGTTCACTTTTGCATATACTGTCCAGTCAGTTTGAGGAGGGATGGTTATGGAAACCGGAACGTGCCCCCAGTGGGACATCGACGACTTTATTTTCGGCCAGGAGAACCAGGGCAGCAGCCAGCGATAAATTTCCATTTTCACTCTTTACAGGCGGGATAAATTGGGTTATAATAGGCTTAACTATGCAAATCAATGAAATGAGAGAATACTATGAACATTGCCTTTGACACCTACAAACAGAAACTCAACGACTGCCGCCCTGCCCTGGACGGTTTGGCAGACTCCCTGAACATTGCAGGACTGCGGAACGAGCTGGAGCGGCTCCACGCCATGCAGGAGGCCCCCGGCTTCTGGGACGACCCGGAAAAAAGCCAAAAGGTTGCCGTCAAAACCCGGCAGACCGAAAACAAGCTGGAGCGCTACGAAAAAATGTGCGCCACCTGGGACGATCTCATGACCATCTGCGAGATGGCCGCCGAGGAAGACGACGACTCCATGCTGGAAGAGCTGCAGACCGGCTTCGAGACCCTTTCCGGCGAGATGGAGGCCTGCCGGCTGGAAACCCTGCTCACCGGCCACTACGACAAGAACAACGCCCTGATGAGCTTCCACGCAGGCGCAGGCGGAACCGAGGCCCAGGACTGGTGCCAGATGCTCTACCGGATGTATACCCGCTGGGCAGAGCGCCACGGCTTTACCTACAAGATTCTGGACTATCTGGAGGGAGACGAGGCCGGGCTGAAATCCGCGGACATCATGATCGAGGGTGAGAATGCCTACGGGTTCCTGAAAGGGGAAAACGGTGTGCACCGGCTGGTGCGGGTCTCCCCCTTTGACGCCAACGCCCGGCGGCAGACCTCTTTCTCCGCCATTGAGGTCATCCCCGACATTGAGGACGACAGTCAGGATGTGGAGATTCGCCCCGAGGACTACGAAATGCAGGTCTACCGTTCCTCCGGCGCCGGCGGCCAGCACATCAACAAGACCTCCTCCGCCGTTCGCCTGATTCACAAGGCCACCGGTATTGTGGTTTCCTGCCAGACCGAGCGCAGCCAGTTCCAGAACAAGGAGACCTGCCTGCGGATGCTCAGAAGCAAGCTGGTGGAAATCAAGGAGCGGGAGCACCTGGACAAGATCTCCGACATCAAGGGTGTGCAGCAGAAAATCGAATGGGGCAGCCAGATCCGCAACTATGTGTTCATGCCCTACACCCTGGTAAAGGACACCCGCACCGGCTGCGAGACCTCCAACGTCAACGCGGTGATGGACGGAGCCCTGGACCCCTTTATCGAGAGCTACCTCAACTGCCTGGCCACCGGCAGCTGGGTGCAGAAATAGGGTTTCTTTTCTGAGAAAACAGGAAAAACACTTGCTTTTTCTCACAGCGTGTGATATACTGTTTTTCACATATGTGGTTTGCTTGAATTGGCAGGCCGTATCATATTCGCTGTCCGCGGATGGTGCGGAGGGAGGTTTGGTGTTATGAAAACGTTGCTGATTGTGATTGAGGCTTTGGCCAGCTTGGCTCTGATTGTGGTTGTTCTGCTGCAGTCCGGCAAGGAAGCAGGTCTGTCCGGCGCTCTGTCCGGTTCCTCCGATTCCTACCTGAGCAAGAACAAAAAGGGCGGCCTGGATCAGATTTTGGCTTCCTCTACCAAGTGGATCGCCATTGCTTGGGTTGTGCTGACTCTGGCTCTGAGTCTGTTCTAAGAACCCGGTTTCAGGATAATTTGAACATAGGACCGCAGGAAATGCTCCTGCGGTCTTTGTTATTTTGCCTGATGACTTTTGTCCGCCTCTGTGATACAATGGGTTTTGTAACGAGAGGATTCATCAACCGTACATCCACTGGAAAGGAGTACATATCATGGAAGAAAAAAAATTAGCCGGGCTGGAACCCAGCGCGGTATTCGGATATTTTGAAGCGCTCTGCGGCATCCCCCACGGGTCCCGGAACACCAAGGCCATCAGCGACTATCTGGTCGCCTTTGCCAAGGAGCAGGGCATCCGTTGGATTCAGGACGAGAGCAACAATGTGATTCTCTTTGCCGACGGCACCTGCGGCCTGGAGGACCATGAGCCTGTGATTTTGCAGGGACACATGGACATGGTGTGCGAAAAGGACGCCGACTGTCCATTAAACCTGGAAACCGACGGCCTGGACCTGGCCCACGACGGCACCAGCGTCTTCGCCCGGGGCACCACCCTGGGAGGCGACGACGGCATTGCCCTGGCCTATGCCATGGCGCTGATCGCCGACAAATCCATCCCCCATCCCCCGCTGGAGGTCATTGTCACCGTGGATGAGGAAATCGGCATGCTGGGCGCCAACGCCATTGACGTTTCCATGCTGAAAGGCAGACGGATGATCAACCTGGATTCCGAGGACGAGGGCATTTTCACCGTCTCCTGTGCCGGCGGTGCCAGAGCCACGCTGACGCTGAACGTGGAGCGGAAAATGGTGTACGGCCCCTGCATCCGCCTGAGCGTGGACGGCCTGCAGGGTGGTCACTCCGGTGCCGAAATCCACAAGAACCGAGCCAACGCCAACAAGGTGATGGGAGAATTCATGAGCCGGATTCTGGGGCTCATGCCTCTGTGCCTCACCTCTTTCTCCGGCGGCAGCAAGGACAATGCCATTCCCCGCAGCTGCCAGGCCAACGTAGTGGCCATGGGCATCGGCTTGGAGCGGATCAACGCCGTGGCTGAGGCGCTCCAGGCAGAGATTCGGGAGAAATTCGACGAGCCGGAGGCCACGGTTCAGGCCTTTGATGTGGACGCTTTGGGCGGCAACAGCATGACCACCCAGGATACCGCCCGGGCGGTGGCACTGCTGTGCGCCGTACCCAACGGGGTTCAGAGCTACAGTGCCGACATTCCCGGTCTGGTGCAGGCCAGTCTGAACCTGGGCATCGCCAAGCTGGGAGAGCATTTCAGCATCACCTTCTCCGTCCGCAGCAGCGTGAACCAGGAAAAGGAGGAGCTGCTGGGCAAGCTGAAGGAGCTGTGCAGCTTCTACGACGGAAGCTACTCTCAGATGGGGGAATATCCCGCCTGGGAATACCGGAAAGACTCCCCCCTGCGGGATACCATGGTGCAGCTCTACCGGGAAATGTACAGCAAGGAGCCGGAGGTGCTGGCCATCCACGCCGGGCTGGAATGCGGATTGCTGGGAGAAAAGCTCCCCGGCCTGGACTGCGTTTCCATCGGGCCCCAGATGCACGACATCCACACCAGCCGGGAAAAGCTGGAAATCGCCTCCACAGAGCGGGTGTGGGATTACCTGTGCGCCGTTTTGAAGCAGCTTTAATTCCAAAAAATCAATCAGGCAATGCAGTTTCGACGCTGCATTGCCTGATTTTTGTTGTTAAGGAAAGGGGAAAATTGGAATTTGGCGATGTGATTATCGCGTGGCAAATTGGTGTACGCCGTAGGGCGGGGGCTTGCCCCCGCCGAAATGTTTCGATTTTGGGATATTTTCGTTGAACGGAAGCCATTCCTAGCCGGAGCCAAGCGGCGGGGGCAAGCCCCCGCCCTACGGTGTGTCCATCATTGCACCATTCATCGAACCCACCAAATACCAATTTCACTCCACGCTTTTCAGGGCCTCGGCCATGTTGATTCTGTCCAGGCTGGAATAGAAGAGGCAATCCACCACCAGGGCGGAGCAAATGGTCAGCGCCACAGAGGCCAGCAAGGAGGGCATGGTAAACAGGGGCTTAATCCAGATCATATCGATCTTAATCTGGCTCATGACGAATTCCAGCAGCAGCTTGCCCATGGGAATGCCCACCAGGACGCCGAAGGCGCTGAGCACCAGATTCTCCTTAAACACATACATTCCGGTCTCCCGGGCGTTGAAGCCCAGCACCTTGATGGTGGCAATCTCCCGAATCCGCTCGTTGATGTTGATGTTCGTCAGATTGTACAGGACGATGACTCCCAGCACACCGGCGCAGAGCACCACCACAACCACCACCAAATCCAGGGCGGACATCATGCCGTTCACCGACTCGGCAATCTGCTGGCTCACCAGCACATTGGAAACCCCATCCAGACCGCTGGCCGTGGCACCGGCATTGTCCGGATTCCGTCCCTCCCGCACGGTCACATAGGCGCTTTGCATTTCCGGCTCCGTGCCCCACTGCTGCCGGATGGTTTCCGGCGTCACCAAGGCATAGTTATAGATATGGTTTTCGTAGATGCCGGATACCCTCACGCTGAGCTCCTGGAGATCGGGATCGCGAAGCACCACCGTATCGCCAATCTGAATATCTAAAATCTCTGCCATGCCGGAGGACAGCAGCACCTCATTTTCTCCGGGCAGTGCCACCGGCTCCTTGCCCCAGTGAAAATCTACAAAATCCTTGATCTGCTCCCCTGCCGCCATGATGTAGATATCCCGGCTCTGGCTATCGGTCTCGATGGTGCCGCTGACCTGATGGAAGAACAGGATTTCTTCTGCATCCTCTTCCATGGCCTTGCGGAACTGCTCCTGCTGCCGCTCCGTCTGGCCGCTGCGGAAATTCACCGCCAGGTCATACTGGGTGACATCCCGGAACTGAACATCCACGATCTTGGCAATGGAATCCCGGATGCCGAAGCCGGTCATCAGCAGGGCGGTACAGCCGCCGATGCCCAGCAGCATCATCACCAGCCGCTGCCGGTAGCGGAAGATATTCCGAATGGCCACCTTGTTCAGGAAGCTCACACGCTCCCACAGAGGAATCCGCTCAATCAGCAGCTTCTTCCCCGCCCCGGGGGCCTTGGGGCGAATCAGCTCCGCCGGAACCTCCTGCAGCGCCCGATGGCAGCAGTACCAGCTCACCGCCAGCATGGCCAGGGTATACAAAGCGGTGACGGACAGGGCCATCTTCCAATCAAAGCGCAGCAGAATATTGGGGGTGACCACCAGGATGATTTTATACGCCTGCCACAGCACAATGGGAAACACAATGCTGCCCAGGATGACGCCCATGGTGCAGCCCAAAATAGCGCTGCTGCCGGAATACAGCAGGTATTTGGACACAATGGCCCCATTGCCGTAGCCCAGGGCCTTCAAGGTGCCGATCTGGGTGCGCTCCTCCTCCACCATACGGGTCATGGTGGTGATGCACACCAGCGCCGCCACCAACAGGAAGAAGGCCGGGAACACCCGGGCCACACCGGCCACAATGTCGGAGTTACTGTCCAGGGAGCAATAGCCCACGTTGGAGTTCCGGTCCAGCACATACACCTCCGCGTCGGCAATGTCCTGGATTTCGTTCCAGGCATCCTGGAGCTCCTGCTCTGCCTCTGCCAGCTCCGCTTCGGCGTCAGAGAATTTCTCCTGGGTCTCCTGCTTTGACTGCTCCCAGTCCGCCCAGCCCTCTGCCAGCTTCTGCCGGTTTTCATCCAGCTCCGCCTGGGCCTGGATAAGCTGCTGCTCCTGCTGGTTCAGCTCCTGCTCATAAGCCTGGAGCTGGGCATTGCTGCCGTAGGCCTGCAGCTGCTGCTCCAGCTGGGCACGACTGTCTGAGAGCTGCTGCCGGCCATTTTCCAGCTCTGTCTGGCCACCCGCCAGCTCCGCTTCTGCCTGCTCCAAATCCGCCTTGGCCTCATCCAGCTGACGCAGGGCATCCGCCTTCTCCTTTTGATAATCCGCCTCTGCCTGGTTGTAATCCGCCAGGCCGTCTTCATATTCCTCCATGGCATCCTGCCGGATGGAATCCACTCTTGCCTGGGCGATGGCCTCCAACTCCGGCTTCAGCAGGTCCGCTGCCTGCTCCATGGCATCATTATATTCCTGGGAATAAATCTGGTAATCCCCGGGAATGGTGGCGTGGACCTCGGTGTAATAGGAGATGTCAAAGGCATCCGCCGGAACGAAGAAGAAATTTGCAATGCTGCCGCTGCCCACGGAGGTATTGCCCCGGTTGGTATCCATATACAACGGACTGCTCACCAGGCCAACCACGGTGAACTCCCTCTGCTCCAGCTGGTCCAGGGCATCGTCGGAATTCTCCCGAGAGACGGTCACCTTCGTGCCAATGACGGATTCGTCATTTCGGAAGCCATCCGCCAGGCATTCGTCTGCCCGCTCCGGCATCCGTCCTTCCAGCAGCACAAGCCGGTTGATCGATTCCGGAACGGTGTAGAACCGGTAAACCAGGGCATCGCTGCTTTTCTCGCTCTGGGCAATCAGGTCGGCGTAAAACACGCCCTCCACATCCTCCAAGCCTTCCAGGGCGGCGATTTCCTCCACCTGCTCCGGCTCCCAGCCGTAGGTGCTGATGAACCGGAGATCAAACATGTTCTGGCTGTCGGTGTAGGCCTGTCCTGTGGCCACCATGTCCATTTTCGTGGACCGCAGTCCCACAAAAATCGCCGTACCCAGGGCGATGATGGTGGCAATGGCAATATACCGGCCCAGGGAATTTACAATTGATCGACGCAGATTTCTGCCCATCATATTACGCTTCATTACCATTCAATCTCCGAAATGTCCATGGGATTTGGATTCTGCTCCATGCTGGAAATGGTGCCGTTTTTCACCCGGATGACCCGGTCCGCCATGGCGGTGAGTGCACTGTTGTGGGTGATGATGACCACCGTCATGCCGGTGCGTCTGCCCGTGTCCTGCAAAAGCTTTAGAATCGCCTTACCGGTTTGATAATCCAGGGCACCGGTGGGCTCGTCGCAGAGCAGCAGCTTGGGATTCTTGGCCAGGGCCCGGGCGATGGCCACCCGCTGCTGCTCGCCGCCGGAAAGCTGGCTGGGGAAATTTTTCATTCTGGGCTCCAGGCCCACATCCTTCAGCACCTGGCTGGCCGGCAGCGGATTTTTGCAGATCTGATTGGCCAGCTCCACATTTTCCAAAGCGGTGAGATTGCCGATGAGATTATAAAACTGGAACACAAAGCCCACATCCATCCGCCGGTAGAGAGTCAGCTCCTTCCGGTTCATGGCGGAAATATCCTTTCCGTCCAGCAGCACCTTGCCCCGGGTCAGGGTGTCCATGCCGCCCAGGATGTTCAGCAGGGTGGTTTTGCCCGCACCGGAGGGGCCAACAATCACCGCCAGCTCCCCTTTTTCAATCTGAAAGCTGGCATCATGGAGGGCGTTGATCTCCACCTCGCCCATCTGATAGGTTTTTCCCACATTTTGAAATTCTACAAAGGCCATTTTATCCGTCTCCTCCGTTATTGCTTTTCCTTGCGGAATACCAGCAGCTTGCTGCCCACATAATTCAAAATAACCACCAGCACGCTGGCAAAGAGCTTCCAGCCGATGCGGTTCCAACCCAGGAGGTCCACCGTCACCAGCAGGATCAGGTTCTCCACCCCCAGGGAAGCCACCCGGGTGCCCACAAATTTGATGAATTCCGGTGCCACCGTCTTCATGGACCAGTCGTGGCTTCCAAAAACAAAGGGCTTGTTGGTCACATAGGCGAAGAGCACCGCAAAGACCCAGGCAATGGAATTGCTGAGCCAGGCAGTGTGCAGCAACCGGTCACAGGGAAAATAAATCAGGTAATTCACCACCGTTGTCAGCACACCGAACACCAGATAGATCAGCTGGGAACGGTACTTTTTCAGGAGCATTTCAATTTTAGAACGCATAAATCCACCTCAATTTGTAAATATGTATATAAAAACGGCTGAATCGGCTTCATTTTTCGGCTGCTCTTACAGGGAAGAAACACCGAAACCGGGCTTGACAAATCCGTTTAATTCAGTATAATTATATCGATACTTTTATAAGGAGTTGGTTGTATGAAACTCGCATTTTTTGATGCCAAAACCTATGACATGCCCGGCTTTGACGCCTGCGCCCAGGGCACGGAGCTGGAGATCAAGTACTTTGAAACCCGACTGAATGAAGACACGGTTTCCTTAGCAGCAGGCTACGACGCCGTTTGCGTGTTCGTAAACGATACCGTAAACGCTGCGGTGGTGGAGAAGCTCTACAGCTACGGCATTCGGCTGATCGTGCTGCGGTGCGCGGGCTTCAACAATGTGGACATGGCCGCCTGCCAGGGAAAAATCCGGGTATTCCGGGTGCCCGCTTACTCCCCCCACGCCGTTGCGGAGCACGCCATGGCCCTGCTGCTCACCATCAACCGGAGAACCCACAAGGCCTATATCCGCACCCGGGACTTTAATTTCAGCCTTCAGGGCTTCGTGGGCTTTGACCTTTATCAAAAAACCGTGGGCATTGTGGGTACCGGCAAGATCGGCCGGGTATTCGCCGACATCTGCAAGGGCTTCGGCATGAACGTCATCGCCTACGACAAATTCCCCAATGCAGCCAGCGGCCTGGATTATGTCACCATGGAGGAGCTGTTCCAAAAATCGGACATCATCTCCCTCCACTGCCCCCTGACGGAGGAAACAAAGCATCTGATCAACGCCGATTCCATTGAGAAGATGAAAAAGGGCGTTACCATCATCAACACCTCCCGGGGTGCGCTGATCAACACCGAGGATTTGATTCAGGGCATCAAGGAAAAGAAGGTGGGTGCCGCCTGCCTGGATGTGTATGAGGAGGAGGGCGACTTCTTCTACGAGGACTATTCCGGTCATGTGGTCCAGGACGACAAGCTGGTGCGGCTGATTGCCATGCCCAATGTGATCGTCTCCTCCCACCAGGCCTTCTTGACTCAGGAGGCTCTGAACAACATCGCCGCCACCACCGTGGACAACGCTCTGAAGTTCTTCCAGGGCACCCCCAACGAGAGCACCGAGGTCTGCCTCAGCAAGTAAAAACCATTTTGGCCTGCCGAAACCCGGCAGGCCTTTTTTCACAGTCCCAGCTCTTCGCCCACCAGGATGAATTTGATTCGTCCGGCGGGACGGCAATGGCGGGTAATCAGAATCTGGTTGCAAATGCAGTCCACACTGGTGCAGTCGTGGCAGGAGCCGGTGGAATTGCAGGGGGCTGCGATGCTGAACCGCTGAGAATTGGCGGGAGCCGCAACGCTGCGGGCCCGCTGCACTGCCTGCTCCAGGGTATCACAGACCTTGTTCATACCTGCCACCACGATCACCGAATCCGGCCCGTAGACAATGGCCGCCACCCGGTTGCCGTTGCCGTCGATGTTCACCATCTGCCCGTCCAGGCTCAGGGCGTTGGCTCCGGTGAGGAACACATCCGCCGTCAGGCACTGCTTCATCAGCCTGTCCCGCTCCTGGGGCGTTTCCGCCTTGCTCCGGTCCAGCAGCTTGACGTTTCTTTCTGCCAAAGCATCCATCAAGCCAATCTGCTGAGCGGACATGGCGCCGCCCCAGCCCACAGAAGCGCCCTCCGGTATCAGTTCCAGGGCCTTCTCCAACGCGGCAGTCCGGTCATCACAGTAGTACGCCTCAAAATGCCGCTTTTTCAGGTTTTGCATCAGCACCTGGCCGCGTTTTGCATACATCACTTTTTTCGGGTCCATAGCAACACTTCCTTTCTGAAAAGTATAGCAAATTTTCGTTTCAAAGTAAAGTATTTCCGTGTTTTGTTTACAGAATGGCAAAGAATCCCACCCAACAGCCGGTTTAACGCTCCAACCAACTGTCTCTGGACTTTGGCCCCGGGCTGTGATAGAATGGGGAAAAAGAAAGGAAGTGCAGTCTGTGACCATCGTGTTTCTTCATGGCCTGGGGCAAACCCCAGAGAGCTGGCAGCCGGTTCTTTCCAAGCTGCCGCCGGAGGGGGACTATCGCTGCCCCAGCCTGCCGGAATTGCTCGCAGGCAAACCGGTCTGCTATCAGAACCTCTACACCGCTTTGGAACGCTATTGCAGCGACATTCCCGGGAAATTCTGCCTCTGCGGCCTGTCTCTCGGCGCTGTGCTGGCATTGGACTATTCCATTCACCACGGGGAGCGGCTTCACAGCGTGGTGCTCATCGCCGCCCAGTACAAAATGCCAAAAGTGCTGCTGGCGGTGCAGAATTTGATGTTCCGATTTATGCCCGAGAAGAATTTTCAGGGTCTGGGCTTTGGCAAAAAGGAGTTCACCCGGCTGTGCATCACCACCGGGCAGCAGAATTTCACCAAGGAGCTTGCCGAGATCCGCTGCCCTGCGCTGATTCTCTGCGGGCAGCAGGATAAGGCCAACAAAAAGGCGGCCCTGGGTCTCTCCCGCAGAATCCCCGGCAGCAGGCTGATGCTTCTGCCCAAGGCCGGTCACGAGGTCAATCAGGACAATCCGGATGCACTGGCCCAGGCACTGCTGGATTTTTGGAAGACGGAATCATCACGAACCATTGGCAAAAGGTTATAAAATTCCCGCCGCTGAAAAACGCGGCGGGAATCCTTTATTCTGCCAAAGTGGCGGCCATGACGGCCTTGATGGTATGCATCCGGTTTTCGGCCTCGTCAAAGACGATGGACTGGGTGCCTTCAAAGACCTCATCCGTCACCTCCATGCAGTCAATGCCGAATTTCTGCTGAATCTGACGGCCGATGGTGGTGCCAAGGTCATGGAAAGCGGGCAGGCAGTGCATAAACCGGCACTGGGGACCGGCGTTGTCCATCAGCGCCTGGGTCACCCGATAAGGGGTCAGGTCCTGAATCCGCTCCGCCCAGACCTCGTCCGGCTCTCCCATGGAGACCCACACATCGGTGTAAATCACATCGGCATTCTTGGTCGCCTCCACCGGATCGGTGATGAATTCCAGGGTGGCTCCGGTTTCAGAGGCCACTGCCTTGCAAAGGTCCACCAGGGTGGGATTGGGGAAATATTTCTCCGGGGCGCAGGCCACAAAATGCATGCCCATCTTGGCACAGCCCACCATCAGAGAATCGCCCATATTGTAGCGGGCATCCCCCATGTACACCAGCTTTTTCCCCTGGAGGCTGCCGAAATGCTCCCGAATGGTGAGAAAATCCGCAAGAATCTGGGTGGGGTGATATTCATTGGTCAGTCCGTTCCACACAGGCACACCGGAGTATTGGGAAAGCTGCTCCACAATTTCCTGGCCGTAGCCCCGGTACTCGATGCCGTCGTACATCCGGCCCAGCACCCGGGCGGTATCCGCAATGCTCTCTTTCTTGCCAATCTGGGAAGCGATGGGGTCCAGGAATGTGGCGTGCATGCCCAAATCGTAGGCGGCCACCTCAAAGGCGCAGCGGGTACGGGTAGAGGTCTTCTCAAAAATCAAGGCCACGTTCTTCCCCTCGCACAGCTTATGGGGAACGCCCGCTTTCTTTTTGGCTTTCAAATCCGCTGCCAAGTCCAGCAGAAAGGTAATCTCATCGGGGGTAAAGTCCAACAGCCTCAAAAAGCTCCGGTTGGTCAGCTGTTCCATGTTGTGCCTCCTAAAAAATTGCTGTGAGTTGTTCTCTCACAAAAGCGATCTGCTTGTAAACCGAGGCCACGCTGGTGCCTCCCAGGCTGATTCGCTTTTCCACGCAGACGGAGAGGTCCACTGCGCTGTATACATCCTCTTCAATCAGAGGAGAGTGCTTTTGATAATCCTCCATGGGGTAGGTTTCCAGGACCAGTCCCCTGGCGATGCAGTCCGCCACGATTCCACCGGAAATCTTATAGGCTGTGCGGAATGGCAGGCCCTTGCGTACCAGATAATCCGCCAGGTCCGTGGCATTGATGAAGCCTTTCTGTGCCGCGGATTTCATATTCTCCGGAATGGCCTTCATCCCGGCAATCATTTCGGCGAACACCTTCAGGCACATTTTCACCGTGTCGCAGGCATCGAATACCGCTTCCTTATCCTCCTGCATGTCCTTGTTATATGCCAGGGGGATTCCTTTCATCACCGTGAGCAGGCCCATCAGATCACCGTAAACCCTGCCGGTTTTGCCCCGGCACAGCTCTGCCATGTCCGGATTTTTCTTTTGGGGCATGATGGAGGAGCCGGTGGTGAAGCTGTCGGACAGCTCCACAAACTTAAACTCCCAGCTGCACCAGAGAATCACTTCCTCGGAGAAGCGGGACAGGTGCATCATCAGAATGGACAATGCAGACAGCAGCTCGATGGCAAAATCCCGGTCGGACACGCCGTCGATGCTGTTCATGCACACAGCGTCGAAGCCCAGCTTTTCCGCCTCAAACACCCGGTCGGTATCGTAGGTGGTTCCGGCCAGGGCGCAGCTGCCGATGGGAGAAACATTCATCCGCTTCCGGCAATCCGTCAGACGTCCCAGGTCCCGCAGCAGCATCATGGCGTAGGCCATGAGATGATGGCCAAAGGTGATGGGCTGGGCCCGCTGCAGGTGGGTGTAGCCGGGCATGATGGCATCGGCATAGGCTTCCGCCTGATCCGTCACCGTCCGGGTCAGCCCCGTGCAAAGCTCCACGATCTCGTCGATCTCATCCCGCAGGTACATCCGGAAATCCAGGGCCACCTGGTCGTTGCGGCTGCGGGCGGTGTGGAGCTTTTTGCCCACATCCCCGATTCTGGCGGTGAGCTCCTGCTCCACAAACATGTGGATGTCCTCGCATTCCATATCAAAGGGCAGCTTGCCGGATTCGATGTCCTCCAGAATTCCGGAAAGACCATCCATGATCTGCTCCGCCTCCGCCTGGCTGATGATATTCTTCGCCCCCAGCATGGCCGCGTGGGCCATGGAGCCTGTGATGTCCTGCCGGAACATCCGGCTGTCGAAATGGATGGAGGAATTAAAATCATCCGCCAGCTTACTGGTTACGCCGTCCGTTCGTCCGGCCCACATCTTCGCCACGAAAAAGCACTCCTTGTGTGATATTCTTACTTCTTGCCGTCCACCATGGCCTGAACCTTAATGGGCAGGCCGTAGAGGTTGATAAAGCCCTCGGCATCCTTCTGGTTGTAGTCGCTCTCGCCGAAGGTGGCGATTTCCTCGGAATACAGGGAGTTGGGGCTCCACACACCGGCGTTGATCATATTGCCCTTGTACAGCTTCAGCCGAACCTTGCCCGTGACCTTTTCCTGGGTCTTGTCCACAAAGGCGGACAGGGCCTCCCGCAGGGGGGTGAACCACTGGCCGTTGTAGACCAGCTCGGCAAAGGTGATGGCGATCTTCTGCTTTTCGTGCATGGTCATCTTGTCCAGGCACAGGGTTTCCAGAACAGAATGGGCCTTGTAGAGGATGGCGCCGCCCGGGGTCTCGTACACGCCCCGGCACTTCATGCCCACCAGACGGTTTTCCACGATGTCCAGCAGGCCGATGCCGTTCTTGCCGCCCAGCTCATTCAGCTTGAGAATCACGCCCTTGGGGGTGAGCTTCTCGCCGTCCACCGCCACGGGGATGCCCTGCTCAAAATCAATGGTCACATAGGTGGGCACATCCGGCGCGTCAATGGGGCTGACGCCCATTTCCAGAAAGCCGGGCTTCTCGTACTGGGGCTCGTTGCCGGTATCCTCCAGGTCCAGGCCCTCGTGGCTCAGGTGCCACAGGTTCTTATCCTTGGAGTAGTTGGTCTCCCGGTTGATCCGCAGGGGGATGTTGTGGGCCTCGGCGTACTCGATCTCTTCCTCCCGGGACTTGATGCTCCACTCCCGCCAGGGGGCGATGATGGGCATATTGGGGGCGAAATGCTTGATGGCCAGCTCAAAGCGGACCTGGTCGTTGCCCTTGCCGGTGCAGCCGTGGCAGATGGCGTCGGCGCCCTCTTTCAGGGCGATGTCCACCAGGCCCTTGGCGATGCAGGGACGGGCGTGGCTGGTGCCCAGCAGGTACTCTTCATAAACGGCACCGGCCTTCAGGCAGGGCATGATGTAATCGGCGGCGTATTCCTCGGTCAGGTCCAGCACATAGAGCTTGCTGGCGCCGGTCTTGATGGCCTTTTCCTCCAGACCCTCCAACTCGTCCGCCTGGCCCACGTTGCCGGAAACGGCAATGACCTCGCAGTTATTGTAATTCTCTTTCAGCCAGGGGATGATGATGGAAGTGTCCAGGCCGCCGGAATAGGCAAGCACCACTTTTTTGATGTTTTCTTTATTCATTGTAATTCCTCCAAAGGTGAATAATATTCATCGGTGGAGCCATCATACCCCTTTTCCCAGGAAATGTCAAGTGCATTCCAGAAGCTTCCTCTATCCGGGAAAACATTTTGTAAGACTGAATAAATCTGGTAAAAATCCGGAAATGGTTTTATGAAATATGCCCTGAACCCAGACACGGAAAATGCATATATTCAAAAAATATTCTGTATTTTTATTCGTTATTTTCGTATATCTCTGTTTTCGGTTATCGGCTTTGCTCAGCTTAATTGTTCTTTAACGAACAATTCGTAGGGAATGCATTTATGCATTCCGCTTGGTAACGTCTTTATCAGGGTATGTTGAACGGAAAAATGTTGATTCTTTTCGTAGGGAACGGATTTATCCGTTCCACTCCCCCAAATGCCACGCAACAAACCGCGGATGTTCATCAGCCTTTCGGAACGGATAAATCCGTTCCCTACGCAAAACACAACATTCCTCGGTTCAATGAACCACGGTGATTTACGAGCAGGGCGGAACGGATAAATCCGTTCCCTACGCACACGACTGGCTTATATCTTAATTAACTTAACGCTTCTTATGCTGCTTAATGATTTTTGTTTCATTGATCTCTCGCTGCCGCGTTGGGAAAGAGGGCATTCTTCCGCCAGATTGATTCCTTTTTCTCTTGTCCCGGATGGTACAATATCCCGGTGCATTCCTATGCCCTGTGCGTTGATTTTTCACGGATACGGTTGAATTCTAACGGATTTCGTGATATTATAACGGAAATCAGTATCGTGTGTCCAACTGTTTATAGGAGGTACACCATGGTTATCACCGATTTAGAAATTGCCCAGGCTTCCATTGAGCTGATGGGCGGTTTTGTAAGCGGGCTGCTTGCCATCATCGTGGCAATCAGCCGGCACCCGGAAGCAAGCATGAAGCAGATTGTAAAAATGCTTTTCCTCTGCACTGCCCTTTTTGGTTCCGATGCCCTGGCCTATCTGTTCCGGGGCAATACCGACACGGTCAGCATCTGCATGACCCGAATCTGCAATTTCTCCGTCTTTTTCCTGAACTTCCGCCTGGCCTATGTTGCCGTTGGGTATATCTACAGCATTTTGCAGGAAAAGCAGGTTGTTCCCAAAGAGCTCTATCGGAAGATCGTCCATCTGGGCTTCTGGGCTGCTGTCGTGATACTCACCGTCAACCTGTTCACCGGATGGATGTATTATTTTGACGGCGACAATTACTACCACCGGAACTGGGGCTGGTATGTCTACACAGGGCTTTCCCTGGTGTGCCTGCTGGTCTCCTGCGTGCCGGTGATTCAATACCGCAGGGCTCTGGACCGATTCACCCGGTTTTCTCTGCTGCTTTTTGAGCTGTTTCCCATCATTGCGGTGGTCATCCAGTGCATGTTTTACGGCATCTCCGTGTCAAACATGGGCATCGGCCTTTGCATTGTGCTGATTCTGGTGTCTTATCTGGTGGACCTGACCCGGTCCGATTCCGCAAAGGGCTCCGTGCAGCGGCGCCGGTCCTATGATACCTCCGTGCTGTTCATCATCATGGCCGTCAGCGTCAGCGCCTCCATCATCTGCTGCATCATCTCCATCCGGCACATTGCCGCGGAAATATCCCAGACCAGCAGCCAGGTGATTGCCCGGATTGTGGGCGACCATCTGGAAAACACATTCCTGCGGCCCATCACCGTCACGGAGACCATGTCCAAGGACTACAGCCTCCAAAAGTACATGAAGCAGAGCAGCGGGGACAATCCCAAGGCCGCGGAGCAGGAAATCGCCGCCTCCCTGGAGGCCATCCACTCCGGCTTTGACTACCGGATGGTATACGCCGTGTGTCAGGATTCCGGAAACTACTACACCTACGACGGCTTTGTAAAAACCGTCGACCCGGAGCACGACCCGGCTGACCGCTGGTACCGGAATTTTGTGGCCTCCGGGCAGAACTGTGCCCTGGAGCTGGATACCGACGAGGCAAACGACTGGGCGCTCTCCGTTTTCGTAAACACCGCAGTGCGAAGCCCGGATGGAACGCTTTTGGGCGTTTGCGGCGTCGGCTTGGAGCTGGAAACGCTTCAGGCTCAGCTGAAGGAGTTTGAAGACCGCTATCAGATCAAAATCACCCTGTATGACCGCAATGGGCGCTACCAGATTCAGTCCGGGAGCACCCAGCTGGGAGAGGGACTGCTGCCAGAAGAATTAGCCGAAATGGAGGATGCCCAGGAATACCGCCTCCAAACCCAGGACGGCATCCTGCGAATGTCCGGCTTTCTTAAGAGCCTGGGCTGGTATCTGACCATCGACGATCTTGCCCCCGGCCGGGTGGATATTACAAGACTTGTGATGCTCAATATCGTGGTGTTTCTGGCAGGCATGTTCCTGCTGGTGGTGGCGTTCTGCGTGATTACCATTCGGGAACGGAACATCGCCCGGGAGCTGGAAGAAAAGCGGAAAAACTCCCTGCACGACGAGCTCACCGGACTGAAAAACCGCCGGGCGCTCCTGGAGGACTGTGAGCAGCTCCAGCAGGCAGGGACGTTGAAAGAGCAGACCCTGATTTTGATGGATTTGAACGAGCTGAAGCGCACCAACGACACCCTGGGCCACCAGGCCGGCGACGAGCTGATTCAGGGAACCGCCCAGTGCCTCACCGAAGCCATGGGCGATGTGGGCCAGCTCTACCGCACCGGCGGCGACGAATTTGTAGCCATTCTCAGCTGCTCCCAGCAGGAGCTGCACAATCGGCTCACCCTGTTTCAGCGCCTTGCCGACAGCTGGAAAGGCAGCCAGACCGGCCCCATTTCTGTGGCAAAGGGCGTTGTGAGCTGTGCCGAATCCCCCGATTACTCCACCATCATGGATCTGGCGGATCAGCGGATGTATGAGGACAAGGAGAAATACTATTTGAGCACCGGAAAGAAAAGGAGGCAATAGTTCCCCTGCTTTCCATAACGAATATCAACAGAAACCAAAGGAGACTTGTTCATGAGCGCTTTCAAAACTCTTTGGAGCAGCTGGCGGGAGAAATCCGCCAATCTGAGCCGATGGGTGTTAATCCCGGGGATTTGTTATTTGGAGCTGCTGTTTCACTACTGGATCGGCGCTGAGTTTGCTCCGGAGCTGACCGGCACGCTGCTGGGCTTCGGGCTCTGCCTGGGAGGACTGCTGAATGTCATTGCGGCTTTCCTGTCCCGGAAAGCCAGCCGCTGGTTCTCGGCAATTGCCATCTTCCTGTGCACCACCGTGATGATGGTGGAGCTGCTGATTGGTGACGCCTATTTCAACTTCATGCGTCCCGCCCTGGTATTTGTCAGTGCAGGCGGGGTGCTGACGGATTTTTCGGATATTATGATTGATATGATCTTCAACAATTTAGGGCGCATTGCCATTGCGCTGATTCCTTTCTGGCTGCTACTGCTCTCCGGAAAGGCAAGCTCCTTCCAAAAGAAGCGCTGTGCGGCAGCCTCCGCAGCCGTCGCGGTCATCGGGGCATGCCTGGGCCTGTTCTCCCTGAATGTGTCCGCCGACGGACTGGACCAGGTGATTCCCCAGTATGACTTCAATAATTCCATGAAGCGCAACGGCATCACCGTCTCCATGTTTATGGAGCTGTCCGGGCTGTCCGAAAAGGCCAGCGGGCTGAATGGCGGAGATTTTGAATTCGATTTTGAGCCGGAATCTGTGGAACCGGCCGCCACAGAAACGGAGCTGACCGAGGCCGCTTCGGAGGTCCCCTCCAATCAAGCCCCCAGTCAGGAGCCCACGGAGACAGCTGGGAAACCAGCACCCCTGAATGAGACGGAAGAAGAGACAGAAGCTGCAACCGAAGCAGAAACAGGAGCGCCCACCGAAGCGGAAACAGAAGCACCCACGGAAGCTGTGAAAGAGGCACCCACCGAGGCTGAGACAGAGGCACCCACCGAGGCCGAGACAGAAGCGCCCACGGAGGAGGAGACCCAGCCGGAGGAAGCGCCCAGGGTCTATGGGCCCCATGTCATTGCCGGTCTGGACTTCGGCGAGCTGGCGGAAAGCGAGAAAGACCCCACCCGGAAAAAGCTGTTTGCCTATATGGACTCCCTGACCCCCGCCATGGAAAACGAATACACCGGACTGTTTGAGGGAAAGAATCTCATTCTGATCACCGCCGAAGCCTTTAACTATGCCCTCATCGATCCGGAGCTCACTCCCACCCTGTATCGGCTGGCTACCCAGGGCATTCAGTTTACCAACGCCTATGTTCCCCTGTGGACCGGCAACACCAGCGGCGGCGAAATGGCCATTTTCTCCGGCCTGGCCATGAACTGCGACATGTACACCTATTCCAAGCAGCAGCCCTTTAACACCATCGGCAGGATGCTGATGAATCAGGGCTATTTCTCCCGGGCCTACCACGACAACGGCTACTACTTCTACGACCGGGACAAGACCCACGAGGACCTGGGCTACGAAAAGTTCATCGGCATTGGCAATGGTCTGGAAGAAGGCGTGGAGGATGTGTGGCCTGCCAGCGACCAGGAGATGTTCGATTTCACCCTACCCCAGTATATTGATCAGCAGCCTTTCAGCATTTACTACATGACCTGCAGCGCCCACTGCCGTTACAATTTCATGGGCAACGCCCAAAGCAAAAAGAATCAGGAATTGGTGGCGGACCTGCCCTATTCCACCGGACTAAAAGCCTATATCGCCTGCAATCTGGAGCTGGAAAAGGGCCTTAGCTCCCTGGTGGCCCAGCTGGAGGAGGCAGGCATCGCGGACGACACCGTGATCGTAATGACCTCCGACCACTTCCCCTACGGCTTGGGAACCGCCTGGGGCAACGATCACAACTGTCTGGCTGAACTCTACGGCGTGGACAGCTACGATCAGATCGATCGGGATCGGAACACGCTGATTATCTGGAGCGGCTGCCTGGAGGGTCAGGGGATTCAGATTGATGCCCCTGTCAGCAGCATCGACATTCTGCCCACCCTCTCCAATCTCTTTGGCCTGGAATACGACTCCCGGATGACCATTGGCAGAGATGTGTTCGGCACCGAGGAAGCCATTGTCCCCTGGCCCGATTACAGCTGGGTCACGGAGCTGGGCAAATTCGACGCTTCCACCAAGAAGTTCACCCCCTTTGTGGAGGAAAGTGAAATTCCCGAGGGCTATGTGGACCGCATCAGCTCCATTGTCCGCACCCGAATCAGCTTCAGCCGGTCGGTGCAGGGCTGCCAGTTCTTTACCGCCATTCAATCCCATCTCGATAATCAATAATCATCAAGGGGCTGCCTCCAAACGAGGCAGCCCCTTAAAATTGGAAATTTGTCTGTTCAGGAACTGGCACTTTCCCTGGTTTTTCTTTTCTCCATTTTTCTCTGATACATTCTTTGGTCCGCCTGGCGGATGTGATATTCCAGATTCTCCGGGGCATCCGCGTCAATTCTGGCGCAGCCGGTGCTTGCGGAAAGCGGGAACGGCAGCTTCCGTTCCATGCCCAAGGCGGAAATGGTCTGCTCCACATCCATCATGATCTGCTTTGTCTCCGCTTCTCCGGGATAGCTGCCCAGCAGGAGAAATTCGTCACCGCCGTAGCGAATGGCCAGCTCCATCCGGCCGTCGCAGACCTGCCTCATTGCATCGGCAATAGTTTTCAGAGCCAGATCGCCGATATCGTGGCCAAAGACATCATTGGCTTTTTTCAGGCAATCCATGTCCACAAAAATCACCAGAGTGCTGCGCCGCTGCTCCCGGTTGCGCCGGAGCAGCTCCTCCCCCATCTCTTTGAGGGCAAACCGGTTGTAGAGCCCGGTCATGGAATCCCGCCGGTAGAGCTCATTGAGCTTCCGATTCATGATTTGCAAATTCAGGTTTTGCCGCAGATTCTCCATGGCGTTATCCACCGCCAGCATCCACTCGCTGAGCAGATTTTCCCGGATAACCTCCAAATTATCAATGGTGACATAGTAGCCGAACTTTTTTCCGTTGCAGTGGCAGGGCGAAGACAGATAGCTGTGGCACTCGCCGTCCTCCCGCAGCCACTGCTGCGGAATGATGCCGGATGCTCCGGAAGCCTCAATGCGAATGGCTTCGCCGTCATAGCTCCCGAAAAACAATCTGTCAATTGGGGAATTCTCCACAATTTTCTTGGATTCCACCGCCATCACGAATCGGTCCATGCCCAGGAGCGGTGCAAAGCGGGACACAATTTCCGCGAATTCCTCCGGACTTTTTCTGCCCAGCAGGGCGGTACGCATGTGCTTCAGATGCCGCCGGGTTTGATCGTTCCGCGTGTTGATGTTATACAGCTCACGGCGGAAAGTGCCGTCCCAACCGTTTTCCGCCCGGTCGCCGCTGCTCTCGCCCAGGGCCAGATGAAAAGGAACATACCACTGCCGGGGGCACTCCCTCTTCTCAATCAGATCGTCGATAAACAGCAGGCTGCTCCGGCCCAGCTCCTTTCTGCCCCGGTCCACCGAGGTGACCCTGGGGAAATACTGCTGGGCCTGCTTGGTATTGTCGAAGCCGGTAATCAGGAAATCCACCGGTGCGCTCAGGCCGTCCGCCTCCGCCCCGCTTAAATAGCCAATGGCCATATTGTCGTTGGCGCAGACCACCGCGTCCGGCCGCTCCAAGCCCAGCTCTTTAAAGTCCTGGTATGCCTGAATACCGTCAGTGGTCAAAAAGGAGTAATCCCGCACCCGTCGGAGGTCACAGGGCAGGTCATACTGCTTCAAAACATCCAAAAAGGCAGACTTCCGCAGGATATTCTCCCCATTGTCCCGGGGACCACCCACGTAATTCAGCACCCGGCATTTTCTGTTCACCACCAGGTGCTCCACCACCGCCCGCATGGCCCGATAGTTATCCACACCGATGGAATACTCCATTCCGTCCGGCTGCTCCACCCCCACGCAGGGGATGCCCAAGCGGCTGATTTCCTCCCGAAGCCGTGCCAGCCAGGGCTCCACACCCACATTGTTGGCTGCAATCAGAATCCCGTCGAACTGGCTGAGCTCCGGCAGCAGGAAGATGTTGTATTCCCCGCTGGTAAAAGCCTCGTACTCCCGCTCGGAATCGCCATAGCTATTGAAGATATACAGGTCCGCATTTCGCTCCAGAGCCCCCTGCTTCAGTCCCTGCAAAAAAGGATAGAGGTAATCCGCATTCCAAACCGCGGTAAAAACAGCGATCTTCTTTCTCATGGCCATCCTCCTCCAGACGTTCTTTCGCTATCATTATACCAAATTCGCCAAAAAAAGAAAACAGTAGTTTCCGCCAAAAAAGCGGCCCGGCTTTCATGGATTCATACAATTTTTCCGAAAGGAAATGCACCGACAGCATGGGCCATCGGTGCATGGACTGCATTATTCCTCGGGCTCCTCTGCCGCTGCACGGAAAATCTCCGCCAGCAGCTCGGAATCCACCTCCGGCTCCTCTGCCGGTTCCCGGCGGGCAAATCTCCCCTGATATTCCTTTTGGGGTGCTTCCGCCGGCTGCCTGGGCTGCGCCACCGGCTCCCGATAGGCAGGGGCAGCGGGCTGCTGATATCTCTGGTCAGGAACCGGCTGCTGATACGCTTCTGCCTGTGACGGCTGCTGCGGCCTGGTCACCGGCTGCTGGGCTCTGGGCTGCTGAGCTCTGGCGGAATAGACATCCTGCTGATATCCGCCGCGCTCCGATGCCTGGGCTCTATCGCTTCGGCCGGTTTGACTGCCCGCTCCCTGAGGCCGCTGGGCCGCCGGATTGGTCCGGACAGGCCTGGGAGCCGTGGGCCGGTTGGAGCCGCACACGGTGCAATAGGGTCCGGAGTTCCGGCTCTTGTCCCTGGGGCAAATCCACATTCCGTTTTCAGCAGAACTCCGGGGCGCACTGTTTACCGGTCGGGCCTGGGGACTGCCGGTGGGACGGGGTGCCACAGGTTTAGACGACTGAAAATCATCGTAATCGTAGTCCTGACTCCGGCGGCTCTTAGGGGTAGCCTTTTCCGGCGGCAGCAGCTTTTGCAGCACCAGATAAACCACGCCGGAGGTGGCGGAAAACACCGCAATAAACACCATTACCGTCACCGCAATCCAAACGCCGGTATTACTGCCGGAGGAAGAGGCACTTCCGCCGGACAGGGAGTAGTAGCAATCGTCGCACACGTAGCCGCTGCCGGTATCATGGCCGGCACCGCTGAAGCTCTTGCCGCACCAGACACATTTCTTGCTGCCGCAGCCCGCGAGAACCGCCGCCAACAGCAGCAGCACCAGCAGCAGAGCGGATAATTTTTTCATCTTTCTCATTTGATCCACATCCTTTCTCCCAAGGGGGAGTATCTAAATTTTATCACACTCCCTCTCCCGGCGCAAGTGGTGAAAATCCCCTGAAGCCAGCGCCAGGAGGAATCAGCAGTTTTTACAAATATCGCTTCTCGCAATTGTGCATTTAGACAATCACCTTTACGCATGTTTATTGTACTTTAACGAACATTCCGCCTGGGTAATGGTTTTGCGCCGGTGCGTTGAATGGGAAAATGTTGATTCTTTTCGTAGGGAACGGATTTATCCGTTCCACTCCCCTTATTGTTTCAAAATTGGTCGGATAAATGGTAAAACGCCGATAATATGTTCCCCCAAATACCACTCAACGAACTGCGGTGATCATCTAACCTTTCGGAACGGATAAATTGTATAGTGTAGTAACATAGTTTACAAGTTGTGTAAGCACATGGTTTACAGTTTTTGATACAATTGAGCCATACCAAAACAGAAAGGAAAGAACGGTATGGCTTGGGAAGAAAGGACTGT
>JAQYLT010000061.1 GCA_028719885.1 Bacillota bacterium
TCTCGCATTTGTTCTACAGTCCTTTCTTCCCAAGCCATACCGTTCTTTCCTTTCTGTTTTGGTATGGCTCAATTGTATCAAAAACTGTAAACCATGTGCTTACACAACTTGTAAACTATGTTACTACACTATACAGCTTGCTCATTCCGTCGGCGAAGCCGCATTTGCGGATGTTTTTATCATGAATTCGGCTGGATATTCGGATAACTTGACCCTTTGTCAAATAATTGGGTGCGGTAATTCCGCTTCGCGGTCGGAACGGATAAATCCGTTCCCTACGCACACGTCGGACATGTACCATTCAACCCGCCAAATTCCAATTTTCGCATTTCCTGATCCGGGCGGATACACACATTCTCACAAAATAGGGACGAAACAGCGTCGGAGGTTCGAAAGCCTTTCTGTTTTTTGCAGAGGAGGCCGGAAGAACCCCCGGCGTTTGTCGTTTTTTGAAAGGAAAAAATTTTTTTATGGCTATTTCGTCCCAAAGGCTTGAAAGTGATGGCAGAAACTGGTACAATCACCCCGTATAGTATCATCAGCCCCAGTATATCCGTCTCCGGCGATCTTGCCGGAGCAGTACCCCAAGAATGGAGTGGTTTCTATGAAATCGTACGTAAGCAGTTTCAGCGGCAGCTGGTTTCAGCGCTGCCTGAGCATGCTGCTGTGCTTCTGCATGATGCTGTCGCTGTGCCCAATTCCACAGCATGCAGCGGCCAGCGAGGTGGGGGAGGGACAGGAGGTTTCCCAGCCTGTGGAGACCCAGCCTGCGCCTCAGCCTGTGGAGACCCAACCGGCGCCTCAGCCTGTTGAGACGCAACCGGCGCCTCAGCCTGTGGAGACCCAGCCGGCTCCTCAGCCTGAGGAAACCCAGCCGGTCACTGTTCCTGAGCAGACTCAGCCAGTTACCGAGCCTGAGCAGACTCAGCCGGTCACTGTTCCTGAGGAAACCCAGGAGGTCACTCAGCCTGTGGAGACCCAGGAGGTTACCGAGCCTGAGGAGACCCAGGAGGTCACCGAGCCTGAGGAGACCCAGGAGACCACCGAGCCCGAGGAGACCCAGGGGGAGCAACCACTGGTTGTCACTTCCTGGCAGTGGGTGGATGAAGAGGAATACATCGATCCCATCAAAAATGAGCTGCTGATCACCTTTGCCAGCATCGAGAATCCGGTTTACCTCTGGTCTATATTAGAGGTGCTGCCCACTGCGCTCTACGCCACCGTGGACGGCGAAGTGGTGGAGCTGCCCCTGGGGGAGTGGAAGTGCGACGATTATCCCACCGCCGGTGCCTACCAGGGTGAGTATGTCTTCAAGACCACTCTGCCCGAGGGTTATGTGCTGGCCGAGGATGCGGCGGCGCTGGAAGTACCCGTGGTCTTCTACAGCGATGCCTCTACCCTTGAAGAAGAGCACACCCACAGCTTTGACGCGAGCGGCGTCTGCTCCTGCGGCGCGATGCAGGTGCGTTATCTGGATGCCAGCCACGCAGTGCAGACGGCGGTCTGCCAGGCTGTCACCGCAGAAACCACGGAATTGACTGACGGCTGGTATGTGGCGCAGGGCAATGTGACCATCGGCGGCAGTGTTACCGTCACCGAGAGCTCCAGCCTGATCCTGGCGGATGGGTGCAGCCTCACCGTGGGCGGCGACTTCCTGATTCAGGGCGGCAAGAGCCTGAACATCTACGTGCAGAGTGGCGGCACCGGCTCCCTCACCATTTCCGGGTCCACGGGCCTGGACATCAGCGGCAGCGGGGATGTCTCTGTGGGGATTTACGGCGGACGCATCGTCGTGAATGCTTCCATCGGCTCCGAAGAGTGGAGAATGACACTTTCTTCTTCGGCAGGAAGCAGCGCTGTGATTTATTGCGGTGGATTCGGAGGGAATGTAGATTACTACAACGGATTCTGTGGCGTTATCGTAGTACAGGAGTATCAGAAAATCTGGGTCTATGACAGATGTACGCTCTGCTTTGACATTGTCGTTCCCCAGGGGAGTAAATACATGGAGGTTGATGAAGCCTCCCTTACCTTCACCAATGGGGCGAAGCTTCAGGTTCCTGAGGGCAGCAGTTTGCGGCTCTACGGACCTGGCAGCTTCCCCAATGGCATTGCGGCCAATGTGGATTTGAGAACCATTTTGGGTAATTATTGTGCTTTCCAAGATAGCAGCGGCAGCATCATTAAGCTGTCGGGCGAAACGTCCCTGTCAGGCTCCATCACCCTGGTGGATAAACATTACTGCAGCTGGCGGTACAAGGATTCCACCGCCGAAGGCCACACCCGCTATTGTGACGAATGCGGCAGGACCTTTACCGAGGCCCACTCTGGCGATGCGGAAGCAGGAATGGTTACGACTGACGACACCCATAGCTATACCTGCGACTGCGGTGCAGAAGTGACCGAAGCGCACCAGTGGGAGTACTTTTATTCTGACGCCAATCAGCACGAGAAATACTGCCCGGTATGCGGAAAGTCTGAGGATATCCCCCATGACTTCACCTCCGGCGACTGCGTCTGCGGCGCGGTTCAGGTAAGCTACGCCGATGCCACCGGCGCGGAGCAGGGAACGGCTGGCTGCTTGAGGCTGAGTGACTTAGAGCCGAATGAATATGGACAATTCGAGCTGGGTTCCGGCTGGTACCTGGTTGATAGCACTGAATCCGGGAGTATTTACGCGTACCTTCGTGAAGATGATGAAATCAACCTGATCCTGGGAAACGGCTGCAACGCAACACTTGAGGGCTGCTCTGTGATCGGCGGTTCCCTGACCATCTGGCAGCAGCAGGGAGAGAACGTGGGCAGGCTTACGGTCTCCGACTCCTATACTGCGATTTCCTGCTCCAGAGTGACCATCAACGGCGGCGTTCTGGAGCTGAGCGGCGATTACAAAGCCTTCCAGGGTGTTCCCACGATTGGCAGCTGCATGAAGCTCTCCGTCAAGGGTGAAACGGGCGAATATACCGCTGTCAACATCGACGAACGGACGAGCCAGCTCAGCACTGCCACAAAACTGAAGCTGGAGCCCTGCACGAGTCATGCTTTCGGCAGTGATACGGAGTACATCGACAGCAGCTATCATGGCATCCGCTGCCAGGACTGCGGCATCGGCGGCGAGGGGATGGAGAAGCACACATTCGATGACAATGGCTTCTGCACCTGCGGCGCGGTGAAATTCCTGGATGAAAACGGGAAGGATGCGGTGCAGCTCTGCCAGAAGGTCACAGCGGAGGGCAATATCACCGACGGCTGGTATGTGGTGAAAGGAACTGTGAACTACTCCGGCACCATCTCCGGCGATGTCAACCTGGTGCTGGCGGATGGCTGCAGCCTCAATGCGGCAGGCGCACTGACGTTGGCGAATGATACCAGGCTGACGGTGTATGCCCAGTCTAAGGATAACGATAAGATGGGTAAGCTCATTGCCACCAATCCCAATGGACATTACGGAATTGGAAGCGACGAAGGATCCCAACTCTTCGTCACCGGAGGCAGCATCAAGGCAACGGGCCTCTCCTATGGCATCTATTCCAGTCTCACCATCACCGGCGGCAGGGTGGAGGCGATAAGTGACCCTGATGGAACCGGCGATGCAACCTATTGGGAACCCAAAATCTCCGTGGGCATGCGCGTGGTGAATGGGGAGGACAATACCCCAGTTTCGGATTTTGCTACACGTCTGAACCATGTGATCATCGAGCCCTGCAAGGATCATACCGTCACCAAGGGCGACAGCTACATCGATGCAAACACCCATGATCTCGTTTGCGCCTACTGCAATTTGACTGTGGAAGGCACGGCAGAACACAGCTTCAACGAAAAGGGCATCTGCTCCTGCGGCGCGGTGCAGTATCTGGACGAAAACGGCGAGACCAATATCCAGCTCTGCCAGGTGATTTCCAGCGGCACGAATCTGCAAGAAAACGACTGGTATGTCTGGGATGGGCAGGATGAGAATGACCTGTATGTCTATGGCGACAGTAACCTGATCCTCACCGAGGGCAGCACACTGACCGCTGAAGCCTACCTTCATGAAAATTCGCTGACGGTTTATGGCCAGCCCGGCAGCTGCCTGACGCTGAGTTACATTTATTCGGATGGAACTCTGAACATCCTCGGCGGCTCGACAGTGATCGATTCTACCTATTACGTGGATAACCTGAGTCTGAATGTAAACGGCGGCATCCTGGTGGTGAAGCAGGTTGGGGAAACCACGTTAACCGTGAACAACCAGCGGGGCATCTACCTGAATTCCGGCGTCGGTCATGTGGCAGGGGACTTCACCCTGAGCCAGAGCTTCACCCTGGAAGATGAGCAGATTCTCACCATTCCCACTGGCGCGAAGCTCACCGTTGCCAGCCAAAATACCCGCGCTGCCGCTAGCTACCTGGAAAACTACGGCACCATCTATGTGGATGGCGCGCTTTCCGGCGACGTATCCGGCAGCGGCGAGGTCTACTACCTGGTGAAGCTCCCCGAGAATGTCACCGCGACGCTGGAAGACGGCTCTGATCTGGAAACCTATGAAAGTAAGCTCTACGCCAAGGAAGGCCAGAAGATCGTCCTGACCGGCGGTACATCGGAAAGCTACCTGGCCAATGGCAGCTGCGTCTATGGCGCCACCTTCACCATGGGCGCTGAGGTGACAGAGGTGGAAGTCCACAGCCACAGCTTCAACAACAATGACGGCTTCTGCAGCTCCTGCGATGCTTATCAGGAGCCCAATCGTGATGCTTCCGGCGTCTACGAAATCGACAACGCCGGTCAGCTCTTCTGGTTTGCTGGTCTGGTGAACGGGACGCTGAATGGGGTGCCTCAGGACAGGGATGCGAATGGCAAGCTGACGGCTGACATCACCATTCCCAAAAAGAAAGACGGCACCGACCGCAAATGGACGCCCATTGGTGATGACGCTAATTACTACTCTAATTACTACTATGGAACGTTCGATGGAGCCGATCACACGGTCAGCAATCTCCGCATCGTTTCTTCCGATGGCATTACAGCCGGTCTCTTTGGACACAGCAGCGGCACCATCCAAAATGTGAAGCTGGTTAACGCTTCCGGCGACAAATATAATGGAATTATTGCCGGTGGTATCTGCGGCCAGAACAATGAGGGAGGAGCCATCAAGAATTGCTCGGTTGCTTCTGTTTCCTGGACGAATTGCGTTGGCGGATACCTTGGCAGCGTCTGCGGCTTGAATTATGGAGAAATTGAAAATTGCACCAGCACAGGCAGCACGATGCAGTATGAGGGTGCAAATTCCTCGGAAGATCTGTACCTCTGCGGAAATAGTGGTGGCGCACTCTCCGGCTGCACCAGCGACAGCGGCATCTGTAGCATAATATATAATGGCACAGTCTCCGATTGCTGCAGCAGCGGAACGTATTTTAGCGTTTCTATCAGTGGCAGCGCCACCGTTAAAAACTGCTATACCACCGGCTCCGAATTCGCATACTATATCAAGAGCGGCGCCACCGTTGAAAACTGCTATACCACCGGCTCCAAATTCGCAGTCAGTATCGATAGCAACGCCAACATCACCAACTGCTACTACCAGGCATCTTCCGAAACCGACAGCTTCGATGGCACCACTTTCAAGACCGCAGACCAGTTCAAGAGCGGCGAGGTGGCGTATCTGCTGAATGCTAACCGGAGCCCGCTGATTTGGATCCAGAACCTGAGCGGCGACAGCTATCCCCGGTTGGGTTCGGAGGAGCAGTACCAGGTGTACAAAACCGACTACTGCCCCACCTATTCCAACGATGAGTACAACACGAACCCCCACAGCAAGCCGAATGACGGAACCACCGTCTGCCCGGTCTGCGGCGCACAATTCGTGGCCTCTGTCACCGTCGGTGATGTGACCAGCTACTACACAACCTTCCAGGGGGCTTCCTATGCGGCGGTTTCTCTGTACAACGACAGCACGGTAACCTTGCTGGCAGATGTAGCTACGGACTATTTCCCGGATATTAACGTTATCTTCAACCTGAATCTGAATGGCAAGACCCTCAACGTCAATAATGCGAAAATCTATGTATATGAATACGCGGTATTGAACGTCCAGGGTACGGGCACCTTGAATTTGCAAGCTGGTAACAAGCTGCATGTTGAGGGCGGCACCGTCAACATTCAGGGCGGCGCCATTGATGGCGACATCCAGGTCTACAATTCAAAAGAGATAAGTGGTAATCTGTCCATCTCCGGCGGCAGCCTGATTGGACACATTGTGGTAAATGGCTCTGTGCTGAACATCTCCGGCGGCAGCGTCAAAGGCAATATCACGCTCAATGATGGAAAATATTACGCCGAGAGCAGTGATGAACCCTGGCCGTTATACAGCACTCTGCAGATCTCCGGCGGAAAATTTGAAGGAAATATCGAAGACACTAGTGAGTTCACCGAATTCAACATCACCGGCGGCGAGTTTGTGGACCTTTCCAGCAACAAGATGCTTCGTGAGCTGCTGAATGATGGCTACTGGTTCTATACCAGCCGCACCGGAGGAGAGGGAAGCTATACCTATTCCGGACTTGTGAAGTATAGCAAGCTCGATACTGCATCCTATACCGGTACCCTCTATGTCGGCCCTCATGACCATAGCTACACCTACACCACCATCACCGACACAGAACATAAGGGCACCTGCGGCTGCGGCAAGGCAGACAATGGACAGCACAAGTTCGAAAACGGCTTCTGCACCTCCTGCGATACTTATCAGAAGCCCGAGCAGGATGCTTCTGGTGTCTACCAGATCGCCAACGCCGGTAATCTCTTCTGGTTTGCGGCCAAGGTGAATGGCGGCAGCAGATCGATCAGCGGCAAGCTGGTGTGTGAGGATACCATCACAATTCCGGAGGGCAGAACCTGGACGCCCATTGGAAATAGTGACAAAAATTTTGCGGGCAAATTTGACGGCGACGGCAAAACCATCAGCGGCCTGAATATCAATGCCAGTTCAATGTTTTATGTCGGCCTGTTTGGATACGTAGGAGCCGGCGGCAGTGTTTCCAACCTGACTGTTGCGAATTCCAATTTCTATGGCAAAAATAGTGTCGGCGGTATCTGCGGCTACAATAAAGGCACAATAACCGGCTGCACCAGCAGCGCGAATGTCTCCGGAACACAGAGTGTCGGCGGCATCTGCGGCAATCTTGCTGGTGGCAATATCATGAATTGCAGCAACAGTGGTACAGTCAATGGCAGCATTTTTGTAGGCGGCATCTGCGGTAATAATTCCAGCTCTGTTACAAACTGCTTCAATATTGGAACGGTCACAACAGGCAATTATGCAGGCAGCATCTACGGCTCTGACAATAATGGTAACGGAACTGCTTCGAACTGCTATTATCTGGCAGCTTCCGAAACCGACAACGGCGACGGCACCTTTGGCAAGACCGAAGCCCAGTTCAAGAGCGGCGAGGTGGCCTATCTGCTGAATGCTAACCGGACGCCTACTGTCTGGGGCCAGACGATCGGAAGCCAGGACTATCCCGTGCTGAATGGCGATGCAGTCTACCGCGCCCTGAAGTGTGACAATGCTACGGTTGCCTATTATATCAACGGCACGGAAGACATCACCCTGGGTCATGAGGATCCTGATGAAAACGGCAACTGCCCGGTCTGCCATCAGGCGATCGTAGCCTCCGTTACGGACATACAAGGAACCGCCACGTACTATACCAGCTTAGAGGATGCCTCCAAAGTCGCGGATGACGCAGAGGGCAGCACCCTGAAGCTCCTTTCCAATGTGACGACGATTTACTTCTCCATGCCGGTCTACGGGAAATTTACTCTGGATCTGAACGGCAAGAGCCTTGATCTCGGCAACTTCGATGTCAACGTCTATAACGATCTGACCATTACGGGAGGCGAGGGCTCCGCGCTGAAAGTCAAAGCTTTGCAGCTGTCCGACGGCAGTACCCTGAACATTCAGGGCGGCAGCATCACCGGCAATATCACCGGCGACAGCAGCGCAAATTCCGTCAACCTGAACATCTCCGGCGGCAGCATTACCGGAACGGTTGAAACCACCAACGCTACCTGCAATATCTCCGGCGGCAGCCTCAGCAATGGCGTCAAGGCCACCGGCGGTGCGCTGACCATCACCGGCGGCTCCATCACAGGAAAGGTCGAAAACTACAACGGCGCCACCCTCAGCGTCACCGGCGGCGAATTTACGGAACTTTCCCACAACGGTCCGCTGTATTCTCTTCCGGA
The DNA here is from genome assembly GCA_028719885.1 of Bacillota bacterium. GTDB lineage: Bacteria > Bacillota > Clostridia > Oscillospirales > Oscillospiraceae > Faecousia. The sequence continues at coordinate 8,227 of JAQYLT010000061.1, forward strand.
TGATGGCTACTGGTTCTATGACAAACGCAATGTGGATGAAGAGGGCAACGTTACCTATGAGACCCCTGTGTCTTTCGAAGACATGGGTACAACAGGGGAGAATGGTAATGCAGTTGCCGGACCCGTCTATGTGGGACCTCATAGCCATGATTTCGTATTTACATCCATCGATGAGGAGTACCACGATTGCGAATGCACGGGTTGCCAGCGGAAATACTTTGACGGGCATACCGATGCAAATAGTGATGGCCTCTGCGATGTCTGCGGCACGATTGAAGTCCATTATAAGGATGTCGATGGCAGAGATCGTACTCAGCGGTGCTTCCCCATCACCGCGGACACCAAGGAGCTGACTACCAGCCCCCTCGCTTGGTACGTGGTGAAGGACGCTGGGCTGCTGGTGGGAAACCGGATTACCGTCAACGGCAGCGTGAACCTGATCCTGATGGATGAGATGAGCCTCACCGTCAATGGAGGCATCGAGGTCGGCAGCGGCAAGAGCCTGACCATCTATGCCCAGTCTACTGACGATCAGATGGGCAGCCTGAATGCAACCGGAAAAGCGTGGGAAGCAGGCATCGGCGGAGGCGGCAGCATCACCATCAACGGCGGCACCGTCACCGCCACCGGCGGCACCAGAGGAGCGGGTATCGGCGGTGGATCTGGGGCTACAGGCGGCAACATCACCATCAACGGCGGCACCGTCACCGCCACCGGCGGTTACGCTGCAGCGGGCATCGGCGGTGGATTAGGGGCTACAGGCGGCAATATCACCATCAACGGCGGCACCGTCACCGCCACCGGCGGCACCAGAGCAGCGGGCATCGGCGGCGGTTATGGGGAGACCTCGAATGGTGGTAATGGAGGTACGGTCACCATCAACGGCGGCACCGTCACCGCCACCGGCGACTCGTATGCAGCGGGCATCGGAGGCGGTGCTGGTGGAATTGATGCGGGCCAGTATACAGGCGGAGCGGGCGCTGTTGTAAAGATCAACGGCGGAACCGTGCGTGCAACCGGAGGTTATAGTGTAGTGACAGGATACGCACCGGGCATTGGCGGCGGCGTAGGGAACACACAAGGCGGCGCTGGTGGAAGTCTTACCGTTACCGGCGGCTATGTGGTTGCCACCGGCATTGGCGGAGCAGCCTCAAATGTTGGCAATGACCCAGGTGCTAACGGCAGCTTCATGGCATCCGGCAACGGCGTTGTGATTACCGACAACATTAAGGATCAGACGCAAATTGGCAGCTGGAACGGCATCGTGTTCATTGCGAACGAGGGCAAGGTTTATGGCGATGTGGCTCTTAGCTCCGATCTTGTGATTCCCGCCGGGAAGAACATGACCCTGGACATGAACGCTGGCACCCTGGAGCTGGACGGCGCGAAAATCAGCCTGGGAGAGGGCAGCAGCCTGAAGCTCTCCGGCAACGGCAGCTTCCCCAGTGGCGTAACCGTCAGTGGCGGCTATCTGCTGGACATCCTGGCAGACGGCTGGGCGTTCTTCGGAGACGAAAGCGGCAACACCATCATCCCCCTGAGCGCCACTCAGTACACGACTTTCCCGGAAACAGATGATGATCCTCAGGTTTACCTCCGGCAGCACACCCACAGCTGGAGCTATTCCAACATCACCGAAGAGACGCACGACAAAACCTGCACCTGCGTCTCCGGCGTTTTGACGGAAGCGCACACCAAGGGCTCTGACGGCTTCTGCACCCTCTGCGGCGCGGGAGTGGCAAGATATGTGGATGCCAACGGCAAAGACATGGGCGAGAAGGCCTGCTTCGCCATCACCAATTCCAGCACCACCTGGGGTGAGGATGGGAAGACTACCTGGTATGTGGTGAAGGACAAAGAGGTGAACATCTCTGACCGGATCAACGTCACCGGCAATGTGAACCTGATCCTTGCTGATGGCTGCCAGCTGAAGGCCAACAGCGGCATCCATGTGGCGAGCGGAACCAGCCTGACTATCTGGGCCCAGTCCACCGGCGAATCGATGGGTAAGCTCACAGCAACAACGACTGTCAATTGGCGGGGCAGTAATGCGGCCATCGGCGGCAACAATTCTGAAAACAGCGGAACCATCACCATCCATGGCGGCAACATCAACGCCACCTCCCATCAAAAAGGCGCGGCCATCGGCGGCGGCGAATACGCAGAAGGCAACATCCATATCTATGGAGGGTATGTCACTGCTGAGGCTCGCAAAAGCAGCGCTGCCATTGGCGGCGGCAACAGCGGAGACGGCGGCACCATCGAGATTACCGGCGGCACCATCACAGCCATCTGCTCCGCTGCTAATGGTTCGGGCATCGGCAGCGGCGGCAATTCGGATGCGGGAACCATTACCATCTCCGGCGGCACCGTTGTGGCCCACGGCGGCACATCAGGAACCGGCATCGGAGCCTACAAAAATTATTCCGGTGGATCGGTCACCATCACCGGCGGAAATGTCACAGCGCAAGGCGGCAGGGAAGGAGATTATTATACTCTCGCTGGATGCGGCATCGAGGCTGGCAGCATTACCATCAACGGCGGCGAGGTCACTGCCATCGGCGGCGCTGGATCGGGATACCCCGATGCGGCAGCTTTCTCCTGCGATCCCAATGTCAGTGACTATGAAAGCATGCTGCTCTCCACCGGCACAAGCGAAGATGACCTTACCAATGTGACCTACAGCGACCGGACGGCGGATGGCTACGATGGCTACACCGCAAGCAAGGCAGTGCGGATCGAGCCCTGCGGCACCGAAGAGAATCCCCATAATCGCGTCTGCAAAGACGTGGGAGATGGCATTTGGCACAATTCCATCTGCAACTGGTGCGGCTATGTTGAAGATGCTCAGGCGCATACCGTTCCTGGTGAAGACGGCAGATGCACGGCCTGCGACGCGCTGATTGTGGCCTCGATGACAGCAAATGGCAGCACCGGTTACTACAGCGAATTCCTCCCGGCTTTCTCTGCGGCAAATGGATTAGAGGGCAGCACCCTGAAATTGCTGGCTAAGGTGTATGCGGAACGCATGCTGAAAGTCACCGGCAGCTTCACCCTGGACTTGAACGGGAAGACCCTGGAATCTGACTACTTTGAATACGGAAATCAATACGGGGATATGTGGAACGACGAAGGAGCCATCTACGTATATGGTGGCAGCCTGACCATCCAGGACAGCAGCGAGGGCAAAACCGGCAAGATTTTCTTGGAGCCAAATCCCGATTTGGGGGATGATTTCAAGAACGCCATTTCTGTGCGGGGTGGTACGCTGAATTTCTTCGGTGGCAAGGTAAATTACAGGATCCGCAATGAACTCGGAACGCTGAACATCTCCGGCACCGCAGTGGTGGAGGTCGGAAGTGACGACACAGCGGTTCGTAACATTAATTATCAGTATTCTTATCAAAAGGCCCATGCAACCATCAGCGGCGGTACCCTGATCGGCGGAGACTGCATTAGTGCTGAGGGTTATACCGAGGTTGCGATTACGGGTGGTACATTTGAAGCGCTGGCTGGTGATTATAAATCCTGCGTCTATTGCGATAGTGACAGCTCTGTAACGGTCAGCGGCGGCACCTTTACGAAGCAGCAGGGGGACAAGGTCTACACCTTTAGGGGGAATAACATCTCCGTCAGCGGCGGCGAATTCATTGACGGTATCTCCGTGTTTGGCGGCAATCTGAAAGACCGGCTGGCAACGGATGAAAATGGAGAGATTGCCTACTGGTACTATCAGAGCCTTGACAATGGTGTTTATTCCGACGGAATCACTGCGGCGGATGCAGCAGCGGCTTCCTACGGGAGCACTGTGTATGTTGGCAGCCACAGCCATGCGTATTCCAGCGAGGACGGCACCTGCGTCTGCGGAAAGCAGATTCCTGTGGCTGTGAGCATCGGGGGTGAGACGCAATTCTTCGATTCCCTGTCTGCTGCCATGGCGTCTTTGGATACCTCTGCAGAAGAGAAGGCCCAGGTCACCGTTTTCCAGAGCACAAGCTTCCAGAATGACCTGGTGATTCCGGAGAACGTGACGCTGACGGTGAAAGATGGTGCCACCCTCACAGCCGAGAACAATGCCCGCCTCTTTGTCCGCAGCAGCCTCAGCGGCAGTGTCAGTGGAGATGTGCGCTATCTGGTGAGCGTTAATACCAATGAAGTTAACGTCACCGGGCGCAGTGTCACAGTCTACCTTGGAAGCGTCTATGCGAGGGCAGACGATCCCATTAACCTGAAAGCAATAAACTATGACGCCGATTCCATGATGCTCACCGACTGGCTGGTAGATAACGTATCGTCCAGTGAGTCGTTCACGATGCCCAGTCATCCGGTGACCATCGAGCGCAAGCTGGAAGCCATCGTCGCCACCGTCACCATCCTTGGTAACACCACGCCTTATACCAACCTGTATAGTGCTTTTGACGCTGCGAATGAAACCAATGACAATGTTATCATCGAGCTGAAAGCTGACGTTGTGCTGGGAAATGACTCCCCCGCCATGCTTACAGGAGGCAATGTGATTTTCAGGGGCTGGGAACACACCATCTCCGGTCCAGAAACCGAAGCTGACTGGGAGCATCGCAACGGATATATCGGCGTTCTCAGCGGTGCGAATTTGACCATCGAAAGCGGCACCATTGATTCCTCCGCGTTCCTGCATTGCGGCTCCGGCAGCAGCGTCACCGTTACAAATGGCAGCATTGATACCCTCATTGTCGAGGGCGGCAAGCTGACCGTAGAAAATGCTTCCGATGAGGAGAACAACCCTGTGGGGAACATCCGGGTGGAGAATCTGGAAGTGATGGGTTTCTCTGTCGGGGACGTCCAGCTGAAAGGCGGCAGCTATGGCACGATTACCGTACCCGGTGGCAAGTATGTTTCCGACCTGCTGGCAGAGGGCTACGCCTACAAGCTGACAGACGGCTCCTGGGAGGATGCCAACAACGGCACCTACACGGAGGCCATTTCGGCAGCAACGGTTCTCCCCGTGCCGGTGACCATCACTGCTCAGCCTGATGCGACAAACACAATGACCTATGGTGATGTGGAATCCCTCAGCGTCACCGCCAATCCCGAAGAGAGTTCCTACCAGTGGTATGAGGTGATCCCCGATACCAGCGAAACGCCGCAGACAAAGGCGATCACCGGCGAAACCGGCAGCACTCTGAAGCTGAGCACCTTTGACGCGGGTACGCATGAGTTCTTCTGCGAGGCAACGGTGGATGGCTACAACGCAAAGAGCAGTTCTGCCACGGTAACGGTGAATCCGCGCACCCTGGATATTCAATGGGATGACGACACCTTCCAGTATGACGGACAATATCATCCCAAGTTCACGATCGAAAATACTGCCAATGGCGATCAAGTCATTCCGGTGATTTCACCCAATAATGATACACAGAAGGATGTGGGAAACTACACAGTCGGAGTCGTTGATTTCGTGGCCAACGGGACGGACGGACTCAATAAGCACGGAAATTACAAACTGGGTGAAACTACCTATCAAGACTTCTCCATCACGGCCAAGCCCATCACCGTGAACATCACGGCGAACGGCGGCACCTACGGCGGAGCAATCACCGGAGCCACCGCAGAGCTTGTTGGCGTGGTAGCAGGGGAGACGGTCCCTGTGACCCTGACCTACACCAGTGACAGCGGCGACAACAGCACCACCGCTCCCACGGATGCCGGAACCTACACGGTCACCGCCACCATCAAAAACCGAAACTATCAGCTGACCGGAACAACCACTGCAGAATTCGTGGTGCAAAAGGCCACTAACTCCTGGACAACCGAACCCTCGGTCGCGAACTGGACTTATGGTGATGCCAACACGGTGCAACCTGGCGCAGCCAAGTACGGCACCGTGAAGGTGGAGTACAAGGTCAAGGATGCGGACGACAGCACCTACATCGCGACCGCCCCCACCAAGGCCGGAAGCTACAAGGTGCGCTTCACCGTGGAGGAAACCTCGAACTACACCGGACTGAGCGAGGAGATTGCATTCACCATCGGACGCCGCAACCTCCACATCATCTTCGCCGACAATGATTCCAAAGGACGGGTCTATAACGGCACCGATAAGGTGGAACTGTATAACTTCACCTTTGAAGAAGGCGATGTGGTATCCGGCGATACGGTTGGCATTGATATGGGTGATAACGGGCTGATTGGTACGCTGAGCAGCAAAAATGTGGGAACCTACACCCAGGTGACCCTGCCCAACGATCTGTCGCTGACTGATAACGGCGATGGCAGCGCAAAGAACTACAATCTTGTGCAGCCGACAGGGCCTGTTGCGACCAATTTGACCATCAGCCCCAAGAAGGTCACGTTCTCCGGCATCACCGCCAAGGACAAGGACTACAACGCCACCACGGCTGTGACGCTGGACTACAATGGTTTGAAGATCACCGACCGCATCCCTGACGATGACCTGTTCGTCTCGGTTACAGCTGCATTTGAGGATGCAAACGCCGGGCAGAACAAGACTGTTGCGTTTACGAACCCTGTTCTCACCGGCAACAGCGCCGGAAACTACGTCCTGAAAGAAACCGGCAATCAGACCAGCACCACCGCCACCATCTATCCGCTGGAGATTTCCATCGTTGATGTGACAGTGGACGATAAGGTCTACGACGGAACGAAGGACGCGCCGATCATGAACTTCGGCCGCCTGTCCACAAACTATGACGGCGACAAGCTGACCATCGTCCCCGGCACCGCCAGCTTTGAAACTGCCAATGCGGGCAATGGAAAGACAGTCAGCTTCCAGGGCTTCGAGCTCTCCGGCTCTGCAAAGGACAACTATAAGCTCATTGGTCAGCCTGCCTCTACCACGGCGAACATCACCCCCGCCACGGTGGCTACGCTCACCCTGAAAGCCTCCTCCGCCACCTATGACGGAAGCGCTCAGGTGCCTCAGATCGATAAGGTCACAAGCGAGAACGGCCTGACCGTCAGCGACTACCAGGTATCCTATCAGGATGCCGACGGCAATACCGTGACGGAATTGAAGAACGCAGGGGAGTACACCGTGAAAGTCGAAGGCAAGGGCAACTTCCAGGGCACTGCCACGGCGGACTTCACCATCGAAAAGGCCAATGCTGCCACCGGCACCGCCCCCAAGGCAAACAGCTTGACCTACAATGGCCAGGCGCAGGAGCTGGTGACTGCGGGCACTACCACCGATGGCACCATGGTCTACAGTACTTCCGAAGATGGCGAATACACCACGACCATCCCCACCGGAAAAGATGCCGGAGGCTACGAAGTCTGGTATATGGTCCAGGGCGACAGCAACCACTTGAGCTCTGCCCCCGTGAAGCTGACGCCGTCCATTGCCCAAAAGAGCATTGCGGGTGCAACCATCACCCTGGACGCTGTACTGACCTACAACGGGGAAGAGCAGGAGCAGAGCGTTGAATCCGTGAAGATTGACGGCCTGGATGTGACCTACACTGTCTCCAAGAACACCGGCACCAACGCCGGACCCTATAAGCTCACTGTCACCGGTAACGGCAACTTCACCGGCACCAAGGATATGGCCTGGAGCATTGCCAAGAAGAGCATTGCGGACGCAGAGATCACCCTGGGCGATGAACTGACCTACAACGGGAAGCTTCAGACCCAGAGCATTGCTTCCGTAAAGGTGGGCGGCCTGGAGGTTACCTACACTGTCTCCAAGAACACCGGCACCAACGCAGGAGAATACACCCTCACCGTCACCGCCAACGGCAACTTCATCGGCACCAAGGACATGGCCTGGAGCATTGCCAAGAAGAGCATTGCGGACGCAGAGATCACCCTGGGCGCACAGCTGACCTACAATGGAAATCCGCAGCGCCAGAGCATTACCTCTGTGAAGATCGACGGCCTGAATGTTACCTATGACGCAAGCGGCGTTGAGAACACCAACGCCGGAAGCTACACCCTCACCGTCACCGGTAACGGCAACTTCCAGGGAGAGGCCACGGCAAGCTACAGCATTGCCAAGGCAAAGCCCACTGTGACTCCTGCAACGCTGACCATCACCTATGGTACCAAGCTCAGCGGCTGCGACCTCTCCGGCTTCAAGGCCAGCTTCGGTGGCAAGGAGCTTCCCGGCAGCTTCGCCTTTGACCAGCCCGAAACCATGCCCCATGTGTCCGACAGCGGCGCCACCAGCTACAAGCTGACCTTTACCCCCGAGGACACCGTGAACTTTGAAAAGGTCCCGCTGGAGACGAAAGTCACCGTCAACAAAAAGGAGCTGACCGTGGACGTTGCGGTGCAGGACAAGCAGTACAACGGCACAAGCGAAGCACTCTTCGATGGCACACCCGCTCTCGTTGGTGTGGTGACCGGCGATAAGGTGGAGCTGACCTATGGCAATCCTTACTTTACCGATGTGGCAGAGAAGAAAGACATTGCGATTTCGTTCACCGAAGCTTTCGGCATCCAGGGCGACGACAGCGGCAACTACTACCTGACGCAGCCCACCGGAATCACCGCCAGCATCTATAACAGCTTCACGGCGGCCAAGGGTGAGGACGGCAGCTACACCGTCAGCACGAACGAATGGACCAATCAGGACTTCGTGGTCACCGCTCAGGAAGGCCTCCAACTCTCTTTGACCAACACCGCCGATGGCAGCTGGTTCGACACCCTTACCGTGACCACCGAGGGTGAGGCAGACTTGAAGTTCTATGTCCGCAGTGCGGATGGCGCCATCTCCAAGCAGGCCAGTGAGCACTACAAGCTGGATAAGACCGCCCCCACCGGCAGCATCTTCTTTGATGGAACCGACCAGATGGCTCTCACACCTGTGGTTCTCTACCGGAATGTGGCTGTAAACGCCGAGATCACGGGCAGCGATGACCGCAGCGGCGTAAAGGACCTTGCATGGGCTGCAACCAAGCAGGCCCAGGAGCCCAGCAGCATCACCGAGTGGAACACCACTGACAGCTTCCAGCTCACGCCGGAGGACGGCACCGAGCGCCATGTGTACCTCAAGGTGGTGGACAACGCTGGGAATGTGGCTTACTTCCGGGCAAACACCATCCTCTTCGATACCACCAAGCCCAGCATCACCGGCGTGAAGAACGGCGCGACCTACTACACCACCCAGACTGCCGCCGTCAGCGACGATTATCTGGATGCAGTAACCCTGAACGGAGCTGCGGTAACTCTGAACGAAGATGGGAAGACCGCTTCCGTGAAACTGACGGGCAATGTGGAGAAAACCTACATCCTCAAGGCCACCGACAAGGCGGGCAACGAGACCACCGTCACCGTCATCATGAAGCCCATTTCCTCCATCACCGATCCCGTCAAGGACCTCACCAAGGACAATGTGACCGAGGATGACCGGAAGACGCTGGACGAGCTCACCGGGATCCTGGAGGACCTGCTGGAGCCCACGACCGACCAAACCGAAAAGCAGAAGCTCCAGGACGAGCTGGATAAGCTGGAGGAGCTGCTGGATGTTCTGGACGAGGTCAAGGAAGTGGAGGAACTGCTGAGAGATCTGCCCGATGACGTGGAGCCCGATGTGGACGCGGACACGGAGCAGAAGATCAAGGACGCCAGAAAGGCACTGGACGATCTGACCGACCATCAGGAGGACCTGGTGGAGGATGACCTGATCGAGAAGCTGGAGCGCCTGGAAAAAGAACTGGTGGACTACAAGATCGAAGGCGGCTCCACCTGGAACCGGGGCAGCGGCAAGGCCCTCCGCCTGGTGGGCAACGGCCGCCTGGACAAGCTGGACAAGGTGATCCTGGACGGCACCGAGCTCACCACCGGCTTCACTAAGAGCACCCCCAAGACCACCATCGACCTGCAGGCAGCCTTCCTCCAGAGCCTTGAGCTGGGCGAGCATACGCTGAAGCTGGTCTACACCGACGGCGAGGCCGAGGCCAAGTTTACGGTGAAGCAGAGCCCCAACTATCTGGACCTCACCGGCAATCCCGACTTCGACGACCAGACCGAGGTGGATGTGGGCGGAGAACGCTATCCCATCGAGGAAATTGGCGGACGTTATGTGAACCTGCCCGAATCCGGTGACCTGCTGACCACCTACACCTATCTCGCCGGTAACGCGGCAGGCACCCACGACAATTATCCCATCGGCATGCGGGTCTTCCGCATCAACCGCTCCGAGGACGGTACCACTGTGACGGAGATCACGGAATTTGCCGATCTGCTGCAGTACTCCGGCTGCTCCATCCGGGTCTCCGGCAAGCGGGGCATCCGCATGATCACCTCCATGACCAAGGCCAACAAGTCCGCGCTGAAAGGCAAGGGCCTGGCGGGCTTCACCATGCTGGAATACGGCACCGTGGTCCAGTGGGCGGATACCCTGGGCAGCGATGACCTGACCCTGAACAGCGGCAACCACAACTACGCCTATAAGCGCGGTGTGGCCGACCCGGTGTTCGGCACCAGCGGCGGCCTGACCCAGTACACCAACGTGCTGGTGGGCTTCGATCTGGAGGAATGCAGCAAGGATATTGTCATGCGGCCCTACATCATCCTGCAGGACGCCGATGGCAACCAGTACACCCTGTACGGCGGCCTGGTGACCAGAAGCATCAGCTACATCGCCTGGCAGAACCGGGATACCTACAAGCCCGGTACCGCGGCCTACAAATATGTGCATGAGCTGATGGGCGACCTTGACACACCGGCAGAGGGAGGTTAACGAATCATGAAAAAAGCAATGGCAATTCTGCTGGCGCTGACCCTTGGCTGCTCCCTGGCGCTTCCCGCTTCGGCGGAAAGCGCAAAGGGGCCCAAGCTGGAAACCGGCGTCATTCAGGCCGACGGCATCCCCGCGATCCTCTGGTTTCTCTCCCAGGGAGAGCAGGTGGAGGTGACGGAGGAATTGGACGAGAAGAACTCTTTGGTGGAAACGGAGTATGGCACGGGCACCATGGAAACCCAGCTGCTCCGCTTCCCCGGGGAGCCGGAGTATGAGCCCTGGATCGGCTATGCCCGGTACAATGCCAGCCTCTATGAAAGCTACGAGCTCTGCGGCAAGCCGGTAAAGCAGCTGCAGACCAACACCAAAGTGCGGGTACTGGACGAGCTGGAGGACTGCTATGTGGTGACCCTCCAGCTGGAAGACCCTGAGACCGACGAGACCGCCACGGAGCCAACCACGGAGGAAACCGAAGAGGAAGAGAAAACACCGGTCTATTTCGCGGAAAAGGACAAGATCGGCAAGAATCCCGTTCAGTACAGCTCCGGCGGAGAGAGCTCCGGCTCCTCCGGCGGTGGCGGCTACTCCGGACCCCAGGACGGCGGCGACATCTCCATGGCCTATTACACGCTGAACCTGCTTTCCAATGTGGTTTTCGAGGATGAGGAAGAGGAAGAGAAGACCGGCCCCGCCCAGGTCCGGGTGGATGGCGCCAAGCTGATCCTGCTGTATTTCCAGATGGGCGATACGGTTCAGATCGTGGCAGAGGGGGGCTTCGCCCCGGAAGTGGAGGGCTATGTGACCATTCTGATTGATGAGACCTACGCCTATGTCCCCCAGAACTGGGTTCTGCGGGAGGGCGAAGAGCCCTTTGAAAGCTGGGACGGCTACGCGGGTTATAACTGCAAGCTCTTCGACAATTACCTGCTTCGGGGGAAGGCTCTCAAACAGCTTTCCGCAAACACCAAGCTCACCGTCCTCTGGGACGATGGCGTGGTGAGCCTGGTGCGGCTGAACGACAAGGACGAAACCACCGGCTTTGTGGCTTCCTCCACCCTCCGGACCACCCCCGTTCCCCCCAGCACCGGCGGAGATACCGGCAGCAGCTCTTCCGGCGGCGGCTCCAGCGGCCCCGTCTGGACGCCTCCCGCGCTCTGATTCATTTACTACACAAAAACTCCATGGGTTTCGGCCCATGGAGTTTTGTTTAGGAAGCATTCAGGTTATTGGCTTTCAGCAGGATAAGGAGCGTTTACCGAATTTTCGTAGGGAATGCATTTATGCATTCCGCCCTGGCCGCAAATCACCGGGGGGTTATTGAATCGAAAAAAGTTGTGTTTTGCGTAGGGAACGGATTCATCCGTTCCGAAACGTGGGTGAACATCCGTGGTTCGTTGGTTGGTAACGGGTTCCAATTTTTTCAACAATGATCCATTCAATATGCCCCGATAAAAACGTTACCGATGCGGAATGCATAAATGCATTCCCTACGCAAAAAGCATCGTTCTACGATTCGTTGAACCCTGGTGGTTCATGAACTCTTCGGAACGCATGAATGCGTTCCCTACGAACAAATACCGTTCATTCGCAAAAGCACAATAAAGCGGAGTAAAGCGGTAACCGAGTGAAGCATTTGACGGACAGTCAGTGCCATATCTATAAAACGGACACATACAGCTGCAAAAACCAACTATCCACCGCCTGAGATTTTTGGTAGAATAGAGAAAACTGGGGGGGTATGACATGAAAGCAGTCATTCATTTTCTTCGGGCGGCGCTGCCCTGGGTGATGGCGGCGCTGGTTTTGGCTGGGGCTGCCGCGTTCCTGCTTGGTTACAATCAGGAGGGCTTCACCGGCAGCCGCGTCAAGAATCCGGACGCCTATTTGCTGGACATTGAGAAGATGAACGGAACCGATCTGCACACATTGGAGCTGCAGGAGGGGGATGTTCTTCAAATCCAATTTGAAACGGCAAAGGGTGAACTGTACATGGAGATCAAAGCGCCGGACGGGACCTCCATTTATCGTGGGAACGGGAAAGAAACCACCGATTTTGCCGTAAACATCCGGCAGGACGGTGTTTACACAGTGGTTGTGGAGGCGCGCCACGGAAAAGGAACCATTCATATTCAAACCAAGGCGGAAAACCCATGAAAAAGAGAGAAAAAAAAGAACACCAATGGAATATCGCCGATACCGTAACCGCCCTGCGAATCGCCGCCTCGGCCGTTCTGCTGTTTCTGCCGCTGCAAACTGCGGGTTTTCTCGCGGTTTACACCCTTACCGGCCTGACGGATGCCATGGATGGCTGGCTGGCGCGAAAAACGAAGACGGCCAGCGAGTTCGGCGCCAGGCTGGACAGCATGGCGGACCTACTCTTTTACGGCGTTTTGCTGCTCCGGCTTTTCCCGGTTTTGTGGAAGAGGCTGCCTGTGGAAATCTGGTATGCCGTGGCGGTCATTATCCTTGTGCGGCTGGCCGCCTATGCTGCGGCGGCAATCAAATATCATCGCTTTTCCTCCCTGCATACCTGGCTGAACAAGCTGACCGGGGCGGCGGTGTTTCTGCTGCCCTATGTGCTTGCGGTCTTCCCAGGTGTGGGCTACTGTTGGGCCGTCTGCGCCATGGCCTTCGCCTCGTCCACGGAGGAACTGCTGATTCACCTTTGCCGGAGGGACTACCGCGCTGACCGGAAATCCATTCTATGACCATGTTTCCAATGGAATAGCAGAAGAAGAAAAACTGCGGCAAAAAGGAAAGAGGGGAAAAGATGTACACCGGCTAGTCCACCCGCACCATGCGGTAGCCGACGCCGATATGGGTCTGGATATACTCCGGGGAATCCTCCGTGGGCTCCAGCTTTTTTCGCAGGGTCGCCATGAAGACCCGCAGGGATGCCACATCATTATCCCAGCTCCGGCCCCAGATGTTCTGGGTGATAAAGGTGTGGGTCAGCACCTTGCCCACATTCTTCGACAGCAGGCACAGCAGCTTATACTCGATGGGGGTCAGGTGCAGCTCCTGTCCGTCCAGATACGCGCAGCCTCCGGCATAGTCCACCCTCAGCTTCCCGTTGACAAAGACAGAATTGGCGGCCAGCATCTCCGCCGTCATATAGGACAGCCTCCGCTGGGTGACCCGGAGCCGTGCCAGCAGCTCCTCCACGGAAAAGGGCTTGGTCAGGTAATCATCCGCACCTGCGTCCAGTGCTTCAATTTTATCGTTATCCTCGCTGCGGGCGCTGATGACGATGATGGGAAGATTGGACCAGGTGCGGATTTTCTGAATCACCTGCACCCCGTCCATATCCGGCAGACCCAGGTCCAGCAATACAATATCCGGGTTGTGGGAGGACGCTTCCAAAATGGCTGCCTCTCCGTTTGCCGCCACCAGAAAACGGTAGTCGTTTGTCTTTAGGGTGGTGGTAATCAGGTTTCGTACAGGCGCGTCATCCTCCACGACCAAGATCAGCGGTTTATTCATGCAGTTCAACCTCCCCGGCTGGTAGTGTAAATGTAAAAACGGCGCCTTTCGGATGGTTATCCGTCACGCAGATGGTTCCCCCGTGGGCGGTGACAATGGATTTGCACAGCGACAGTCCCAACCCCAGGCTTCTGCGGCTGTCGGCGATTTTATTTGCCCCGGTGTAAAACATCTCAAAAACCTGGGGCTTCTGCTGGTCCGGAATGCCCGGGCCGTTATCGGAAACGGATACAATGACCTGCTTCCCCTTTTTCTCCGTGTAAATCTCAATCACAGAGCCATCCGGCGTGTATTTAATGGCATTGTTCACCAGATTGATGAGGACCTGCACAATCAGCTTGGCGTCGATGCGGGCCAGGATCAGCTCTTCCGAAGAACGGACCCGGATGGTGTGTTCCTTACCTTTCCGGCTGCAGTGCCGCAGGGCCTCTGTAATCACCTCATCCATCAGCTCAACGGATTGGGTCAGGTGCATCTGGCCGTCTTCGATTCTGGTGACGGCCAGCAGATTCTCCACCAGGTCGATGAGCCAGATGGAGTCGTCGTAGATGTCCGAAAAGGCACGCAGCTGGGTCTGTTCGTCCATCTTCTGATGGTTGGCCAGCAGATTGCCTGCATTTCCGGAAATGGAGGTCAGCGGTGTCCGCAGGTCATGGGAGATGGCCCGCAGCAGATTCGCCCGCAGCTGCTCATTCTTGGCAAGAATGGCAGCTTCTTCTTTTTCCCGGGCATTTTTAATGTTTTCCAGGGCCAGGGCACACTCTCCGAGAATGGAGAGTAAAACGCTGTTTTCAAAGGAATCCAGCGGGATATCGTTCATGGCGATGCCCACAACACCATAGACCTGCTGATTGACCCGAATGGCCAGATACAGACATTTGGCATTGGACAGGGTGTCGGTGGTGGCACCGGCGTGTTTGTTGTTCCGGAGCACCCACTGTGCAACTGCCTTTTCGTTTTCGGAGGTCAGGTCGCTCCGGTCGCTGTCCGGCGCCCGGAAGATGCTGGGAGCGGTAAGCCCGTGACCATCCGACAGATAAATCACAAAATCCCGCTTTAATAGCTTCAGGAGCTGCCCTGCGGTGGCATTCATGACGGACTGCTCGTCGGTCTCCTTTTGCAGCAGCTGGTTGGTTTCAAACAGAATTTTCGTCCGAAAGGCCGCGTGGGCGGATTGCTTTGCGTTGTCCTTCAGGCGGGTGGCCAGGGACCCGGTGAGAAGTGCCACCATAAACATGATGAGAAAGGTCATCCAGTAGTTCGGGTCGTGAAAGTGAAAGGTGAGGCGCGGCACGGTGAAGAAGAAATTGAAGATCAGCACGCTGACAATGGAAGCGGCTGCCGCACAAAAGCGATTGGTTGTGATCACCGAAATCACCAGAACGCCAAAGATATACAGCGACACGATATTGGTCTCGGAAAAGCCCAGCGCATAAAACACATATCCGATCAGCGTGGCGGCCAGCAGCACAAGGACGCTCTTGACAATGTCCCGCAGGGGCATCACATCCCTGGGGAGCGCTCTGACCCGCCGCTCCGGATAGGTATTCCCCACACTGGCATCCGGAATCACATGGATGTCCAAATTGGGGGCGTCCGCAATCAGCCGCTCTGTCAAGGTTGGTTTGCTGAAAAAGCTTCTCCTTGTGACGGTGCTGCGGCCAATGACGATTTTGGAAACGCCGGAAAGCCGGGCAAACTCCGCAATCTGATAGGGCACATCATCCCCATAGGTGGTCTCAACGGCGGCTCCCAGCTGCTGGGCCAGGTGAATATTCTCCCGGAGGCGGTTCCTGTCCGCCTCACCCATGGCGGAGAAATCGGGGGTTTCCACAAACAGAGCGGTAAAGCTCCCGCGGAAGGCCCTTGCCATTCTCGCCGCGGTACGGATAATTTTCCCGTTGGATGGGGAAGAGGACAGGCAGACCAGGATATGCTCGTCCGTGTGATAGTCGCTCTGGCTTTGGAGCCTGGCGCTTTCGGTGAGAAGATTCACCCGGTCCGCACACCGACGCAATGCAAGCTCCCGTAACGCCGTGAGATTTTCCACGGTAAAGAAACCGCCGCCAGCCTGCCCCTGCTGATAGATATGCCCACCGTTCAGACGCTCCAACAGCTCTGCCGGCTCAATGTCCACCAGCTCCACCTGATCGGCCTGGTCGAACACGGAATCCGGAATGCGCTCCTGCTCCAGCACACCGGTGATGGAGGCAACGGTATCATTCAGACTTTCGATATGCTGGACATTCACCGTGGTGTAAACATCAATCCCCGCATTCAGCAGCTCCTGCACATCCTGATAGCGCTTGGCGTGGCGGCGGCCCTCTCCGTTGCTGTGGGCCAGCTCGTCCACCAGGATCAGCTGGGGCTTCCGCTTCAGGGCGGCGTCAATGTCAAATTCCCGGAAAGCATTCTTCTGCTTCCCTGGGAGCAGCTCCAGGTCGCCCACCAGAGCTGCGGTCTGCGGCCTGGCGTGGGATTCAATATACCCGACCACCACATCTGTTCCCCGTTCTTTCGCCTGATGTGCCGCCAGCAGCATGGCATAGGTTTTTCCCACCCCAGGGGCGTAGCCAAAAAAGATTTTCAGCCTGCCTCGCTTTTCGCCGGATGGACTCTTTTGAATGGCCTGCAGAAACCGGTCTGCTTCATGCCTGGGTTTTCCCATTGCTGTTCCTCCAAGATGATAAAGGCGATCAGATAATTGATATCTGTCAGCATTCCCTACGAATCGTCCGGCGATATTATATCATCTTTTGCTTTGGAATGCTATCGCATTGTATGTGCATCCAACGCGGAATGGTCACGCTGCAAAGATTGGATGAGCTGACTGGCAGCCGGGGGGAGTTCTCCCTCTGCCCAGATGATTTTCTGATGGATATGGCCTTTTGTAATCGGTTCAATTTGCAGACCTCCCTGCCGCAGCAGGACGGGGGTATGCTCCAGCGAGACCTCTTTCACATGGTCCAGCAGCTGTTCCGGGACCGGCGCGTCCTCCGGCAGGAAGACCATATCCAGCCTGTGCGCGCGGAAGCTTTTCAGCAATTCCGTCTCCGTTCCGCTGAAAAGAGAAACCGCCACCGAGGAGTGCTGCTCCAGCGCGCCGGAAAGGCTGTCCGCCACCAGCGGGTCCGACAGGCCGATTCGCAGGGCATTCTTCCGGCCTGAATCCAAAGCCGCCTCCTCCTGGCGGACGTGCTCCAGGGCGTTATCCAGCTTTCGCATCAGGAACCACCCAAAGGTGACCACCGCTGCCATGACTGTAATCAACAACAAATCCAGCATATTTCTACCACCTGTCGCTAAAATGGGGGACGCATTCAGATATGGAAGCACTTCTGCAAATCCTTGTTCCTCCCGAGAACCAGCATGGTTTCTCCCGCGGCCAGAACCATCTCCGGAGAGAGGGACAGCTCCAGCTTTCCGCATTTCTTGACCCCAATGATGTTGATGTTGTATTTTCTCCGAATGTCAAGCTGCCCGATGGAGCGGCCTGCCCAATTTTCCGGTACGGGAATCTCAAACATGGCGTGATCGCTGTCAAGCTCGATGTAATCAAGAATGTGGTCGGCGCTGTAACGGATGGCCGTCCACTTGGCCAGCTGCTTTTCCGGATAGACCACCTCATCCGCCCCATTGCGGAGCAGGAATTTTTCCTGCACATCCCTGGCTGCTCGGGATACCACCATTTTGGCACCCAGCTCTTTCAGCAGAGAGGTGGTTTCCAGGGAGCTCTGGAAATCATTGCCGATGGTCACAATGCACACATCAAAGTTGCGGATTCCCAGGGATTCCAAAAAGTCCCCATTGGTGCTGTCGCCGATCTGGGCGTTGGTCACAAAGGGCAGCACCGCCTCCACCCGTTCCTCGGAGTTGTCCACGGCCATTACCTGATGGCCCAGATTGTTCAGGTGTATGGCAACGTGCTTTCCAAAGCGGCCCAGGCCGATTAAAAGAATGGATTTCATGTTTTTCTCCTTTCATCCCACGGTGACTTTTTCCCGGGGGAATTTCGATACATTCTTCCGTGTGCCGGACAGGGCGGCAAAAATCAGCGTCAATCCGCCCACCCGTCCGCAAAACATGAGAAGAATGAGAATCAGCTTGGAAATGATCCCAAGGCCGGCGGTAATCCCCAGGGACAGGCCCACGGTGCCCACTGCGGAAGCTGCTTCAAACAGGCAGGTCAGCACCGGCAGCCCCTCAAGCATACTAATTGCCAATCCGCCCAGAAAGAACAGCGCCAGATACATCATCAGGATGGTGGCGGCGTTTTTGACCACGTCGTCCTCCACCCGGCGGCCAAAGAAATGGGCGGATTCCTGACGCCGGAAGGTGGCGATGGCCGTGGCAAACAGCACGGCCACGGTGGTGGTTTTCATGCCGCCGGCGGTGGAGCCGGGGCTGCCGCCGATGAGCATCAAAACCATGGTGATGCATTGCCCGGGCTCGCTGAGGGAGGTCATATCCACGGTGTTAAAGCCCGCCGTTCTGGGGGTGACGGCCTGAAACAAAGAGGCCAGAATCCGCTGCTTCCAGGGAAGCGTATTGAACTCGAAGCAGAAAAGGTAGACAGCGGGAACCGCCAGCAAAAAGGCCGTGGTGCTCAGGATGATCTTGCTCTGCATCCGGTATTGGCGAACATGCAGGCGGTTGCTTTGAATGTCGTCCCAGGTCAAAAATCCAATGCCGCCCATGATAATCAGGAGCATAATAACCAGATTGATCACCGGCTGTGCAGAAAAGCTGGTCAGGGAGGAAAAGGGGGCGCGCACTCCCATCAGGTCGAATCCCGCGTTGCAGAAAGCGGAGATGGCATGGAAAAGGGCCATCCACAGCCCTTTCACTCCGAAATCCCGGCAAAACACCGGCGCCATGACGGCGGCGCCCAGCAATTCAATGAGCAGCGTCGTTTTGATGATGAAGCTGGTCAGGCGAACAATTCCGCCCACCTTCGGAGCGGAGATGGCCTCCTGCATGGTGCTGCGCTGCATCAGGGAGATTTTCCGCCCGGAGATCATGGCAAAGGCCGCAGCCACGGTGATGACGCCCATCCCGCCAATCTGAATCAGAATCAGAATCACAAGCTGACCGAACATGGACCAATAGGTCGCTGTATCATGAAGCACCAGACCGGTCACGCACACCGCTGAGGTGGATGTGAACAGCGCATCCAGAAACGGTGTCATGCGTCCGTCCCTGCTGGACAGGGGCAGCATCAGCAGGAGCGTTCCGATGATGATCACGCCGAAAAAGCCCAGGATGATGACCTGAAAGGAAGTCAGTTTTTTCTTCCGGAGCAAAATCACGCCCATAGGTCCATACTCCTTTACACCTCTTTATTTGGTTTTAATCATACTCCGGATGTGGTAAAGAGGGTAAAAGAGTATTTCATGCCGTGTTAAGGCTGCATAAAGATTCCGAAGCGAGGTTCGTACTTTCCTTTAAATGATTTCTTCACAGATTTTTGCCCTGTATCCTGATAAATTGGAATTTGCAGAGATGTTTCGTAGGGAACGGATTTATCCGTTCCGCCCGGTAACGTTTTTATGAGGCGCACGTTGAATGGAAAAATGTTGAAAATTGGGACCCTTTACCATCCAATAAACCATGGGGGGTAACTGACGTTTCGGAACGGATAAATCCGTTCCCTACGAACACGTTGGAAGACATCCCATCCAACGAACCCGCCAAATTCCAATTTATCTGACTGCTGAATCAAATGGGCATGCCTTTTTGCCTCTCAATGCCATTCTATCTGCAAAAGTACAACGAAAGACAAGAAGATGCATTTCTAGCCCTTTTCAAAGTGATGCACTTCCGCTATACTTATACTAATTCTTCATTTCACTTTTCTCTTCCCTCAGCAGAAATGCCCCGCACAGAACGTGCGGGGCATTTTCTTACATATATTGGGCGAACACCTTTTTCAGCAGGAGGCTATTGAGATACGCGGCTGAGGAAAAATAGAGGAAAATCCACAAAAAACCCACTTGCAGAAAGAGATTCAGGTCCAGCAGAGCCAGCATCAGGGGAAAAACGTTCAGCGCTGCAACCAGCAGGGAGCGGGGCAGGTAGCCCAGGCTGAGGAAAAGGGAATTTTTCAGGGTGGAGCGTGTGTCGTTGGAAAATTGGCTCATCAGGGGAAAGGCATAGCTGAACATCAGAACCGCCAGCACCAGCAGCACCGCCGTGAGCAGAAAGAGGAAATGCAGCATGCCCTCCAGAGCGTAAAACAGAAGCGTATTCAGAACCCCGGCGGCAAGGAACAGCGCCAGCACCAGCCATACAATCGTACCCTGCTTGAAATTCTCCCGGAAAGCCTGAAAATAGCTTCTCACAAGCCCCTGCTCCCGGTCCGTCCCCATTCGGAAGCAGACCGTATACAGCGCCGCACTGGCTGCCCCCACCGTAATCAGGGGAATGCAGCTGACCAGAAACAGCAGATTCAGCACCGCCAAATCTCCAATCCGTCCCATGGCCTGCATGAATTTGGAATCGGGCGAAAACAAAGCTCCCATAATACTGCCTCCGAAATTTTTCCTCTATTATATCATCATTGGCTTGGAAATAACGGAGCCAATCTTACATTTCCTTGCCTGAAATTTGCATTGCGCCGATGGGCTCCCGTTGAGTAAAATGCCATCCACTTCAGGCGATACCGGTCGGGTGGCTTGCCCCCGCCGCACAGCTCAATCATAAATTTTCGGGTTGCCAATGGGAAAAAGGACCCCTCCCTGTTATGGTTGGATGTTTTTCTTATCGGTACGTTACTCAGCTGGAAAGATAACCTTGGCGAAAGAAAAACAAAATCCATCAGCACTGGCTTGACCATCAAAGGAAACATCATCCCGTATTTCAAACAGAACCCAATCACTCGGATATCCCCGTGGAGCAGCAGGGTTACATAGTCAACGGGCGCATGATACACCAACCATTCTAAACGGAACCGGAAAAGGAGCAGGAACCTGAGCATTGAGAAAACTAACCTACAGGTTTCTCATTCATAGGTTGGTATCTCTCATTTGCCAAATAAGTCACTGTGCGTTCCTGTGCGGGACAGGGTCAGCACAAGGACATCGTCCTCAATACGATAGACCAGCAGCCAGTCCGGTTGAATATGACATTCACGGTGTCCTACCCAGTTCCCAGTCAGGGCGTGGTCTTTGTTCTTTTCAGGGAGCGGTTCGTCCATCGCCAGGGCGGCGATCACATCTTCCAATAGTTCCATCTTCAAACCGCGTTTCATCGCCAGCTTGTAGTCTTTCTTGAACTGCGTGGTAGGCTTGACGATATACTTTGTTTTTCTCATGCCTTCAGGTCTGCGAACAGCTCATCCAGATCAGAATATCCTTTCACGGTGGGGTCTTTCGCAATCCTTTCTGCTTCCAGCATTGCGGAAACCGTTTCCTTGTTGGGCTGATTCAGAGAAATTTCAAAGGGAATCCCACCCTCCCGGAGGGACTGACGGACAAAGATGTTGAATGCGGTTGTCAGATTCATACCCAGCTCGCTGAACAGAGCTTCCGCCTGTGCTTTCAGGTTACTGTCCATCCGAATACTGATATTGGTTGTTGTGCTTGCCATTTTCTTCATCCCCTTTCTTGCCTATATTATATGATGCTTGCACGATAAAATCAATACATTGCACGAAATTTAACATACAATTCAAATAATTCGAAAGGAGTTGCCCATGTCCGAAAAACAATCCAATAAAGAACGCATTAAGGAAATCACCGCTGGCATTAAGAAAGGCATCATGGAACTGTTTGAAGCTTGATTTGATCCCCAACTTTGCATCCTGAACGAAAAAGTGACTGATCTCCAGCATCACCGCGCTGATCGATTTGTGCCTTTTGGTTCAATTGCAGCTGCTGTGAACTACATATTCGGAATCAGCACCCGGAACCGGGAGCCGCTGCAATCGATTCGCCCTGCCTTTTTCAGCTTGCTGATTTCCGCCGACATGGCACTGCGTTCCACCCCCAGATAGTCCGCCAGGGCCTGCCGGTCATAGGGGATGACGAATTCCCCGCTGCCATGCTGCTTTGCCTGCTCCAAAAGGAATTCCATCAGCTTTTCCTGGGTGGTTTTCTGGGACATGCAGCGGATTTTTTGGGTGAGGATCAGATTTTTCTGGGCAATGCCCCGGAGGAGATTCCGTACCAGATTACTGTGGAAAGGGCAGGCGTTGGGGCAGCTTGTCAGCACCCGTTTGCAGTCCAGCAGCAGCACCACGGCGCATTCCAGGGCCATGGCACTGACTGGCAGGGTTTCCACCCCCGCACAGGCGAAGGCCTCCCCGAACAGTCCGCCGGGGGACACCACCGTCAGCACACTGCGGTTTCCGTAAAAGTCGGTTCGCAGAATCTGAACCTTGCCGGAGAGCACCACACCCACAAATGTAGCAGGCTCGCCTTCCAGAAACACCGGACTTCCTTTGGGCGTTTGGATGATTTTTCCGTCCAGGCAGCTTAACATGGACTTCAGTTCCTCCTGGGAAATTCCGGCAAACAGGGGACATTGGCTCATAATATCAAAATATTCTTCCATAGAATACTCCTTTGTTGGAAATCCAACATACATTTTTCTCTTAGTATAGTAAACTGATGTCATCAAGTCAACAGGCGACCACTAAAAACCGCAAAAGGGTAGTTTTTAGAGGCGCCTAATAGGAGGAATCCATATGATTCGCAAAATCATTCAAATAGACGAAGCCAAATGCAATGGCTGCGGCGCCTGTGCGGCGGCTTGCCACGAGGGTGCCATCGCCATGGTGGACGGCAAAGCCCAGCTGATGCGGGACGATTACTGTGACGGCCTTGGGGACTGCCTGCCCGCCTGTCCCACGGGGGCCATCTCCTTTGTGGTGCGGGAGGCCGCTGCCTATGATGAAGCCGCCGTGCTGGCGGCGAAAGCAAAGAAAGAAGAAACCCTGCCCTGCGGCTGCCCCGGCACCGCTGCCAAGGCCATTCATCGGGAAGAGGTGCCTGCTTCCATCTGCCAGACACCGGCTTCCCAGCTGCGCCAGTGGCCGGTGCAGATCAAGCTGGCTCCCGTAAACGCACCCTGGTTTGATGGTGCCGATGTGCTGGTAGCCGCCGACTGCACCGCCTACGCCTATGGCAATTTCCATCAGGCGTTCATCAAAGGGCGGATTACCCTGGTGGGCTGCCCCAAGCTGGACAGCGTGGATTATGCCGAGAAATTGACAGAAATCTTCAAAAATAACCATATTCGCTCCATTACTGTGGTGCGGATGGAGGTGCCCTGCTGCGGCGGCATGGAGAATGCGGTGAAAAGGGCGTTGCAGCTTAGCGGCAAGTCCATTCCCTGCAACGTGGTGACCATTTCCACCGACGGACGAATTCTGGACAGAAAATAAAGGAGAAAACAGAATGAATCACACAATGTTTTGTTATCAGTGCGAGCAGACCGCCGGATGCAGCGGCTGCGTCGGGAAAGCCGGTGTCTGCGGAAAAAGTGCAGCCGTGGCCAATTTGCAGGATCAGCTCACCGGGGCCTTGATCGGCCTGGCCCGGGCGGCGGACACCAACACCCCCACCACCTCCACCCACCGGGCGGTAATCGAGGGACTGTTCACCACCCTGACCAACGTGAATTTCAATGAGGAAACCGTCTGCCGGCAGATTGACATCGTCCGCCGGGAAAAGGCAGCGCTGACCCCCAATTGCAGCGCCTGTGCATCTCCCTGCGGCAGAACCGACGAATACGACATGAGTAATCTCTGGGAGGCGGACGAGGACATCCGTTCTCTCAAATCCCTGATTCTTTTCGGCCTGCGGGGCATGGCGGCCTACGCCTATCACGCCATGGTGCTGGGCTATACCGACGAGGAAGTGAACCGCTTCTTCTATGAAGGCCTCTTTGCCATTGGCGAGGACTGGGGTATGGAGGAGTTGCTGCCCATGGTCATGAAGGTGGGGCAGGTGAACCTCAAGTGCATGGCGCTTTTGGACAAGGCCAACACCGAAACCTACGGCCATCCCGTGCCCACCACCGTACCTTTGACGGTGGAGAAAGGCCCCTTTATCGTCATCACCGGACACGATCTGCGTGATTTACAGCTCCTGCTGGAGCAGACAGAGGGAAAGGGCATCAACGTCTATACCCATGGAGAAATGCTCCCCGCCCACGCTTACCCCTTGCTTAAAAAGTATGCCCATCTCAAGGGCAATTTCGGCACCGCATGGCAGAACCAGCAGAAGGAATTTGCAAATCTGCCCGCGCCCATTCTCTTCACCACCAACTGCCTGATGCCCCCGAAAGCCAGCTATGCCGACCGGGTGTTCACCACCGAGGTGGTGTCCTTCCCGGGCATGAAGCACATCGGGACGGAGAAAGATTTCACCCCTGTCATCGAAAAGGCATTGGAGCTGGGGGGCTTTGATACGGACCGCACCTTCCCCGGCATCAATGGCGGGACAGCCGTCACCACCGGCTTCGGTCATAACACCGTTCTGTCTGTGGCGGATACGGTCATCAGTGCGGTAAAATCCGGCACGTTGAAGCACATTTTCCTGGTGGGCGGCTGCGACGGTGCCCGGGCCGGACGGAATTACTACACCGAGTTTGTGAAAATGACTCCGGCGGACACGGCGGTGCTGACCCTGGCCTGCGGCAAGTACCGCTTCAACGATCTGGATTTAGGCAGCCTCGGCGGCCTGCCCCGGATCATGGACATGGGCCAGTGCAACGATGCCTACAGCGCCATCAAGGTGGCGGTGGCCCTGGCGGAGGCCTTTGGCTGCGGTGTCAATGACCTGCCTCTGACCCTGGTGCTGTCCTGGTACGAGCAGAAGGCGGTGTGCATCCTGTTGACCCTGCTCCATCTGGGCATCAAAAATATCTACCTCGGCCCCACGCTGCCCGCCTTCCTGTCCCCCAATGTGGCGGCATATCTGGTTGAGCACTTCGACATTCACCCCACCACCACTCCGGAACAGGATTTGAAGGCAATTTTGAACGGATAAACAACCAACGCTCCAGTTTTTTTGGCCTGGAGCGTTTATGCATTGTAAGCTCTTTGAATATGTATTGCAAAACGCTATACATTTGGACGTAATAGAGACAGAAAGGGGAGGTTTCCCTCCCCGTACTTACTCATCTTCGACGAAGCTCCAGTTGTCTTCTCCCAAATTAGAGGAAAGAAGCGCGATAAGTAATATACCAAGTATAAGTAATACCGCTGCCTGATTCGGATTTCTCAGAATACTGTTACTTGATATTATTGATGCAATATTTACGATTGACATATTTCTTATGTTCCGCTGTGACCAAATCCACCGGATCCACGTTCGGTTCCGCTCAACTCATCAGTCTCTTCAAATTCAATGTTTAGATAGGCTTCAATGGTATTCTTTTGGACAACCGTTCCGTCGTTCTTGTGAAGTTCTTTCTCGAACTCCTTCATCTTCTTCTTGACTTCTCGCTCTGACTTTCCGTAGAAAGCTTTGATGCGTGGTTTGCCAGCCTCGTTCGTTCCTATAATCATTCTGGCAGTCCATGTTCCATCCTTGCGTTGAGAGATAGACCCCGACCCGTAATTTCTCCGTTGCTTGTCTCCCATGATAATTCTCCTTTCAATCTTGGTATGTAATAATCTGCAATAGGTGTACCACAAAGGGGGTCGGACGAGATTGTAATATTACAATGTTTATTACAATTCGTATTACAGATTGATCGGGAAAGGGAGGGAAAGAGAGGGAAATGCAAACGGAGACCATCGAACGACTGTTTAGTTATTGCTGGATTTTTGTTTATATATAACAAAAAAGTCGCCCTAAATCGGACGACTTTCTGTGAAAAGTGGCAGGGGCACAAGGACTTGAACCCTGAGCCTACGGTTTTGGAGACCGCCGCTCTACCAATTGAGCTATACCCCTATATGAAAAAGGTGTAAACCTGAATAAACTGGTGGGCCTTCAGGGACTCGAACCCGGGACTATCCGGTTATGAGCCGGAGGCTCTGACCAACTGAGCTAAAGGCCCATTTCATCTCGGTGAGCTAATCACCACGGGGGCTATTATAGCACCACAGGGGGGATATGTCAAGCAAAATATATCAAAAAAAGAATTCTCCCCGGTTTCCCGGGGAGAGGGGAATTCGTGGGAGCCTGGGAAACTGGGGATGGCTTACTGGAGGTCTGCCATATCTAGGCAGTCGCCGGAGCGGGTGAGCTGGGAAAGCTCTCCGTTTCGCAGGAGGTAGGCCTCGCCGAAGAGCAGCAGCTGTTCCTCGTCCTGGAAGAAATAGCTGCCGTCGGGCAGGGCAAAAAAGGAATGGCCCTCACTGTCGGCATAGGTGATATCCTCAAAGAGCCGAAGCCCATCCAGCATATTGTCTTTCACCTTTTGGTAATGGGGCAGGATGTTCACATCGGTCAGGCCCAGCCCCGGGGCAAAGCGTTCAAAGTCAGGATCGACGCCCTCGCCCTCTTCCTCCGGCTGGACATAAACCATGTCCGCCAGGTTCATGGAGCCGGCACTGATGCCCATGACGGTGCCAGGGAAGTCCTCCAGGATTTCTCTCAGGCCGATCTCCTGGAAAAAAGCGTTCTGGGTGGGCACGTGGCCGCCGGCCAGGATGAGGAAATCACTGTTTGCCACCAACTCGGCGGCTTGGTCTGCATTGCTGCCGTCCAGCACGGCGTAGGAGCTGAATATAATGCCCGCCTGGGAAAAGGCAATGGTGGTATCCATTCCAAAAGAACAGGTCAGATCATGCCGCTCCGGGTCGGAGGCGATGAACAGCGCCCGGGGGAAAGGAGGCAGGGCCTGACGCAGATTGTCAAGAAAATGGTTCTCCGGGTTCAGAATGGCCCGGTCCGCCCCGTCCAGATAGGGGCTGCTGGTGATAAAAACGTTCATGGGCGTCCTTTCTAAATCTTCACATTGGGGAAATATTCCGCCACGAAGTCCACATGCTCCACCTGAAAGCTTTTTCCGTTCAGGTAGTCCAGGGAGCCCGCGTCGGTGGTAAAGGCAAAGGTGAGCCGGTAGGAGTACAGCGCCTGGTAATTCCGGTCGAAGCGCTTGTCCAGCTTGCCGTATTTGCCGTCCCCCAGCAGGGGGTGGCCGGCATGGGCGAACTGGGCGCGGATTTGGTGGGTTCTGCCGGTGACCAGCTCGCATTCCACCAGGGATAATCCGTTGGCGCTGGCCAGGGTGCGGTAGTTCGTCTGGCAGCTTTTGGAGCCGGGCTGCGGGCTGTCCGTGACAAACACCCGGTTCTTTTTGGCATCCTTAAACAGGTATCCTTTCAGGCTGCCGTCCTTTGGCTTCGGCGTGCCCTCCACGATGGCCAGATACCGCTTGTCCAGCTCCCGGTCCTTGATCTTCTGATTCATCACTCGCAGTGCCTCGGCGGTTTTCGCAGCGATGACGATGCCGCCGGTGTTCCGGTCGATGCGGTTGCACAGGGCGGGGGTGAAGGCGTTTTCCATTCGGGGATTCCACTCGTGCTTCTGGTAGAGGTAGGCCTGAATATGATCGATGAGGGTGCGGCCGTATTCCGCGCCGTCGTGAGGGTGCACCGCCAGACCGGGCCGCTTGTCTGCCAGGAGGATGTGCTCATCCTCATAGACGATGGTCAGCTTGGGGGAGGCCACGGTGAGAAAGGCATTGTCCTCCCTAGGCTTGTCGAAAAATTCATCATTGATGTAGAGCTGGAGCAGGTCTCCCGCCTGGAGCCGGGTATCCCGTTCCGCCCGGCCGCCGTTCAGCTTGATTCGCTTGATGCGGATGTATTTCTGGGCCAGGGAAGCGGGGAGCAGGGGAACGGCCTTGGCCAGAAACCGGTCCAGCCGCTGCCCGGCATCGTTGGTTCCAATGGTGAATTCTTTCATTTACTTCCGCCCCGCGTTCATTTCAAAGTGACGGTCGATCTGATCGGAGAATTCCTGGGCGGCGTTGTAGCCCAGCTTTCTCTGGCGGTTGTTCATGGCGGCCACCTCCAAAATCACGGCCAGGTTCCGCCCTGCGGTGACGGGAATGGTATTCATGGGCACCTTGACCCCCAGAATATCCATGTACTGATCCTCCAGGCCAAGCCGGTCATAGGCCTCCTGGGTGTTCCAGGGGACGATGTTGACCACCAGGTTGATCTCATTTTCCGTGCGGACGGAGCCCATGCCGAAGAGCTTTGCCACATTCACAATGCCGATGCCCCGCAGCTCGATATAATTGCGAATCAGCTCCGGTGCGGTTCCGATCAGAGAATTTTCGGAGACCTTGCGGATTTCCACCGCGTCGTCGGCAATGAGCCGGTGGCCCCGCTTCAGAAGCTCCAGGGCGGTCTCGCTTTTGCCCACGCCGCTGTCGCCCATGAGCAGAAGCCCCTCGCCGTAAACCTCCACCAAAACGCCGTGCCGGGTGATGCGGGGTGCCAGGGCGGATTTCAGATAGGTGATGATGTTGGAAGCCAGGGTGGCGGTGGCCTCAGCGGAGCGCAGAAGGGTGATGGAATGCTTTTTGGCCATTTCCAGGCACTGATCATCCACCGGGAAATTCCGGGCAATCAGCAGGGCAGGGGGCTTGTAGGAGAAAAGCTGGTCAAAAATGGCGGTGCGCTCCTGGGGCGTTTTCTTTTGCAGGTAGCTGACCTCCACGTTGCCCAGAATTTGAAGCCGCATGGGTTCAAAATAGTCAAAGTATCCCGCAATCTGAAGCCCGGGCCGGGCCACATCCTCCACGGTAAGCCGGATGGATTCATAGTCCACCGAGGCATAGGCTACTTCCAGCTTAAATTCCGCAACCAGGTCCTTTAGCGGAATGCTGTAGGTCTCAATCATAGGTGCTCCTCCTGTAGGGTTTGGGAATATTATACCAACCTCTCGTGGAATATCAACCTATTTTTCGGATTCAGAAAAAAATCCAAAAAAATACTTGCTTTTTTGGAGAAAGTCTGTTATCATATCTAAGCGCCCGAATTGGGCGAAGCGAACCAAGTGTCATTTCGGATGGGAGGTGCAATGAATGGCGAAGTGTGATTTTTGTGGCAAGGGCGTTACCTTTGGTATTAAGGTTTCCCACTCCCACAGACGTTCCAACCGCGAATGGAAGCCCAACGTCAAGCGCGTCAAGGCAGTCGTGAATGGAACTCCCTGCCATGTGTACGCTTGTACCAGATGCCTCCGTTCCAATAAGGTAGAGCGGGCCGTCTGATTTATGTGGCATATAAAATACGCTGCTGAGCTTTTCGGCGGCGTTTTTTATTTGGTGCTCTTGGCGGAAAAGTAATCCTTGACAATCGCTGGCAGTTGTGTTAAAATGCAGTCTGTTGGAGGCGAAGGCCTTTCACGAAAAAGTTGGTATTGATTGCGATGAGGGTCCACCTGTTCCCATCCCGAACACAGAAGTTAAGCTCATCTGCGCCGACAATACTTGCAGGGTGACTTGCCGGGAAGATAGGTAATGCCAACATAATGCCCCCTTAGCTCAGTCGGTAGAGCGACGGACTGTTAATCCGCAGGTCGTTGGTTCGAGTCCAACAGGGGGCGCCAAACAGAAAATCCTGTCGAGATTCGGCAGGATTTTTTTGTTTGTATTATTCATCTTTCATGATTCATTAAAGACAGGATTTTCTGAATGAATAATGAATCATGAAGCCGCTGCGCTGATGAATAATGAATAATTGCCATGGCCCATACAAATCCGCCCGACAAATTCCAATTTACAGGGCCCTTGCTCTCAGGGGGGGGTGCCAGGGTTTACCATCCCATCACATAGAACCACCCCATCACAACTTAACCGCCTGAATTCGGAAAGAACTCAGGCGGTTTTGGATTGCTATGGGAAGAATCAATACATTTTCGCACCGGCGGGAATGTGGTTATCCAGCATGAGAAGATGCAGCTTTTCCTCGCCCTCTTCGTGGTGGACGGCGGAGATCAGCATACCGCAGGACTCAATGCCCATCATGGGTCTGGGGGGCAGGTTGGTGATGGCCACGCAGGTCTTTCCAACCAGCTCTTCCGGCTCATAATATGCGTGAATACCGCTCAAAATGGTGCGATCAACGCCGGTTCCGTCGTCCAAAGTGAACTTTAAGAGCTTCTTGGACTTCTTCACAGCTTCGCAGGCAAGCACCTTTACCGCCCGGAAATCGGACTTGGAGAAGGTCTCGAAGTCCACAAAATCGGAAAACAGCGGCTCAATTTCCACCTTGGAAAAGTCGATTTTTTCTTCGGGGGCCGCAGGAGCGGAAACGGGAGAATTCTCAACTTTTTCCTCCGTTTTGTCGTTCTTGGGCATATCGGTGGGCTTCATTGTGGGGAAGAGAATCACTTCCCGGATGGTGTCGGCGCCGGTGAGCAGCATCACGCAGCGGTCGATGCCCATGCCCATGCCGCCCGTGGGGGGCATGCCGTATTCCAGGGCGTTGAGGAAGTCCTCATCCAGCATTTCGGTCTCGTCGTCGCCTCGCTCCCGCTGCTCTGCCTGCTTGACGAAGCGCTCCCGCTGGTCGATGGGGTCGTTCAGCTCGGAGTAGGCGTTGGCCAGCTCGCTGTGGCAGATGAACAGCTCAAACCGCTCGGTGAGCCGGGGGTCCTTGGGAGAACGCTTGGTCAGGGGAGAGACCTCCACAGGATACATGGTGATAAAGGTGGGCTGAATCAGGTGCTCTTCTACCTTCTGGTCGAAGCAGGCATACAGCGCATTGCCCCAGGTCTTTTCGGCGGCGTCTGCCAGCTCCACGCCCTTGGCTCTGGCGGCGGCCACTGCCTCGGCGTCGTCGGTAATGGCGCCAAAATCAATGCCCACATATTCCTTGACGGCCTCCACCATGGTCAGACGGCGCCAGCCGGGAGCCAGGCTGATGTGCTCGCCCATCCAGTCCACTTCGTAGGTGCCCAGAATTTCCTGGGCGGCGCCGGAGATGATGCCCTCGGCAATGTCCATCATGTCGTGGAAGTCGGCGTAGGCCTGGTACAGCTCCACGGTGGTGAACTCCGGGTTGTGCTTGGGGTCCATGCCCTCGTTGCGGAAAATACGGCCGATTTCATACACCCGGTCCATGCCGCCCACGATCAGCCGCTTCAGGGGCAGCTCCGTGGCGATACGCATATACATATCGATGTCCAGGGTGTTGTGATGGGTGACGAAAGGACGGGCGGCCGCGCCGCCGGCGATGGTGTTCAGCACCGGGGTTTCCACCTCGATATAGTTCCGGCTGTCCAGATAGGAGCGCATGAACTTGATGAACCGGGAACGGATGACGAAGTTCCGCTTCACCTCGGGATTCACCATCAAATCCACATAGCGCTGACGGAACCGGGTTTCCTTGTCGGTCAGGCCGTGGAATTTCTCCGGCAGGGGCAGCAGGGACTTGCTCAGCAGGGTGGCCTCGTGGACCCGAAGGGAAATTTCCCCCCGCTCGGTTTTGAATACGTCGCCCACCACGCCCACAATGTCGCCGATGTCATTCTTCTTGAACCGGTTAAAGGAGCTCTCCTCCATCTCGTCGAACTTCACATAGAGCTGGATGCGGCCGGTGCGGTCCTGCAGATCGCAGAAAGAGACCTTGCCCATGCCCCGCTTGCTCATGAGGCGGCCCGCCAGACGGACGGACTTCCCCTCCATGGCGTCGTAATTTTCCTTGATGGCGGCAGAATCGGCAGTGACCTCAAACCGGGTCTGCACAAAGGGGTCGAAGCCCTCGGCCCGGAGGTTATCTAACTTTTCCCGACGGACCCGCACCTGGTCGGACAGGGGCATTTCTGCCTGGGGTACAAACTTTGCCATGCTTAACCCTCCCGGGAGACTTCGATCACCTTCATGGTGAAGGAGCCGGCGGGGGCGTTGACGATGAAGCTTTCACCGGCGGCCTTGCCCACCACGGCCCGGCCGAAAGGAGAGTCGTCGGAGAGCTTGAATTCCATGGGGTTGGCCTCCTGAGAGCCGGTGATGCGGTAGGTGGTGCGCTTGCCCTTTTCGTCCTCCACCACCACGGTGCAGCCCAGACCCACCCGGCCGGTGGCCTCGTTTTCATCCTCGATGATGGTGGCGTGGGACAGCACATCCTCGATTTCCGCGATGCGGCCATAGAGCTTGGCCTGCTCGTTCTTAGCGGCATCGTACTCGGAGTTTTCGGACAAGTCGCCGTAGGACCGGGCCTCGGCGATCATGGCGGCGATTTCCCGCTCCCGGGTGGTTTTCAGATAGTTCAGTTCCTTTTCCAGGTCGGCAAGACGCAGACTGGTAATCTTGTATTCTTTCGCCATAATTCAAAATCCTTTCTTAGATGGAAATACTCATAGCTCCCACCATTATAGGCGGATTAGACCCCGTAGTCAAGAAATTTTTGCATTTTTCCGATTCCAGGCCGTGAAAAAGATGGAGCGGGGAGGGCGTCATTTTTGGGCAGAATGGTAAACAATTGTGCACAGACCATTTTCGACCTCCGCACACAGGGGGGAAGAGATGGAATTTGGGGAATTGGAATTTGCAGGGATCTTTCGTAGGGAATGCATTTATGCATTCCGCCCGTTCCAATAACCTCCCAGGTTCGTTCAATGGTAACGCGCCGGATTTTGCGTAGGGAATGCATTTATGCATTCCGCCTCAGTAACATTTTAATCGAGGCATGTTGAATGGAAAAACGTTAAAAAACAGGAACCCGTTACCAGCCAACGAACCACGGATGTTAATTGACATTTCGGAACGCATGAATGCGTTCCCTACGAACACGTCCAACATTTTTTCATTCAACGCACCGCCCCCAAAATTGTTACCGGGCGGAACGGATAAATCCGTTCCCTACGGAAATACCAACATTTTTTCATTCAACGTACCGCCCCAAAATCGTTACCGGGCGGAAGGTCTAAATCCGTTCCCTACGAATCATCTCTACGGGGTGGGTTGAATTTGTTGAATATTTTTGTGAACGATAAACATAAAACAGTTGACTAGCTGAAAGAGATGTGATATAATTATACCAAAGTAAACCGAATCGCGCCACCTGCTGCGGCGGTGGACGTTCCGAAACAATACAAAAACGGAAAGGAGACATTTATGGCACGAAAGAAGCAGGAAACCCTGGTTTTGTTTCCGGAGCTGGTGAGCATCACCAGAAAATTTACCGATGAGCAATTCGGCATCCTGATGCGGGCGGCCTTTTCTTACCGGTTCACTG
>JAQYLT010000062.1 GCA_028719885.1 Bacillota bacterium
TCTCGCATTTGTTCTACAGTCCTTTCTTCCCAAGCCATACCGTTCTTTCCTTTCTGTTTTGGTATGGCTCAATTGTATCAAAAACTGTAAACCATGTGCTTACACAACTTGTAAACTATGTTACTACACTATACAGCTTGCCCCCGCCGAAACGTGGCAAATATTTGAGCATTTCCGTTAAAATGAACCCGGTTCATAACCCGGAGCAAGCGGCGGGGGCATCCAGCGCCCTACGGTGTTGTCCATCATTGTACCATTCGACAAACCCGCCAAGCACCAACTTTTCCGGAAAGCTACGATTTCTTCTTTTCCCTCTGAGACAGCTTCCCCTCGAAGCGGTCTTTTTGGGTATTGGTGGGGATGGGGGTGGGATATTCCCCGCTGAAGCAGGCGTGGCAGAACTGATCGGTGCCGATCATCTCCGCCAGGTCCTCCACCGCCAGATAGCCCAGGGAATCCGCGCCGATGATCTGGGCAATTTCGGAGATGCTGTGGTGGCAGGCGATGAGCTTGTCCCGGGAGTCGATATCCGTGCCATAGTAGCAGGGGTTGCGGAAGGGCGGCGAGGAAATCCGCATGTGAATCTCTCTGGCTCCCGCCTCCCGCAGAAGATTGACAATCTGGCCGCTGGTGGTGCCCCGGACAATGGAATCATCAATGAGCACAATCCGCTTGCCCCGCACCTCCTCGCCGATGGGGCTGAGCTTGATCCGCACCTGATTCAGCCGCTGCCCCTGGCCGGGGGAGATAAAGGTCCGGCCGATATACTTGTTTTTGATAAATCCCAGGCCAAAGGGGATGCCCGATTCCTCCGCGTAGCCCAGGGCCGCGTCCAGGCCGGAATCCGGTACCCCCACCACCATATCCGCCTGCACCGGATGCCGCCGGGCCAGGAGTCTGCCGGCATTCTTTCTGGCGGCATGGACGCCCACGCCGTCGATGACGGAATCCGGCCGGGCAAAATAGATATATTCGAAAATACAGGCTGTTTTCGGCAGCTTCCAGCAGTGGGAGGTGTCGGAATGGATGCCGTCTTCGTCAAAGGTGAGAATCTCCCCAGGGAGAATATCCCGGACGAATTTTGCCCCCACCGCAGTCAACGCACAGGTCTCCGAGGCGATCACATAGGTCCCGTCACCGGTGACGCCGTAGCACAGGGGCCGGAAGCCCCGGGGGTCCCGGGCGGCAATCATCTTGGCCGAGGACATGAGCACCAGGGAGTAGGCCCCGTCCAGCTCATCCATGGCCCGGCAGACGGCTTCTTCGATGGAGGGGGTTTTCAGCCGCTGCTGGGTGATGATATAGGCAATGATTTCCGTATCGCTGGTGCCGTGGAAGATGGCGCCCCCCAGCTCCAGCGCATTCCGCAGTTCAAAGGCATTGCTCAGGTTGCCGTTGTGAGCCAGGGCCAGCTTTCCTTTCATGTGGTTTACCACCACCGGCTGACAATTGGCCTGATTGGTGCCGCCGGTGGTGCCATAGCGCACATGGCCCACCGCCATGGTCCCCTCCGGGAATTTCTCCATCTGCTGCCGGGTAAAAACCTCGTTCACCGTGCCCAGATCCCGACGGGTGGTAAACACGCCGTCGTCGTTGACCACAATGCCGCAGCTCTCCTGGCCCCGATGCTGCAGGGCATAAAGGGCATAGTATGCCATCCCCGCCAGGTTGCCGCTTTTCTGGGAAAACGCGCCGAAAACGCCGCACTCTTCGTGAATTTCCGCCATGAATATTCTCCGTTTCCAAAAAAATAAAGGACACCCACCGGAATGCACCGTTTCTGCATTTCGGTGAGCGTCCTTGCTCTCGGGGCTGAGTATAACACAGGCAGCGAAAAAAGTCAATTCCGGGTCGCCCCATTCCCTGCCGGGAAGCTGGCCGTGATCATAAGGGTATGCCCCTGGGGGCTTTCGGCCCGGATTTTTCCTCTGTGGGCCGCCACAATGCCGCTGGCAATGGCCAGGCCCAGTCCATAGCCGCCGGTGGAGGAATTCCGGGACCCATCCACCCGGTAAAAACGGTCGAACAGGCGGCCCAGCTGTTCCCGGCTTATGGGCTGCTGGATAGCATTGCAGACGCAGAGGCGGATGCTCTTGGGGCCTTTTTCCAGGCTGAGGTGAATTTCCGATTGGGGCACCGAATATTTCAGGGCATTGTCCAGCAGAATGGAGACCAGCTGGCGGATATCCTTTTCGCTGCCCGTCAGGGAGAGCATGGGCTGAATGGAAAGCTTGATGGTTCTTTCCTGCTGCCGGGCCAGGGCCAGGAAGGACTGGGCCGTTTCCTCCACCACATCGGACAGGGGAAATTCCACAAACTGCACCGCCGGCTTTTCCTCATCCATCCGGGATAGATAGATGAGGTCCCTGGTCAGGTCCGTCAGCCGCTGGGTCTGACGGCGCACATCCGTGAGCCACTCATTCTCTCCCAGCTCCAGCTCCAGCAAATCCGCGTCCGCCCCGATGATGGTCAGGGGGGTCTTGATCTCATGTCCCGCATCAGTGATAAACTGCCGCTGCTTCTCATAGCTTTCCGCCATCGGCTTTACAATCCGGCCGGACAGAAACAGCAGCAGCACAAACACCCCGCCCAACGCTGCCGCCGCCACCCCCAGACTGGCAAGCAAGGTGGTTTGGAAGCCCTCCAGGCTTCTGCCGCAGTCCAGGAAGATGATGCGGATGCCATTGTCCTGCTCCGACACCAGATAGCGGTAATGCTCCAGAAAGCCGGAGCCTTTCCCGCGGGAAAGCACCGTCTGGGCGTACTGCTCCGCCGTCTGGGCATCCACGGCGGCGATGTTGGCCATGTCCGCAGAGACGGTGCTGCCGGTTTGGTCCACCGTCACCCAGAAGAACCGGGATTCATAGGGCGTTTCCGGAGAGAAGGCCACTCTGCCCATGGGGCGGTTATCCCGCTGCTCCCGGGGATTGTTCGGTCCGCCCTCCATGGCGGGATTCATCTGCTTGGGGAAAGCGCCATGATTGTCAGAGAGCAGTCTTAAAATCAAATCCGCATCCGCCACGGTTTTGCGGAAGCTGACCAGATTCACCGCCCCCAAAATCACCAGCAGCACCAAAAGCAGCGACAGCATGGTGGCCCCGATGAATTTTTTCCGCAGGGATTGAATCACGCCGTCACCTCCAGGCGATAGCCCACATTCCGGGATGCCCGAATCTGCACATTGGCATTCAGCGCCGTCAGCTTTTTCCGCAGATAGGAGATGTACACCCACACCACATTCATCTCCGCCTCCGTGTCATAGCCCCAGATTTTTTCCAGAAACCGCTCGGTGGAGATGGTCTGGCCGGGGTTGCACATCAAAAGCTCCATCATCTGATACTCCTTGTTGGCCAGCCGGAAGCTGCCGCCGGAGGTGCTGAGCTCAAAGCTGGTTTGATCCAAGGTCACATTGCCAAAGCTCAGCTTGCTGCTGACCTGGCTCGTCTGGCTCCTTGTAATGGCTCGGAGCCGGGCAAGCAATTCCCGGGTGGAAAAGGGCTTGGTGAGGTAGTCGTTGGCGCCGGCATCCAGGCCAGCCACCTTGTCGTCGATTTCCGATTTGGCGGTGAGCATCAAAACGGGGATGGGATTCCCCCCGGCCCGAATCCGTCTAAGCACGCTCAGCCCATCCAGCCGGGGCATCATAATGTCCAGTATCAGCGCGTCATAGTTCCCGGCGGCCAGGTATTCCAGGGCCTCCACCCCGTCGAACACTGCATCCACGGCATAGTTGTTCCGCTCCAGCAGCGCAACCACCGCCCGGGAAAGAGAGCGCTCGTCCTCCGCAAGCAAAATCCTCATGGGTATAATCCCCCTTTCTGTTTATGGGAATGATAAAGGCTGTGATTTAAATATACTATAAATCATTGTACACGCCTTACCATCATAAAATATCCGCCGTCAAAATACAAGGGTTTCTTCAGCCTGTCAGCCCCTCATTCAAAAATCCTTTACAACCTTTTTAACTTCATTTAGGGTGCCGGACCTATACTTGCCTCACAGCAAATCCAAAGGAGGCTTATTAATGGAAAATCAGATGATTTTTAAACGATATGAGCTGAAATACCTGGTTACCAAAGAGCAGCGGGACGAAATCCTGTGGGCCATGGAGCCTTACATGACCGCCGACCGGTTCTTCCACAGCTCCATCCGAAACATCTACTGTGATACCCCCAACTACCGGCTGATTCGCCAGAGTTTGGATAAGCCGGTATACAAAGAAAAGCTCCGCCTTCGCAGCTACGGCCCGGCGGGCATGGGCGATGAGATTTTTGTGGAGCTGAAAAAGAAATATGAATCCGTGGTCTACAAGCAGCGGCTGGAAATGCCTCAGAAGCAGGCCCTGGAGGCACTGATGGGCAAGGCGCCCCTGCCGGACAGCCAAATTGGCCGGGAGATCGATGCGGCGCTGCAATTCTATCAGGAGCTGATCCCCCGGGTGTTCCTCAGCTATGAGCGGGATGCCTATCACGCCTGGGACTCGGATTTCCGCCTGACCTTTGACGACTGCATCCGCTACCGTACCCAGGCGCTCACCCTGGACTCCGACCCCTGGGGGGAAGCCCTGCTGGATGGGGACACCGTGCTGATGGAGCTGAAAATCCCGGACAGCATGCCGCTGTGGATGGCCTCCCTCCTGTCCCGGCTGGGAATTGTGAAAGCCTCTTTCTCCAAGTACGGTGCTGCCTACCAGCAAATTCTTCTGAATCAGCAGAAAGGAATTCTTCGCTATGCTTAACGGTCTCTTTTCCAGTCTCTTCAATTCCACCGGTGCCGCGGCAATCGCGCCGGGAAGCTTTCTTCTTTGTGTGGCCGCGTCTCTGCTCATCGGGCTGTGCCTGTGCCTGATGGTGCAGTGGCGCTCCCGGAGCAGCGAGAGCTTCGCCATCACCCTGGCCCTGCTCCCCGCCTCCGTCTGTGTGGTGATCATGATGGTCAACGGCAATCTGGGCGCCGGCGTGGCCGTGGCCGGGGCCTTCAGTCTGGTGCGCTTCCGCAGCGCCGCCGGCAGCGGCAGAGAAATCAGCGCCGTGTTCATCGCCATGGGGGCGGGTCTGCTGGCCGGCATGGGATTTCTCGCCTACGCGGCGCTGTTCGCCCTGGTGCTGGGAGGCATGATGATGGTTTACACCGCCTTCCATCTGGGCAGCCGCTGCGGCGCGCAATACCGGCAGCTGCGGATCACCATTCCGGAAAGCCTGAATTACGTGCATGTTTTTGACCCGGTTTTGGAAACCTATACCAGTCAGCACACCCTGACCCAGGTGAAATCCACCAACATGGGCAGCATGTTCCGGCTGACCTACGACATTGTGATGCAGCCGGGGCTCCCGGAGAAAAACATGCTGGATGAGCTGCGCTGCCTCAACGGAAATCTGGAAATCAGCCTGTGCTGCCAGGAGACGGAAAACGCCGGGCTGTAATCAAATCAGGAGGAATTTGACATGAAAAACATTTTATCCGCCCTTGTCTGCCTTTCCCTGGTGGTCGCACTTTTCTGCGGCGCAGCCGGGGCGGAGGAAAACAGTCCCTTCACCACCCGGGATTTGGCCCAGGAGGCCGACCTGACCGATGCGGAGCAGATCACCCTGGAGGGCAGCTCCGTCACCATTGACCACGGCGGTGTCTTTCTGCTCTCCGGCATCCTGCAGGACGGCCAGATTCTGGTGGACGCCGGGGGAACGGACAAGGTGCAGCTGGTGCTGGACAGCGTGAGCATCCACAAGGAAACCGGCGCGGCCATCGAAGTCCGAACCGCGGACAAGGTGTTCATCACCCTGGCCCCGGGGAGTGAAAACATGCTGTCCGCCAATGGTATCCTGGAAGAGGGGGCGGACGGTGTCATCTACTCCAAGGCCGATCTGACCCTCAACGGCAGCGGTGCCCTCACCGTCACCGCCCAGCAGGGCAGCGGCATTGTCTGCAAGGACACTCTGGTCTTCACCGGCGGCAGCTACGCCATCCAGGCATCTTGCCACGGCATTACCGGAAAGGATGCCCTGAACATCTGTGACAGCAGCTTTTCCATCACCACCGGCGGCGGCAGCACAGCAGCACAGATGAAGGCCTCCGATTCCTTTGGCGGAGGCTTCCGGAGCGGCTCCAGCTCCACTCAGAGTGATGAAGATGACATCAAGGCCAAGGGTCTGAAATCCGACGGCACCATCACCGTCCTCTCCGGCAGCTTCAGCCTGGACTGCGCCGATGATGCCGTTCACGCCGGGGGAGATGTTTCCATTTCCGACGGGGCCTGGACCATCCGCTCCGCCGACGACGGCATCCATGCCGACGGAGATGTGCTCATCGGCGGCGGAAGCTTTGAGCTTCCCTACTGCTACGAGGGCATCGAGGGAAAAAATGTGACCATTGACGGCGGAAGCTTTTCCATCACCTCCAACGACGACGGCATCAATGCCACCGGCGAGGAAACCGGCAATTCGTTTGGCCCCGGCATGGACACCGGCGCGGTGATCACCGTCAACGGTGGGGAGCTGACCATTGTCTCCGACGGGGACTGCATCGATTCCAACGGCACCATCGTTTTAAACGGCGGCAAGCTGAACCTGACCTGCAATGGCAACGGAAACACCGCCCTGGACAGCGAATCCGGCATCACCAACAATGGCGCTGATGTCACCACCAACGACGGCTCTGAAAACGGTGGGAGCTTCGGCATGGGTCGGGGCCAGATGGGCGGTGACCGGGGTCAGTTCGGCGGACAATTCCCCCAGGACGGCCAATTCCCCGGAAAGGGACAGGGCCGTCCGGAGGGTGACTTCCGTGGCGGCGGAAAGCAGCCGGACGGCACCAGTCAGGCCACCCCTCCCGCTGCTGACACCGCCAGCTCCCAGAATGTAGGCTGATTGCCGTTCAGCCCCCACGGGCAGACATCTCCCACATCAAACAAATCCCGCCCAAATGGGCGGGATTTGTTATGTAAAAATGATTTACTGCTCTTGAAGCTGGGCAAAGAGGCCTTTCAGAGTGGGATAAATCTGCTTGAAGTACTGATAGCGCTTTTCATACCGGGCGGCGATTTCAGGATCGGGCTGGACGGTCTCCCGCACGGTAACCAGGGCATCGGCGCAGGCCTTCACGCTGTCAAACAGGCCGCAGCCCACCATGGCCAGCATGGCACCGCCGTAGCCGGGGCCTT
This sequence comes from Bacillota bacterium, assembly GCA_028719885.1. GTDB lineage: Bacteria > Bacillota > Clostridia > Oscillospirales > Oscillospiraceae > Faecousia. The sequence continues at coordinate 7,157 of JAQYLT010000062.1, forward strand.
CCTCGGTCTGAGGAATGTCCAGGGGCAGATTCAGCACGTTGGCAAAGATCTTCCGCCACAGGGGGCTCTTGGCGCCGCCGCCGCAGATCTTGGAGCGCTCAATGTGGATGCCCAGGGACTTGGCAACCTCGAAGGAGTCCCGGATGGCAAAGGCCACACCCTCCAGCACGGCCTGAACCATGTCGGACCGGGTGGAGTCCATGGTCATGCCCATAAAGGTGGCCCGGGCGTTGGTATCGTTGATGGGGCTGCGCTCGCCCATCAGATAGGGCAGGAAATAGACCCGGTTGGCACCCAGCTTTTCATCGGTGATGTCCTTCTGCTCGGCGGGGTAGTCCTTGGTTTTCAGGATTTCATCGCACAGCCACTTGTTGCAGCTGGCAGCGGAGAGCATGCAGCCCATGAGATGAAACCGGCCGTCGGCGTGGGCAAAGGCATGGAGGCCATTGGTGGAATCCACGCCGAATTTCTCGGAGGAGATGAACACGGTGCCGGAGGTGCCCAGGCTGATGTTGCAGGCGCCGTCGCCCACGGTGCCGGTGCCCACGGCCGCGGCGGCATTGTCGCCGGCGCCGCCCACCACCTTGGCAGTCTTGGGCAGGCCGATATCGGCGGTGACATTGCCGATGACCTCATAGCTTTCAAAGAGCTTGGGCATCTGGCTTTCGGAAACGCCGCAGATGTCCAGCATCTCCTTGGACCAGCACTTGTGCTCCACATCCAACAGCAGCATGCCGGAGGCGTCGGAATAGTCGCAGGCATGGACGCCGGTGAGCTTATAGTTGATGAAGTCCTTGGGCAGCATGATCTTGGCGATCTTCTTGAAATTCTCGGGCTCGTTCTTCTGGACCCACAAAAGCTTCGGGGCGGTGAAGCCGGCAAAGGCGATGTTGGCGGTGAGGGCGGACAGCTTCTGCTTGCCGATGGTGCCGTTGAGGTACTCCACTTCCTTATAGGTCCGGCCGTCGTTCCACAGAATTGCCGGGCGGATGACATTGTCGTTCTCGTCCAGAATGACCAGACCGTGCATCTGGCCGCCGCAGCCGATACCCGCCACATCGTTCACATCAATTCCGGCGGTGAGCTCCTTCAGCCCATCCTGCACGGCGGTCCACCAATCCTCGGGGTTCTGCTCGGACCAGCCGGGATGGGGGAACATCAGGGGATAATCCCGGGAAACCGTGGCGCAAATCTTACCCGCGCCATCCACCAGCAGCAGCTTGACGGCGGAAGTACCCAGGTCGATACCGATAAAATATTGCATGGAAATTGCCTCCTCATGTTTTATCCCCCGGGCTTTTGGCCGCCTGGGGAATGTTTTTTGATGCTTTCAGTTTAATACAGGAAGCCCCCGGGTGCAAGAGCCTCCTGTGGGTTTTTATTATACAAATTTGCTTTTTCCGTTTTTTCGGCGATTCGACTATTTTCCGGATGCCGGAATTGTGCAATTATTCTGCTGCCGGCGGAGCTCCGCAAGGATGGCCCGGCTCTGCTCGTCGGTATAAAACCGCTCTAGGGAATGGATGCTGTGGTGAATCACCGCATTTTCCGGTTTTTTCAGGGAAAGCTTATATTGCTCCGGGGTCATACCGAACTGCTTTTTAAAGGCGGAGGAAAAATAGCGGTAATCGGAAAAACCGGAGGCCATGCACACGGCGGTGAGCTTCTCCTCCCCTCCGGAGATCAGCTTGCAGGCGCAGTTGACCCGGACGGAATTCACATATTCCTGGAAGCTCTGATTTAGCGTGCTTTTGATAAAATGGGACAGATAGCTCATGGAAAAGCCCTCCGCCTCGGCAAAATCCGACAGGCGGATCTTGTGCATGTAATTCTCATCCACAAAACGAATCAGGGAGGTCAGCCGCTTATTTCGCTTTTCCTGGCTGATTCGCTCCTCCCGGGTGATGGCCCGCACGGGCACCGCATTCAGGATTTGATGGAACATCAGGCAGGCCTGCCCCACGCAGAAAAGGTTACTGAACTGCTCCCGGTTCAGGTAGGCCTGGGCCACCGCCAGCAGCGTGCTCCGGAGGGCTCCCGCCTGTTCCCCCAAAAAGGGATTCAGCAGTATGGGCTCCACCACCAGATCATTTTCCAGCCGCAGCAGCTCCGGAGAAACCTGCAGGCACAAAAAAGTACAGTTCTCCTCCACCTTGTGAAGCTCGTGGGGCTCACTGGGCTGAAACAGGAGCAAATCTCCCTTTTCTGCCCGGAAGCTCCCACCGCCGCCGCTGACCGTCATGGGGTTGTCCAGCAGCCAGATCAGCTCCCACTCCGGGTGGAAATGAGGGGTACGGTAGTCCACGGTATTGAAAAACACAGTCATGCCTGGGATTCGACTGTGGCGAATGATTTCCAATTCGTTCATGGTCAACATCCTTCCTGCATTTTGTTTATTTTATCACAGAAATTTTTGTCATGCAACCGCATTTGCGAAAAGCACCGGAGGGATTTTGCCAAATTCCAATTTGTCTGAATATGGGTGAGGTTTGCGTCATGCATGGAAAAGTTTCCCGGGGAATTTGGGAATTACTGTTGAATCTCCGGGAAAAATGGTGTACAATACCCTATTGAAAAGTGATTCTTCGATTTGGAGGAAAAAACCATATGCTACAAATCAAAAATCTGTCCTTCAATGTCATTGACGACAAGGGGCAGAAGCAGATTATCAAGGATTTGAATCTGGACGTGGACGAGGGCAAATTTGTGGTGATCACCGGGCCCAACGGCAGCGGCAAATCCACCCTGGCCAAGCTCATTGCCGGCATCGAGACCCCCACCGGCGGCCAGATTCTCTTCGACGGCAAGGATATTACGGCTTGCTCCATTACCGACCGGGCCAATATGGGCATCAGCTTCGCCCTCCAGCAGCCCGTGCGTTTCAAGGGCATCACCGTGCTGGACCTGCTGCGGCTGGCCGCCAAGAAGCGGCTGAGTGTGGGCGAGGCCTGCAACTATCTTTCCGAAGTGGGCCTGTGCGCCAAGGATTATGTAAATCGAGAGGTGAACGCCTCCCTCTCCGGCGGCGAACTAAAGCGAATCGAAATCGCCACCGTACTGGCACGGGGCACCAGGCTGTCCATTTTCGATGAGCCGGAGGCTGGCATCGACCTGTGGAGCTTCCAGAGCCTCATCAAGGTCTTCCGCCACATGCGGGACACCATCCACGGCTCCATCCTTATCATCTCCCACCAGGAGAGGATTCTGGACATTGCCGACGAAATCGTGGTGCTGGACCAGGGCGGCATCCGCAGCCGGGGCACCAAGGAAGAAATCATGCCCGAGCTGATGCGTAGTGCCGATGTGGCCCGGAGCTGCTCCAAAATCGAAGAGGGGGGACTGTAACCATGGCATTGGATGAAATTCAGATGCGGCTGTTAGAGGAAATCGCCGACCTGCACACCGTCCCCGAGGGGGCCTACAACATCCGCTCCAACAGCGCCCTGGCGGGCAGACACACCACCGCCAACATCGACATTGTCTCCAAGGCCGACGGCAGCGGCATTGACATTCACATCAAGCCCGGAACCAAAAAAGAAAGCGTCCACATTCCCGTGGTGCTTTCCGAAAGCGGCCTGAAAGAGACGGTTTACAACGATTTCTACATCGGTGAGGATTCCGACGTGGTGATCATCGCCGGCTGCGGCATCCACAACTGCGGTGTCCAGGATTCCCAGCACGACGGCGTGCACCGTTTCTTTGTGGGAAAGAACGCCAAAATCAAATATGTGGAGAAGCACTACGGCGAGGGGGACGGCACCGGCAAGCGCATTCTGAACCCGGTGACCGAGGTGACCATGGAGGAAGGGAGCTCCATGGAAATGGAGATGGTGCAGATCAAGGGCGTGGACTCCACCGTCCGCACCACCCGGGCCACCCTGGCAGCGGGAGCTTCCCTGGTGGTACGAGAGCGGCTGATGACCCACGGCAGCCAGCGGGCCGAGAGCATCTACACCACCGACCTGAACGGCGACGGCGCCCGGGCGGATGTGGTATCCCGCAGCGTGGCCAAGGACCAATCCTATCAGAAATTTGACTCCCGGATTACGGGCAACGCCGCCTGCACCGGCCACACCGAATGCGACGCCATCATCATGGACGACGCCCGGATTCTGGCGGTGCCCCAGCTGGAGGCCAACAACATCGACGCCGCCCTGATTCACGAGGCCGCCATCGGCAAGATCGCCGGGGAACAGATCATCAAGCTGATGACCCTGGGCCTGACGGAGCAGGAAGCGGAAGAGCAGATCGTGAACGGATTCCTGAAATAATTCCTGGGCTGTTTCCGTGAAAGCGGAGGCAGCCCATTTTTTCTGCCCGGAAGAAAAGCACAAAATCTTACGAAATATTTTTGATTATTTCACTATTTTCCACAAGGCAATTGCAATTTGAAGAATAACATGGTAGAATCGTGTGTGTCAATTGGGCTCAATCGGGAACAGGGAAATTGAAATTTTGCGAGATGTTTCGTAGGGAACGGATTTATCCGTTCCGAAAGGTCGGTGAACATCCGAGGTGCGTTGGATGGTAACGGGTTCCCTTTTTCAGCATTTTTCCATTCAACGTGCACTCCATAAAAACGTTACCGGGCGGAACGGATAAATCCGTTCCCTACGAAATAACTCTACAGACTCTTATTTACCTGTTGCCAATCAATTCATCAAAGGAGAATGCATATGGATTTCAAAACCACCGCGCTGGGCATTGAGCTGGGCTCCACCCGGATCAAGGCCGTTTTGATCGACGAAAACCACATTCCCATCGCCTCCGGGTCCCACGAGTGGGAAAATCAGCTGGTGAACGGCATCTGGACCTACTCCATGGAGGCCGTCACCACCGGCATCCAGGACTGCTATGCCAATTTGAAAAAGGATGTGCAGGAAAAGTTTGGCACCACCCTCACCCAGGTGGGCGCCATCGGCGTTTCCGCCATGATGCACGGCTACCTGCCCTTTGACAAGGACGGCAAGCAGCTGGCGGAATTCCGCACCTGGAGAAACACCATCACCGGCGAGGCCGCGGAAAAGCTGTCCGCCCAGCTGGGCTTCAACATTCCCCAGCGCTGGAGCATCGCCCACCTGTACCAGGCCATTCTGAACAAGGAAGACCATGTTGATAAAATCGCCTTTCTCACCACCCTGGCAGGCTACATCCACTATCTGCTCACCGGCAAAAAGGTGATGGGCATTGGCGAGGCCTCCGGCATGTTCCCCATTGACTCCTCCAAGCTGGACTACGATCAGACCATGGTGGAGAAATTCGATGCCATCAGCGGCCAGAGCTGGAAGCTGCGGGAGATCCTCCCCCAGGTGCTCTGCGCCGGTGAAAGCGGCGGCGTGCTCACCGAGAGCGGTGCCAAATTCCTGGACCCCGCCGGTGATCTGATTCCCGGCATTCCCGTAGCCCCCTGCGAGGGCGACGCGGGCACCGGCATGGCTGCCACCAACTCCGTCCGGGAGCGCACCGGCAATGTGTCCGCCGGTACCTCCGACTTTGCCATGCTGGTCACCGATCATCCCCTGGGTGTCCACCGGGAGATCGACATGGTCACCACCCCCGCCGGTGCTCCCGTGGCCATGGTCCACTGCAACAACTGCACCTCCGACATCAACGCCTGGGTGAATCTGCTGTCTGAGTTCGCCGCCTTTATCGGCGCGCCCCAGGACAAGGGCCAGCTCTTCACCATGCTGTTCCGCAAGGCCCTGGAAGCAGACCCGGACTGCGGCGGCCTTTTGAGCTACAACTATTTCTCCGGCGAGGGCGTCACCGACCTGGACCAGGGCCGTCCCGTCTTTGCCCGGACTCCCGACGCCAACTTCAATCTGGCCAACTTTATGCGGACTCACATTCTCTCCGCCCTGGCTACCCTGAAAATCGGTCTGGACATTCTGACCCGGGAGGAGAACGTGCAGGTGGACAAGCTCTATGGCCACGGCGGCTTCTTCAAGACCCCTGTGGTGGGTCAGACCATGCTCTCCGCCGCCATCGGTGCTCCCGTGAGCTGCATGGAAACCGCCGGTGAGGGCGGCCCCTATGGCATGGCTCTGCTGGCCGCCTACATGGTCCGCAAAGACGAGGGCGAGTCCCTGGCCGACTATCTGGACAACAAGGTATTCTCCGGCGCTGCCTCCACCACCCTGATGGCAGAGCAGGCGGATATTGATGGTTTTAACCGTTTCCTGGATCGCTACAAGAGCGCATTCCCCATGGAAAAAGCGGCAGTGGAGGGATTGTAAGATGCTGGAAGAGCTGAAAGAAAAAGTATATCTGGCCAACATGGAGCTGCCCAAACGGGGCCTGGTCACCTACACCTGGGGCAATGTCTCCGGCATTGACCGGGAAAAGGGTCTGTTCGTCATTAAGCCCAGCGGGGTGGAATACGACGAGTTAAAGCCCAGCGACATGGTGGTCATGGATTTGCAGGGCAACAAGGTGGAGGGCGACATGAACCCCTCCTCCGACACCAAAACCCATCTGGTGCTCTACAATGCCTTCCCCCAGGTGGGCGGCATCGTCCACACCCACAGTCCCTACGCCGTGGCCTGGGCCCAGGCCGGTGAGGACCTGCCCTGCTACGGCACCACCCACGCGGACTATTTCTACGGCAGCATCCCCTGCGCCCGGCACCTGACCCAGGCTGAGCTGGACGAGGACTACGAAAAGAACACCGGCGTCACCATTGTGGAAACCTTTAAAGAGAGAGGACTGGACCCCATGGCCGTCCCCGCCGTGCTGTGCTTCAGCCACGGTCCCTTTACCTGGGGCAAGGACCCGGCCCAGGCGGTTTACCACAGCGTCGTTTTGGAGGAATGCGCCAAAATGGGTCTGTTCACCAAAATGATCAACCCCAATGCCGCCCCCGCCCCCCAGAGAATGCAGAATAAGCACTACATGAGAAAGCACGGCCCCAACGCCTACTACGGCCAGCACAAATAATGCCGAAAAGCCATGACCTCCCCGTCATGGCTTTTCGGCTCAGGAAAAAAGGATGGAGGTAAAAAATGGACGGGCAATTTTTGAACCTGACCAGGGAGAATCTGGAAAAAGAGCACCTCTGCTGTGCCATTTCGGATAAAAAGCACCAGGCAGGAGTGTGCGCCAAAAAAGAATGGCTGCAGGAGCGAATTGGCGAGGGCCACATTTTCCGCAAGTTGGATGCAAAGGGAAAGGTGTTCATAGAATACGCTCCCCTGGAAACAGCCTGGGTACCCATTCTGGGGGAGAATTATCTCTATATTTACTGCCTCTGGGTGGCTGGCTCCTACAGCGGCAAGGGCTACGGCAAAGCACTGATGCAGCACTGCATTCAGGACGCAAAGCAGCAGGGAAAGGCGGGAGTCTGCATCCTCAGCTCGAAAAAGAAAAAGCCATTTCTCTCTGACAAGAAATTTCTGTTTCCATTCGGCTTCCGGCTTGCGGACACCGCCGGGGAGGACTACGAGCTGATGGCCCTGCCCTTTGGGGAAGCACTGCCCCGCTTTACGGAGCAGGCGAAGCGGATGAAAATTGACCGGGACGAGCTGACCATTTATTACAGTCCCCAGTGCCCCTATATCCTCAACTGCGTCACCCAGGTGCAGGAATACTGCGGCAAACAGAGCATTCCCCTGGCGCTGATTTCGGTGGATTCCCTGGAGAAGGCAAAAAGCCTCCCCTGCGTGTTCAATAACTGGGCCGCCTTTTATCACGGGGATTTTTTCACCCATCATCCGCTGAACGAAACCCTTTTGAAGAAAATGCTGGAAAAGAACCTTTGAGAACACACCGGCCCTCGCTGAAAAAGCGGTAAAGTGATGTTTGTCGAGATGTTTCGTAGGGAATGCATTCATGCATTCCGCCTGGGTAACGGTTTTGCGCCGGTGCGTTGAATGGGAAACTGTTGATTCTTTTCGTAGGGAACGGATTTATCCGTTCCACTCCCCTTATTGTTTCAAAATCGGTTGGATAAATGGTAAAACGCCGATAATATGTTCCCTCAAATGCCACGCAATGAACTGCAGTGATCAACGAAGCTTTCGGAACGGATAAATCCGTTCCCTACGCGCACGCCGGAAAATGTACCATTCAACGTACCGCCCCAAAATCGTTACCTTTCGGAACGCATGAATGCGTTCCCTACACACACGTTAGCGCATATCCCGTTGGGCGAACTCGCCAAACACCAATTTGTCTGTTACAAGAAATGCCTCCGGCGTCCTGATTGGGATGCCGGAGGCATGGTATTTACAATTGGTCCAGGTTCAGGCTGAAGGCGGGCAGGCAATTGGCAATGAACCAATCCATTTCCTCCCGGCCCATGGCCTTCAGGGTCTGCATGGTCAGTTCGGCGGCAGAGTCGAACTCCGTATTGCCCGCCTTCTGTTCCTCCACACATTTGATGTAAGCGGAGAGCTTATCCGCCCCCTTGACAAAGGGCTCCAGCTCCTTGTCATCCTCCAAAACCAGGTGCTCATAGCTGCTGCGAAGCGCCGGGGGCAGCATGTCCAGCAGCCGGTTTCCGGCGATCCGCTCCACCTGCTTGTAGGCATCCTTGATCTCCGGATTGTAGTACTTGATGGGGGTGGGCAGGTCGCCGGTGAGAATCTCTGAGGCATCGTGGTACAATGCCGCCACGGCGCACCGGTCCGGGTCCGGGGTGGGCAGGTGGAGAATGTCCCGGCGAATCAGCGCCAGGGCATGCGCCAGCACCGCCACCTGATGACTGTGCTCCTGAATATTCTCGGAAAAGGTATTTCGCATCAGACCCCAGCGGGTGATGTAGCGCATGCGGCCCAAAAGGGCATAAAATTCATTGGCCATGTCTATTCCATTTCTTTCATCATGTTTTCCAGATCGGTTACCAGTTCGCAGGGGTTGGCGCAGAAGCGGCTGCCCCCTGCGGCGCGAATCTCCGCTTCCTCCCGGAAGCCCCAGAGCACGCTGAGGCAGCTTACCCCCGCATTCCGGGCGGTGAGCACATCCACCTCGCTGTCGCCCACGTAGATGCAGCGGTCGGCTCCGATTTGCTTCATCCCCAGCCGCACCATATCCGGTGACGGCTTCCGGGGGCAGATTCCCGATTCTCCCAGGGCGAATATCCCGGGGAAATACTGGGCGCAGAGCTTTTTCACCGCCTTATCCGGCTTGTTGGAGATGATGGCCAGAGGGTAACGGGCGGCAAGCTCTTTCAGTGCCTCTGGAATACCGGGATAAGGGGCGGTTTTGATCTGGCAGTGGTCCCGGTAGTAGCTCTGGAACGATTCCAGGGGCTTCTGCCAATCCATCCCCTGAGGGACAGCCCGCTGCATCAGCACCGCCGCTCCGTTGCCCACGAAACGGCGCACCTCCTCCCGGCTGCGCTGGGGATAACCAAATTGGGACAGCACGTGGTTTACCCCATCGGTCAGGTCATCCAGGGTATCCAGCAAAGTGCCGTCCAGGTCGAAAAGAATTCCGGTCATGGTCAGCCTCGATTCTTCATCACCCGGATGTCCTCCCCCACAAAGGTCAGCCGGCTGAAGCTGCCATGGAGCCGGGAGGCAATCTGGGGGGAATACCGGCGGGAAATCTCATCCACATTCAAATTGGTGGAGATCACCATGGGTTTGTTATACAAGATCCGGTCATTCAGCAGGCCGTAGAGGGCAGCGGTGACAAACTGCCCGGGCATCTCCGTACCCAGATCGTCCAGGATCAGCAGATCACATTCGTTGTATTTCTGGATTTCTTTCCGGGCGTCCTCGCTGCCGCCGAACTTTGCCTGCTCCATTTTGGAAAACAGATGCCCGGCGGTTTCATACACCACGCTGTAACCCCGGTCCGCCACCGCCCGGGCAATGCAGGCGGAGAGAAAGGTCTTGCCCAGACCGGTGCCGCCCACAAACAGGAGGTTGCCGGAATTGGTGGAAAAGGACATGGCGTAGCGACGGCAATTCTGGAAATTCCGCTCCATAATGGTCCGGGGGCTGGCCCCGTACTTGGAATCGGTATAGTCGGAATAGTAATCCAGCCGGAACTGGGAGAAACTCTCCTTTCCTCCGGTGAGGATGGCCACCTCTTTCTTCTGCTCCTGGCGGCAGAGCTCCGTCAGGCATTCGCACATGGAAGCGCCAATATAGCCGGAGCCGCCGCAGATCTCGCAGATGGGGGTTTCATCCAGAAAACCATCTTCAAAATTCTCAAAGATCAGCAGGGCCCGTTCCTGCTGCAGCTCCAGGTTCTGCTGCCTTGCCTGCTCCAGCAGCTCCCGACCGTCGCTGCCCTCCAAAAAGGCAGCCTGGGCCGCCTGGGCCATGGTCCGCCGCAGGAGCATGTCAATTTCCCGGATTCTGGGCACCCTAGCATAGGCCTCTGCCAGATGCTGCCGGTTTTCGGACTCCCGATCTTCCTTTGCCTGGGCCAGACGGTTTCTCGCCCGCCGGACCACCTCGCTGCTGTATGCCATGGGTTATCCCTCCCGAAGTACACGTTGAATTGCTTCCAGCTCCGCCTGCCCCAGCTGCCCGGAGGCACCCTTGGGAGGCTGCTTGGCATCCCCCTGGCGGATCGCCTCCACCGTGGTCAGTCCTTCCCGGGCCCAGCGCTGGAGAATCTTGTTCATATAGGCCCAGTTCAGCCCGCCGGTGTTCAGGCAGGTGCGCTCATAGGCCATGGAAATTACCTCATCCTCAAAGCCCTGATCCAGCCAGCTTTGGGCGTATTTTTCCTCCGCCTGGGTGAGAAACCGCCCCCGAATCTGCAAGATTTCCATAAGCCGGTGGAGCCTGGAATTGCGGAAATTCTGATTTTGAATGTAGGCGGAGGCCTCTTCCAGGGTGTCGATGCCGTTTTCCGCCCAGAGGTAGGCTTCTTTTTCAATGGAACGCAGACTTGGCCGCCGGTTGGCCCCCCGCTGACGGGCCCGGCCACAGCAGAAGCTCACCAGCAGCTGAATCACATCCGCGCTGAGCCCCAAATACCGGGTGAAGCCCAGAATGATTTTCAGCTCCTCGGTGTTCAGGTTCCGGCCCAGCATCCGCTGAATCTCCTGGTAGAGCCCGCGGAAAGATTCCTCCCGCTCCATGGCGTCCACCACATCCGCCTCGGAATAGTTTGGCCGCTCCCCGGGCTGGATGATGCTTTTCCGTTCCTCCGGCCACAGCCCCAGCTGCCGCAGGGTGGCCGCGGCCACGGAGAGCCGGGAGGAACTGAGATGCAGTGCTTCCTCTGCCGCCTCGGGCTGGTTGCCGCTGGAAATGAATATGTACAAAAGCGCCGCATCGGGATTGGCCGCCCCCAGCAGCTTCCGCACGCTGCTCTCGTCAATTTTTACCGCTTCCGCTGTCATTGTCTCTATCCTCACGTATTGTATTTTTCGGTGAGAAACCGAAGCTATCCATTGTCGCCTATTATAGCACAGTTTCCTCCGTTCGACAACTTCCCAATGGGGAGGAATTTCATCAATTTTCCCAGGGAGTTTTTGGAACACCACAGGATATTGTGTTTCCGTTTCCTTTCTCAAACTAAAAACCGGAGCCGAAGCCCCGGTTTTTGTTTGGCGGTGGTTCCTTTCCGCCTTTTTTCGCATCACGCCGCTGTACATTCGGTGACACCCTTGACAGAAAATGTAAGAATGAATGCCTTTCGTCGTCACGTTCTGCATGGATTCTTTTTTCTGTCCAGGAGCAGTTTGCCCCACTTTCGCCGGAATATACATATTTTTTGATTTGCGAAAGCCATAGGCAAATACAAAAAGCGGTCATTGCAGTTGGGTGAACCCTGGGCAATGACCGCTTTCTTATGAATTCTGTTCTAAGACCAATTTCAGGGCTTCCTTTATGGCAGCGGAGCGGACTTCCTGGCGGGAGCCGTCAAAGAGGAATTTTCTGGAAAAATTTCTCTTTTCATCGCAGTAGCCGATATAAACCGTGCCCACCGGATTTCCGAATTCGTCGCCATCAGGCCCGGCCAAACCGGTGACGGAGACCGCCACGTCGGCCTGTAGGGCTTCTCTGGCGCCCCGGGCCATGGCCTCCGCCACAGGAGCGCTGACGGCGCCCACGTCATTCAATAGTGCTTCGTCCACGCCCAAAAGGTGCTGCTTGACCCAATTGGTGTAGCTGATGATGCCGCCCTTGTACACCTTGGAGCTGCCGGAAATCCCGGTGAGGGCCGCGCCGATGCCGCCGCCGGTGCAGCTTTCCGCCGTCACCAGGGTTTTTCCCGCCAGGGCGGAGAGCACCTCACAGCAGAGCTTCGTCATGGTAGGCCACCTTGATTTTTTCCACGCCGGACAGCGCCCGCTCAATCAACGCCTCCCGGTCCAGCTTGCTTTCGGCATGGAGCACCTGGCCCAGAGTGGGCTTGGTTTTGGGATGCTTGGGGGTGAACACGGTGCAGCAGTCCTCATAGGGCAGGATGGAGGTTTCCATGGTGCCGATTTTCCGGGCAATGGTGACAATTTCCTCCTTGTCCATTCCCACCAGGGGCATGAAAATGGGAATATCCACCACCGCGCCGGTGACGGTCATGGCCTCCATGGTCTGCGAGGCTACCTGACCCAGGTTTTCGCCGGTGATCAAAGCGCCGCAGCCGTCGCCCTTGGCCAGACGCATGGCGATTTCCATCATGAACCGGCGCATGATCAGCGTAAAGAATTCCTCCGGGCAGTTGTCCCGGATGGCCTCCTGAATCTCGGTAAAGGACACCACATTCACCGTCATTCTTCCGGAATACCGGGTGACGAGCCTTGCCAGCTCCAGCACCTTGTCCTTGGCCAGCTGGGAGGTGTAAGGATAGGAGAAGAAGTGCACGGCCTCGATCTCCATGCCCCGCTTGGCCATCATATAGGCGGCCACAGGGGAATCAATGCCGCCGGAGAGCAGGCACATGGCCCGGCCGCCAACGCCGGTGGGCAGACCGCCCGCGCCGGGCTCCGCCGGACCGTGGACATAGGCTGCAAAATCCCGGACCTCCACGTATACGGTGTACTCCGGGTGATGCACGTCCACCTGGCAGCCCGGGTGGGCGTCGGCCAGCCTTGCGCCGATCTCCTGGGAAATGCCGATGGAGGTCAGGGGGAACTGCTTGTCGGACCGCTTGGATTCCACCTTAAAGGACTTGGCGCAGTCCAGATCGTCTCCCAGGTAAGCCTCACAGGCATCAAAAATGGCGTCCAGATTTTTTTCACAGGGACGGCAGCGGCACAGGGAAACCACGCCGAAAATGCTGTGGACCGCCTCCCAGGCACCCTCCACATCGCACTGCTCATCCTCGGGCTCCACATAGACCGTGGACTGCATGATATAAACGTCAAAATTGCCGTAGGGCTTCATTCTCCGGCGCACATTCTGCCGCAGACGGCCCTCAAACTGCCGCTTGTTGGCGCCCTTGAGCACCACCTCGCCCAGCTTCATCAAAAAGATTTCTTTCATATTGCTTCCCTTTCCTAGGTCAGGAACGCGTAGGTTCCTTTCTGCGTTTTCTTAATGGAATACATGGCATCGTCTGCCTTTTTAATCAGCTCGTGGATGTCCTTTTCCTCCCGGACTTTCTCGTTCAGCGCAATGCCGATGGAGCAGGTGATCTGGTGGGCGCTGTCGATTTCCACCGGCTGCCCCGTCACCTGAGCGATCTCCCGGCGGAAGCCCTGCTCCTTGCCCAGTGTTTCATAGATTTGCCGGGCGAAGGCTTCCATTTCTGTTCTTCCGGTTTTCTCCAAAATAATCAGGAATTCATCCCCGCCATACCGGCTGACAATTCCCCTGGCGGCCATGACCCTGCGAAAAACATCCGCCATGGAGATGAGGATCACATCTCCCACATGGTGCCCGAAGGTGTCGTTATAGTACTTGAAATTGTCCAGGTCAATAAACATCAGGCCAACGGCCCGGGGCTCCTGCTGTTGGGTGATTTGCCCCATGAGCTGTTCCAGCTGCTTGTACAGTCCGGTCCGGTTGTACAGTCCGGTGAGCATATCCGTGGAAGCGGCGTGGGAGAGCTTCTGATTCATGGCATAAATTTTTTCATAGGCCTGGATGCGGCTGATGGAATGGTCCAGCTCCCGGAACAGAAGCTGGTAGATGGCAAGGTCTCCCTTGTTGATCATGTAGCTTTCCATGGAGGCGTGCCAGTTTTCTTTCATGAGCACATAGGTCAGCATCACGCTTTCCAGCTGCCCGTTTTTGAAGAACGGAACCGCCGCAAAGGAGCAGACCCGCTGGACCCCGAAGAAAGAGATGATGTCCCGGTGCCGCTGGAAATTGCCGCTGATTTTGGATACCGCAAAGCCCTTGGGATGGGCTTCCATGGCCTGCTGCAAAACCGCAAGCAGCTCCTGGGAGACCTCCACCCCGGTATCATTATAATAAACCCTTGGCCCCTCCGCCTCATAGCGGATGAACAGGGCACAGTCGTTTCCGAATTGATTCAAAAAGGAATACACGGCGTTGGAAACCATGGTTTCCATGTCCATGCCGGTTCCATCAATCAGCTTCTGCCAGGAATACAGAAATTCCATTCTCCTGCGGCTGCTTCGGAGCTCCCGAGCCATGGCCTCCTGCTTCAGCAGGGCTTCAATCTGCTGAAAATCCGTCGTGGCCTCCTGGGCCTGCAAAAGCCGGACCTCCTCCTGCACCTGGAGAGAAATGCCGCTCCACACCTGCTCCCGGCTGTGCTCATATTGCTCCAGCCGCAGCCGGTCCTGCTCGTACTGCTGGGTCCGGTTCAGCTTTTGAAGCAGCGCCATGTGCTTTTCATAGAAAATCCGGTAGGCGTAGAACTGGTTGCTTTTTGCCAGCTCCAGGAAGGCCTCCGCTTTTTGGAAGGCCTGGAAGGCCTCCTCCAGCTTGCCGTCCTCCTGGGCGAGAAGTCCGCTGGAAAACCAGAAAAGGAAGTTCTCGTCATCCAGCTTGGCGTAATCGTGGTTGATTTCGATGGTGGTGCTTTCATCGCCGGAGTTATTCAGCAGCTGGGCGCAGTCGTCCAGGTATCTCCGGCAGCCCAGCAGGTCCTGCTGCAAAACGCAGTTCAGTGCCAGCAGGCCGTAGAGCTTTGTCAGGTTGCACACCCGCAGACTGTTCAGGCGCAGCTTTTCCACCGCCTTGACGCAGTGCAGCAGCATCTGCTCCGCGGTGGCATATTCCTTTTCCATCAAACAGCCCAGGGAGATGTTGTAGCACACCTCCGCAATTTCCTCCGGCAGCTTTTTCTCCAAAAAGAGCCCAATGGCCTGCTGATAGAAGCCCATGGCAATGGAATGCTTGCCCAGGGCGCTGAAATTATAGCCCAGGGCGGAGTGAATCCGGCCATATTCCAGGGAATGCTTGTCCTTTACAAATTGATAGGACCGGAGCAAATAGTAAACCGCCGCCTGGTAATAGCCGTAGGTATCGGCGATCATGACGTTTTTCTGCTGGGCGTTGTAAAGAAAGTGCTCATTGCCGATTTTCTGCGCCAGGGCAACGCCCCGGTTGAAATACACAAGTGCACCGCCCTCCCGGCAAGAATTGGCTACCACCTGGGGGTCGTTGTCAAAGGCATACACATAGGTGTGCGCCAGGAAATTATCGTAGCCCTTTTCCTCCAGCTCATCCAAAAGCGCCTGGGGGATTTGAATGTCCTTCAGGCAGAAGAACAGATTGTACCAGCCGGACATCTGGGTCTGGATTTCCAGCATCCGGGCCTCCAGCTTCAGCTGAGGGCTGTGGGCCCGTTCCGCCGCGGCCTCCGCATTCTGGGCGTGGCGAAAGCTTTTGCTCAGCTTTCCCTGATACATCCGGCACAGAGCCAGATGGTATTCTCGGGCAAAACGGATGAGATCTTCCTGCCCGGGGATTTCCAGTCCGCTTAAAACGTGGATGACCTCCAGGGCGGTGGCAAAATCCCCTCGGAGGATGGACACTCTGGCATACAGCGGATAGATTTTCAGCTTTTCCCCGTCGGGAATGGGCTCTCCCTCAAACCGCACCCCGTGGGCCATATCCCGCAGCAGCAGGAAGGCCTGATCGTAGTCCAGCAGCTGGGCGGTGTTGTTGATTTTCCGGTACAGGCTCCGGTAGTCCCGGACCGTGGGGCTTTCCGCCGCGCCGCTTCGGACGCGCTGGCTGTTGCCGATGTGAAAAACCTGTCCGGCATCGGTCAGGGCTTCGGAAATCTCGTCCCAGCATTGGATGAGCTTTTCGTCCTGATTGGGCCGGTCGTTTACCCCCAACACAATGCCGATGTTTGCGCTGGGGTGGAGCAGCAGCTCCCGCACCAGCTCCAGGGTGCTCCTGCCGGCAAGCTGAAACCGGTTCAGCACAATCAGCAGGGGACGGCGGCGGGCCGCCTCCCGGAGCAGCTGCCCCATGGCCTGTGTCATCCGCTGCTGCTCATAGGCCACCTCATCCATGAGAACCAGCTCTCTGCGGTCACAAAGCCCGTCCCGGTAATAGCTTTCCAGCACCTGCCGGTGGGGGACATATACCCCGCATTCCGAGAGGCAGCGGGAGAAGGCCCCGTCCTCCTGGCTGCGAAAGACATTGCAGATGATGTCCAGGAAAGGCTCATAGCCACCGGCCAGCTCCCGGTACTGAAAATCGTGCCATGTGTACAAAACGCTGTCCTGCTCCTGGGAAAAGCAGGGCAGACACTTCAATTCCTCAATGGGGAAATCGTTGCTGTAGTGGGCCATGACCACATTTCGCTCCTGCTTTCCCAGCCGGCTGCGGACACGCTCCACCAACTTGCGGTAGTATTCCGTTATCATGGTGTTCCTCCTCAGCCCCGGTTGCCGATGCGGACGCTGCGGTACTGAATGGCCTCGGCAATGTGCTGGGCCTCGATGCTTTCACTGCCGTCCAAATCCGCCACGGTGCGGGCAACCCGGAGAATCCGGTCGTAGCTTCTGGCGGTGAGCCCCAGGGTTTCAAAGGCCATTTTCATCAGCGCCTCGGCCTCTGCCCCAAGGCAGCAGTAGCGGCGCATTTCCTCCGGGCCCATCCGGGCGTTGCAGAGAATGCCGCTGCCGCCGAAGCGGCGGTTTTGGATATTCCGGGCGGCGTTCACCCGCTCCTTGATGGAGGCAGAGGGCTCTGCCTGGGCGCGGCTCCGCAGGTCCTCGTAGTGAACGGAGGGCACCTCCACCACAATGTCGATCCGATCCAGCATGGGACCGGAAATCCGGCTCTGGTAGCTCTCCACGGAGGCTTCGCTGCACCGGCAGCGGCCGCTGGGGTCGCCGTACCAGCCGCATTTGCAGGGGTTCATGGCGCAGACCATCATAAATTCAGCAGGATAGGTCACCGCGCCGGAAACCCGGGAAATGGTCACCTTGCCATCTTCCAAGGGCTGACGCATCAAATCCAGGCTGTCTTTCCGAAATTCCGGCAGCTCGTCCAGGAAGAGAACGCCCTTGTGGGCCATGGAAATCTCTCCGGGCTTGGGGTTGCTGCCGCCGCCCACCAGCCCCGCGTTGGACACCGTGTGGTGGGGAGAACGGAAAGGCCGCTGGGAAACCAGAGGATGATGGTCGGAGAGCAGACCCAGCACGGAATAGATCTGGGTTACCTCCAGGGCTTCCTCCCAGGTCATATCCGGCAGAATGGAGGGAAGCCGCTTGCTGAGCATGCTTTTGCCGGAGCCCGGCGGCCCGATGAGCAGCACATTGTGGCTGCCTGCGGCGGCCACCTCCAGCGCCCGCTTCACCTGCTCCTGGCCCAGGACATCCTTAAAATCCAGCTGGGGAGCATTCTCCTGGCGGGGCACCCAGATGGGCTCCTCCTCCAGCCGGAGCACGCCGTTTAAGCCGTCGGCCAGCTGACGCACATTCTGAATGGGAATCACCGCCGGCCCCCGGGCCAGGGTGGCCTCGGCGGCATTGGCAGCGGGAACAAAAACGGTGCGGATGCCCTCTTTCTTGGCGGCCAGCACCATGGGCAGCACGCCGGAGATGCTGCGTACCGTGCCGTCCAGGGCCACCTCCCCCAGGAAAGCGCAGTCCGGCTTCGGCCTGCGAATCTGCCCGAAGGCGGCCAGGATGGCAAGCAGGATGGGCAGGTCAAAATGGCTGCCCATCTTTTTCACGCTGGCAGGGGCGAGGTTTACCGTAATCCGGCTCGCCGGAAAGCTCATGCCGCTGATTTTTGCGGCGGCACGGACCCGTTCCCGGGCCTCTTTCACGGCGGCATCGGGGAGGCCCACAATGTCAAAGGCGGGCAGCCCGTTGGAGATATAGGCCTCTGCCGTAACAACACTGCCCCGGATGCCGTTGATGCACATGGTGCGGACGCTGCAAATCATCAGTCCACCCCTCTCTTTTTTCTACTTAGTTTACATGATTTTGATGAAAAAAACAATCCCTTTTCCATGATTTCTCCCACATGCAAATTGGAATATGTAGGTATGTGTTCGTAGGGAACGGATTTATCCGTTCCGAAACGCCGGTGAACATCCGAGGCTCGTTGAACGGGGAATGGTCCGTACACACCCTTGGGAATGGGCTTGCTCATTCCGTCGGCGAAACCGCTTTTGCGGATGTTTTTATCATAAATTTGGCTGGATATTCGGATAACTTGGCCCTTTGTCAAATAATTGGGTGCGGTAATTCCGCTTCGCGGTCGGAACGGATAAATCCGTTCCCTACGAAACATCTCTACAACTTCCAATTTCATAATATGACACCCTTTTGCGGCGGGATGGGAAAGAAACATCATCAGGTTCCACAATTAGCACGATTCTTTCTTGTATAATGCAATAAAATTTTACACACTTCCCGGAATTCCGGCTTTACAAAACGGCGGCGAGATGGTAGAATGTATGGGACAAAATCTGAATACTTTAGGAGGTATTTCATTTTGGCAAGAAAATTTAAAACCATGGACGGCAACACCGCTGCCGCTCACGTCAGCTATGCCTTTACCGAGGTTGCTGGCATCTATCCCATCACCCCGTCCAGCCCCATGGCTGACAATGTGGATCAGTGGTCCGCCGCTGGCCGCAAGAACATCTTCGGCGATACCGTCAAGGTCGTTGAGATGCAGTCCGAGGCTGGTGCCGCCGGTACCGTTCACGGCTCTCTGGCCGCCGGTGCTCTGACCACCACCTACACCGCCTCCCAGGGCCTGCTGCTGATGATCCCCAACATGTACAAGATCGCCGGCGAGCTGCTGCCCTGCGTGTTCCATGTGTCCGCCCGCTGCGTGGCTTCCCAGGCACTGAACATCTTCGGTGACCACTCCGACGTGTACGCCTGCCGCCAGACCGGTTTCGCCATGCTCTGCGAGACCAACGTGCAGGAGGTCATGGACCTGGGCGCCGTTGCCCACCTGGCCGCCATCGAAGGCCGGGTACCTTTCATCAACTTCTTCGACGGCTTCCGTACTTCCCACGAGATTCAGAAGATCGCCAGCTGGGATTACGACGACCTGAAGGAAATGGTGAACATGGAGGCTGTGGAGGAGTTCCGCAAGCACTCCCTGAACCCCGAGCGTCCCGCCATGCGCGGCTCTCACGAGAACGACGATATCTTCTTCCAGCATCGTGAGGCCTGCAACAAGTACTACCAGGCCCTGCCCGCCATTGTGGAAAAGTACATGGGCAAGGTCAACGAGAAGCTGGGCACCAACTACCAGCTGTTCAACTACTACGGCGCTCCCGATGCCGACCGGGTCATCGTGGCCATGGGCTCCATCAACGACGTGGCTGAGGAAGTCATCGACTACCTGAACGCCCACGGCGAGAAGGTCGGCCTGGTCAAGGTCCGCCTGTTCCGGCCTTTCTGCGCCGAGAAGCTGCTGGCTGCCATCCCCGACACCGTGCAGAAGATCGCTGTTCTGGACCGCACCAAGGAGCCCGGCTCCCAGGGCGAGCCCCTGTATCAGGATGTGGTTATGGCTCTGGCCAAGGCCGGCTGCAACAATGTGACCGTCATCGGCGGCCGTTACGGCCTGGGCTCCAAGGATACCCATCCCGCCTCCATCTTCGCCGTGTACGAAGAGCTGGCCAAGGAGAACCCCAAGCACGAGTTCACCATCGGCATCGTTGACGATGTGACCAATCTGTCCCTGGAGGAGCATGTCTCCCCCAACACCGCCGCAGAAGGCACCATCGAGTGCAAGTTCTGGGGTCTGGGCGGCGACGGCACCGTGGGCGCCAACAAGAACTCCATCAAGATCATCGGCGACCACACCGACAAGTACGTACAGGCTTACTTCCAGTACGACTCCAAGAAGACCGGCGGCGTCACCGTTTCCCACCTGCGCTTCGGCGACAACCCCATCAAGTCCCCCTACTACATCAACAAGGCTGACTTCGTGGCCTGCCACAACCCCTCCTACATCACCAAGGGCTTTAAGATCGTCCAGGACGTGAAGCCCGGCGGCGTGTTCCTGATCAACTGCCAGTGGAACATGGAGGAGCTGGAGCATCACCTGGATGCCGCTTCCAAGCGCTACATCGCTGAGAACAACATTCAGCTGTACACCATCAACGCCATCGATCTGGCCATCAAGGTTGGCATGGGCAAGCGTACCAACACCATCCTGCAGTCCGCGTTCTTCACCCTGGCCAACGTCATGCCCGCCGAGGATGCCGTGAAGTACATGAAGGACGCTGCCGAGCACTCCTACGCCAAGAAGGGCATGGACGTGGTGGAGAAGAACTGGAACGCCATCGACGCCGGCGCCACCGCTTTCGTCAAGGTTGATGTTCCCGCTTCCTGGGCTACCGCCGAGGCCGCTCCTGTGGATGTGGCTCTGGAAGGCCCCGCCGCTACCGTGGCTGTTGTCAAGAAGATTCTGAACCCCATCGGCAAGATGGACGGCTACAGCCTGCCCGTCTCCGCTTTCGACGGTCTGGCCGACGGTCAGTTCCCCCTGGGTGCTTCCGCTTACGAGAAGCGCGGCGTTGCCGTCACCGTTCCCCACTGGGATGAGACCAAGTGCATCCAGTGCAACAACTGTGCCTATGTCTGCCCCCATGCCACCATCCGTCCCTTTGCTCTGACCGAGGAAGAGGTCGCCGCCGCTCCCGCCGGTGTCCGCGCCGTTCCCGTCAAGGCCGGTAAGGGCAAGGGCAAGTACAGCTTCACCATGGCCGTGTCTCCTCTGGACTGCATGGGCTGCGGCGTCTGTGTCGGCGTCTGCCCCACTCAGGCCATCACCATGGTTCCTCAGGAGCAGGAGCTGGCCGAGCAGGATGTTTGGAACTACATGGTTTCCAAGGTCGCTGTGAAGACCGATATGCAGGACAACACCGTCAAGGGCAGCCAGTTCAAGCAGCCCATGCTGGAGTTCTCCGGCTCCTGCGCCGGCTGTGCTGAGACCAGCTATGCCCGCCTGGTGACCCAGCTGTTCGGCGATCGGATGTACATCTCCAACGCCACCGGCTGCTCCTCCATCTGGGGCGGTCCCGCTGCTACCTCTCCCTACTGCATGAACAAGGAAGGCCATGGCCCCGCCTGGGCAAACTCCCTGTTCGAGGACAACGCCGAGCACGGCCTGGGTATGTACACCGCTCAGTCCGTCATCCGCGAGTCCCTGGCAAACAAGATCAAGGCCGTGATGGCTGATACCTCCTGCGAGGAGCGCAAGGCTGCCTGCCAGGCTTGGCTGGACACCTACAACGACGGCGAGGCCAACAAGGCTGCCACCAAGGCCCTCATTGCCAACCTGGAAGCCAATGTGTGCTGCGACACCGTGAAGGACATCCTCAGCAAGAAGGAATACCTGTCCAAGAAGTCCGTGTGGATCTTCGGCGGCGACGGCTGGGCCTACGACATCGGCTTCGGCGGTGTTGACCATGTGCTTGCCTCCAACAAGGACGTCAACGTCTTCGTCTTCGATACCGAGGTTTACTCCAACACCGGCGGACAGGCCTCCAAGGCTTCCAACATCGGCCAGGTGGCTCAGTTCGCTGCCTCCGGTAAGGAGACCAAGAAGAAGTCTCTGTCCGAGATTGCCATGAGCTACGGCTATGTGTACGTTGCTCAGGTGGCTATGGGCGCCAACCCCGCTCAGACCATCAAGGCCATCACCGAGGCTGAGGCCTACAACGGTCCCTCCCTGATCATTGGCTACGCTCCCTGCGAGATGCACTCCATCAAGGGCGGCATGACCAACTGCCAGGCTGAGATGAAGAAGGCTGTGGAATGCGGCTACTGGAACCTGTTCCGCTTCGATCCCTCCAAGGAAACTGGCAAGTTCCAGCTGGACAGCAAGGCCCCCAAGGATGGCTACCAGGCCTTCCTGATGAACGAGGCCCGTTACAGCCGTCTGACCCGTGAGTTCCCCGAGCGTGCAACCGATCTGTTCGCCAAGAACGAGGCTGCCGCCAAGGAGCGCTGGGAGCACCTCAACAAGCTGGTTGAGATGTACAAGGACTAATTCCTGACTCATAACCCGTTTTCCCTCCCCCGGCAACGGGGGAGGGATTTTTAAAAGGAGATTGAATATGATTGATACCTGCACCGTCATCGACATTGCCGGTGATTATGCCATCATTAAATACGACTCTACCGGCGCGGAGGGACAGGTGGCGCTGGCGCTGCTGCCCGAGGGGCTGAACGTAGGCGACCGGCTGAGAAGAGAATTCTTCGATTATGAAAAGATCTGAGCCCCAAGCGGCATCCTAATTGCGGGATGCCGCTTTTGCTTTAAAAATGCTTTATATCTTTCTTAAGAAATAGGGTAAATGGTTGAAATTTCCATTCATTTCAATATAATAACCCTAAAACATCCGTTGAGAGGTGCTGTAAATGCATTGGATTCTTCTTATGCTTCCGGAGATTGCCGCAGGGGTTCTGCTGCTCATTCCGCTGCTTCTCGTGTATCAAAAGCTCTTTTTCCACAGCTGGAGGCGTACGGCCCTCTATCTGGTGTTCGGCGCCTATCTGATCGCGGTGTTGTGCTTTGTGGGCTTCCCCAACATCCGCTTTCTCTCTTTTGATGTGAACCTCAACCTGATTCCTTTCGTCGGGATGGCGGACAGCATCCAAAATACCCTTTTGAATGTTCTGCTGTTCATCCCTCTGGGTTTCTTCCTGCCTTTGCTCTGGAAACGGTACAGAAAGCTGCCCAACACCCTGATGTTTGCGTTTTTTGCCACGCTGTTCATTGAGCTTTCCCAACTCTTTACCTACCGCACAACGGATGTGGATGATCTCATCACCAATGCCGCCGGTGGGCTCTGCGGATATTTGCTGGCACGGGCCCTTACCAAGGGCTTTACAAAGCACACGGGAGCTTCCAACCCGGAGTCCCATCTGGCCATTCTCTGCGGAACCGTCCTTTTTGTGATGTTTTTCCTCCAGCCCTTTCTCTACCCGCTTTTCGGATAGCTGTTTTGAAATCCTCTTGTTGGACCCTCGCTGGAAATATGGTAAATTGGAATCTGCAGGGATGATTCGTAGGGAACAGATTTATCCGTTCCGCCCGGTAACGTTTTTATGGGGTGTACGTTGAAAGAAAAAATGTTGAAAAAGGACCCCGTTACCATCCAACGAACCATGGATGTTCACTGACGTTTCGGAACGAATAAATTGTATAGTGTAGTAACATAGTTTACAAGTTGTGTAAGCACATGGTTTACAGTTTTTGATACAATTGAGCCATACCAAAACAGAAAGGAAAGAACGGTATGGCTTGGGAAGAAAGGACTGTAGAACAAATGCGAGAAGA
>JAQYLT010000063.1 GCA_028719885.1 Bacillota bacterium
TCCTTATTGCTTTTGCGTGCCCGTTCAATCTCACTGATTTGTTCTTCGCTAAATTTATATCTGGAAGCCATATTTATCACCCAGATATACTATACCACATCGTTGCAAATATTTAAACTGTTTTATTAAGATTTAGTATAAGATGGAAGCTCCTCAAAAGGATCGTTTTCATCGAAGTCATCCGGTGCAAAGACAATATCGCCATACTGTGTATCATACCCGGTAATTTCTTTTTTATGGCAAAAAAGTTGGAATTATCCATAGTAATTAGTGTAATTCCAACTTTTTATTTTCAGTAACTTGACCATGGGGGCGGCTCCGCTTTCTGAGGGGAAAACCGGCAATCTTATCGTTCAATTACACCATCATGAAGCCGCTTGATACGCTTCACACCATTTCCGTAATCTCCGTCCCATCCATGAAGCTGAACACAATCCGCTCATCCGCATACACCGTCACATAATCCACCAGCGTATTCCACAGCGCTTCATCGAAGTCTATAGGAATTTCCTCCAATTCCGTCAGCCGGAACAGGATGCCGCTAAAAACAATGGCTGTGGCCTCCATGTTCTTTCTGCGTTCCAGCAGGGCTTTGTACTCCGCTTTCTTTTCTTCATACTGCCGGGTCAAATCTGAATATTGCTGCCTGTACGCTTCTTCCGTCAGATTGGCGGAGGCGTTCATCATAATGCAGCTTCTCACCATGCCGGAGAGCCGTTCCAGGTCATGCTCTGCTTTCTCAATGTCTGTATCGATGAAGTCTGTATCGGTCATGGCCTTCTGAGCATTTCCTTCACCACCTGGTGAATTTGATACCAGGCAGCGTTGGCCTGCTTCATGTACTCCCTGCCCATGGTCACATAGGGCGAGGAGATCACCGTGCCGGTGGGCTTCTTGGCAAGGAAGCCATATTCGGACACCGCTTCCTCGCACTGAATCCACCGGGCCACGGACATGGCATACTGCTCAATCTGCTGGGCGGGAATCAGCTGGCCGCATTTCCGCTCCCGCAGCCACTGCCAGGTTTCCTTGAAAATCTCCTCGGCACAGGTGACGCTGCCGTCCTTCTGCTTTGATTTCAGGTACTCCTTCACCGGCGGCATCTGCGCCCCCTGGAGCTCGTCTGCATCACAGGCGAAGTCCAGGGTGGTCAGCTTCCTCCCGCCGGGATTCCCGCTGGCCAGCTTCTCCGCCAGTGCCTTCGGCTTTCTGCCTGCACCGGGACGGCTTCCGCCGCGATTGGTTCCGTCTTTGGACATTTTGATTCCTCCATTTCTGTTTGATTTCTTGGTTTTTTACCTTTGAATACGCTGTGAATTTCTGTGCGACCACGGCACCGTAAGACGCTTATACCCCGGTAGGGATTCTACTCCCCCTACCCGGTCGGCAGCACGCATATACTATGCCTACCAACCTGGCACCGGCGAAGCCACGGTTCGGCTGGAGATTTCGGAGGAACCGGCCTGGGTGACGCTGACTTTCATCGATGGCGGCATCCCTTACGATCCCCTGTCCCACGCTGACCCGGACACCACCTTATCCGCAGAGCAGCGGCAAATCGGCGGACTGGGGATCTATATGGTCAAGAAAAGCATGGATGCGGTTTCCTATCAATATACGGATGGGAAAAACGTTCTGAAAATCAGGAAAAACCTATAATAAAGAACTCAGGTCCCGGGATTTCTTCCGCAGGCCTGAGTTCCTTTTTTTTCGCGGCAGGAGAGAATCCGTTCCGCCGCCCTCCAGGCAATTCAGGGTGGCGCCGGGAGTGTTCTCCGCAACAAACCGGTTGGTGCATTTCCCGAGAAGCGGTGCATTGTATCAACTGTACTCTTTCCCAAAATACCCGCCTCAAACAGCTGGCGCAGCCCTCAATTCCCGGCACAGAAAGGATTACGTTGAGCTTGGGCGCATCAGAGCGCAATGAAAAGGAGTTCCCGCGACAGCTATCCGTGGGAACTCCTTTTGTCCATATCGTTTTATTGCCTGTTGATATTCTGGGAAATGGCCTTCACCACCTCGTCAATGACAATGGGCTTTGACAAATGCCCATTCATGCCTGCATCCAGAGATGCCTGTACATCCTCCACAAAGGCGTTGGCGGTCATGGCAATAATGGGAATCAGCATGGCATCGGGACGGTTCGACAGACTGCGAATGGCTGCCGTGGCCTCATAGCCGTTCATCACCGGCATCATAATATCCATCAGGATGATGTCAAAGGTTCCCGAAAGCTGCCCCGCAAAGAGGTTCACGGCTTCCTTGCCGTCGGCGGCTCTGGTAACCTGGATGCCCAGTTCTTCCAGCTGAATCGTTGCAATTTCCGCGTTGAGGTCGTTATCCTCCGCCAGCAGAACCTTCACGCCCGTGAGATCGTGGCTGACGGCGCTGCTGTCCCGCTTCTGGATTTTGCTTTCATCTGTCACTTCCACGGGAAGCTCTACCGTGAACGCGGAACCCTCGCCCTTTTTACTCTCCACGGTAATCCTGCCGCCCATCAGGTCCACATACCGCTTGGTGATTGCCATACCCAGACCAGTACCCTTGTATTTGGTACGAGCGCTGTTTTCCTCCTGGGAGAACTCGTCAAAGATGTGCTCTACAAATTCTTCACTCATGCCCACGCCCGTGTCCGCAACGCGATAACACACCACAAGGTGCTGCCCGTCTGCGCCGGGACGGTAGCTGGCATCAAAGCGAATCTGTCCGCCGTCCTTGGTAAACTTCACCGCGTTACCCAGAATGTTCACCAGAACCTCCCGAATCCGCAAAGCATCCGCCAGCACATAGGGGGTTTCCGGCTTCTCCAGATTGCATTGGAAGGTGATATTCCGGTTGGACAGGAAACCGTAGGTAACATTCACAACGGTATCCGCTACTTCCGTGATATCAACAGGGACGGGCGAGGATTGAATCTTACCGCTTTCAATGCGGCTGATATCCAGCACATCATTGATCAGGGTCAGCAGGTGCTCAGAGCTGTCACTGATCTTATCCAGGCAGGTTTTGACCTCAGGCTTGGGATTCTGTTTCAGCGCAATGTTGGTAAAACCGATGATGGCATTCATAGGGGTCCGGATGTCGTGGGACATATTGTTCAGGAAGGTGCTCTTTGCGGCATTGGCCGATTCTGCCACCATACGCAGCCGATTCAGCTCCTTGTTTGTCTCCTGCTCCATCTTTACCCTCTGACTGCTGCGCTGAACATTGACAAAGCTGATGGCCGCCAGCAGCATCATGACCGCCATAACTGACATGAAGATCGTCTGTGTCCGAACGGTGGAGTTCATCATGTTCATGGTGCTGACTGCCACACAGTCCGCAGGAATCAGAAGCATCAGCGTCATGTCATAGTGCTCCAGGGATGTAAGGCAGTAGTAATACTCCGTCTGATTCAGCAGAATATTTGCAACGGCAATGCCGTTTTCATCCAGCTGCTCCTTGACCGCGTCAAAACTCTGCCTCCGAACATACTCCACTTCTCTCAGGGCCTTGTAAATATTCCGGGAGCTGATGACATCGGCATCAGCCGCATCAAAATATGCCAGTGTGCCGTTATTCCTGATGATATAGGTGGCCGCGCTGCCGCCGTAGGTCGTGGTGGTATAATACTGTTTCATGGTTTGAATATCCTTCAACAGTACAATGTGGGTAAAGCGGACATGATCCTCTCCCATTGTGATGGGGGAATCCAGCTCCTGAGAGAAAACCAGAAAACTTCCGTCAATATTGTCGGTTTCCGAAACAAAGGTATGGCGTTTTTTCCCGTCGATCAAGTGGCTCACATCATACCAGATGCCCGCGGGGCCATCGCTGAGATACGCCGTGCCCTGTGCGTCCAGAAGCATCACCCGGCATCCATACAAATCCGTACAGAAATCCATTTCCATATGCGCGATGTTGTCAGACACATCCTGACTGTCCTTGAAATGACTTCCCCGTGCGGCATTATTCAGTCCTGCTACCAGATTCCAATGGGTCTGAAGACCGCTGTCCAGATTCGCCCGAATCTGCGTGACCATTTCCTCCAGCTGGTTGGAACGCTCCTCAATCGTCAGCTTCATTAGGCGACCGCGCAGGAAGAGTACGCCCAAGACCAGAGACACCACCAGAATCATCGCAAACGCAACGGGCAAAAGATATGTTGTTGTGTTTTTTCTCTCTTGCATTTGGGTGTTCACCTCATATTTCTTTTGTCCGATGCCAGTTATCTGCAAGCCCATTACCGAAGGGTGATGTAATCCGTAGGTGCTTCCAGCTGCGACCCCTGTTCCACCAGGCACTGCATCAGGTACTGCTCTGCCTTGGGGCCGGTGGTATCCACTTCCGAAACGCCCATTTTCTCCATGACCTCGGTCATATACCAGTCGCGGTCGCCGTAGATCAGGAAGGAATAGGTTTTATTGCGGTCCAGCTCCTTGCCCTCCATGGTCAGGGCGTTGAGGGTATAGCCTGTGTCAGTCTTCGTCATGTCCATCTCAAAGCCGCTGGAAACATACAGCGTGCTGTCGTTGCACACGGCGCCGCGGTTGCCGGTCATGGAGAGGGTTGTCTCCACAAGGGTATAAATCTGATCGCCGGTCAGCTCCATCAGGCCGGGCCAGCCGCCGTCATTCTTGGCAAAATAGCCCAGATCCTTCTGGGCATAATCGCCTGCGTAGATGTCGCTGGCCACATAGCAGGCCTGCATAAACAGCAACTCCACACCGGAGAGCTTACGCATGGTATTGGCAATGCTGGATGCCGCCTGATTTCCGTGTTCCGGGGTGAAATCGTTGGAATAACTGGTATCGATATGCGCGACAATCTCCGTGCCTGGTTCTTCTCCCGCCAGCTCCTTGTTAAATGCATCCAGGGCTTCTTTCGCAGTTGTGACTTCCCCATTCAGAATCAGCTGCACCACATCCCTGGAAATCCGGAACATCTCGTTGGAGGCCAGACGGATGTACAGCTTGTTTTGCTCCACATAGGGCTTCAGGTTATCCATCTGGGGCATCAGTTCCAAGGTCACATCCTTCTTGTAAGGCACCATGTTCTTGCCGTAGGAGATATGATCCTGCCCCTGCTGATTGACCATAGCGGTCATAATATCCAGAATCAGCTTCTCCCGGGCGGGATCATCCATGCCCTTGTTGGAGGCAGCGATCTGGAAGGTGGGATAGGTCAGATACCAGTTGTCCTGCTCCGTCTGACCGAAATAGGGCAGCAGCAGAACCTCATCCTGGCCGCGGCCGGGGAAGGAGATGACATCCGCGCCAGTGCCCCGGAACATGGCAGCCTTGCCCTCGCTGAACATTTCCTTTGGTGTTCTGTTGGGGTAGGTGGCGTCCTCAGCGCCCAGGTTGGTCTTCTCCATGAAATCAAAGAAGTTCTCGAAAATGGGCAGCCACACTTCTTCGGAAAGCGCATGGGTCCCGCCGCTTTCATACTGCTGACGCCATTTGCGTCCCTCAAGGCTCTGCAGCTCAGGGATGGAAGCGCCCTGCAAAACCTCCATGCAGGTGTAGTCCGCAGAGAAGTCGGATACGAAGCTGCGAATACCCACCGCCTCAAAGGCCTGGCAGGCAGCTGCGAAGCTGGCATAGTCTGTGGGGACGGGAACGTTGTACTCGTCAAACAGGGTCTTGTTGATAATGATACCGTCCACCTCCGCACAGGTGGGGAGCCAGTTTACAGAGCCATCGTCGTAGGTATAGCTGTCCAGATAAGAGCCGTAATAGGTGGAAGCCAGCTCGGTGTTGCTCAGGTCATACAGGTAGTCCTTCAGCAGCACCGCGTCCTTCAGGGCGAAGCGGCGCACCGTCAGAATGTCGGGCATATCGTCGTGGTCTGCACGGAAGCGGTAGTAGTCTGTGGAGTTGGTTGCCAGAACAAACTCAAACTCCACCTGGGGGAACAGGTCACACAGGTACTGGGTATAGGTATCCAGCATCTGATTGCCCCAGCAGGCGATGACCACTTTTTCCTTATCTCCGGTTTGCGCCGTGCCGTTTTGGGCACTGCCCTGGGGTGCGGATTTCGCAGAGGGTTGTGCCTCCTGGCCTGTGCAGCCAGAGAGCATTGTGACGGTCATGACGATTGCCAGGAATAAGTATGCAAATTTCTTCATTTCTTTCTCCTTTTCAATTTTCCCGACATCACAATACAGCGCAGCAGAATTTCCGCTTTTGTGGTGTTTCGGCAGCTTCCCTGTGATTGGAAATCGGATATACACACATATCATACGACAAAATATGGAAAAAGAAAAGCTTTATTTTGAAAAGGGGCATAGAAAAGCGGACAGGCGGGTAAAGCTGAAAATCACCTCTGTCTGTTTGCACGGTCCCGGGATGCGCTGCGGGCATTGCAAATTACTACAAAGAATGGAGGAATGGATATGGAAGAAACCCAGAAGCGGAAGATGGAAATTGTACTTTTTGCATAAAAATACAAAATTGATTTCTCAATTTGCGTGAGAAATTATGATTGAAATATGAACGGGAATTCGGTATAATATTCCGCATAAAGACAGGTGTCCGCACGATGCGGATGCTCTGGCTTAAGATGGGAGGATAAGAAAATGAAAAAATTGATAGCGGTTCTTCTGGTAGTATGCATGGCGCTGTCCCTGTGTGCTTGCAGCGCCTCCAGCGGCAAGTCCGACTCCGGCGCGAAGGTCATCAAGATTGGTGTGTTCGAGCCCTCCTCTGGCGACTCCGCTTCCGGCGGCAAGAAAGAGATTCTGGGCATGCAGTATGCCAATAGTCAGGTTCCCGAGGTAACACTGGGCGGCCAGACCTATAAGGTCGAGCTGGTCTACGGCGACAACGGCTCCTCCACCGACAAGGCTCCCTCCGCGGCCTCCAGCCTGGTCAGCGCGGGCGTCAGCGTGGTTCTGGGCTCCTATGGTTCCGGCGTTTCCATGGCCGGCGGCCCCAAGTTTGAAGAGGCCGGCATTCCCGCCATCGGCGTGACCTGCACCAACCCCAACGTCACCGCCGGCAACAGCTACTATTTCCGCATCTGCTTCCTGGATAATTTCCAGGCTGACGTTCTGGCCAACTTCGCCATGGATAAGTTCGACGCCAAGACAGCCTACTGCCTGGGCGAGTCCGGCAACGAGTATGACCAGGGCCTGATTGCCTTCTTCAAGCAGGTCTTTGAGGCGGCCGGCGGCAAGGTCATTGCCGACTCCTTCCCCACCGGCAACTCCGACTTCGGCTCCTACCTGAACAAGGCCAAGAGCGAGGGCGCTGACGTTATTTTCACCCCCGTGTCCATTGCCTACGCTGTTCAGATCATCAAGCAGGCCGCTTCCAT
Source organism: Bacillota bacterium (assembly GCA_028719885.1). Taxonomy (GTDB): domain Bacteria; phylum Bacillota; class Clostridia; order Oscillospirales; family Oscillospiraceae; genus Faecousia. The sequence goes on from JAQYLT010000063.1 coordinate 7,300, forward strand.
GGGTCTGGAGACTCCTTTCCTGGGCTCCGACACCCTGGACGACAACATGGTTCTGGAAGCCATCACCGGCTCCGACCTGAAGCTGTATGTTTCCACCTTCTATCAGGAGGGCGGTTCCAAGGAATTTGACGAGGGCATCAAGAAGTACATCAACGGCAGCTCCGAGGCGCTGGCAGCCAACGGCGGCAACGACACCATCTCCGCCGTCACCGCCATGGGCTATGATGCTTACTTCGTGGCACTGGAGGCCATGAAGAAGGCCGACAGCGGCGACAAGGCAGCTCTGATGAAGATTCTGCCCTCCGTGACCTACACCGGCGTGTCCGGCGCCATTGCCTTCGACGAGGTGGGCGACGCCGTCCGTGACACCGCTTACATCAAGACCGCCGACACTGCCAACGGCACTTGGGTGCTGGAAACCGTCCAGACCGGTTCCGCGTCGGCTGAGGGAACCGAAAAATAACCGCGTTTCACGATTGCTCTATTCTGGCGGGGGTATCATACCCCCGCCAACAGTCGTATTTTGCCAAAGGAAAAAGAACTGGAGGTTCCTCTATGGAACAACTGCTATCTGCCGAATATATTGTATCGATCCTGCTCAGTGGTATCTCCCTTGGCGGCCAGCTGGCGCTCATCGCCATCGGCTACACCATGGTTTACGGTATCCTGCGCCTGATCAATTTTGCCCACGGCGATGTGTTCATGGTCGCGGGCCTTTTGGGTATCTATATCTCTGCGGCGGTGCCCATGTACATCGCGATCCCCATCGTCATCGCGCTGACCATCGGGCTGGGCTTCTTTATCGAGCGGGCGGCCTACAAGCCCCTGCGGGAGGCGCCCAGAATGTCCGTGATGATCTCCGCCATCGGCGTGAGTTACCTGCTGCAGAACACTGCCACCTATGTCACCGGCGGTCAGCCCATGACCTATCCCGCCATCGAGGCCCTGACCAGAACCGTCAGCATCGCCGGTGCTTCCACCAAGCTGGTGGTCATCATCACTCCCATTCTGGTGGTGGTGCTGATCGTGCTGCTGACCACGCTGATCAACCATACCAAAATCGGAATGGCAATGCGGGCGGTTTCCAAGGATTTTGAAACCAGCCGCCTGATGGGCATTAAAATCAACAATGTCATTTCCATGACCTTTGTCATTGGCTCCGGCCTGGCGGTGGTGGGCTCCATTCTGTATTTCACCACCTATCCCGCTATCACGCCCACCGCCGGCGCCATGCCGGGGCTGAAGTCCTTTGTGGCGGCGGTGTTCGGCGGCATCGGCTCCATTCCCGGTGCGGTCATCGGCGCGTTCCTCATCGGCATCTGTGAGACCATCATCAAGGGCCTGCCCTCCTCGTGGAATGTCTCCGTGTTCTCCGATGCCTTTACTTTCGCGCTGCTGATTGTCATTCTCACCTGCAAGCCCACGGGCCTGTTCGGTGAGAAAGCTACGGATAAGGTGTAAAGGAGGGGGACCGAGATGCAGAAAACGAAACATTCGGGCCGCAGCCTGCTGGCCATCGCGGGCCTGCTGCTGGCCATTGTCCTTCTGGAGAATATCAGCTCCTGGATTCCGGGGCTTCCTCCGGTGTTTGCCCCCACCAGTCAGCTGTTTACCGTGCTGAAAAAGGGCGCGGTGTATTCGCTGGTGGCGGTTTCCATGAACCTGCTCAACGGCTTCACGGGCCTGTTCTCCCTGGGCCAGGCGGGCTTTATGCTGCTGGGCGCTTATACTTACGCCATCCTCACCGTCCCCATGGCCTCCAAGGATCAGGTTTACTACCTCTTCGGCGGCTCTGCGGTGAAATTCTCTCTGGTTGACCTGTTCCAGAGCCTCTTTGGCGCCTCCGGCTTCGGCGGATACCTGAGTCTGATCTGTGCGGTGCTGGTGGGCATTGTCTTTGCCGGACTGGTGGCAGCGCTGTTCGCCGCCCTGATCGGCATGCCGGTGCTGCGGCTGAAGAGCGACTATCTGGCCATCGCCACCCTGGGCTTTGCGGAGATTCTCCGGGCCATCTTCCAGTGGCAGACTCTGGGGCCCATTACCAACGGTGCCAATATGCTCAAGAGCTTCCCCACCTTTGCCGACTTCAATATCAAAAACGCTGCCGGGCAGGTGGTTCTGCGGCTGAGTACCTTTGTGCCTTTCCTGGCGGCAATCATCTGCATTGCCCTGATTGTGCTGCTGATCAACTCCTCCTACGGACGGGCCTTCAAGGCCATCCGGGATGACGAGGTGGCGGCGGAGGCCATGGGCATCAGCCTGTTTAAGCACAAAATGCTCTCCTTTGTGATTTCCAGCTTCTTCTCCGGCGTGGGCGGCGCGCTGTTTGCCATGTATGTGGCCAACGCCCAGGCCAAGGCCTTTACCTCCACCATGACCTATGAGATTCTGCTGATTGTGGTCATTGGCGGCATCGGCTCTATTTCCGGTTCCGTTATCGGCACGTTCCTGTATGTGGCCTGCTCCGAGTGGTGGCTGCGGTTCCTGGATGCCGAAACCTACATCGGCAGCTTCAAGGTGCCTCTGCTTCGCAGTGGGTTCCGGATGGTGGTATTCTCCGTGGTCATCATGATCATCGTCCTGTTCTTCTCCAAGGGCATCATGGGCGATAAGGAGCTAAGCTGGGAGGGCATTGCCGGATGGCTGAAAAAGCACAGACCGAAAAAGAAAACCCCCGCCGGAAAGGAGGGCTGATCCCCATGGATGAAAAAATCGTCCTCCGTATGGAAAACGTGACCATGCAGTTTGGTGGCGTGGTGGCAGTGAATAACCTGTCCTTGGATGTGCCGGAGGGGCAGATCGTGGCCCTGATCGGCCCCAATGGCGCGGGCAAGACCACAGCCTTCAACTGCATCACCGGTGTGTACCAGCCCACCAACGGCCGGGTGTCGTTTATGGGCAAGACCATGATCTGCAGCCATCCCACCGGCAAGATGAAGAAAAACTATCTGGGCACCGACGGGAAGAAGTTTGCATCAGAGCCCATTGTGAACCCCACACCGGATTATGTGGTGAAGCTGGGCATTGCCAGAACGTTCCAGAATATCCGGCTGTGGAAGAGCATGACCGTGTTCGACAATGTGCTGGTTGCCAAGCACATGCGGGCAAAGCAGAATGTGTTCTCCGCCATTTTCCGCACCAACGCCAAGGAGGAAGCCCGTATGCGCGCCGAAACCATGGCGCTGCTGGAAGAGCAGGGGCTGGATCAGTATAAAGACGAAATTGCGACAAGTCTGCCCTATGGCCTCCAGCGCCGTTTGGAAATCGCCCGGGCCCTGGCCACGGAGCCGAAGCTGCTGCTGCTGGATGAACCGGCGGCGGGCATGAATCCCCAGGAGACGCAGGAGCTGGCAGAGTACATTCAGCAGATTCGGGACAAGCACCATCTGACGGTGTTCCTCATTGAGCACCATATGGACCTGGTCATGAAGATTTCCGACTATATTTATGTCATTGATTTCGGCAGTGAGATTGCCCGGGGCGTACCCAAGGAGGTACAGAAGAACAAGCGGGTCATCGAGGCCTATCTGGGGGTGACGGAGGATGCGTAATATTCTGGAGATTCGGGACCTGCAGGTTCACTACGGCGGCATTGAGGCCGTCAAGGGCATCAGCCTGGATGTGCCCGAGGGAGAAATTGTCACCCTCATCGGCGCCAATGGCGCGGGAAAAAGCTCCACCCTCCGGGCCATCGCCGGTCTGGTGAAGCCCAGCGCCGGCAGCATTTCCTTTCTGGGAGAGGACATCACCGGTAAGGATTCCAACCTGATCGTATCCCGGGGCATCACGCTGGTGCCCGAGGGCCGGCGGATTTTCCCGGATATGACGGTGCTGGAAAACTTAAAAATCGGGGCCTATCTGCGAAAGGACGACCTGACCGAGGACTTAAACTGGGTATATGACCTGTTTCCCCGGCTGAAGGAGCGGTCCTGGCAGGCGGGAGGCACCCTGTCCGGCGGCGAGCAGCAGATGCTGGCGGTGGGCCGGGCGCTGATGAGCCGCCCCAAGCTGATTATGATGGACGAGCCCTCTTTGGGCCTTGCCCCCATCATCGTCAAGGGCATCTTCGACATCATCAAGGAGATCAACAAGCAGGGCGTGACGGTGCTGCTCATTGAGCAGAACGCCAACATGGCCCTGAAGACCGCCAATCTGGGCTATGTGATGGAAACCGGCCGGATCACCCTCACAGGCACCGGCGAGGAACTTCTGACCAACGAGGCCGTCAAAGCTGCCTACCTTGGTACCTGATATCCCCAAAACCAAACGGAGGCTGCCCACCGGGCTGCCTCCGTTTCAAAGTTTCATGACGGCTTTCTTAATCAGAAGCGCCTCGGCTTTGCAAGGAAGCCGAGGCGTATTCCTGCGTTTCGGGGGACGGATTATGCAAGCTTTGCCTTTACGGCGGCAATCATGGCCACGCACTGCTTGGCGATTTCCTTGTCCTCTTCGGTCAGGTTCAGCAGGGGAGCGCGGACGCCGCCGATGTCGGGGCCGCCGGAGAGACGGAGGATCTCCTTGATCATGGCGTACATATTGCCGGTACCGGAGCACATCTTGTAGATGATCTGGTTGGCATCCTGCTGAAGCTCCCGGGCCAGCGCCAGGTTTTCTCCCTTGGTGGCCAGCTCAAAAATCTTGAGGTAGATTTCGGGCATGGCGCCGTAGGTTCCGCCGATGCCGCCGGTGGCTCCGGCGACGATGCCGCTGAGCAGCTGCTCATCGGGGCCGTTGAAGGTGATGGCGCCGCCGGCGATCCACTTCTCGATGTCCTCAACGGGCATGGAGGAATTCTTCACGCCGATGCATCTGGGGTTTTCCAGCATGGTCTTCAGCAGTCCGGGATTCAGCGCCACGCCGGCCAGCTGGGGAATGTTGTAGATGATGAAATCGGTGTTGGGGGCAGCGGAGGAGATATCGTTCCAGTATTTTGCGATGGCCCGGTCGGGCAGATGAAAATAGATGGGAGGAATGGAGGCAATGGCATCCACACCCACGCTTTCCGCGTGGGCAGCCAGCTCCATGGAATCTTTGGTATTGTTGCAGGCCACATGGGCGATGATGGTCAGCTTGCCCTTGGCAACGGCCATCACGTTTTCCAGCAGCAGCTTCCGCTCTGCAACGCTCTGGTAGATACACTCACCGGAGGAGCCGCCCACATACAGGCCCTTTACGCCCTTTTGGATGTAGTATTCCGTCAGCTCCCGGACGGCCTTGGGGGAAATATCGCCTTTTTCGTCATAGCAGGCATAGAAAGCGGGGATAATGCCAGCGTATTTGCTGCAATCTTTCATTTTTCTTGTTCTCCTTTTTCAGTCGGATACTTTGATTTTAAAAACGACGCGGGTAAAGGCTTCGCCGGGCTGCTTCATGGGGATCCTCAGCCGGTGGGCATCCCCGGGGAACACCACCAGGAAATTACCGGGCCTCAAAATCACACTCTGCTCGGCCTGGCCGGTGTAGCCATAGAAATCGCCTTTGGATTCCGTCAGGGTCAGGCTGTCGGGGTGTGCAATGTCCACCCGCTCCATGCCCTCGGTAACCACCTGAATGTCCAGGTATTTCTTGTGGGACTCAAAAAAGGTCTCATCAAAGGGGATGGTTTCCAGGTGATATTTGGTCACAAACAGGTTTTCTCCATCCAGAAGCTGCTTTTCGGTGGGTGCTTGTTCCAGAAATTCCGGGGTCAGAAAATCCAGTGCCTTGTCAAGCTCCGGGTGAATGCCGTAGTATTCCTGTTTATTCGCGAGATTGGCGACAATCATTTTATCACTCCTTGGAAAAAAGTAAAGTCTGATTTTCTTTTTTCGCCGCCTGGGGTCAGGCGGCGAAAAGAGGGAGAGATTAGCCCTTCACAGCGCCCATGGTAATGCCCTTGGTGAAGTATTTCTGGAAAATCAGGAACACAATGATGATGGGCACGGAGGCCAGAGCACATCCGGCCATGAGCAGACCAAAGTCGGTGGAGTTTTCGCCCTGCATAGTGGCGATGCCCAGGGAGATGGTCAGATTCTTGCTGGAGGTCAGCATAATCAGTTGCATGAAGTAGTCGTTCCAGCTGTTGATGAACGTGAAGATGGCGCAGGCACCCACGCCGGGCTTGATCATGGGGAACATTACGTCGGTAAAGGTCCTCCATTCGCTTGCGCCGTCAATGCGGCAGGCTTCTGTCATTTCCGTGGGGATACCCTCCGCGAACTGCTTCAGCAGGAACACGCCAAAGGGCCATCCCACGATGGGGAAGATCACGGCCCAGATGGTGTCGTAGAGCTTCAGAGCGGACATTTCCCGCAGCAGAGGAATCAGAATGACCTGCTTGGGCAGGGCCATGGCACAGACGATCAGGGTAAAGATCAGACCGCGGCCGAAGAAGCGCTTTTTCGCCAGGGCGTAGCCCGCCATGGCGGCGGTGAGACAGGTGAGCAGCATGGAGACCACAGCCATGAACACCGTATTCACCAGCCAGCGGATCGCAGCGGGAACGGTGGGACCGGCGATGCCCAGCAGCTCAAACAGGGGAGCGGAACGCTTGCTCATCAGGTTCTCATAGTTGGTCAGCACCCATTGCGAGGGAATCCACACCGGGGTGGAGGAGATGATTTCTTTCTTTGTCTTGAACGAGCCTGTGATGATCCAGTACAGAGGGAAGATGAAGAGAAACGCAATGATGCAGATAATCACCCAACTGGCAACCGAGGCGATTCTGGCTCTGCGTTTATTGGATTGAATGGGATTCGTTGCAGCCATAATTCTACCTCCTTACTTTTCCTTGCCCAAGCGGAACTGGACGGCGGAAAGAATTGCGATGATGATTGCCAGGATCACGCCCATGGCGTTGCCATAGCCGTAGCGGTACAGCTTAAAGGCGTTGTAGTAGATGTAGTACATGATGGTCATGGTGGCATTCTTGGGTCCGCCGGAGGTCAGCAGCTGAATCAGGGCGAAGCACTGGAAAGAATTAATGGTGGTGATGACCAGGATGTACAGCGTGGTGGGCATCATCTGGGGCCACTTGATGCGCCAGAAGGCCTGGGTTTCGGTGGCGCCGTCCACATGGGCGGCTTCCACCAGGGACTTGTCTACATTGTCCAGGGCGGAGACGTACAGCACGATGGGCTGGCCCACAGAGGTGGTGAGCAGAATCAGGATGATGCAGCCCAGGGCGTATTTGGGGTCGCCCAGCCAGTTGATGTTTTTGTCGATCAGGCCCATGCCCTTGCCCAGGTAGTTCAGGATGCCGTAGTAATTGTTGAACATCCACTTCCAGACCATCGTAACGGCCACGGAGCCGGTGACCACGGGCAGGTAGAAAATGCAGCGGAAGGCGGAGGTGGCGGCTACCGGCATTTTGCTGATCATGGTTGCAATCCAAAGGGAGAATGCACAGGTTACGGGCACGGAGACGACCACAATCACCAGGGTGTTCCGCAGCGCGATCCAGAATACGTCGTCGGCAAACAGTGTCTTGTAGTTTTCAAAGCCAATGAAGATATCCTCGCGGCCCATGGTGGCATCAAAGAAGCTGGTGTAGATGCACATGAACATGGGATACACCACAAAGCCGAAGAAGAACAGCAGGAAGGGAGCCATAAACAGGTATCCGGCGATGTTCTCATGCATCACAAGACGGTTGGTTCTCCTGCTTACAGAAATGTTTTTGTCAGCCAATGGAAGAATCCTCCTCTCAGTCATTCGTTTTTGTTCAGGCAACAGGCGCTGCAGCCGGTTTGCTTCAGCTGTACCGCCTGTTGCCGAACCTTGGGGGATGGAATACGCCCCCTCCCCTTACGCAGGGAAAGGGGCGTGATTCAAATGGATTTCGGGATGCTCTTAGCCGGCAGCAGCGGCATTGGCAGCGTCCTGAGCCACAGTCATCTCAGCCAGGATGGCCTCCACGGAGCCGTCGGTGTCCATGACCCGCTGCAGCATGTTCCACCACTCGGTACGGGCGATGGCCCAGCCCTTGGTGATCTGGTAGTACACACCCATCATGGGGTTCATGACGGAGTACTCGGTGAACAGCTCATCACCGGCGTACACGCCATCCAGCGCACGGACAGGGGCAAAGTTGGTGGCTTCCACAGCCTTGGTGTACTGAGCGTCGTCCTCGGACATGAACTTGACGAAAGTCTTGGCGGCTTCAATTCTGGCCTCATCGCCATTGTTGAACACGCCGAAGCCCCAGATACCGCCCTGCAGGACGGGGGTCACATCGCAGGGGAAAGCCATGGGCAGAACATCGAAGCCCAGAGCGTCGGCATTGTTCTTCTCCTGGGAGATGTTCCAGCAGAAAGCCATCTGGAAGGTTCCGTTCACAAAGTTCTGAATTTCCTCAGTGGCGGCGATGGAGGGGTCGAAGATGATGCCGTCCTGGGCATGCAGCTTTGCCAGAGCGCCGGCATTGGCCTCGGTGGCGTAAACGTACTCGGTCAGCTCGTCGTTGGAGTAGGCGGTAGCGCCGGCAATGTTGGTAACAAGAGCGCGGGTGCCCTGGTCGCCGCCCTGGCCGCCGCAGTAGATGCAGCCGACGTACTCATAACCGGCATCGTAAACAGCTTGAACAGCCTTGAAGAAGTCTTCCACGGAGTTCCAGGTGTGGGTCTCTTCGTTCAGGTACTGCAGAGCGCCGGCTTCCTCGAACACGTCCCGGTTGATGGCCATGCAGTGAGCCACCATGCACATGGGCATCTCGTAAACCTCACCGTTGGCGCTGGTGCAGGAAGAAACAACAGCCTCATAGGTTCCGGCGGGGATGCAGTCGGCCAGGTCAACCATCAGACCCTTGGCGCCCCAGTTGGCGATCAGACGCTCGGGGCCTTCCATGATGATGTCGGGAGCCTGGTTGCCTTCGATGGCGGTGTTGACCTTGTCGTCGCCGTTGGCATAGTCCAGATACTCAACGTTGACCTTGATTTCGGGATGAGCAGCGTGGAAATCATCCAGCAGTGCGGAAACGGTGGCTTCGTCCACCCACTTGCCGATGGGGTAGGTCCACAGGGAGATTTCGGTGACCTCGTCGGCGCTGACGGCGACGGCGCACAGGCTCATCACCATGACGACGGTCAGCAGGATAGCAATCAGCTTTTTCATAGTATCCTCCTAAAGAATAAGTAGTTTGGTGAAAACGCGAAATATTATGTTTTCACTTGCCAATATCTTAGCGAACATTCACAAGAAAGTCAATGGGTTTGAGATGAAAATAATTTTCATAATGGCATCTCATGGAAAATTCAGGCAAATGGCACAAAAATCTTTTGATGAAAATCTTTTTCAATTGCCTCCACTTGTGAAAAACCAACAACAAGTTTCGCATTGTTTCGGGCTTTCTGAAAATCCTCGCCGCAAGGGTGAAAAAACAATGAAAATGGGTGGCTACACATGTTTGGCGGCCAGTGCCTGAGCGATTCGGTTGCGGCTTTCCTTGGCCTCGTCCAGATTTCTCCGGGTGTATTCGGAGAACAGAATGTCCGTCAGATACATCTGGGCAATCCGCGTTGGGACGGAGCCGCTTTGCAGGGGATTCTCGTTTGCCCCGCACTGCAGCACGATATCCGCCAGGGCGGCACCGGGGGAGTTGGGAAAACGGGTGACCAAAATCACCTTGCTGCCCCGCTCCTTTGCGGTTTTCAGGGTGTCCAGCATGGCCAGGGTGGAGCCGGAATAAGAATAGAACAGAATGGTGTCCGTGGGCTCCATCATCGCGGCGGCCATGGCCTGCATATGGGAATCGCTGACAGGGCGGAATTTTCCGGAGATGGTGGAGAAGAGATGGGCCGCCTCGGAGGCAATGAGCATGGAGCCGCCCTGACCCATGCACAGCACTGTGGTGCTGCTTCGCAAAATGGATGCCGCCTGTGCCACCGCCTCCAGATTCAGAACCTCCAGGGTCTGCGTCATGGCGACGGTATTGGCGTTCAGCAGCTTCTGGCTGATGGCCTCCAGAGTATCCTCCCGGGTGATTTCGCCGGAGAGGGGATTGTCCTCCAGCCGGTGAGCGGAGGCGTTGGCAATGGCAATCTTGAAATCAGGATAGCTCTTGTAGCCCAGCCGGCGGCAGAACCGGGAAACGGTGGCATCCGCCACGGAGCAGGCGTTTGCCAATTCGGAAATGGACATCCGGGAGATGCAGTCCTGAGCCGAAAGGATGTAGTCCGCTAATCTTTTCTCCGCCGCGGTAAAGGTGTAGTATTCGCTGCCGATATGGACAAACACGTTCTGTTTTTCGTCGGCCAAGGTTTTGCCCCCTTTGTGAAGATATGAGATACGAGATATCAGATATTGTGCTTTTGTTAACGAACAATTCGTAGGGAATGCATTTATGCATTCCGCCCCGGTAACGTCTTTATCAGGGTATGTTGAATGGAAAAATGTTGGACAACACCGTGGGGCGCCCGGCTGTCCCCCGCCGAAACGAAAAGATTCCAAGGTTTCTCCCTTGAATGGTATCAGGTTGGACGAAACTGTAGGGAATGGGCTTGCTCATTCCATCGGCGAAGCCGCCCCGGAAAACCGCTTTTATTTTTAAATCTGGTGGAATATTCATAAAAACAGAACCATTTTGAGCCTGTTTGTGCAGAAAAAGCTGCTGACGCAGTCGGAATGAGCAAGCCCATTCCCTACGGACAAGGCGTCACATTTTGCCACTTAACGTCCTGCGGTAATTACTCAACCGATGCGGCGGGGGCAAGCCATAAGCCCTACGGTACTCAATTTACGCAGCCACCGTAGGGGCCGATTGAGCACATCGGCCCCTACGAAGGGATGCGATGATGGGGGGGCGGCGTTAATCGGCTAAACGCTCCTTGAGCTCACAAAAATTGGCTTATTTCTCCAGCAGCTGGCCCAGCATGATATCGGTCTGGATGAGCATTCTGGGCAGATGGAACGGGCCCTTGAAGGTGGAGCCCTTGGTGGAAGGCTGGGTGGGCAGGCCGTCCCGGCGCAGGTAGCCGTACCACTCGCCGTACTCCGGGTCGGAGAAGTGGGCCTTGGCATAGTCCAGGGTCTTGAAGTACCAATCTAAGTATTCTTCCTTCCCGGTGTCACGGTAGAGCATCAGGGAGGCAATCAGGATTTCGTTATGGGGCCACCACAGCTTCATGTCGTGCTCGTAGGCCTCGGGGGGATTGCCCAGGCAGTCGATGAAATACAGCAGGCCGCCGTATTCCTTATCCCAGCCGGCATTGATGGCCCAGTTGAAAATCTGCTCGGCGTCGGCAACCAGCTGCTTGTTGCCGGTGCGCTTCGCGTGCTCCAGCATGAACCACACACCCTCAATGTCGTGGCCGGGGTTGACGATTCTTCCCTCGGTGTATTCCAGGTTGGCCTCGCCGTTGGGGCCCACGTTTTCCAGCACGCATTTCAGCTCGGGGTGGTAGTTGTACTTGAAGATTTCGTCCACGCAGAGCTGGGCACGCTCTTCATACAGCGCTTTCTTTTCCTCGTCCACCCGCATCATCACGGACAGCACGTTCAGGAAAATCATGGGCAGACCAAAGGAGCGGCCGGTGCGGGTCTCGGGAATGGTCTTGGGACCCAGACCCGTGGGATCGGGCATACCGTGCCACAGGTTCCAGTAGAGCTCGCAGGCCTTCCGGGCCCGCTCCAGGCAGGCTTTTTCCCCGGTGACGCCGTAATACTCGGCGTTGGCCAGAGCGTAGAATGCCTCGGAGTAGAAATAGCGGCGCTGGCGCAGAGGCTTGCCGTCCTTGGTGACGGTAAAGTACATCCGGTCCCCGGCCTGACGGTTGATGCAGTATTTCTCCATGAAGTCCAGACAGCTCTTGGAAGCATCCAGCCACTCCTGCTTCACCCCGTACACATGGCACAGGTAGGCGAAGATCCAGCCGCACCGGCCCTGCATCCAAACGCTCTTGTCGGTGGAGTAGACCCGGCCTGTGCGATCCAGACAGGTGTAAACGCCGCCGTACTCCTGGTCCATGCCGTTTTTCAGCCAGAAGCTGACGCAGGCATCCAGCTCCTTTTCCGTCCAGAGTTTTGCCTGCTGCAGTTTGTCTTTGTTCATATTGTTCCTCCTTGGTTGTTTGGTGAGGTTGATTTTTTACCAATTTCAATAGTAACATTATACCATTGTTTTTTCAAGTAAAATTTCAAAAAAGCTAGTGACAGAAAAAGATTTTCATGCTACAATGCAGTTATATCCAAAATTGACAAAAGAGGTGGGCTTATTATGGAATTTCTCGGTGTAAACATCAATATCAAAAACAGTCCGGAGCTGGACCCGGAGTTCATCCCCCTGCATCTATACAACAAGGCATTTTTGGCCGACGCCCATAAGCCTGTTTCCATTGCGGTGGAGCGGGCCAAGGGAGAGATGGCCAGCTGCCATACCTTCATCCACGGCACCAAGGACATGGAGGCCGCCGACTGCTTCTACATCGACCGCCTGGTCAAATTCATCCTGTGGATGAAAGGCGGCTTCCGCATTTACGTCAGTGGAGATGAAACCATCTACCATTACCTGCGGGATATCTACCGCGACGGCGGCAAGCAGGCATTCGACTGGGACTACATGAGCAATGTGTTTGAGCATCCTTTTGAGGTGCTGCTGGTGGACCAGGTGCCCGAGAGCAAGGATGCGCCCCAGAAGATCGGCGGCCATTTCGGCGGCTGCCGCATTGGTTTTGATGCAGGCGGCTCTGACCGGAAGGTCTCTGCGGTGATCGACGGAGAAACCGTCTATTCCGAGGAAGTGGTCTGGTTCCCCAAGATCAATTCCGACCCGGATTATCACTACAATGGCATCGTCTCCGCGCTGAAATCCGCAGCGGCGCATTTGCCCCGGGTGGATGCGGTGGGTGTCTCCTCCGCCGGTGTGTTCATCAACAACCGCACCATGAACGCTTCCCTGTTTTTGAAGGTTCCCAAGGACCTGTACGACAAAAAGGTAAAGGACATCTACATCCGGGCCATTACCGACACCTTCGGCAATGTGCCCTACAGCGTGGTCAATGACGGCGATGTCTCCGCCCTGGCCGGTGCCATCAGCCTGGGAGAGAACAATATGCTGGGCATCGCCATGGGTACCAGCGAGGCCGTGGGCTTTGTGGATGGAAACGGCTGCATCACCGGCTGGCTGAACGAGCTGGCCTTCTGCCCGGTGGACGCCTCCCCCAAGGCCATGCAGGACGAGTGGTCGGGGGACATCGGCGTGGGCTGCAAGTATTTCTCCCAGGATGCGGTGATCAAGCTGGCTCCCGCCGCCGGAATCGAATTGGAGGAGAGCCTGTCCCCCGCCGAGAAGCTGAAAGCGGTTCAGAAGCTGATGGAGCAGGACGATCCCCGGGCCGCCGCCATCTATCGCAGCATTGGCACCTACCTCGCCCACAGCTTTGCCCTTTATTATGATTTCTATGGCTTCAAGCATGTTCTGCTGCTGGGCCGGGTCATGTCCGGCAAGGGCGGCGACCTGCTGCTGGAAACCTACAACAAGGTGATGGCCGACGAGTATCCGGAGCTGGCCGAGAAGATTCATGTGGCCCTGCCGGACGAGAAGTTCCGTCGGGTTGGTCAGTCCGCCATCGCCGCCTCTCTGCCTGAAATTCGGTAATCCGGAAAGAGGCGTCGTAATGAAAAAACATATTGTCTGCTTTGGCGACTCCAATACCCACGGCTACTGCGCCGATCCCAATGATACCGTCACCCATGGCAGCCGGTTCGACGAGAGCGAACGCTGGACCTGCCTTTTGCAGCAGAAGCTGGGGGAGGACTACCTGGTGTTGGAGGAGGGGCTGTCCGGCCGCACCACGGTGTTCCCCGATGCGCTGCATGAGAGCATGGACGGCCTTGGGGTCCTTTACTCCACCCTGATGAGCCATGAGCCTGTGGATTTGCTGGTGATCATGCTGGGAACCAACGACACCAAGGAGCGCCTGGGGGTCAACGCCGCCTGCATCGCCATCGGCATGGAACGGCTGGTGCGTAAGGCCCAATCCACGATGTGCTGGGCAAAGGATAAGCCCAATGTGCTCATCGTCAGCCCGCCCCACATCCGCAAGGAGCTGTATGACAATCCCTGCGGCGTGCCCATGGGCAGGGGCTGTATCGAAAAATCCCAGGAGCTGGCCTCCTATCTGGAATCCACTGCCAAGCTGGTGGGTGCAGCCTTCCTGGATGCCCAGGGGGTTGCGGAGTTCAACACCGTGGACGGGATGCACCTGACCGCAAGGGGCCACCGGCAGCTGGCCGAAAAGTTAGCGGAAGTGATTCCAGGGTTGGTGTAACATGTTTCGCTCGATTTTCCGGCCCTATGGCCCGGTTTGGAATTTTTGCAATACCATCACGGATGTGCTGCTGCTGAGCCTTCTGTGGTGTGCATGCAGTCTGCCCCTGGTCACCCTGGGGGCTGCCACCACGGCCCTTTATGACGCGGCCGTCCACGGCATCCGGTATCGGGAGCCGGGACCCTATCGCCGTTTTTTCCGCACCTTCCGAGCGGAGTGGAAAACCTCTGTCCCTGTCACGCTGCTCTGGGGTGGGATCCTGCTCTTTGGCTTTTATGTGCTGGCCCTGCTGGAGGAAGCTGCCGTGGAGCAGACCGTGGCCGGGGTGATGGCCGGCGGCTATCGGGTGCTGATGGGAATCCCCCTGTGCGCCGCCTGCTGGTCCTGTATGCTCCTGTCCCGCTTTACCTACAAATTCCGGGAACTGACGGCCAATGCCCTCCGCTTCCTGCCGGTGCACCTGCTGCCGTCTCTGGCCATCGGAGTCTTTACCTGGCTGGTCTGCTGGTACTGCCTTCACTATCCCATTGCCCTGGCCTTTGCCCCGGCGGTGGCGATGATTGGCTGGTCACTGGTGGCGGAGCCGGTGTTCAAAAAATACGGCGGCGGTCTGGGAGAGGACGCTCCCTCCGCCGATCCCGAAAAGGAGAGATGATCCATGTATTATCGCAATGCCAGAATTTTCTGCGGGGATTTTCAGTTCCACCTGGGCGCCTTTGAGGTAAAGGACGGCCGTTTCGGAAAGGTGCTGCCGGAGCAGGTTCCCGCCGACGCCATCGACCTGGGCGGGGCCACCGTGATTCCCGGCCTGATCGATGTCCACAGCCACGGCAATTCCGGGGCGGATTTCTCTGATGGGGATTATGAGGGCTTGAAGACCATGGCGCACTACTATGCCCGGTGCGGCGTGACCTCCTTTGCTCCCGCCTCCATGACATTGCCCTATGATGTGCTGGAAAAGGCCTTTGCCACTGCGGTGCAGCTGACGGAGGAACATCCTGAGAATGCCGCCGTCCTCCGGGGCATCCAGATGGAGGGACCCTATTTCTCCTACAAAAAACGGGGTGCCCAGAACCCGGACTATCTGAAGAATCCGGATTTTGACGGCTTCCAAAAGCTCTATGACGGCTGCGGCGGACTGATTTCCATTGTGGACGTTGCCCCCGAGCTGCCCGGCGCGGCGGAATTTGCTGAAAAGGCCAGCAAGCTCTGCACGGTTTCCGTGGCCCATACCGATTCCGATTACGAGCACGCCAAGGCCGTCTTCGATGCCGGAGCCACCCACCTGACCCATTTGTACAACGCCATGCCCGGCATCAACCACCGTAATCCGGGCGTGATTCCCGCCGCTGTGGAAAATCCTGGGGTTCGGGCGGAAATCATCTGCGACGGCTACCACATCCACCCCGCCGCCGTTCGTCTGGCTTTCTCTATGTTTGGTGGAGAGCGGATGATCCTTGTTTCCGATTCCGGCCGGTGCGCCGGACTGCCGGAGGGCAGTCAATTCACCCTGGGCGGCCAGACGGCCTGGCTCCGGGATGGTGTCGGCCGACTGGAGGACGGTACCATTGCCTGCTCCGCTGCGAACCTCTGGGGTTGCCTTACCAATGTGCTCCGCTGGGGCATCAAAGAGGAGGACGCTGTCCGGGCTGCCACCTGGAACCCCGCCTGCGCCATCTCCGCAGAACAGGAAGTGGGCTCCATTGCAGAGGGAAAAGTGGCCGATTTTATCGTGTGTAATCGGGATTACACCGAAAAACAGGTGTTCCTGGCGGGTAGAGCGCTTCGCTAATTTGTCATTAGGCGATTGGCTTTACGCAGCAATATTGTCCTTTTGTTAACGAACGATTCGTAGGGAATGCATTTATGCATTCCGCCAGGGTAATGTTTTTGCGACGGTGCGTTGAATGGGAAAATGTTGGTGCTTTTCGTAGGGCGGGGGCAAGCCACCCGCCCTACGAGATAAAACGTTAAATTGATGACATTATCCCAATGGGGCGGGCAAGGGGTGCGTTGTTAATTGGCTAAACGCCCCTTATGCTGCTTTAAGCCGATAATCTGAAATGGTATTAACCATTTTATCGAGAAATCGTATGATTCGCCATCTCTTTCATACCAAAAATACCAGACCCCGATGTGTTTCAGGGTCTGGTATTTCTTTTTTGTGCTGGGTTAACCAATACTGGCGATTTCAAATATTTTTGCGGCCACGGCCAGGGCGATGGTCTCGTATTCGGACCATTTCTGCCGCAGGTGATGCTTTGCAAACAGCACATAGCCGTCGGGCTTGCCGTTTTTCATCATCCGGTAGAAAATGGCGGCCTCGATTTTCCGGGCGGCCAGCTTTTCATACAGCTGGGGGAAGTCGTCCTGAATCAGATATCTGCCATCCATCAGGTAGAGGCCGTTTTCGTCCACCTGGTCCAGGAACGGGTCGTCCACATCCAGAAATTCCATGTCCTCCGCCCGCAGCCCCTCTCCGTTCTCGGTCCAGCGGAAGCCGATGGTGCCGCGGCTGTAAATGCAAAGGACCTCGCTCAGGCGGAAGGATCTTCCAATCTGCTCAAACACGTAGTCGTTGCAACTGGCCTGCTTAATCAGGTATTCCGACAGCATATACTGCAAAATCCCGATGTTGTTATACTGCTTGATGGGCTTCTTCGGCCCGGGGGCCGCATGCTGGTTGCTGTTGACATAATCCTGGTGCAGTTCCGGCGTATAGATCAGGTAGCGGTTGCGCCCCTTGTCCTTGGCCAGATAAAGCATCTTGTCTGCCAGGACCATGGTCTGCTCGTAGGACGAGGCGTGCTCGGGATAGGCCGCCGCGCCGATGGAGCAGGTCAGGGAGATGCCATCCAGCTTCCCCTTGTAGGCAAGCTCCATGTTGGTGCGGATTTCCCGGAGGAAAGGCCGAAGCGCCGCCTTGTTGGGGATGCCGTTTGTGACAATGAGGATCTCGTCGCCTCCCAGTCTGCCCACAACGCCGTGGTTTCCCATGGCCTTGTTGATGATCTCCGTAAAGGCCACCAGCACCGTATCTCCGAACATGTGACCATAGGTGTCGTTCACCATCTTAAAATTATCCAAATCTAGGATCACCAGATAGGAGGCCAGCTCCGGATGACTGAGCCGCTGCTTTGCGTATTCGATGATGGCCTTTTTGTTCAGCATGTCCAGCATGGCATCCTTGTCCGATTCCCGCCGGAAGCTGAGCTCGGAGGGGGCGCCCAGGCTCTCCACGATGCCGTAGCAGACCCGCTTGCCAGAGGGGTCACTTTCGGTTTTGCAGCGGACGGTATACTGGGTGTCCTTCACCTGGAATTCATACTGGAAGGACGCCGTTCCCTCCCGGATGTCCCGGAGAAGTGCCTCCGCCTTTTCGGAACGCCCCTCGCCCTCCTGGCCGCATTCCCGGAGCAGCCATCCGGACAGGTTCCCCGCATACAGGACCCGTTTTCCCCCGGGGGTGACCTGAAATACTTCAAGGGCGTCCGCGTCAATTACATAGCGCAGCTGTGTCAGATTGGTAAGGGAAAGATACTGAACCAGTTCATCGGAATTGTATGTCATGCCGGAACCTCCATCTGTCCGTCAGAAGATTTTGCGTTTGGTGAAAAACCACAGATATTATAGCATAGGATTCTTGATTTTTCTACACTTTATTGAAAAATATTTTTGATTTTGCCAGATCAGTCGCCAGTCACGCCCAGTTCACTCAGGAAATTAACAAGAGAGGATTCTCTGAACAGTGCCTCCCTGTCAATGCGGTTTTTCCTGGCAGCTTTTATGAAGCCCGTTAAATATTGGTTAAACTCAGTTTCAATGGCAGAAATATCAGTAAGCAGCTTCTGGTATTGACTATTCGGGATGCGCTGTACTGTGGGGATTTCAATGTAGCTGGCATCATTTACAATCAGTGCATATCGGTAGTCAATGCCGGCCTTTGGTCTTCCGTTTGCCGGAACGGAATGCCCGATACGGCCAAATTTCCGTACATCCGGACCAAGGTTGTTTCTGAGAGGGATGTAAAATGTATTGCCGTTTGAGGATACTTGTATGCATAAGTGGGTCCTGTGGCATTGCTTAATGGTATTTCCGGAATCAAGCATTTTCACGAAATGTGCATTGTCAATAAAATACTGTTCCTTTATAAAACAACATGTTATCGCCATTCTCTTTTTCTCCTAAATAAAAAGGGAGGAAGATATTCTTCCCCCCCTTTAATAAGTTCTTCGGTTTTTTATTCGCCAGGTGCTTCCGACAAACCCCTCGCAATTTCTTCGATTTTTTATTAGCCAGGCTCTTTCGACAAACGCCTCAAAAGAAAGCACAGCTTTCTTTCTTTATTATATGCATTTATCGGTGAAAATGCAAGAGGTATTTTTTCTGTTTTTTAAACAATTTTCATTCAATATCCTGGTAAAACGTACCCGAGGCGGAATGTATGAATACATTCCCTACGAAACATCTCTGCAAATATCAATTTATCTGTTTGCCGAACAAAGCCAAAAGCACCTGGCGGAAAAATGCAGTGGTGCGGCGGCAGAAAACGCTTGAGTTTCGGTATATTGAACCTCCAAAGTTATCCACAGGTCAAGAACCAACCAAACAACAAAAAACAAAGCAAAAAAGGAAGAAATTCGCTCCATTTTGTGATATAATTGAATCACCACAAAACAATAAACCAAACAAA
>JAQYLT010000064.1 GCA_028719885.1 Bacillota bacterium
ATGTTATCACCAAAGGAATACCGAATTTCAGCCGCAGGAATGGCTGCCGCAGCCGTGAGAGCCGCAGGTGTGCCCTTCCCCATGGTGGTCGTGATGATCACACCGGACATCGGGGTTGAAGTCCAGCTTGCCTGCCGCCAGGGCCTGAGCCGCTTCATCCGCATTGCCGGACACGCCGCCGTACAGCCGAATGCCCGCTGCTTCCAGCGCCATCTGGGCACCACCGCCGATGCCGCCACAGATCAGAGCGTCCACGTTTAGGGCACTCAGCACGCCCGCCAACGCGCCGTGTCCGCTGCCATTGGTGTCCACCACCTCTGACGCAATGATTTTTCCATCCTGAACATCATAAATTTTGAACTGCTCCGTATGGCCAAAGTGCTGGAAAATCTCTCCGTTTTCATAAGTTACCGCGATTCTCATCATTGCTTCTCCTTTCGGTTTTGCATAAATTTGACTGAGTTTTTGTTTGTAGCAGGCGCTGTGAGCGCAATTGCTTCTCCCACCGTTGCAGAGCCGGTAATCCCCACCTGCAATCCGCAGCGGAAGGCCGTCTACCAGAACATCCGCCAGCTTTTTCCTGGCGCTGGCATAGATCTGCTGCACCGTGGTTCTGGCAACCTGCATCCGTTCGCTGCACTGTTCCTGAGATAGTCCCTCCTTGTCAATCAGGCGAATGGTTTCGTATTCCTCCACGGTTAGGATGACCGCCTCTCTGGGATCGGACACACCTTCCGGTGAAAATGCCAGGGTCCGGGGAAGCTCACAGACGCTTCTGCATTTTTTGGGTCTTGGCAACGTGTGCACCTCCTTGTCCCATGGTTTATCAAAATTAGTATACCTTTATATATGACATATGTCAAGAATATAATTGACTTATGTCGAAAACAGGGTTATACTGGAGGCAGCAAGAAGGAGGCAGTGATATGGAACTGAGAGACTTTTTTCCCATATGGAATCAGCTAGCGTCCGGACAGCAAGAGACGTTAATTGAGAGTACAATACGGCGTGCTATCCCAAAAGGCACGCTGCTTCACAGCGGCAGTATGGACTGTACCGGTTTGCTTTTGGTGCAGCATGGGCAGCTGCGGGCGTATATTCTTTCAGAGGAAGGGCGGGAGATTACGCTTTACCGCCTATTAGAGGGAGATATCTGTCTGTTCTCTGCCTCCTGCATGATGCGTTCCATTCAATTTGAGGTGATGATTGAAGCGGAAAAGGACACGGAACTTTGGATCATACCCGCAGATAGTTATAAATCTGTCATGGATCAGTCCGCACCGCTGGCAAATTTTACGAATGAAGTCATGGCAGGCAGATTTTCCGATGTCATGTGGCTGCTGGAGCAGATTCTGTGGAAGCGCTTTGACCAGCGGCTGGCAGGCTTCCTGCTGGAAGAAAGTGCACTGGAGGGAACGGATGTCCTGAAGATCACCCACGAGACCATCGGGAGTCATTTGGGTAATCCACGGGAGGTAGTGACCCGGATGCTGCGTTATTTCCAGAACGAGGGGCTGGTGAAGCTCGCCCGAGGAACAGTGGAAATAACCAACAGGGCGGCAATGCAGAAACAATACGGTACATAAGGAATATGCCCACGGACTTTGATGATCCGTGGGCATATTTCATTGATCCATCCCGCAGGCGGTTGCCGACTGGATGAGGCAGCGGTCGTTCATTACCGCGTCATAGAACCGGAAGCCGCCGGAGAAGTTATAGCAGTCAAAGCCATTTCCGGCCAGGATACGGCAGGCGATGTAGCTGCGTAGGCCGCTCTGGCAGATGACGTACACCGGCTTGGACTTGTCCAGCTCGCCCAGCCGCTCCCGCAGCTCATCCACAGGGATGTTGGTGAAACCGTCGATATGTCCCCGGCTGTATTCTCCGACCGTTCTGGTATCCAGCAGGGTCACGCTGCCGTCCCGGGGCAGCCCGGAAGCATCCTCCAGATGCCACTGCTTCAGAACGCCGTTTGCGATATTCTCAACCATAAAGCCAGCCATATTCACCGGATCCTTTGCGGAGGAATAGGGCGGGGCGTAGGCCAGGTCCAGTTCCTTTAGCTGCGTGGCTTTCATCCCGGCGTGAATGGCGGTTGCCAGTACGTCGATGCGCTTGTCCACGCCTTCGTAGCCCACGATCTGCGCGCCCAGCAGGCGGTAGGTTTCTTCCTCAAATACGACCTTCATGGTCATGACCTTACCGCCGGGGTAGTAGCCCGCATGGCTCATGGGCGACAGTATGACGGTATCGACAGAAAACCCTGCCTTTTTCGCATTGGTCTCATTGATGCCGGTAGTAGCGGCAGTCATGTCAAAGACCTTGATAACGCTGCTGCCTTGGGAGCCGGTATAATGGCTGTCTCCGCCGCAGATATTGTCCGCCGCAATTCGCCCCTGTTTGTTGGCAGGACCTGCCAAAGAGATCAAAGCATCCTGCCCGGTGACAAAGTGCTTCACCTGCACCGCATCGCCTACGGCGTAAATGTCGGGAACGGTCGTTTCCATCCGGTCATTGACCAGAATGCTTCCCTTGATCCCCAGTTCCAGCCCGGCTTCCTTGGCAAGACCGGTATCTGGGGTAACGCCGATGGCCAGCACCACCAGATCGGCATGGAGGGGCTGCTCATCTTTCAGCAGAACATCCACGCCGCCGTTTCTTTCCTCGAACCCCTCCACCGTATGTCCCAGCGCCAGCTTGACACCGTGTTTACGCATTTCATTGTGGATGAAAGAAGCCATATCCGGGTCAAAGGGATTCATGAGCTGTTTGGGGCGCTGAACAATGGTGACTTCCATTCCCAGCTCCCGCAGGTTCTCTGCCAACTCCAAGCCAATAAAGCCGCCGCCTGCCAGTACAGCGGATTTGGGCTGATTGGCTTGGATGAATTCCTTGATGCGGAAGGTGTCCTCCACGGTGCGCAGGGTGAACACCTTATCCAGTCCCACACCGGGAAGCCTGGGCTGGGTGGGCTTGGCACCGGGGGAGAGAAGCAGCTTGTCGTAGCTTTCCTCAAACTCGTCCCCGGTTTCCAGATTCTTTACGGATACGGTTTTCCGTTCCGGGTGGATGGCCATGACCTCATGGCGAATCTTCATGGTCACCCGGAAGCGGTTAAAGAAGCTTTCCGGGGTCTGTAGAGTCAGCGCCGACCGTTCGGTAATCACATCACCAATATAATAGGGCAGACCGCAGTTGGCGTAAGAAATATATCCCGACCGCTCAAATACCACGATTTCCGCCTGCTCGTCCAGCCTTCGGATTCTGGCCGCTGCCGTTGCGCCGCCTGCCACACCGCCTACAATGACAACCTTCATTTTATTTCTCCACCTTTCCCGTATAGGACGCAATACCGCCGATGTTTTTCACATTGGTATACCCCATCTGCTGCAAAACAGCCGCTGCCTGACGGCTTCTTGCACCGCTGAGGCAATGAACAAAAATGGGTGTGGCTTTATTTTCTATCATTCTCTCCACCTTGTCAATGGATTGCAGGGGAAGATTTTTACTGCCGGGGATATGCCCCTCAGCGTATTCGCCGGAAGTGCGTACATCCAGCAGAACTGCGCCATCCGTGTCACGATATTCTTTGACACCCTGATTGATGTCAGGGCCTTTCAGAAAATCGAAGAAGCCCATGATATGTCCCCCTTAAAGCATAGCGAGAATGGAGCTCTTTGGTCTTGCGCCCACGGCCTGATTCACAATCTTTCCGTTCTTTAGCACCACCAGTGTCGGAATACTCACGATCCGAAACCGGCTCGCTAACTCCGGCTCTTCGTCCACATTGACCTTGCCGACCTTGATATCCGGGCGTTCAGCCGCGACTTCATCCACAATGGGGCTTACCATCCGGCAGGGCCCACACCAGGGAGCCCAGAAATCCAGCAAAACGGGCTTTTCGGAATTCAGGACTTCCTCCTGAAAATTGTTTTTCGTAATAGGAATCATAGACATTGCTTTGTCCTCCTTTTTTCTGATGGTTTCATTATAGCCCGCGCCAAATGGTCCTTCCGTGATATTATCACGATTTTTGCAGAATTCATTTGATTTACCCGAATGAACTCAGGTTTTTCAATGCAGATTAGTCTTTTCCCTTCCTGCTTTCTGGCATATTCCAGCAGGTTCCGTGCATTTCCGAAATGGGACACGTAGCAAATAACCGTATCGCTGGTTTCGATCATGTACCGATTGGCTCTTACGATGGCATAACGGTGTGGAACACTTTCCAATGGTGGATAGAAAGTATTATCGAAGCCCTCCGGAATCGCAATGGGTCGCTGTGCCCAAACAGAAAACAGCTTTTCACACAACCACCCTTTCCTCAACTTACCCGTATTCGGGTATAACCATTGTAGGGATATTTCTTTTTGGAGTCAACCTGTATTCGGGTAATTTTGCCAATTTCTGCTGGTATCATCATACTAACCCGCAAACGGGTAAAGCTGACAACAGGGTGAGCAGGAATGGAATATTCAGAGATCTATGTGAGACGCATTCGTGAACTGTGCAAACAGCGTGGAATCGCAATTAACCGTCTGGCGACCATGAGTGATGTGAAGCAATCTACGCTGGACAATATTGTTCGTGGGCTGACCAAAAATCCCAGAGTCAAAACGCTCCACAAGATTGCATTGGCTTTCAATATGACGCTGGCGGAGTTTCTGGACTTTGCGGAACTGATACTATTTCTCAATTAAACAGTTTAATAATCCAATCTCTCCCGGTAATACTGGAAATGACCTGAGAAGATAGTGAGCAGATGGTATCGCACAAGCGGTCAACAACTTTTTCAAGGGTTGCGAAGACTTCGTTTCG
>JAQYLT010000065.1 GCA_028719885.1 Bacillota bacterium
TTCCGAAACGAAGTCTTCGCAACCCTTGAAAAAGTTGTTGACCGCTTGTGCGATACCATCTGCTCACTATCTTCTCGGGTCATTTCCAGTATTACCGGGAGAGATTGGATTATTAAACTGTTTAATTGAGAAATAGTATGAAACGGGTGCTCAAGACCCGGCTGACATTGATTTTGCTGGCTCTGTCCTTGCTGCTGTCGCTGGTGATGGCCTACATCCCCACCACCTTTTCTTATGTAGAGTACCTGGATGAAAACGGAAACACTGTAACGCTTTGGGGGCTGGATGCCGTCCGATATGAGAAGGCCCTGCAAGCGGACACGGCTGGGATTGTGACGCCGCAAAAGGTGCGGCAGGCGGTGGAAAGCTATCAATTCTGCATGACAAAATACGGAGCCCGATACGCCAATGAACTGCCCGATGGGGTGTATGCCCAGGAAATCCTTCCCTATTTTCCTCTGCTTCACGGTGTCCGGGAAGCCTTTGCCGATCCGGTTACCGGCATCGCTCCCTCCACACTGGACATTGCTCCTGAGAAAGTGGATGACTTCTACGGTGCCTGTGAAGCGAGACTATATTCTCTGATGAAGCTGGAACAGGATAACCATCCGGCAGCGCAGGAAGCCGCAAAACGCCTATACAGCCGGGTGGAAACGCCTTACCAGCTTTATCCCGGCTACAATACGGATGCCATGGACTATCAGCTGCTTCTGTCCTTCCTCATCGTTTTGTTCTGCACGGTGATTGCCGCGCCCATTTTCACTTCGGACTATCAGACGGGTGCCGACGATATCTACCGCTGCACCAAATACGGGCGGGTGAAATTCGCTGTCACGAAACTACTGTCTGCACTGCTCATTTGCGGCACCGCTTTCTCCCTTTGCGCCGCTTTGTTTCTTCTGGTATCCAACAGCCTGTACGGCTGGGAGTGCACCAAAACCTCCATCCAGATGCTGTATTCCATTGTCAATCTTCCAAATATGAACCTTGGCCAGTTACAATGGGCCTGCGCCGGAGGATACCTGCTTTGCCTGCTGGCAACTGTCAGTTTTACCCTGTTTCTTTCTTCCAGGCTTCGGAATGTGGTGAGTGCTCTCTCTTTGTCGCTGCTGTGCTGCTTTCTTCCGATTATTGTGTATATGGCTCTGCCTTCTGAGATCGGACAATGGATTTATACCGTTCTCCCCGCAGGCGGCGTGGCTTTGCAGACCAGCTTTCTTTATTCCCTCGTTGATTTTGCCTTCTGGAACATTGGCAATATTGCGATTTGGACGCCCTATGTGATGCTGGGGGCCTACTGCGTTGAAATCCCCCTATTTCTGTGCCTGACTGTCCGTTCCTACTGCACCCACAAAGCATCATGACGATTCGCCGCCGGTATTGACACCCCTGTGCCAGTACCGGCGGTTTTCCTTTGATACACGCC
This sequence comes from Bacillota bacterium, assembly GCA_028719885.1. Lineage (GTDB taxonomy): Bacteria > Bacillota > Clostridia > Oscillospirales > Oscillospiraceae > Faecousia. The sequence continues at coordinate 1,427 of JAQYLT010000065.1, forward strand.
GGGAAGCCTGGCAGGACAGGGGTGATTTTTCGTAAAGTTTCGTCTTTTTCAACAGAAACAAAAGCTTTTTTTAGTAATCACTAGGAAAATATTGTATCGAAAAATGGAAAAGAGCTTGATATTGTGTCGAAATTATGCTATAGTTGACGCAAACAGCGAGAATCGAGAGACTATACATATGGCATTTCGTGCCGATAGGACGAGAGAGACAGGAGAGGTGGAAGAAATGAACATTGAGGAATGCTATCATCGGTTGGGCGGTGATTATTCCCAGGTGCTGCTGCGTCTTCCCAGCGGCAGCATGGTGAAAAAATTCATCATCAAATTTCTGGACGATGGTTCCTTTGCCGGGCTCTGCCAGACCATGAGCCAGGGGGACCGGGCCACGGCTTTCCGGGAGGCGCATACCCTCAAGGGCGTCTGTGCCAATCTGGGCTTTGAGCAGCTGCGGCAGTCTGCCAGCGAGCTGACGGAGACACTCCGGCCGGAGACGGCGGAGATCCCCTCCAACGCCGAGGCGCAGTTGGAGCAGGTGCGGCTGGACTATCAGCACACGGTGGATACCATTCGTGACTTTTTGGCATCCGGAGAATGATGCCTGCCATGCAGGAGGAATTCCGGGGAATTGCCTCCAGATGCGATTACAGGGTATTGCTGGTGAAGCCGGCTTCGGGAAAAGAGATGAATATTCATGTATAGAAAAAGAGTATTGGTGGTTGAGGACAACGAGCTGAACCGGGAAATTCTCCGGGAAATTCTCTCGGTGGAGTATCATGTCCTGGAGGCGGAGAACGGGCAGACGGCGCTGAAAGTGCTGCAGGAGCACAAAAGCAGCATCTCCCTGATCTTCCTGGATGTGATGATGCCGGTGATGGATGGCTACACCTTCCTGGACCGTATTCGCTCCGATCGGGAGCTTTCCCTGATTCCTGTGGTGGTTACCACCCAGAGCAACAGCGAGGCGGATGAGGTTACCGCGCTGTCCCGGGGCGCGACGGACTTTGTGCCCAAGCCCTACCGGCCGGAGGTCATCCTCCATCGTGCCGCCAGCCTGATTAAGCTGCGGGAATCCGCCGCCATGGTCAACCAGTTCAAATTCGACCGGCTGACGGGGCTGTATACCCGGGAATTCTTCTATCAGAAGGTGGGGGAGTACCTGACGGAAAACCCCAACACCGACTATACCATCGTCTGCTCCAATATTGTCAATTTTAAGGTCTTTAACGACGCCTTCGGCACCATTGCAGGCGACCGGCTGCTGCAGCAGATCGCGGACTCCGTGCGGAATATGGTGGGTGAAAACGGTCTGTACGCCCGCTATGGCGCGGACCGGTTCCTCTGCCTGGTGGAGCGGGGGCGGGAGCTGCAGGACCGTCTGGCCATGGAAAACCACAGCGGCAAGCCGGACAACATGAAAAACATCGTGATGAAATGGGGCGTTTATGAAATCACCGACCGCTCCGTTCAGGTGGAAAAAATGTGCGACCGGGCGTTCCTGGCAGCGGACAGCATCAAGAGCCAGTACAACCAGCACGTTGCGGTTTACGACGATGTGCTTCGGGATAAGCTGCTGCGGGAGCAGGCCATCACCGAATCCATGGAAACCGCCCTGAACGAGGGGCAGTTTACCGTCTATTTGCAGCCCAAATACTGCCTCCATGACGATCGGCTCTCCGGCGCCGAGGCGCTGGTTCGGTGGATTCACCCGGAGTGGGGCTTTATGTCCCCCGGTGAGTTCATTCCCCTGTTTGAAAAGAACGGCTTTATCACCCAGCTGGACCGGTATGTGTGGGAGCGGGTCTGCTCGCTGCTCCACGATTGGAAGCAAAAGGGCTACCCGGACATTGCCGTTTCGGTGAATGTGTCCCGGGCGGATGTCTACCAGGCAGACCTGCCGGAGACTCTGTCCGGTCTGATCAATCAATACGGAATCGAGCCCCAGCAGCTTCACCTGGAGCTCACCGAGAGCGCCTATACCGAAAATCCCAACCAGATCATTGCCACGGTGGATCAGCTGCGGCAGCAGGGCTTCATTGTGGAAATGGACGATTTCGGCAGCGGCTACTCCTCCCTGAACATGCTCAACCAGATGAAGCTGGATATTCTGAAGCTGGATATGAAGTTTATCCAGACGGAAACCGCCAAGCCTGCAGAGCAGGGCATCATGCGTTTCGTGGTGAATCTGGCCCGGTGGCTGAACCTCAGCGTGGTGGCCGAGGGTGTGGAAACCCGTGCCCAGCTGGAACGGCTGCGGGAGGTTGGCTGCGACTATGTCCAGGGCTATTTCTTCTCCAAGCCGCTGCCTGTGCCGGAATTTGAAAAGCTGCTGCGGGAGCAGACGGTGCATTCCATGGAGTCCGTTTGTTACCCCCAAGAGCTCCCGGAGCAGAAGGTGCTGGTGGTGGCGGATGCCGACCCCGACTATCGGGAGCGGGTTCGGGTGACCTTTTCCGGAATGTACCAGGTGGTTGAGGCTGCCGACGGCCAAAGCGCTTTTTATAAGGTTCAGGAGTACGGCAAGGGCAAGGTGCTGGCGGTAATCCTGGGTATGGACCTGCCCAACGACGGCGCCGCCGCGTTCCTGCGTACCCTGCGGAACGATCCGGTGCTGTGGCGGATTCCGGTGCTCTCCGCGATACCGCCGGAAATGGTGTCCGATGAGTTTGTTCAGCAGCTGGATACCGATGATTTCCTCTGTAAAAACCACCCCATGTGTGATTTGCGCCGCCGGGCCAGCCGGATGATCGGTTTGACCGACTGCCGGAAAAAGGCACTGGATTTGGAAAATGAGGCCTGCAGGGATTTCCTGACCAAGCTTCTCAACCGCCGCGGGTTGGAGACGGCAGTGGATGCCCTGCGGCTGGAGGATTTTCCGGTGGCCGTCTACCTCTTTGATTTGGATAATCTGAAGCAGGTGAACGATCAGCATGGCCATGAAGCCGGCGATGCCCTGATCAGCAGCTTTGCAGAGGTGCTGCGCCGGAATACCCGGGCATCGGACCTGCTGTGCCGCTACGGCGGGGACGAGTTCGTGGTCATTCTGCGGCACATCAGCTCCAAGGAGACCGTGCTGAAAAAGGGAGAGGCCATTTGCCGGGAGTTCAACGGCATCCCCCAGGCCAATGGCATTCACGCCTCCTGCTCCGGCGGCGTGGTAATGTCCAGTCAGGACGAAAAATTCACGCAAAAGCTGATCGACCGGGCGGACGAGGCGCTCTACCAGGCAAAACGGCAGGGCAAGGGCATCTGCTGTGTCTGGGAAGCGCCGGAGCCGGCTCTGGCCATGAGTACACACTAAAAAGAAAACCTCTGAACCGCTCCTTTGGGATTGGTTCAGAGGCTTTTTTTATCCGTCCTGACGGTCGATGTGGATGACCACCGGCAGCGGGCAGCCCCTTTCTTTCAATGCTGCAGCAACCGATTCAGCCAGAGCATTGTCCGTCCGGGGCAGGGAATAGGGCACCGCCAGGTCAAAGGTCAGCTTTTTCTGCCCCTGATCGTCCACGATCCGCAGATCATGGATGGAGGCGGCGGGCTCCACCTCCCTGGCGCAGGTATCCGCCATGGCTCGCAGGGCGGCCCAGTCCTCGGTTTCGGCGATGGGATCGTAGTGAATCACCAGGTGGATGCCGAAATTGTGCATGGCCTCCTGCTCAATGTGGTCCAACTGGTCGTGGGCGTCCAGGGGGCTCTCTCCGGCGCTCATCTCCGCGTGAACGGTGGCAAAGCAGTGGCCGGGACCGTAGTCGTGAATCAGCAGATCATGGATGCCCAGAACCCGGGGATGGGACAGAATCATTTCCGTCAGCTGCTCCACCATCTCCTCGTCGGCCTGCATACCAATCAGCGGGTCGATGGTGTTTTTGGCCAGGCTGATGCCGGACCAGAGGATAAACAGGGCTACCCCCAGGCCCACAAAACCATCCAGCTGGATGTGGAAGAGGCCGTCAGCCAAAAAGCTCAGCAGCACGGCGGAGGTGGCAATCACATCGTTCCGGCTGTCCTGGGAGGTGGCCTCCAGGGTTTTGGAGCCGATGAGCTTGCTCAGCTTCCGGTTGAAGCCCGCCATCCAGAGCTTTACGCTGATGGAGACCAGCAGAATCACCAGAGTCAGGGCAGTGAAAGGCACAGCCTGGGGGTGGATGATTTTATCCACAGAGGATTTGGCCAGCTCCGCCCCCGCCAGCAGCACCAGCGCGGCCACCACCACGCCGGAGATGTACTCATACCTGCCGTGGCCGAAAGGGTGCTCTCCGTCCGCCGGACGCTGGGCGATCCGGAAGCCCAGCAGGGTGACGATGGAAGAGGCGGAATCCGTCAGGTTGTTGATGCCGTCGCCGGTGATGGCCACGGAGCCGGTAATCAGTCCGGCGAGGATTTTCAGGCTGGCCAGCAGCACGTTGCATACGATTCCGGTGATTCCAGCCAGCTTGCCCACGGCACCATGGGCGGCGGGGGTGTTTTCCGATGCGTTGGGAACGAACAGGCGCAATAGCAGATTTGTCATGGGAGACCTCCAATTTTTTGGTCCAGGGTAAAAAAATACCCCGGAACCAGCAATGATGTTGACTGTCCCGTGGGAAACCACTGTCACGGATGTGACCCGACTCCGGGCAGAACGCCCCGGTCTGTTCAGATATAACCCGTCATGGGTAAATTAGTAAGGATTTTATCAGATAACGGAGATTCTGTCAAGAAAAATCTTTTCTGAGCAGAAGAAATCATCTGCATTGTTGCAGGCTGTCCCTCATAAAAATTGGAATTTGGCGGGATGTTTCGTAGGGAACGCATTCATGCGTTCCGCTCTGGTCGCAAATCACCGGGGGGTTATTGAATCGAAAAACGTTACGTTTTGCGTAAGGGAACGGATTCATCCGTTCCGAAACGTCAGTTACCATTCACGATTCGTTGGATGGGAACGGGTTCCTTTTTCAACATTTTCCCATCCAACGTGCATCCCATAAAAACGTTACCCAGCGGAACGGATAAATCCGTTCCCAACGAATACATAATGACAAATTCCAATTTGCCTCAATTCATCGTCCCCTCTGCCCGGGAGAAGAGCACCGCCACCCGGCTGCGGAGGGCGTTGGCTTCGGGGGTATCCTGGGTGCCCTCTTCCTCAATCCACTGGGCAGAGGCCTGCTGGGCCTGCTTCAAAAGTCCCAGATCAAAGCTCAGGTCCGCCATGCGGAAGGCGGGCAGACCGGACTGCCGGGAGCCAAAGAAATCTCCGGGGCCCCGGAGTTTTAAATCCTCCTCGGCGATTTGAAAGCCGTCGGTGGTTTTGCACAGAGCCTTCAGGCGCTGAATGGTTTCGGGATTCCGGTTGTGGGTGGTGAGGATGCAGTAGCTCTTGCTCTTGCCCCGGCCCACCCGGCCCCGGAGCTGATGGAGCTGGCTCAGGCCGAAGCGGTCAGCGTCCTCAATCACCATTAAGGTGGCGTTGGGCACATCCACGCCCACCTCAATGACGGTGGTGGCCACCAGAACATCCGCCTCCTGCCGGGCAAAGGCGGCCATGGCGGCTTCCTTTTCCGCGCCTTTCATCTGGCCGTGGAGCAGGGCGATCCGCAAATCGGGGAACACGGTTTTTTGCAGGGTTTCCGCCCAGACGGTAGCGGACTTCACGTCCAGGCCGTCGTTTTCCTCCACCGCCGGGCAGACCACAAAGCACTGATGCCCCTGGGCCACCTGCTTGCGGATGAAGGCGTTGATTCTGGGCCGGTAGCTCTCGCTCACCAAAAAGGTGTCCACTGTCTCCCGCCCGGGGGGCAGCTCATCCAGAATGGAGACATCCAGGTCCCCATACATCAGCAGCGCCAGAGTGCGGGGGATGGGGGTGGCGGACATGACCAGCAGATGGGGTGCTTCGCCCTTGGAGGACAGCCGGCTCCGCTGGCCCACGCCAAAGCGGTGCTGCTCGTCTGTGATGACGAGGCCCAGATTGCGGAATACGGTGCTCTCGGAGATCAGGGCGTGGGTGCCCACGGCGATCTGCACCTCCCCATTTTCCAGAGCCTCCCGGACGGCTTTCTTTTCCTTTTGTGTCATGGAGCCGGTGAGCAGGGCCACCGTAATGCCCATGGGGGCAAAAATGGAGGAGAGGGAAGCGTAGTGCTGCTCCGCCAAAATCTCCGTGGGAGCCATCAGCGCGCTCTGGCAGCCGTTGATGGCGGCGCAGTAGGCTGCTGCGGCGGCCACCATGGTTTTGCCGCTGCCCACATCGCCCTGGACCAGCCGGTTCATGGGAACGCCCTTTCCCAGGTCCTCCGTGATTTCCCGGATGGCCCGCTGCTGGGCGCCGGTGAGGGTAAAGGGGAGCCGCTGAAAAAAGGGGGATAGATCCCGCTGGGCATAGGGAGCGGTCCGCTTTTCCGCCCGGGCGGCCCGCATCAGGGAGAGCCCCGCGGAAAAGACGAAAAATTCCTCAAAAATCATCCGTTTTCTGGCCGCCTCCGCCTGCTCCATGGAATCGGGCTCGTGAATGACGCGGTAGGCCTCCTCCGCCCCCAGAATGCCATAGCGCTGGCGGATTTCCTCGGGGAGAATTTCCTCCGGCGGGTCGCAGATGGCCAGGGCCTGACGCACCGCCTTCAGCATGACAGCGTTGGAAACTCCGGCGGTGAGGGGATAGATGGGCATGACCCGCCGGGTGGTGACGGCGACGGAATCCACATCCTCAAAAATGGGATTGGTCATGCCGTAGCCGGAATAGTCCCCGGTGAGGCAGCCGTAAAAAATATATTCTTTCCCGTATTCCAGGTGCTCCACCGCGTATTTGGAGTTGAAGAAAGTGAGGTTCAGCCTTCCCGTGTGGTCGGCCACCTGCACCTTGGTCAAATCCAGCCCCTTGCGGATGTGATTGGTCCGGGGGGTGTTCATCACCATGGCCCGGAAGCAGGCGGGCTTGTCCACCTCCAGCTGGGCCACCTGCAGGAGCCGGGTCCTGTCCTCATAGCCCCGGGGGAAATGGCAGATCAGGTCCCCCAGGGTATCAATATTCAGCGCCTGGAATTGCTTGGCTCTGGTGGGACCCACCCCCCGGAGCAGGGTAACGGGATCGGTCAGCTTTGCCATAACGTCACCTCGGTGTAAAAGATGGGATATAATGAAAAAACTCCCTCCAAGCCATGCTCGGAAGGAGATATTTTCAGAGAAGAATCAGGCCAGCTTGTTCAGCTTCAGGGTCATGCTGCTCTTCTTCCGGGCAGCGTTGTTCTTGTGCAGGAGACCCTTGTTGACAGCCTGATCCACTGCCTTGACAGCGACCTTGTAGGCAGCCTCGGCCACGGTCTTGTCACCAGCGACCAGAGCGGCGTCAAACTTCTTCAGGGAGGTCTTCAGCTCAGACTTATTGGCCTTGTTGTTCTCGTAAGCAATCTTAGAAGAAAGGACATCCTTCTTAGAGGACTTGATGTTGGGCATTCATTTCCACCTCCTATCGCTATAACTTCATACGCCTGCCTATTATAACGTCTTTGCAAGTTAAAATCAACCCCTTTTTACAAAAAAAGTTTCCGGGGGTGATTTTTTCTTTTGTGCCTATCGGCTTAATGCAGCATAAGAAGGCGTTTACCGAATTAACAACGCCCCCCTTGCCCGCCCCATTGGGATGATGTCATTGATTTAACGTTTTATTATATCGTAGGGCGGGTGGCTTGCCCCCGCCGCAAGGGCCCGTCAATTTCTGCAAGGCGTTGAATGGTACAATGTCGCGCACTGCCCGTAGGGAATGGGCTTGCTCATTCCGACTGCGGCAGCAGCTTTTTCTGCACAAACTGTCTCAATATGGTCTGATTTTTATGAATATTCTACCAGATTTAAAAATAAAAGCGGTTTCCCAGGGCGGCTTCGCCGACGGAATGAGCAAGCCCATTCCCTACAGTTTCGTCCAACCTGATACCATTCAAGGGAGAAACCTTGGAATCTTTACGTTTTGGCGGGGGCAAGCCACCCGCCTGGAACGTTACTTAACAAAAGAATAATATTGCTGACGAATGCCGAAAAGCAAATCTTCTTATCTGCCCCCCGGTGACTGGGGTGGGAGTCTCTTTCTGTTGGAAGGCCGGGACTGTCAAGAGGGGAATTTTTGCACAAAGAAAAGGAAGTGGTCAAAAAATACAAAGGGTAAAAAGTTATCACAAAGATGAAGAAACGGTAACGATTTTATGTCAATTTCATCCTTAGAAAAAGTTGGAATTCCCCTGTGGAGAAAGGCTGTGGAAAAGTCTGTGGAAAATGTGGAAAACTCTTAGTTATCAACAGGTATTCCGGCCCTTTGCACTGCCGGTCCCGGGAATCGGAAAATGAATCTTTGCCCCGGCTTTTCCTGCCGAAAGGGTTCGGCATAAAAAGACCCGGTATGGAGCTTTCCCGTCCTTTTTCGGTTAAAAAGTTGGTTTTCTGTTGTAAATCCATGACAAACATCCGGTCACCCCAAAATCCGCCGCTGAAAATTTGTGGATTATACACAAGCTGTGTCCCTCCGGTGAAATGGGTATGTTTGCGGCTGCTTTGGAAATACTTTTCCTGTGAAAAAACATCAGGAGGAACACCATGCAGGGAAAAGTAGATATCTGCGGCGTAAACACATCCCGATTGACGGTTTTATCCCAAGCAGAGACGGACATGCTTCTCCGGCGGGCCAGGGAGGGGGACGAGGCAGCCCGGCAAAAGCTGATTGAGGGGAATCTGAGGCTGGTGCTGGCGGTGATCCAGCGCTTTGACAAGCGGGGCGAATGCCCGGACGATTTGTTCCAGGTGGGCTGCATCGGACTGATGAAGGCCATTTCCAATTTCGATCCCACCAAAAACGTGCGGTTTTCCACCTATGGCGTGCCCATGATTGCGGGAGAGGTCCGCCGGTATCTGCGGGATAATTCGGCCATCCGGGTTTCCCGCTCCATCCGGGATGTGGCCTACCGGGTTTTGCAGTGCAAGGAGGCCATGACGGCGGAGCTGGGCCGGGAGCCTTCACTGGAGGAAATCGCCGGGAAGCTGTCGCTGCCGGTGGAGGAGGTGAGTCAGGCCCTGGACGCGGTGAGCGCGCCTGTGAGCCTGTACGACCCGGTCTATTCCGATGGGGGCGACCCGCTGACGGTGATGGATCAGGTGATGGACAACCGGAACACGGAGCTGAACTGGATGGAGCACATTTCCCTCCGCAGTGCCTTCCGGACCCTGAACGACCGGGAGAAGCAGATTCTCTCTCTCCGGTTCTACGACGGAAAAACCCAGATTGAGGTGGCCAATGTTCTGGGGATTTCCCAGGCCCAGGTGTCCCGGCTGGAAAAGGGCGCCATCGGCACCATGCGAAAAAGTGTGATGTAGTGGTTCTGTCTCCGGCTCCCCAGGCATAATCTGGAAGCAAACGCCTGGGGAGGTATTGCCATGTCCATGAAGTTTACCCAGCTGCAATGCAAGGAAGTGATCTGCGTCAAGGACGGGCGGCGGCTCGGCTTTGTGGAGGATGTGATGGTGGAGGTGCCGGAGGGGAACATCTGCGCCATCGTGGTTCCCGGGCCCTGCCGCTTTCTGGGGGTGGCGGGCCGCAGCGACGACTTTGTGATCCCCTGGAGCTGCATCTGCCGCATCGGCCCGGACACGGTGCTGGTGGATACCAAGCCGGAGGACTGCCGGGTGCGCCGGGGAAAGCCGGGACTGCGGTTTTAAAAGGATGATTGTGAAAAACATCAAAAAAGCCCATCCCCGGCATCCCGGCTTTTTACAGAAACAAAGGGGAAAAATTTTCAATTTCCTGTTGCATTTCATGAAAAAATCGGGTATAATACTTCGGCGTGGGTTTGCGCCCGCGACATTCAAAACCACACACCCGGGGATCGCGTTCCCAAGTGCTCTTCTGAGCGGGCAGCGCGGGATGATCGGGGTGGAGGAAAAACAAAAGGAGAAATGAAAAATGGCTGTCGTATCTATGAAGCAACTGCTGGAGGCCGGTGTTCACTTCGGTCACCAGACCCGCCGCTGGAACCCCAAAATGGCTCCCTACATCTACACCGAGCGCAACGGTATCTACATCATCGACCTGCAGAAGACCGTGAAGAAGCTGGAGGAGGCCTACAATTTCGTCCGTGACTGCTCCGCCAATGGCGGCTACGTGCTGTTCGTGGGCACCAAGAAGCAGGCCCAGGATGCCATCAAGGAAGAGGCAACCCGCTGCGGCGGTTACTATGTCAATGCCCGCTGGCTGGGCGGCATGCTCACCAACTTCCGCACCATGCGTACCCGGATCGACCGTCTGGCTCAGCTGAGAAAGATGGAAGAGGACGGCACCTTCGCCATGCTGCCCAAGAAGGAAGTCATCAAGCACCAGGGCGAGATCGAGAAGCTGGAGAAGTACCTGGGCGGCGTGAAGGAAATGAAGAAGCTGCCTGCCGCTCTGTTCATTGTTGACCCCCGCAAGGAGCGCAACGCCATTGCCGAGGCCCGCAAGCTGAACATCCCCATCGTGGCCATCGTGGATACCAACTGCGACCCCGATGAGATCGACTACGTGATTCCCGGCAACGATGACGCCATCCGCGCCATCCGCCTGATTGCCTCCGCCATGGCCAACGCCGCCATCGAGGGCCGCCAGGGTGAGGACGTTGCCCCCGAGGAAGCTCCCGCTGCCGAAGCTCCCGCCGCTGAATAATAGAGATTTTCGAGGAGGATACCCAAATGGCTTTTACTGCTCAGGATGTTAAGAAGCTCCGTGAAATGACCAACGTCGGCATGATGGACTGCAAGAAGGCGCTCCAGGCTACCGACGGCGATATGGACAAGGCTGTTGACTGGCTCCGGGAAAAGGGCCTGGCCAAGGCTGCCAAGAAAGCTGGCCGGATTGCTGCCGAGGGCATGGCTTACGCCACCGTCTGCCCCGAGTGCGGCGTGGCTGCCGTTGTGGAAGTCAACTGCGAGACCGACTTCTGCGCCAACTCCGCTCCTTTCCAGGCTTTCGTAAAGGACCTGGCCACCGTTGTGATGAAGCAGAACCCCGCCGATGTGGACGCTCTGATGAACTGCACCTACCCCAATTCCAACCTGACCGTGGCTGGCATCCTGCCCGAGAAGGTCATGGCCATCGGTGAGAACCTGCAGATTCGCCGCTTCGCCCGCTTCGACGCCAACACCAGCGTTGCCTATGTTCACGCCGGTGGCTCCCACGGTGTTCTGGTGAACCTGGCTGTGGAGGGTGATGCTGACGTCACCGAGATCGGCAAGAACGTGGCCATGCAGATTGCTGCCATGAACCCCAAGTACTGGGACAAGGCCAATGTGCCCCAGGCTGATGTGGATCATGAGATGGAAGTGCAGCTGGCTCTGATGGAGAATGATCCCAAGATGGCCAGCAAGCCCGCTCAGGTTAAGGAGAAGATTGCCGCCGGTAAGCTGGCCAACTTCTACAAGGAGAACTGCCTGCTGCAGATGGACTTCGTCCGTGGCGACCTGTTCACCGGCTCCGTGGAAGGCTACATCGCCGATGCCGCCAAGAAGCTCGGCGTCAAGGTCAAGTTTGTTGACGCTGTCCACTTCATCAAGGGCGAGGGCATCGAGAAGAAGGTGGACGACTTCGCTGCTGAGGTCGCTGCCCAGATTGCCAACGCCGGCAAGTAATTCACTTTCTCAGAACGGAGACACTTTCGGGTGCCTCCGTTCTTTTTTTGGAATTGACAATTATTCCATTGTGAAGTAAACTGATGATATCACTACATATATAGGAGGCACTCCCTATGACACCCAAGGTTTATTTTACCAACTTCTGTACGGCGAACGGCGAGACCCTGCCCCAGAAGCTGGCCCGGCTGATCATGACCGCCGGAATGGACCAGATCAATTTCAAGGATAAGTACGTCGCCATCAAGATTCACTTTGGCGAGTTGGGCAACATGGCCCACCTGCGGCCCGGCTACGCCCGGGTGGTGGTGGACCTGGTGAAGCAGCTGGGCGGCAAGCCGTTCCTGACGGATGCAAACACCATGTATGTGGGCTCCCGGAAAAATGCCCTGGACCATCTGGAAACTGCTTACTTAAACGGCTTCACTCCCTATACCACCGGCTGCCATGTCATCATTGCCGACGGTTTGAAAGGCACCGACGAGGTGGCCGTGCCCGTCCGGGGCGGCGAGTATGTGGAGAAGGCCATGATCGGCCGGGCAGTGATGGATGCGGATATCGTCATCTCCCTGAACCATTTCAAGGGCCATGAGGAAGCGGGCTTCGGCGGCGCACTGAAGAATTTGGGCATGGGCTGCGGCTCCAACCAGGGCAAGCGTGATATGCACAGTGCTGGCCGCCCCTGCGTGGATCCGGAGAAATGCGTGGCCTGCGGCGCCTGCGCCCAAAATTGCGCCCACGACGGCCCCCAGATCGACCCGGAGACCGGCAAGATGAAAATCAACTGGGTCAACTGCATGGGCTGCGGCCGCTGCGTGGATGTGTGCCCCATGGAGGCCATTTACCACAGCAACGAAAAGGCGGTGCAGATGCTCAACTACAAGATCGCCGAGTATGCCAAGGCGGTGGTGGACGGCCGGCCCCATTTCCATATCACGCTGGTGCGGGATGTGAGCCCCTACTGCGACTGTCACGCGGAGAACGATGTGCCCATCGTGCCGGATGTGGGTATGTTCGCCTCCTTTGACCCGGTGGCTCTGGACCTGGCCTGCGCCGAGGCGGTGCTGAAGCAGCCGGTGAACCCCGGCAGCCGGCTGGAAAAGATGACAAAACCCGGGGTGGACCACTTTACCGCCGATTTCCCCATCTCCGATTGGAGAGCCCAGATCAGCCACGGCAAGAAGATCGGCCTGGGCGAAGACAGCTACGAGCTGATTACCATCTAATTCCTTTTTAATTCCATCCCCACCGGGGTTCCGGTGGGGATGATTTGGAGAAAGCAGGTTGCAGGATGAATCACAGCGAATTGGCGGTGGAAAATTTTAAAAGGGGCTATAACTGCTCTCAGTCGGTGGTGGTGGCCTTTTGCGATGTGACGGGGATGAAGCCCCAGTATGCCGCCCGGCTTTCCAGCTCCTTTGGCGGCGGGATGGGCCGGATGCGGGAGGTATGCGGCGCGGTGAGCGGGATGCTTCTGGTTGCCGGGCTGCTCTATGGCTACGGCACCCCAGGGGATGACGAGAGCAAGCGGGCTCATTACAAATTGGTGCAGGAGTTGGCCGGGAAATTCCGGGAGCGGGAGCACAGCATTGTCTGCCGGGATATTTTGAAAAATCCTCCCTCCGACCCCAACCCCACGCCCCGGGACGCGGAATTCTATCAAAAGCGTCCCTGTGCCCGGTTGGTTGCCCTGGCGGCGCAGATTTTGGACGATTATATCCGGGAGCATCCCATTCCTGACTGATTGGATGTGTTTTGTTTTTTCCCTTGATGCAGTATAGCAGAAATTGGAATTTGTTGGTGCATAATCGTAGGGAACTTATCTTGCTCGTTCCGACCGCGAAGCGGAATTACCGCACCCAATTATTTGACAAAGGGTCAAGTTGTCCGAATATCCAGCCGAATTCATGATAAATACATCCGCAAATGCGGCTTCGCCGACGGAATGAGCAAGCCCATTCCCTACGATGTTGTCCAACATTGTACCATTTAATGAACCCGCCAAATTCCAATTTGTCTGTTTGCCGAAAGAACCGATAAAACGACCCGAGCCCCAAAAGGAGGCTCGGGTTTTCTAATGGCGTTTTTCTGTGGGACCGGATTGAATCACCGGCGGCTTGGGGTCCACAACCTCCCAGCCGGTGGGCTTTTTTTCGTCCTCTTTCAATTCTCTCACCTCGCCAACAGTATATCCGAAGCGGGGGAGATTATTCCTCAGGCGGCGGAGAGAGCAGAGCGGAAAAATTCCGTCACTTCCTCCAGCCGTCCCGGCGCAAAGGGACTTTCCAGTCCGGCTTCCTCCAGGAAGGCAAGGAAATAGGACTGCTGGGTGTCCAGGCTCCGCTGGTACAGGCGAAGACCCCGGCCCGGCTGTTCCAGCTCTAACTGGTAGAGCTGGAGGGCTGCGTCGTTGGAGATGATGTAGCTGGATACATACATGGGATTGGTGTAAAGATGGGGAATAGTCACAAAATCCCAGGGGGAGAAGTATTCATCATTCATGCCATATTCACTGGCTGTGAACTTGTATAGGTCACACAGCTTCTCTGCCGTGGGCTGCTCCAGCCGGTACATCTCCTGCTCAAACCGGGCGTAGGCAGCCTGCTCCACATAGGTGTTCAGGGAATCCACAATTTTGAATTGAATCAGGTCCTGGGCTTCCGGATGATAGCACAGGGACAGATATTCAAAGCCCTGAGAGAATATTTCGCTCACATCTACACCCACACCGGAGCCGTAGCTGGCATAGTCGTTGCAGAAGTGGCCGAACTCGTGGGCCAGGGCCAGACTGTCATAATCCATCCCGTCGGGATTCAGGAAGAGGAAAGGCTCCTGATAGCTGGGAAGATAGAGTTCAAAGGAGGAAGCGTATTTGTTTTTTCCCGGTTCAATGTGGTACAGCCCCGCCTCCTCCATCAGCTGAAAGGCTTTTTTTGCCTTACCGCCCATAGCCTGAGCGGCAGTGCGGACATAGTCCAGCGCCTGGCTGATCGGGGCCTCCTCTGATTCCGGGACGCTTGCCCAGGCATCCAGATAGAGGGGCACAAGATTGTCCCGGATGCTGTCCAGATAGGCGGCCATCTCCTCCGGGCTGTAGTCCCGGTAGTAGTAGAAGTCATTGGCGAAGCTTTCGTAGGAGTCGTAGCCTGCGTATTCCGCGATCTGATTTCGCACCACGATCAGCTCCACCAGGGTCTGAGCCAGGTCATCGGCACGGAAGAACAGCCGACCCAACAGAGAGTTCATCTGGTTATACTGGTCATAGTATTGGCTGATGAGCAGATTCTCCTGCTCCATCAATTTCACCAGGCCATCGTCCCACAGCTGCTGCTCCCCATAGTTGTCGAAAAAGCCTCGGCCAAAGAATTCCCGCTCCAGTTTTTCCCGGCAGGGAGAGGCGGCCAGGGCGGTGTTCAGATTGTCCAGCATCTGCTGTACGGTGGGGGCGGCGGAGGCGCAGAAGATGTTTTCCTCTGCCCAATAGGCATCGGATAAATCGATGCTGTATTGAATGTCCGCCAGGGCGCTGGCGGTGAAGAACCGGTCGTAGCTGTCGTAGAATTCAAATACACCGTCCAGAATCGAGTCGGTATCCATTCCCTGGGCCCGGAGGCAGACCTCGTCCAGGAGGGTTTGCAGCTGTTCCAAATCCGGCCGGGTGTATTCCATGTCGGAGTAGGCGATGAAAGCGGGCTGGGACGAGTTGTTTGAAAACAGGTCTTTGACAAGGGAGAACAGGCCCTCCGCTTCCACAGGGGTGGAGAAAAGCAGACAGAGCACCAGCACCAGAGCCATTGACCGGAAAAATCGTTTTTTCATAGGCTTAATAAAGGGGCTTGATTTTTTTCACGTACAGGCGGCGGAACAGAATGCCGGTGACGGTGGCGCTGACCACCTCGGCAATGGGAAAGCTCCACCACACGTTGTTTACATTGCCGGTGAGGCTCAGCAGGTAGGCCACCGGCAGCAGCACAAAGAGCTGGCGGCACAGAGAGACAATGGTAGAATAGATGCCGTTGCCCAGAGCCTGAAAGCTGGCACCCAGCATGATGCAGAAAGCGGCGACAGGGAAGTGGATGCTGATAATCCGCAGGGCCTTCACGCCCATGGCCAGAAATTCCTCGGAGGGGTTGAACAGTCCCAGCAGCGCCTCGGGCAGAAGCTGGAAAGCAGCCAGACCCACCAGCATAAAGCAGAAAGCGGTGGCACAGGCGATTTTCAGGGTGAGTGTCATCCGCTTTGGCTTTCTGGCGCCGTAGTTGAAGGCGATGATGGAAATGGTGGCGTTGTTGATGCCGAACAGGGGCATGAAGAAGAAGCTCTGCAGCTTATAGTAGATGCCAAACACGCCGGTGGCGGTTTCCTGGAAGCCCTGGAAGATCTGGTTCATACCAAAATTCATCACGGAGCCGATGCTGTTCATAATCAGCGCGGGGATGCCCACGGCCAAAATGGGATTCATGGTTGCTTCCCGGGGCCGCAGATATCTCAGGCCCAGCACCACATCCGGGTTCCGCTTGATATTGAAATAGATGCAGATGGCCGCGCCAATCCACTGACCGATGACCGTGGCCACCGCCGCACCGGCGACTCCCATGGCGGGGATGCCGAATTTGCCGTGGATGAAGATGGGGTCCAGAATGATGTTGATCACCGCGCCGGTGGTCTGAGAAATCATGGCATACACCGTTCTGCCGGAGGCCTGAAGCAGCCGCTCCCCCAGAATCTGGGCAAAGCATCCGGCGGTGAAGATGCAGCAGATGCTGACGTAGGCAGTGCCGCTTTCCACGGTTTCCGCCACGGTGGACTGCATTTCAAAATAGGGCCGGGCGCCGAAGAGGCCAAAGAGCATAAACAGCACCACGGAGATCAGTGCCAGGAGGATGCCGTTTCCGGCAGCGTAGTTGGCGGCCTCCTGGTTTTTCTCTCCCAGGCTTTTGGACAGCAGGGAGTTGACGCCCACCGCAATGCCCACGCCGAAACCAATCTGCATATTCTGCACCGGGAAAGCCAGGGACAGGGCAGTGACGGCGCTTTCGGACACCTGGGACACATAGATGCTGTCCACCACATTGTAAAGCGCCTGGACCATCATGGAGATGATCATGGGCAGGGCCATGTTAAAGAGCAGCTTTCCAATGGGCATTACACCCATCTTGTTTTCCTGAATGGCTCCCGCCTGGGGAGCAGATGCTTGACTTGCCATTTCCTTTTCTATCTCTCCTTAAACAATACAATCTCAATCATATTATAAAAGATATATATCGCATTTTCAAGGCCCCTTTCCGATCTGCGGATTGATTTTTTCCTCCCGTGGGGTATCATAGAGGTGAAAAGTACGCAGGTTAGTACGTAGGATAATACGCAGGATAGTACGTAGGATAATACGCAAGTTGATAGAAAAATCCTCCGTATGGCCATTCATACGGAGGATTTTGGGATGTAGGGGGAATTTACAGGTACTGCTTCATGGCTTCGGAGGCGTTGGCGGGGTCCTCGGACAGAGCCACGGTAATCTCCATGTTGTTGTCGGCAGCGAACTTGGCAGCCCAGGTGATGAACTCCTCGGCAGAATTCAGGTCGGCGCCGATGGTCTTATACAGGTTGTCGATAAACACATGGGTAATATCAAAGTTACCTGCGTGCATTCCGCTCAGGAAACCCTTGAGCATATCCACGGACTTGATGCCATACTCCTGGGAATCCACCAGGCGAACCTTATAGGTAACGTCGTAGGTAAGCTTCTTGCCGTACTCGATGCAAACAACATCGCCGCTGGCCTGGGACACGGCCGCATTGATACCGTCGATCAGCTTCTTGGTTTTGCCGGAGCCTTTCAGGCCCATAATAACATGAATCATCGGAATATCCTCCTTTGCTATGCCAGAATAATTGGCTTAGTCACATTCTATCAGGAAACGGGAAAATTTGCAACTACTAATTGTGCGAATTTTTCATGAACTACATATTTTCATAGCCGGGTTTTCCAAGAAGATGGAACATATTCCGCTTGTAAAGCTCCACGCCCGGCTGGTTAAAGGGATTAACCCCAAGAATATAGGAGGAAATGCCGCAGGAGAGCTCCAGAAAATAGAACAGCTCGCCAATCTTTTTTTCATCCAGTGTGCCGCAGTCCACGGTAATCACCGGGACGCCGCCGTCCACATGGGCGGCCACGGTGCCGAGGAAGGCGTTTTCCTCCACGAAATCCAGCTGCTTGCCGGCCAGATAGTTCAGCCCGTCCAGGTTCTTCACATCGGAGCCCACGGTGCAGACCTGCTCCGGCGGGTCGAAGCGGAGCATGGTTTCAAACAGATTCCGCCTGCCCTGCTGGATCATCTGCCCCAGGGAGTGCAGATCGCCGGTGAATTCCGCCGTGACCGGGAAGAGCCCCTTGCCGTCCTTGCCCTCGGATTCCCCAAAGAGCTGCTGCCACCACTTTCCAAACATCTGGAAGCCGGGCTCGAAGCTCTCAAACAGCTCGATGTGCTTGCCGTGGCGGCACATGAGGTTTCGGATGGCGGCGTAGAGCCACACGGGATTTTCGTAGGAGCGCAGATCGTAGCTCTCCTTGGCGTCCATGCTGCCTGACAGAACCGCCTGAATGTCCATCCCCGCCACTGCCATGGGCAGCAGCCCCACGGCGCTGAGGACGGAGTAGCGCCCGCCCACGCTGGGGGGAATGGAAAAGGTCTGCCAGCCCTCCTCATTGGCCATCTGCCGCAGGGCACCCTTGACGGGGTCGGTAATGGCATAAATCCGTTCCCTGGCGCCGTCGGTGCCGTATTTCCGCTCCAGCATCCAGCGCAGGGCCCGGGTGGCCACCGCGGGCTCGGTGGTGGTGCCGGACTTGGAGATGATGGCGATGGAAAAATCCTTTTCGTCCAGCAACCGGCAAAGCTCATTCCAGTGCCGGGTGCTCAGGCTGTTGCCGGCGTAGAAGATTTGGGGATCGCCCTTGCCCTTTCCCATGTTCCGGTTGGGTCCCTGGAGAAGCTCGATGGCTGCCCGGGAGCCCAAGTAGGAGCCGCCGATGCCGATGACCACAAACACGTCGCTGTTTGCCCGGATTTTTTCTGCGGCGGCCTGAATCCGGGTGATTTCGGGGGTTACCTCCCGGGTGGGCAGATTCATCCAGCCCAAGTATTCTTTTCCCGCTCCGCTCCCATCTGCCAGGGTTGTGTGGGCTGCGGCGACTTCCTTTTCTATGGCCATCAGATCTGCAAACTCAACACTTCCCCAAACATTGGAAATGTCAATTTTTATCATAAATGGAACACCGTCCTTTCGCTGCCTGTGGAATACACCTCTATTTTACAGCAAATCCGGCCTGAACGCAAGAGCGGATTCCTTAGATTTCCATTAAGCAAATCCCCTGCCGGTTTTGGCAGGGGATTTGAATGGGGGGGTTATTGCTTATTCTACATCCTGCAGGGCGTCGAAGCCTTCCTCGCCGGTACGAACCTTGACAACGTTCTCCACGTCGTAGACGAAGATCTTGCCATCGCCGATATGACCGGTGTAGAGGACTTTCTTGGCGGTTTCAATCACGGTGCGGACAGGAATCTTACTCACAACCACATCCACCTGAACCTTGGGCAGCAGGTTGGTCTCAACCGCAACACCGCGGTAGTACTCCGGCTTGCCGCCCTGGACACCGCAGCCCAGCACGTGAGAAACGGTCATGCCGGTGATGCCCAGCTTGGTCAAAGCGGCCTTCAGAGCATCAAAGCGGGATTCCTTGCAGATGATCTCGATCTTGGTGAACTTGGGAGTGCCCTCGGTGAAAGTGGGTACTTTTTTCACGGGGATGGCCTCGGCCACGGGGACATCGGAGGTGACGGCCACGATGCCCTCGTCAGGCGCATAGGAGGCGAACTTGTTCACCGCGGGAGCAAAATCGGGATAGGCACTGGGCAGGCCGTGCTCGGTGATATCCAGGCCGGTGATTTCCTCCTCCGGGGTGACCCGCAGGCCGTGAAGCTTGCCGATCACAGCAAAGGTGATGACCATCAAAATGGCGGCGTAGGCTGCCACGGCGGCGAAACCAAGAAGCTGGATGCCCAGCAGCTTGAAAGAACCGGTGTAGAACAGGCCTTCCAGTCCGGCGGGAGCGGAGGGGGTGGCCAGCAGGCCCACGGCGATGGTGCCCCAGATGCCGTTCGCCATGTGGACACCCACGGCGCCCACGGGATCGTCGATGTGCAGCTTCAGGTCCAGACCCTCGACGACCACCACAACCAGAATGCCGGAGACAATGCCCACCACGCTGGCACCAATGGCATCCATGGCATCACAGCCGGCGGTAATGCCCACCAGGCCGGCCAGGGAGGCGTTCAGACACATGGACACATCGGGCTTGCCGTTCTTGATCCAGGTGTAGATCATGGTCACCACTGTTGCCACGGAGGGGGCGATGGTCGTGGTCAGGAAGATGGAAGCCAGCTCGGAAGCGGAGGTGGCGGCGGCGCCGTTGAAGCCGTACCAGCCCAGCCAGAGGATGAACACACCCAGAGCACCCAGGGTGATGGAGTGACCGGGAATGGCGTTGACCTTGGTCACCTTGCCGTCTTTATCGGTTACGTACTTACCGATCCGGGGTCCCAGGAAAATGGCGCCTACCAGAGCGGCGATGCCGCCAACCATGTGAATGGCGCAGGAACCGGCGTAATCATGGAAGCCAATCTGGGAGAGCCAGCCGCCGCCCCAGATCCAGTGGGCCTCGATGGGGTAGATGAAGAGGGAAATCACAGCGGAGTAGATGCAGTAGGCGGAGAACTTGGTCCGCTCTGCCATGGCGCCGGAGACGATGGTGGCGGTGGTGGCGCAGAACACCAGGTTAAACACGAAGGTGGAGGCTCCGGTGAAGCTGCCGTCTGCGGGACTGGCGATGAATTCCTTGAAGTTCGTCCACAGATCCATGTTGGGAATGCCGATCAGACCAAAGAGCGCATCCTCACCCATCATCAGGGTGTAGCCCAGCAGAGAGAACACCACTGTGCCGATACAGAAGTCCATCAGGTTTTTCATGATGATGTTGCCCGCGTTCTTGGCCCTGGTGAAGCCCGTCTCCACCATGGCAAAGCCGGCCTGCATCCAGAAAACCAATGCTGCACCGATCAAAAACCAAAATTCTACTGTCATTTTTCATTTCTCCTTTCGCCTGCCCCTTTTGGAAGCAGGAATAAAAAATAGGACAAGGGCTGCTTGCGTACATGCCGCAGAACGTCCTTGTCCTGAAAAAGATAATGGCGTCTGAATCGGTTGCCCAATTCAGACGCCGTTGTCCTATGGGGGTATTATAGTCAGGTTACCTAAATTTGTCAAGAGGTTTTTATAGAAAATGCTAATTTTCTTTACAGCATGTTGCTGTAGCCCATGAGGAAGGCATCAACCTCCTTGGCGCAGGCCCGGCCCTCGGTAATGCCCCAGACCACCAGAGACTGACCCCGGCGGCAGTCGCCGGCGGCGAAGACCTTGGCTGCAGGGGTGTGGTAGTCGGTGGTGACCAGGTTGCCCCGGTTGTCTCTGGGCAAGGAAAAGGCCTCGGCCACGTAGCTTTGGCAGCCGATGAAGCCTGCGGCAATGAGCAGCAGGTCGCAGGGCAGCTCCTCTTCGCTGCCGGGAATTTCCACCATGCTCATCCGGCCGTTTTCCAGCTTCGGTTCCAGATGGACAATTTGGATGGAGACAATGTGGCCTTCGTCATTGGTGTGAATTTCCTTGACGGTGGTCTGATAAATTCTGGGGTCCTGGCCGAAGACGGCAATGGCCTCCTGCTGGCCGTAGTCGGTTTTCAGCACCCGGGGCCACTGGGGCCAGGGGTTGGATTCCGTGCGGCACACCGGGGGCTTTCCCATCATCTCCAGCTGGGTCACGCTGGCGCAGCCCTGACGGATGGAGGTGCCCACGCAGTCGTTGCCGGTGTCGCCGCCGCCCACGATGATGACATGCTTGCCCTGGGCAGTGATGGCAAATTCCTGGGTTTCGCCAATGACCTTTTTGGTGGCGGCGGTGAGGAAATCCACGGCAAAGTGGACACCCTCCGCCTCCCGGCCGGGCACCTTCAAATCCCGGGGGGTCTTGGAGCCGCAGCAGAGCACCACGGCGTCGTATTGCTCCAGCAGCTCCTGGGGGCTGATATCCACGCCCACGTTGGTGTTCACCCGGAATTCCACCCCTTCGGCGGTCATCAGATCGATCCGACGGGCCACGATTTTCTTATCCAGCTTCATGTTGGGGATGCCGAACATCATCAGTCCGCCCGGGCGGCTCTCCCGCTCGAACACGGTGACGCTGTGGCCCCGGTGATTCAGCTGGTCCGCCACCGCCAGGCCGGAGGGGCCGGAGCCCACCACGGCCACCCGCTTGCCGCTGCGGACGGCGGGAATCCGTGGAGTGACCCAGCCGTTGGAAAAGCCCTTTTCGATGACGGCCAGCTCATTGTTGTTGACGGTGACGCTGTCCCCGTTCATGCCGCAGGTGCATGCCGCCTCGCACAGCGCCGGGCACACTCTGCCGGTGAATTCGGGGAAATTATTGGTTTTGGTCAGCCGGGACAGGGCCTCCCGCCAGTTGCCGTTCCAGATTTCGTCATTCCATTCGGGAATCAGATTGTGCAGCGGACAGCCACTGAACATGCCGCCGAAATTGGCGCCGGACTGACAGAAAGGAACACCGCAGTTCATGCAGCGCCCAGCCTGCTGGATGCGTTCTTTTTCGTTCAGATAGGGATGAAATTCCTCAAAATTGCGGATGCGCTCCAAGGGCTCCACGCTGGGATTCATGCAGCGGTCAAATTCCAGGAATCCTGTGGTTTTTCCCATATTAATTCCTCCTTAGCCCCGGCTTACCGCGTAAAACGCTTCCAAGGTTGCCTGATCGTGGGGCATGCCCTTTTCCTCCATCTGGCCGATGGCGGTGATCATCCGCTTGTAGTCCGAGGGGATGATTTTCTTGAAGCGGGGCAGATATTCTTCAAAATGCTCCAAAATCTCCTTGCCCCAGGGAGAGTCCGTGGCAGCCACGTGGGCGGCAATCAGCTCCCGCAGCTCGGCTGCGTCGTGACGCTCGGTGATGCCGGTCATGGAAACCATCTGCTTGTTCAGCCGCAGGTACAGGTCGTGGTGCTCATCCAGCACATAGGCAATGCCGCCGCTCATGCCTGCGGCAAAGTTCTTGCCCGTGGGTCCGAGAATGGCCACCCGGCCGCCGGTCATGTATTCGCAGCCGTGGTCGCCGCAGCCCTCTGCCACAGCAATGGCTCCGGAGTTACGGACGCAGAACCGCTCTCCGGCGATGCCGTTAATGAAAGCTTTGCCGGAGGTGGCGCCGTAAAGGGCCACGTTGCCGATGATGATGTTGTCCCTGGCCTGGAACTGGGCGCCCTTTTCCGGCTTTACGATCAGCTTGCCGCCGGACAGACCCTTGCCGAAGTAGTCGTTGGCATCTCCCTCCAGCCGGATGGTGAGCCCCTTGGGAATGAAAGCACCAAAGGACTGGCCGCCGCCGCCCTGGCAGTTGACCTGATAGGTGTCCTCCTCCAGGGTATCTCCAAAGCGGCGGGTGATCTCACTGCCCAGGATGGTGCCCAGAGTGCGGTTCACGCTGGAAACATGGATGGATTCGCTGTGGGGCTTTTTCTTCTTGAAGCTGGGCTCAAAGGCGGGCAGCAGGGTACTGACGTCCAGAGTTTTTTCCAGCTCGAAATTAAACTGATCCCTGGCGTCGTAATGCACCGGGGGCAGATCGGAGAGAATGCCGCTCAGGTCGATGGTGTCGGCACGATGGGTAATCCGCTGCACCCGGGGACGAATCAGGTCGGTGCGGCCAACCAGCTCATCCACGGTGCGAACCCCCAGCTTTGCCATGATCTCCCGGAGCTGCTCGGCAATGAACAGCATAAAGTTCATCACATATTCCGGCTTGCCCGTAAACCGGCACCGCAGGGCGGGGTTCTGGGTGGCAATGCCCACGGGGCAAGTGTCCAGATTGCACACCCGCATCATCACACAGCCCATGGTGACCAGGGGAGCGGTGGCAAAGCCAAATTCCTCTGCGCCCAGGATGCAGGCGATGGCCACATCCCGTCCGCTCATCAGCTTTCCGTCGGTTTCCAAACGGACCCGGGAGCGCAGGCCGTTGCGAATCAACGTCTGGTGGGCCTCCGCCAGTCCCAGCTCCCAGGGCAGGCCCGCGTTGTGGATGGAGCTCTTGGGGGCGGCGCCGGAGCCGCCGTCGTAGCCGGAAATCAGCACACAGCCGGCACCGGCCTTGGCCACACCGGCGGCAATGGTGCCCACGCCGGCCTCGGATACCAGCTTGACGGAAATCCGGGCATCCCGGTTGGCGTTTTTCAGGTCGTAGATCAGCTGGGCCAAATCCTCAATGGAGTAGATGTCGTGGTGGGGCGGGGGAGAAATCAGGGACACGCCGGGGGTGGAGCAGCGGGTCTTGGCAATCCAGGGGTACACCTTTTTCCCGGGCAGATGGCCGCCCTCGCCGGGCTTGGCGCCCTGGGCCATCTTGATCTGAATCTCCTTGGCGCTGTTTAAGTAGGCGGAGGTGACACCAAACCGGGCGGAGGCCACCTGCTTGATGGCGCTGTTCTTGTTGGTGCCGAACCGGGCGGGGTCTTCGCCGCCTTCACCGGAGTTGGACTTGCCCCCCAGGGTGTTCATGGCGATGGCCATGGTGGTGTGGGCTTCCTCGGAGATGGAGCCGTAGGACATGGCACCGGTTTTAAACCGCTTGACGATCTCGGAGGCGGGCTCCACCTCTTCCAGAGGAATGCCCTCCGCCGGGTAGTTGAATTCCATCAGGCCTCTCAGGGTGTGGGGCTTGCGCTCGTCATCCACCATATTGGTGTATTCCCGGAAGCGCTCGTAGCTGCCGCTGCGGACAGCCTCCCGCAGGGCCACAATGGTCTGGGGATTGTACATATGGTCCTCGGCGCCGCTGCCGGAGCGGAGCTTGTGGGCGCCGGTGGAATCCAGGGTGGTGTCCACTCCCAGATCCAGCAGGTCGAAGGCGTGGTTGTGCCGCCACTGGACACCCTCGCCGATCTCTTTCAGGCCGATGCCCTCCACCGGGCTGACGGTGTTGGTGAAATAGGCGTCGATGACCTCCTTGCAGATGCCCACCGCCTCAAAAATCTGGGCGGACTGGTAGGACTGCAGGGTGGAGATACCCATCTTGGAGGCAATTTTCACGATGCCGTGGAGCACGGCGCTGTTGTAGTCGGCAATGGCCTGGTGGGTGTCCTTATCCAGACGGTTCTTTTCCACCAGCTCGGCGATGCACTCCTGGGCCAGATAGGGGTTGATGGCCCGGGCACCGTAGCCCAGCAGGGTTGCAAAATGATGCACATCCCGAGGCTCCGCGCTTTCCAGAATGATGGAGACGGCGGTGCGCTTCTTGGTGCGGATGAGGTACTGCTCCATGGCGGACACGGCAAGCAGGGAGGGAATGGCCACATGGTATTCATCCACGCCCCGGTCGGAGAGGATAATCACATTGGCCCCCGCCCGGTAGGCCCGGTCGCACTCCACAAAGAGCTTGTCGAGAGCTGTTTTCAGGGAGGAATTCTTATAGTACAGCAGGGAAACCGTCTCCACCCGGAAGCCGGGGCGCTGCATGGAGCGAATCTGCATCAGCTCCACCGAGGTGATGATGGGATTGTGCACCTCCAGCACCCGGCAGTTTTCCGCCTTTTCTTCCAGCAGGTTGCCGTCGGAGCCGATGTACACCGTGGTGTCGGTGACGATCTCCTCCCGGAGGGCATCGATGGGGGGATTGGTAACCTGGGCGAAGAGCTGCTTGAAATAATTAAAGAGGGGCTGGTGCTTTTCCGAGAGCACCGCCAGGGGAATGTCCGTGCCCATGGAGGTGATCTTCTCGGAGCCGGAGCGGGCCATGGTCAAAATGGCGTCGTTGATGTCCTCGTAGGTGTAGCCGAAGGCCTTGTAGAGCTTCTCTCGCTGGGCTTGGGGATACATGGGCACCTTTTTGTTGGGGACGGGAAGCTGTTCCAGCCGCACCAGGTGCTCATCCAGCCATTCGCCGTAGGGCTGCCGGGCGGCAAAGGCGGACTTGCATTCCTCGTCGGAAATGACCTGTTTCCGCTTGGTGTCTACCAGCAGCATCTTGCCGGGCTGAAGTCGGGATTTGCACAGAATGTTCTCCGGGGGGATATCCAGCACGCCCACCTCGGAGGAGAGCACCAGGCGGCGGTCCTTGGTGATGTAGTAGCGGGCGGGCCGCAGACCGTTCCGGTCCAGAACGGCGCCCATCACATCACCGTCGGAGAAGAAGATGGCGGCGGGGCCGTCCCAGGGCTCCATCATGGTGGAGTAGTAGTGGTACAGGTCCCGCTTCTGCCGGGACATGCTGGCATCGTTGCGCCAGGGCTCGGGGATGGTGATCATCACCGCCAGGGGCAGGGGGATGCCGTTCATCATCATGAATTCCAGGGTGTTGTCCAGCATGGCGGAGTCAGAGCCTTCCCGGGCAATCACGGGCAGCACCTTGTCCATGTCCTGCTCCATGATTTGAGAGCGCATGGTTTCCTCCCGGGCCAGCATCCGGTCGGCGTTGCCCCGGATGGTGTTGATTTCGCCGTTGTGGAGAATCAGCCGGTTGGGGTGGGCCCGCTCCCAGCTGGGGGTGGTGTTGGTGGAGAACCGGGAGTGGACCATGGCAATGGCGCTGTCGTAGTCCTCCTGCTGCAAATCCAGGTAGAACTTCCGCAGCTGGTGCACCAGGAACATGCCCTTGTAAACCAGGGTGCGGGAGGAGAAGGAGCAGACATAGGTCTCATCGTTGCTCTGCTCGAACACCCGGCGGATGACATAGAGCTTTCGGTCAAAATCCAGGCCCTTTTCAATGTCAGCCGGACGCTGCACAAAGCACTGCCAGATGGCGGGCATGGTTTCCCTTGCCCGTCGGCCCAGAATTTCCGCGTTGACGGGAACCTCCCGCCAGCCCAGGAATTTCACGCCCTCCTTGGAGCAGATCACCTCGCAGAGCTTTTGTGCCTGCCGGCGCTTGAGCCCATCCTGGGGGAAGAAGAACATACCGATGCCGTAGTCACCGGGGCCGCCCAGGTTCAGCCCCAGCCTGGAGAAGAATTTGTGGGAAATTTGCACGAGAACACCCACGCCGTCGCCCACCTCTCCGGTGGCGTCCTTACCGGCGCGGTGCTCCAATCGCTCCACAATGGACAGAGCGTCGTCCACGATGGCGTGGCTGGCGATGCCGTCGATGCTCACCACTGCGCCGATGCCGCAGGCGTCGTGCTCATAGTCGCTTGAATACAGGGGATAGTTTCGCTGGTTTGTTTCCATGGGGAAACCTCCGATCTATGACAAAAAATCCGGGGTCGTGGCGGCCCCGGATTTACAGATGGTGTGAATGCCATTGCGAAGCCCCGGTTAGGAAGCCCCGCAATGGCTTTCTGTCAATATCCGGCGCCTCACTGCACCATTTGTGATTCTCCCGCTGGGAGAATGGGTTATGGATTGCTTAGCGAACGCCGAAGAGCATCTCGCCGTAGCTGGGTACGGGCCAGTATTCGGCGGAGGCGGTGGACTCCATGGAATCCACGCTGATACGCAGGGCGCACATATCATCGATGATGGTGGTCTTAAAGAAGTCGGCCAGCTCCACGGAATCGGTGATGGACTTGCTTTCCAGCAGATCCCGCTCCAGCTTTCCGGCAGCCCGATGGGCGGCGCCCAGCAGGGCACTGATGGTCTTCACGCTGTCGCGCTCATAGCTGCAGTCGGAATCGGGGATGGCGTTGAGCTTGGCGGTAATGCCGGCGCTCAGGTCGGCGGTGTAGCGGGCCATAGCAGGGAGGTAATCCTTCCGGGCCATATCCAGCATGGTCTGGGCCTCGATGTTGACCACCTTGCAGTAGTTTTCCAGCTTGACCTCGTGCCGGGCAACCAGCTCGGTTTCGCTGTAGACGTTGTGGGCGGCAAACAGATCAATGTTCTTCTTGTCCAGCAGGTGCGCCAGGGCATCGGGGGTGGTCTTCAGATTCAGCAGGCCCCGGCGCTCGGCTTCCTTGACCCAGGAGGCATCGTAGCCGTCGCCGTTGAAGATGATCCGCTTGTGCTCGGCGATGGTCTTGCGAATCAGCTCATGCAGGGTGGCCTCGAAGTTTTCGGCACCCTCCAGAATGTCGGCAAACTGCTTCAGTTCTTCCGCCACGGAGGTGTTCAGCACGGTGTTGGCGCAGGAGATGGACTCGGAGGAGCCCAGCATCCGGAACTCAAACTTGTTGCCGGTGAAAGCAAAGGGGCTGGTGCGGTTCCGGTCGGTGGCGTCCTTCTGGAACTTGGGCAGGGTGTGCACGCCGATGCGGAGCACTTCCTTTTCGTGGCCGTCGTAGGGGGCTTCCTTTTCAATGGCGTCCAGAATCTCGCTCAGGTCGGAGCCCAGGAACATGGACACAATGGCGGGAGGCGCCTCGTTGGCACCCAGACGGTGATCGTTTCCGGCGGAGGCCACGGTGATACGCAGCAGATCCTGGTATTCATCCACGGCCTTGATAACGGCGCACAGGAACAGCAGGAACTGGGCGTTTTCGTAGGGGGTCTCGCCGGGCTCCAGCAGGTTCATTCCGGTGTCGGTGGAGATGGACCAGTTGTTGTGCTTGCCGGAGCCGTTCACGCCGTCAAAGGGCTTCTCATGGAGCAGGCAAACCAGACCGTGACGCTTGGCGACCTTCTGCATCATCTCCATGGTCAGCTGGTTGTGGTCTGCAGCGATGTTGGTGGTGGTGAAGATGGGGGCCAGCTCATGCTGGGCGGGGGCCACCTCGTTGTGCTCGGTCTTGGCCAGAATGCCCAGCTTCCACAGCTCGTCGTTCAGGTCCTTCATGAAAGCGGCGACTCTGGGCTTAATGGCGCCGAAGTAGTGATCGTCCAGCTCCTGACCCTTGGGGGGCTTGGCGCCGAAGAGGGTGCGGCCGGTGTAGATCAAGTCCTTGCGCTGGTCGTAGTGGGCTTTATCCACCAGGAAGTATTCCTGCTCGGGACCCACAGTGGTCTTCACGGAGGTGACGTCCTTATTGCCAAAGAGCTTCAATACCCGCAGGGCCTGACGGTTGATGGCCTCCATGGAGCGAAGCAGTGCAGTCTTCTGGTCCAGGGCCTCGCCGCCGTAGGAAAGGAACACGGTGGGGATGCACAGCACCCCGTCCTTGATGAATGCGTAGCTGGTAGCGTCCCAGGCGGTGTAGCCTCTGGCCTCGAAAGTGGCCCGCAGGCCGCCGGAGGGGAAGGAGGAGGCATCGGGCTCGCCCTGAATCAGCTCCTTGCCGGAGAACTCCATAATGACCTTTCCGCCGGGCTTGGGGGAGATGAAGCTGTCGTGCTTCTCGGCGGTGACGCCGGTCATGGGCTGGAACCAGTGGGTGAAATGGGTGGCTCCCTTTTCAATGGCCCAATCCTTCATGGCGTTGGCCACAACGGTTGCCACATTGGGGTCCAGGTGCTTGCCCTGCTTGATGGTGCGCTGGAGGGCCTTGTAGGTCTCCTTGGGGAGGCGGGCTTCCATTGTCGCGTCGTCAAAAACCATGGAAGAAAAAATATCTGTTACCATACCGATTTCTCCTTTTAAAAAAATGAAAAAAGCGACAGGAGGCACATGGTTTTCCCATATGTGACATCCTTGTCGCTTTCATTTACGTGTTTGCTGCCCCGGGGGGCTCTCTTTGTTTGAGAGGATTTTACTGCGGATTGCCTTTATTGTCAACTCCTTTCCGCCTGCCGGAACGGATTTTGTAAAAACTCACAGCCCATTCCGGAAAGAAGAGGGAAAAGTTTGTGGCAATCCTCCAAGAGATTTTCCGCTTGCCGGGAACATTTGTTTTTGCACAGGATACAATCAAAGAGAATCAGATGGGAATTCTCCCTCTGCCCACGCCAGCATCGCCTCAAAATGCAGCTGCTTTCCCTGATGGGGAAAGGTCAGCGCGCAGGAAAAGAGCATGGGGGCCTGCACATCGTCTTTTGCGCCGTATTTGTGGTCCCCCACCAGAGGATACCCCCGGCTGGCAAACTGCACCCGAATCTGGTGGCTTCTGCCGGTGTGGAGCCGGATCCGCACCAAGCTGGGATCGCCCTCTTTCAGCCGGAGGAATTCCAGCCGGGCGGGCTTTACTCCCTTGCGCTGCCGGTTTACAACAAATACCTTGTTTTTTGCTGTATCTTTCCATAAAAGGTCCTGCCAATCCCCCGATTCCGGCGGGACGCCATGGACCAGCGCCACATATTCCTTTACCATGGTTCCCTGCTGGATGGCCTTGCTCAAAGAGGCGGCGGCCTGCTTTGTCCGGGCGAAGACCATCACACCGCCCACATTTTTGTCCAGCCGGTGAACGGGGAAAACCAGGCCCCCCAGTTCCCGTAGAATGACCTCCGGCAGCTCTTTTTCCGAATCCAGCCCCACAGGCTTGACGCAGACGGCAATGTCCCTGTCCGTATAAAGAAATTCCATATATTCCTCCCTAGGCTTTCCCACACCGGATAAAATCCGAAATGCACCCATAGGCAGCTTCCCAATCCCGGTGGGGATTGGAGATCACCATGCTTTTAACCGGCAGCTTCTGCAATATGGAGAGCTCCCGGCGCTGGCGCTCTTCCAGACAGGACACCAGTCCCTCAAATCCATGGGCATGGGTCCGCCTCCCGTAGGCACTGCTTGTATGGTAGTCCAGGAATCCCTCCAGCCAGCCCGGCCGTTTCTGGGCGGTGACCTCTATTCGCCGGGCAATGTCCTCGTTTTTCAGATAAATCACCCTGGGCTCCAGAGGGGCAATGGTTTGTGCGATCTCTTTGATATAGGCCAGGGATTCCCGTTCCGGCAGGTCAAACCGCATCATGGTTTCGCACATGGGATTTTGAAGCAGCACACAGTTGAATAGATATATCCGGTCTTTTTCCGCTTGGCCCGCGAACCGCTTCCATTTTTCCAGCATCACCGGCCTTTCCCGTTCCCAGGGCAGCCCATCGTACAGCTTGTATGGCAGCAGCGCCTGTAAATCCTCCCCCTGGAACCGGGACAGCGGGACCACCCAGCCGTCCAAAACGGGTTCGCCCCAAGCCCGGATTTGCGGGCGGAGCCGGGGAGCACATTCGGTCAATTCGCGGCTTAAAAAGGCGTGGAACTCGTAGTCGGCGGGATGGGCTCCGCTTCCCTCATCCACATTTGTAACCATGCTGCCGTCTTCCCTCAGTACCTGGGCGGCAAAGGCGGCGGTTGTACTCTTCCCGGAGCAGGGCAATCCCTCCACAATATATACAATTGCCATGGCAGTCCCTCCTGTTCAAGCTGACCTCAGTATAACAGAAAAAACCAAAAAGAGCAAGAAATCCCCGGGACATTCCATTGCATTTTCTGGATTTCGCTGTATAATAGTCGGGATTGGAGGTTTGAGAGATGACAACACAGGAATATCGGGAAAAATCCCCCCTGCGGATTTTCCTGGGCTATTTTGCCGCCCACAAGAAGCTGTTTGCGGTGGATATCTGCTGCGCCCTGGGCATTGCCGCCATTGACCTGGCCTTTCCCCTGGCCACCCGGCAGGCGCTCTACGATCTGCTGCCCAACGAGAAATACGCCGTGTTTTTCACCGTCATGGCAATTGTGGTGGCCTTTTATGTGCTGCGGGCGTTTTTGAATTATATCGTCTGCTACTACGGCCACACCTTTGGCATCCGGGTGGAGGCGGACATCCGCCGGGACCTGTTCCGGCATTTGCAGGACATGAGCTTTGACTTTTACGATTCCAACCGGACGGGCCAGCTGATGAGCCGGCTGACCTCCGACCTGTTCGAGCTGACGGAGCTGGCCCACCATGGCCCCGAGGACCTGATTACTTCGGCAATTACCATTTTGGGCGCTCTCATCGTCATGGCAACCATCCGCTGGGAGTTGGCCCTGGTGGTGGCGGCACTGATTCCCATTTTCCTCGTGGTGGTGTTCTCCATGCGGGGACGGATGGGCAGGGCCTCCGTCCAGGTCAAGCAGAAGGTGGGCCATATCAATACGGAGATCGAGTCCAGCCTCTCCGGCATCCGGACGGCCAAGGCCTTTGGCAATGAGGCTGTGGAGCGGGAACGGTTTGGCGCTGCCAATGAGCAGTTCAAAACCTCCAAGCGGGAATTCCACAAGGCCATGGGCATGTTCAACAGCTCCATGGAGTTCTTCCTCACCAGCATGAACGTGGTGGTTATTGCCATCGGCGGCTATATGATTATGAAGAATAAGCTGGACTACCGGGACCTGGTGACGTTCAGCCTGTATATTGCCACCTTTGTCTCCCCTCTGCGGAAGCTCTCCAGCTTCTCGGAGTTGCTGGCCAATGGCTTTGCAGGACTGAACCGGTTTGTGGAGATCATGCGTACCGAGCCCACGGTTCAGGATGCCCCGGATGCCAAGCCCCTTTCCAATGTCAAAGGAGAGATTCGGGTGGAGAATGTGTCCTTTGCCTACGAGGGAGATCTGGCGGTGCTGCACCAGGTGGATTTGCTGGTCCAGCCCGGGGAGACCATTGCCATTGTGGGCCCCTCCGGCGGCGGCAAGAGTACCCTGTGCCAGCTGATTCCCAGATTTTATGATGTGACCCAGGGCAGTATCCGCATCGACGGCCAGGATATCCGTCAGGTCACCCAGCAGAGCATCCATGAGAATATTGGTATTGTGCAGCAGGATGTGTTCCTCTTTGCCGATACCATTTTTGAGAACATCCGCTACGGCAGGCCGGAGGCCACCGAGGAAGAGGTCATCGAGGCAGCGAAAAAGGCGGAGATTTATGAGGACATTCTGGCCATGCCCAACGGCTTTCAGACCTATGTGGGGGAGCGGGGCACCCTGCTCTCCGGCGGCCAGAAGCAGCGGGTGGCCATTGCCCGGATTTTCCTGAAAAATCCCCCCATTCTGATTCTGGACGAGGCCACCTCCGCTTTGGATTCCGTGACGGAGGCCAAAATCCAGCGGGCCTTCGACAAGCTCTCCCAGGGGCGCACCACCTTGATCATCGCCCACCGGCTGAGTACCATCCGCAGCGCCAGCCGCATCGTGTCCATTGCCGACGGCGTGATTACGGAATGCGGCACCCATCAGCAGCTGCTGGAAAAAGGCGGCATCTATTCCGAGCTCTACCGCACCCAAAACGCCCTGGCCCTGGAAGCCTTGCAGTAGGCAGGAAAATCGGAATTTGTCAGTATGTGTTCGTAGGGAACGGATTTATCCGTTCCGAAACGTCAGTCAACATCAATGGTTCGTTGGATGGTAACGGGGTCCTTTTTTCCATTCAACGTGCACCCCATAAAAACGTTACCGAGGCGGAACGGATAAATCCGTTCCCTACGAAATATCTCTGCAAATTCCAATTTGCCTGGATACGTTAAAAACCACATAAAAAATCCGCTGCGTTTGCAGCGGATTTTGATTAGTCGAAATCATAATAGAGGTGCAGCCGTGGGTTTTCTGCCTGGGCCTCCTGGAATACGGAGAGAACCTTGGAAAAATAGCCTTCCCCGGCATCATCCAGGTTGACGAACTGAATCTCCTTTTTGCCCAAATCCGTCAGGCAGTCGTAAAGGGCATCCAGATTGCATCCGTAGTACTCCGGCAGCGCCAGAGCCTGTTTTAAATATTGGTGCGCCGAAGCTTTTTCCTCCAGGCACCTGACATCCAGAATGATCATGGCGTGTCCTCCCCATAGAGCAGCTGGAAGGACTCGTAGTGGTCCTCGGTGTAGTAGATCAGGCCGTCGTTGGAGTAGATGATTCGTTTGGCGTTTCGGTAGCTGCCGTCAAAATCAATGTCGCATTCGTAATAGGTCCGTCCTGATGATTTGGGCAGCAGACCCTCCCGGTTGCCGAACCGGTCGCCGCCGATACTCATCCCCGGGGCCACCTCCCAGAGGTTCCCCTTGCTTGCCACCCAGCCCAAATCCTGAGCCTCTTTTTTGGTGAGATAATTGGATGGCAGATGGCCGTATCGGTGGAGATATTCCGCTACCTCATCCCGGGAGCTGTAGGTTCCGAATTCGGAAATGGCGGCTGCTTCGGTGACGGTTTCCGGTTGTTTTCCCGGCGCAAAGGTATCCAAATTGACGCAGCCGGTAAACAGCACCATGGCCACCAGCAGGATTGACAGCCAGCGAAGAAGCGTGTTTTTTTTCATAACAGCCCTCTTTTCTCAAAAATAATCTCTGTTTCGACGATTGGGTTACCACGGCAGAGGGGTAAAATCGGTCAGTGGGGCTTGTTTCCTGGGGGAAAATGGTCTATAATAAAGAAAAACGCAAGTGGAGGAGCATGAATGTTAACCCTGATGAATGGGCGGCCCCGGAACGAGGAAGGCCGCCTGGAAAAAGAAATCAAATGCTATGACCTGCTGGACAGACTGGGCATTCCCTATCAGCGCCTGGACCACTGGCCTGCGGATTCTATGGAGGTCTGCGGAGAAATCGACAAGAGCTTGAATGCCGTGATCTGCAAGAATCTGTTCCTGTGCAACCGGCAGGAGACGGCCTTTTATCTGCTGCTGATCCCGGGGAACAAGCCCTTTAAAACCAAATACCTCTCCGCCCAGCTGGGGGTGTCCCGGCTTTCTTTCGGGAAAGAGGAATACATGGAGCGATTTTTGGACAATACCCCCGGCTCTGCCACGGTGCTGGGACTGATGAACGACCATGAAAACCGGGTCCAGCTGGTGATTGACCGGGATGTGTTCCGCCATGAATATTTCGGCTGCCATCCCTGCATCAATACCTCCAGCCTCCGTCTGCGGCTTTCGGATGTGATGGAGAAGCTGCTGCCCGCCATCCACCATGAGGCGGTGCTGGTGGAGCTGCCCTGGGAAGAGGAGGCACCATGCACAAATCAGTGAGCATTGCCCTGGGGGAGGTGGGCTACCTGGAAAAGCAGACCCCCGAAAACCTGGACGACAAGCTGGCCAATCCGGGGGAGGAGAACTTCACCAAATACGCCCGGGATATGGCCGCCCACCCGGGATTTTACCTGGGAAACAAGCAGGGCTATCCCTGGTGCGATGTGTTTGTGGACTGGTGCTTTACCCAGGCCTATGGGGTGCAAAATGCCAGGAAGCTGCTGTGCCAGCCCCTGTTCAGCAAGGGCGCAGGCTGCCGCCATTCCTTTGGCTATTTTCAGGAGGCGGGTCGGCTGGTTTTCTTCCCCCAGCCGGGAGACCAGATCTTTTTCCGGCGGAATGACCAAATCTGCCACACCGGAATTGTGGTAAAGGTGGAAGACGGCCTGGTATATACCGTGGAGGGCAACACCTCCGATGAAGACGGGGTCATCCCCAACGGCGGCTGTGTGACGGAAAAGCAGTACCCCATGGATTCCACCAGCATCGCAGGCTACGGCCGGCCGGATTATTCCCTGGTCAATGAGTAACAGAGCCGAGCCTGCCAGTATGTGTTCGTAGGGAATGCATTTATGCATTCCGCCCGGTAACGGTTTTGCACTGGTGCGTTGAATGGAAAAATGATGGACGATTCGTAGGGAATGCATTCATGCATTCCGCTTGCGTTAAATTTCAAAATTGGTTGGTTGAATTGGAAAACGCCAAAAATATGTTTCAAAAAATACCATTCATCGAACCGCGATATAAATCCAACGTTGCGGAACGGATAAATCCGTTCCCTACGAAATATCTCTGCAAATTCCAATTTTTCTACGGGATTCTTTCATATCTTCCCGCATACACCGCATACCCGTGGCCCGGTTCCGGCTGCCACTGGTAGCGGTTTTTGTTTTCCTCCGGGAAAAGATAGGCCATGATGCAGGCAATCACCCCTCCATGGGTGATGAGCGCGGTGGGCAGGTTTTCTTCTTCCAGACGGCGGAAGGCGGCGAGCACTCTTTCTTCCATCTGCTCACCGCTTTCTCCCCCGGGGGGAATGTTTCCATGGTTGTCCCCGGAAATCCAGGCGAGATACTCCGGGTCGCTTTTCAATTCCTGGTAGGAATGGAGCTCGAAGCGGCCAAAATCAATCTCCCGAAAGGCCGGACGGATTTCGTGGGGTACCTCCCCAAACAGCAGGGAAAGGGTCTGCTCCGTGCGCTTCATCCCACTGGTGAGAAACCGGGCGGGGGGAAGCACATAGCGCAGCTGCCGCAATTCCGCCTCCCCGCCGGGGGAGAGGGGGAGGTCGGCGCTGCCGCAGTAGAGGTGCTCCTCGTTGGCCCGGGTCCTCCCGTGGCGAATCAGATAGATGGGGCTCATTTCAGCTTTTGCTCCAATCCGCAGAAAATCCGGCTGACGGAATCGGCGTTCTTCGTCAGATATTGGCACAGCCGTCCGGTTTCCTGCCGCCATTGCCGCAGGGTGGCGTCCGTGGGAACCACGCCGCAAAAAATATCCTGGCAGATCAGCACGGAGTTTTTCCATTTGTCTTTGTACTGCTGAAAAAGTGCCACCGGGTCCTTCCCGGCTTTCACACAGCCAAGGGTGAATTCCTCAATTTTGTCAATGCAGGGGGCCGAAAAGATGATTTCCTCCCCGGTGCAGGTGAAAATCTGTGCATCTGTCAGGTGAAAAGCGGCCTTGGCAAAGTCCCGCTTGCCCTGATAGGCACCTCCAATAATCAGCTTCATCCGTTTCCTCCTTATCGATATAAAACCGCCAGGGTGACCAGGGCGGTGAGCTCTCCAATGGTCAGGCAATAGCCGGAGATGTCGCCGTTCATGCCCTTTAAGGAACCATAGCCGCGAAGCAGCGCCAGGCAGAAGCCGGCCACGCAGCCCAGCAGGGTCAGGCCGAACTTGGTCCGCATCCAAAAGCCACAGCCAATGGCCGCAAGCAGCATCACCAGCGGCGCAGCTACGTGGGGCTGCCGTTGGGCGTACTGGCTGGTCGCCATGGGCGGCAGCAGCTGAATGGCAATCACGCTGCAGCACCGGCTCACCACGGGAATCAGAATCAGAACGGTCATTCGCATGCCGGGATACAGGGATACAAAGGCGGAGAACTGACAGAGAATCACCAGCACCACCCCAATCACCGCAAAGCTGCCCACATGGGAATCCTTGAGGATTTCCCGGCGGCGCTCCAAACTGCGATAGGACCGCACCGCATCCGTCACATCCATAAATCCATCCAGGTGCATAAATCCGGTGAGCAGATAGGGCGCGGCGGTCAGCACCATGGCCCGAATGGCCTGGGGCAGACCGAACCAATCGCAAATCCACAGCAGCCCCCACCAGATAAGGCCGATTTCCAGCCCGATGAGCGGCAGACACAACAGCATCCGGTCCCGGGCCTTTTCCTCCCAGCCGTGCCAGGGAAAGGGGAGGGCGCAGAACATGCTCTGGCACATGCCCAGGGCGTATAACCAAAGCTTCATGGCTGAAAATCCCCCTTGTGTACAACGACATTTCCGACGGTGAGCTCCAATACCACATCGCTGACGGCAGCAAGCCTGCGGTCGATCATGGCAAGGGCCCTGCGGTAGGTTTCGGTGACTTCGTCATACTGTAAAGCATCGGAGTAGATGTAGTCGCTGACCACCACAATGTTGGCAACAGACTTTGCGAATGCCACCAGCTCGTCGGCGCATTTTTCCCCGACTGTGGGATTGAGCCGATAGTCCGGAGGGATGAAAAGCTCGTTCATCAGCAGGGCGGTGGTGCTGTCCAGCAGAAAGCTGCCGCGTTTGTCCACATTGGACAGACAGCTCAGAATGTCCCGTCCGCATTCCACAGTCTCAAAGCCCAGCCCCTCCCGGTCGGCAACATGGCGGCGGATACGCTCCCGGTCCTCTTCATCCACGGGAATCATGGTGGCGATGTAGTAGTGGGGTCCGCCCTTTGCCAGCTCCACCGCCAGACGCTGTGCCAGGGAGGATTTTCCGTTCTTCGCACCACCGGTGATGAAGACGATCATACCTCGGCCTCCACGGTGAACTTGTCTCCCTCCCGGATTTCCTCCAGATAGCCGTCGTCAATGCCCGCCTGCTCAAAGGTGGCCATGTGATTGATGATGGCGCAGGCGGCTTTCAGCACCTGGAAGGCCAGGGGGCAGCCGCTGCCCTCACCAAGACGCATGCCCAGCAGGAAGATGGGCTGCAGCTCCATGGCCTCCATGGCCAGCCTGTAGCCGATTTCAAAGGAGGCGTGGCTGGGCACCAGATAGTGCCGCACCAGGGGATTCAGCTTTACGGCACACAGAGCGGCCGCGGCGGAGATGAAGCCATCGATCACCACCGGACGCTTGGTTGCCGCTGCGCCCAAAAATCCGCCGCACATAGCGGCAAGGTCAAAGCCGCCCACCTTGGAGAGTACGTCCACCACATCGTTTTTGTCCGGCTGGTTCAGCTGGATGGCCCGGCGGATGGTTTCCTTTTTCACCTGGAAAGCCTCATCGGTGATTCCGCCGCCTCTGCCGGTGACGGCCTCCACATCCGCGGAAAGCAGCACGGAGAGCACGGCGGAGGAGGTGGTGGTGTTGCCGATGCCCATTTCACCGATGCCTAATCCATCCGCTTCCGTGCGAATGGCGATCCCCGCTCCGGTGAGGATGGCGGTGATGGCCTGCTCCCGGGTCATGGCCGGGCCCTTGACGATGTTGCCGGTGCCAAAGGCAATTTTCCGGTTTACCACCGCCGGGTCGTGAATCACGGCATTCACACCCACGTCGCACACGGTAATGCCCACGCCGAATTCCTTGCACAGGGTGGAGGCCCCGGTTTTGGCCCGGGTCAGGTTGATGGTCTGCATCAGGGTGACGGACTGGGGCGCGCTGGAAACCCCCTCCTCCACCACGCCGTTGTCGGCGGCGAATACCAAAAGGTGGGGGTGATCCATTTGGTTGTGTACCTTTCCGGTGATGCCCGCCAGCTGAATGGAGAGCTCCTCCAGCCGTCCCAGGCTTTCCGGCGGCTTTGCCAGCTGGGCCTGCCGCACCCGGGCTGCCTCCATGGCTGCCTCATCCGGAGGGGTGATTTTTTCAAGAAGTGATTTTAATTCCATTTCCATTTTTCCTTGCTCCCTTATGTGATTGATTCGGATTCACGAAAAATCAGACAAATTGTAATTTGTAGGGATAATTCGTAGGGAACGGATTTATCCGTTCCGCCCGGTAACGTTTTTATGAGGTGCACGTTGAATGGAAAAATATTGAAAAAAGGAACCCGTTACCATCCAACGAACCATTGATGTTGACTGACGTTTCGGAACGGATAAATCCGTTCCCTACGAACACATACTGACAAACACCAATTTTCCATATTACAGCGGTGACAGAAGTGCATTCTCCGCCAGCCAGGAGATGTTCTCTCCGATTTCCGGCAGCTCCAGGGTGGCGGTGGCGCCGGAGGGGAGGGAGTGTATCAGGGATTTTATGTCCAATGTTCCGTCCCACAGGGCACTGTGGGTGTCGGCGGTGCCGTCGTTGTTGTGCAGGTGGGTGTGGCTCAGTAATTCTCCCCAGCAGGCAATCCAGTCCTCCACGCTTACGGAAGAATAGGCGTTTACATGGCCCACATCCAGGCAGAGCCGAAGCCGGGCGTCATTCACCTGGGAGACGATGGAGCGGAGCATTTCCGGCTCCTCCTCCAGTACGTTTTCCAGGCAGATTTCATAATCTCCCGGATGATTCTCCAGAAATTCCCGCCAGAAGAGCGTGGACTGCTCCACATACCAACAGGGGTAGTACAGCTTGGGATGAAAGCCCCCGTGGAGAATCAGCTTTTTCCCGCCGTATTCCCGGGTGAGCGCCAGGGCCTGCTCAAAGCGAAATGCCGCCAGCTTACGGGCGAGGGGATCGACGGCGCAGGGGAAAAGCTCGTTAAAAGGGCCGTGAAGCAGCCGCCGGGAAATCTGCTCCAGCTGATGATTCAGGGCAGCGG
Organism: Bacillota bacterium; assembly: GCA_028719885.1. Lineage (GTDB taxonomy): Bacteria > Bacillota > Clostridia > Oscillospirales > Oscillospiraceae > Faecousia. The sequence continues at coordinate 40,938 of JAQYLT010000065.1, forward strand.
CGGTTTGCTCCCGAAAGCGGTCAATGTTCATGGCGGTGCAGTAGTCGGCGATTTCCACACCCAGGCCGTATTTCCGGGCCAAGGCACCGGCCTGGGAATCGATGGTGGAGAGAAAAAGCTGATTGCAGTTCATATCAAAGCTCCAAAATGCCGTATTTGCTTTGCAGCCGGTCCAGCTTGCGAAGCAGCGGACCGCTGACGAAGAACAGGGTCAGCGCCGCGCCGATGCCGTGGGTCGCGTTGTAGCCGATGCCTGCGGCGTATACAGCCAAAACGTTTTTCACCGTGAATTTGCTCAGCATGGTGAACACGGTGCAGCTGTCCAGCAGCGGACCGATGACGAAGAGAATGGAAAAGAATCCGAAAGGCGCCAGAATGTAGGGCTTGGCCCAATTCCGCCGCCGGTGGAAGATCATTCCCGCGAGAAAGCCGCCGAAGCCGTAGGCAAACATCTGCCAGGGCGTCCAGGGCCCCTGGCTGAAAAAGAAATTGCTGGCAAAGGCGGCAACAGCTCCCGTGAGGAAGCCCGCCTCCGGACCGAAGGCAATGCCTGTAATCATAATGATGCCGGTGATGGTTTTTAAATAAGGAGAAAAGGCGAACACCACCCGGGAAACCGCAGCCAGGGCGGCCATCACCGTGAGGATGACCAATTCTCTCGCCTGGGGGCGGCGTGCCTCAAACCGAAAGAAAAAGGGCAGCATCAGTTCGATGATAATCATGGTGCTGATCAGATAGTACCATCGGCCCTTTACCTGGGTGCCCAGAAACAGGGTCAGGGGAATCAGCACCAGGATCACAAGAATGGACAGAAAGGTGGATTTTCTCACGGCCTTTCCTCCCGGTTCTGCTTCAGCAGCGCCACCACATCCCGGGCGGTAACGGCATTTTCAAAGAGGTGCCGGCTCATCCGGTTGGCGGCGGTGGTGTAGAAGCTGTTGGAGCCGAAGAACCGCCGGGGGGTATCGGAGGTGAGCAGCTGCCCGTCGAAGAACATGCCCACCAAATCGGCGTACTCGGCGCAGAATTCAATGTCGTGGGATACCATCACCACGGTGATGCCCCGGCGGCATAGGCCTTTCAAAATTTCCGCAAAGGATTGCTTGAAGAAGCTGTCCAGCCCCTTGGTGGGCTCGTCCAGCAGAAGCAGCCTGGGCTCCGCCAGCAGTACCTTGGCCAGGGCGGCCCGCTGGATTTCACCGCCGGACAGGTCGGCGGGGTGGGCACCCAGCAAATGCTCCACCTGGCAGAGCGCGGCGATTTCCGCAATTTTTTCCGGAGAGGTGCCCATCTCCTGCAAATCCTCCCGGAGGGTCTGCTTGACGAAGAGACATTTCGGGTCCTGGGGCAGCATGGTCAGGCAGCCCTGGTACAAATTCCCCCGGTAGGCTTTCAGATCCTTGCCGAAGAGCCGGACGCTGCCCCGATATAGCTTACAGATGCCGCAGATGGCTTTCAGCGCAGTGGATTTTCCCGCGCCGTTTCCGCCGACAATGGCATAAAAGCATCCCTGGGGAACGGATAGATGGATGTCCTTTAAAATATCCGGGCTGTCCTTTTCATAGCGGAACCAGCCGCCTTTCAGCTCCAGGGCAGGAACCCCTCCGTCGGGAACGCCGGGCTCCGGGGGCAGAGCTTTGATGGGGGCCGGCTGGGGAAAGAGTCGGCTCAGCCAATTCCGTCCCTCCCGCACGGTGAGGGGGCAGGGGAGGGAGGAGGCGGATTCATAGAAGATTTTCACCGGTGCGGGCAGAGCGGAGAACATGGGGCTCCGCTCCTGATAAAGCTGCCGGGCCACCTCCCGGGGGGCTCCGGAGGCGGTGACGCGGCCATGCTCCATCACCACCACACGGTCCGCCGCGGGGAATACCTCCTCCGTCCGGTGCTCGGTGATGAGAATGGTGGTTCCCAACTCCCGGTTGATTTTTTGAATGGTGTTTAAAAAGTCGGCGGCGGCAATGGGGTCCAACTGACTGGTGGGCTCATCCAGAATCAGCACCTCCGGCTGCATGGCCATGATGGAGGCCAGGTTCAGCAGCTGCTTCTGCCCGCCGGAAAGCTCCGAAATCTCCCGGTGAAACCAATCCTGAATGCCAAAAAAGCTGGCCATCTCCGCCACCCGCAGGCGCATGGTGCTCTGGTCACAGCTTAAGTTTTCCAGCCCAAAGGCCAGCTCATGCCAGACCTTATCGGTGACGATCTGATCGTCCGGATTCTGCATCACAAAGCCGATTCGGGCAGCCTGCTCCCGCAGATTGATCTGCTCCAGAGGGGTGCCGTCCAGCAGCACGGAGCCGGAGCGTTCCCCGTGGGGGGTGAGCACGGTTTTCAGGTGGCGCAGCAGGGTGGTTTTGCCGCAGCCGGATTTGCCGCAGAGCAGCACGAATTCCCCCGGCTCAATGGAAAGACTGATTTCGTCCAGCGCTTTTTGTCCGGCGCCGGGATAGGAAAAGCTCAGATCCTGGATCTGGAAATGCGCCATGCGATCACCTCCTTGATTTGCAGCAGTGTGGGAAGCAGCAAAAAGCCGCAGTATACCGGCAGCCCAAAGCCAATGGGATCGATTTTCAGCCGGGGGGTGAAGCTGGCGTTGGTGCCGCCCAGCAAAAGCACGGCGATTTCCAGCAAAAGAATCAAAATCAGCAAAAAAATATCCCGGCGGGTGAGGGTGTAGATTTGAAAATTGGTGCGCTTTCCCGTGCCGTAGCCCCGGGAGCGCATGGAATCGGCGGTGATGATGCTGCCCTCCAATGCCCAATCCGTCAGAGCGGAGAGAACGGTGGTCCCATCCTTTGCCTTTTCCGTCAGCCGGTTGGTCTGGGAGGGACCCTTGCCGATGGCCCGCCGGGCCAGCAGAATCTGCTTTGCCTTTCTGGTAAAGGCAGGAATCATCCGCAGCACCATCACCAGCAGCAGCGACAGGGCGGGAATCACCTTTCCAAAAAGGGCGGTGAATTTATCGCTGGTGAGAACAATACTGTAGCAGCCGAACCACAACAGCATCACGGCCATAATGGCCCCCAGCGCCATGCCGTAGTACAGCGCCTCCAGGGTATAGGGGCGGCCAAACCAGGTGAACAGAACATGCTTGCCGGATTTGTTCAGCAGGGGATTGATCAGCGACATCAGAGTGAACAGTACCGTCACCGACCCCAGCATTTTGAGCCCGCCGCGGCCTTTCAATAATAAATAGTAGATGGCGGCGCAGACAAACCCTGCCGCGCAGTAGGCCGGGTGCTGAATGGTTGCGCCAAAGCCGATGGCGCCCACAAAAAAGAGAAAATTCACAGCCGGATGACATCCGGAAAATGCATCCCGTTTCAAGGGCAGTCTCCTTTGCTTCTTTCATGTACCCTATATTATACCAATTTGTAAGGAAAAAGGCAACCGGCAAATCTGCCCGCTTGACATCCCGGGTTTGGGGACTTACAATTGAGAAAAAAGGAGGCGCAACGAATGACGGAAAAAGAGATGGTCGAGCTGGCAGTGGCGGAGGGCTTTGCCGGGGCGGCGATCATTGACACGGAGAAAATCGTGTTTGATTCCATGTTCCGGCCGTTATGCGAAGAAAATCTCTGCGGCCAATATGGCGTGAATCACTCCTGTCCCCCAAGCTGCGGCACCCCGGAGCAGATGAAGCAGCGGATTCTCTCCCACAAAAAGGCCCTGGTGCTGCAAACCATGTGGGAGATTTCGGACTACGAGGACAAAGAGGCAATCAAGCAGGCAAAGCGGGGGCATAATCTGGCGGCCATCCGGCTGATGAAATCCCTGCGGGAACAGGGCTGCCCGGGATTCCTGGTGGGAGCCAGCGGCTGCGCCCTCTGCTCTCCTTGCGCGTTGAAAAACGGAGAGAGCTGCACTTTCCCGGATTTGCAGTATTCCTGCATGTCCGCCTACTGCATTTTTGTGAAAAAGCTGGCGGATGAATGCGGTCTGGAATACACCCCCGGCGATGGCCTGACAGCGTTCTTCGGCATGTATGTTTTCGCTTGATTTTCCATCCGCCCTGTGATAGAATAATCCGTACAGAAATATTGATAAGGAGAGACTCGATTATGAAAAAACTCTTTTCCCTGCTCTTGGCTCTCGCTGTGCTGTGCAGTCTGGCATCCGTTGCTTTCGCTGCTTCCACGGAGCAGAGCGAAATCCTCTGGGACGAGAACGAAGAAACCATCCTGCTGGAAAACGGCGGCGTTTACGGCCAGGGTGATACCGCCTTCACCCTGGTGGTGTCCTGCCTGAGCGAAACCGCCACGGTCACCGTGAACACCGACGCGAAAACTGTTGGCGAGGCGCTGGCGGAGCTGAGCATTGTGGCCGGTGAGGACAGCGAGTGGGGCCTGTACGTCAAGACCGTCAACGGCATCACTGCCGATTACGACACCGACGGCACCTACTGGGCCTTCTACATCGACGGCGAGTATGCCATGACCAGCCTGGATGGAACAGAAATTGACCCCGACAGCGTTTATATGCTGACGGTGGATGGCATCGAGCTGGAAGAGGGCGAAACCGTCCCCCTGCACGACGGCAAGAACTACGGCCTGGGTGAAAAGGAGTTCGCCTTCCAGGTGACTGACAAGGAGGGGAATGTGACCTCTGTCACGGTCTGCACCGATGCGGACACCGTGGGTGAAGCGCTGGCGGAGCTGGGTATCATCGCCGGTGACGAGAGCGAGTGGGGCCTGTACGTCAAGACCATCAACGGCATCACCGCTGACTACGATACCGACGGCACCTACTGGGCTTTCTACATCGACGGCGAGTACGCCATGACCGGCGTGGACGCCACCGAGATTGATGAGGAAGCGATCTACTCCTTTGCCATCGAGGGCTGATAAACAAAAGAATTCAGAGCCGGTGCCTCATGGCACCGGCTCCGTTTTTATAAAAATGGGAGTGTACACAAATTGAAATTTGGCGAGATGTTTCGTAGGGAACGGATTTATCCGTTCCGAAAGGTCGGTGAACATCCGAGGTGCGTTGGATGGTAACGGGTTCCCTTTTTCAGCATTTTTCCATTCAAAGTGCACCCGATAAAAATGTTACCGGGCGGAACGGATAAATCCGTTCCCTACGAATCACCTCTACAAACACCAATTTATCGATCAAAAACTCTGTAAAACGGACGAGTGATTTTTTTGCTGCCGCAGAGGCGGAAAGATACTTCCGCGATCAGCCAGCCGCCGAATACATCAATCAGGATGTGCTGCTTGGTGGTCAGGGTGGAAACAAACACCAGCAGGGAGAAAATCAGGGCCAGTCGTTTGCCGCCGGTGGGGACGTTTTCCGCTTTTTTCAGGCCCAGGAAGCAGAGCCAGCTCAGCTCACAGTGGAGGGAGGGAAAGAGATTGTCCGGGGTGTCCAGGGCGTAAATCAGGCGCATTCCGAAATTCCACAGCCCGCCGCCCTCGATCTGCGGACGGGTGTTGGTGGTGGGCAGCAGCAGGAAAAAGCCAAGGGCAATCAGCAGGGCAATGCAGTGGGCGCAGAGAAAGCGGAAGGCGTTCTCGGTGCCGCTTCGCAGAATCAAGAGAAAGCTAATCACCCAGTAGAGAAAGGAGCCCACGTAGATGGATACCGTCCAGGGCAGAAAGGGAATGGCCAAATCCCAGGCGGTTTCAAAATTATAGTGATAGGCCCCTGCCATCAGCAGCTTGGAGCCGAGGTATACCAGACATTGCAGCACCAGGGTACAGACCAGCGGCAGAACAGTATTGTCCGGAATTGGCAGCTGCACCTTTCTTTTATTTGTCATGTCGAGCTCCTTCGTGCTTTTTGCAGATTGCATTATAGATCATCAGCCCCAGCGCGCTGATGGCAAAGGTGAAGGCAAAAACCAGAATTGCCGCCCTATAGCTTTTCGTTCCCAGTGCGTCTCCGCCCACGGTGGAGGTAACCACCGAGGGAATCCGCCCCAGGGTGCACACCAGGCAGAACACGGGAAAGGGAATATCCGTCAGCCCGGCGAAATAGCCCAGCAGGTCCTTGGGTGTGCCGGGAATCATATAAATCACCAGGAAAAGGATGTTTCTGGCATTGCTGGTTTTCAAGAATTTGACGGAATTGATCTTTTCTTCACTGAAAAACACCCGCACCAGCCCCATGCCAAACCGCCGCACCAGAGAAAAGGTGATGATGCTGCCCACAGCGGCTCCTGCAATGGAGAGCAGGGTGCCCTCCACCGCGCCAAAGGCATAGCCCGCCGCGATTTCAAAGGGCTCCCCCGGGATGAAGGCCAGAATCACCTGGAAAATCACCATCCCCATAAATACCAGCCGGCTGGACCAGCCCTTTGCCTCCACCCAGCTGCGGAAGCCCTCCGGGTTGGAGATCCATCCCATCAAAGGTTTTCCCACCAATGCCCCGACGGCGACGGCGATCACCATCACAAGTACCAGCAGTCCGGCGGTCCGCTTTTTTCTTTTGTCGCCGTTCATAAGCCCTCCATGTACAAAAAATCCTTAAAACGTGGCTATCATACAGCAGTTTGACCGGGTTGTCAATGTCGCCGCCGGGAATGAAAGGCTTTTTCACCTATTTCTTAATAAAAAGGAAAGAAATGGCATATTTTCACCCAAAAGCAGCAAAGATGCACCCCCGCCTGAAACAGACGGGGGTGCGGTGCCGGATGCTTTGGCAGCATGTTATTCCTTTGTTTCCTCCGGATGAACGAATTTCCGGTAGCCCGCTCCATACTGGACGCACCGGGAGACCCGGCTGAGGGTGGCGGAGGAAATGCCCGTCTGCTCCATCACCTGTGTGTAGGTTTTCCCCTCCATGAGGAGCCTGGCCGCCCGCAATCGCTGGGCCATCTGCTCCACCTCCTTGCGGGTGCACAAATCCTCCAAAAGCTGGGCGCAGGTTTCCTGGGAATCAATTTCCACAAAGGCCTGGTAGAGATCATGAATCATCTCTTCATCAAATTTCCGCTGGGTCATCTCGTTTGTTCCTCCCATTCAGAAGCTTTCCAGAGAGCTGCTTAAAAACTGTCGGGTTTTGGCGGACTGGGGATTGCCGAATACCTGCTCCGGGGTGCCCTCTTCTTCAATAATACCCTCCGCCATGAAAATTACCCGGTCGGAAATGGATTTGGCAAATTCCATTTCATGCGTCACAATGATGATGGTTCGGTCCGCGCTTTTCAGCCCCCGAATCACCCGCAGCACCTCACCGGTAAGCTCCGGGTCCAGGGCGGAGGTGGGCTCGTCAAAGCAGAGAATGTCCGGCTCCAACGCCAGGGCACGGGCGATGGCCACCCGCTGCTGCTGCCCGCCGGAGAGCTGGCAGGGGTAATTGCCAATTCGATTGGACAGGCCTACCTGCTCAATCAGGGAACGGGCCTGTTCTTCAATCTGGGCCACCGGCGCCTTTTTCAGCAGCTTGGGGGCCAGCATCACGTTTTCCAGCACGGTGTACTGGGGAAACAGATTGAAGGACTGAAACACCAGGCCGAAGTGCAGCCGGTTCTGCCGAATCTCGCTGTCGCTCAGGTGCTTCTGGTTCTCCCCGTCGAAAAGGGTCTTTCCATTCACCCGGATGGTGCCGCTTTCCGCGGTTTCCAGAAAATTCAGGCACCGCAGCAGGGTGGTTTTGCCGCTGCCGGAGGAGCCAATGATGGAGAGCACCTGGCCTCGCTCCAGGCTGAAAGAAATATCCTTTAACACGGCAGTGCCGCCGAAGCTTTTTTGAATGTGGTTCACTTCCAGTATTGCCATTGCCTTACCCTCTGAAATAGTCCATTTTCTTTTCCACCCAGCCCAGCAGCAGGGTGAGCATTCCGCTGAATACAAGATAGTAGATGGCGGTGAAGAACAGGGGCCACACCTGGCCGGAGATTCCCTGGGAGCCTTTTAAGAATGCGGTGCCCGCCCAGATGATCTCCTGCAAAGCGATGATTCTGGCCAGGGCGGTGTCCTTTACCAGGGTGATGATCTCGTTGCCCATGGGGGGCACAATGCGCTTGATGACCTGCAGAAGAATCACCCGGAAGAAAATCTGGCTGCCCGTCATGCCCAGCACCTGCCCAGCCTCCCGCTGGCCCACGGGAATGCTCTGGATGCCTCCCCGGTAGATTTCGGAAAAATAGCAGGCGTAGTTGATGATAAAGGCCACGGCGGAGGCGGCGAAGCGGCCGCTCTCGCCCTTGCCCCAAAAGTTGATGTGGAGCACCAGCCCGGGGAAATAGTAGATGATCAGCAGCTGGATCATCAGCGGCGTGCCCCGAATCACCCAGACGAACAGATTGGTCAGAACGCTCAGAGGCTTAAACCGGGACATGGAGCCGAACATGATGATGAGCCCCAGGGGGATGGCTCCCAGCAGCGTGACAGAGAAAAGCCGCAGGGTCTGCAAAAAGCCGATGTTTAAGGACTGAAAGACGATGGGAAATTGCTGGAGGAAAGTTTCCATGTGAAATCCGCCTTTTTCTCTTTGGTAAAGGAACCGCCCGGTTGGGTCTCAGCCGGGCGGTTCCGCATTGGATTCTGCTGCTTACTTCTGCTCGATGAGAGCGGCCTGAACACCGTAGGTTTCAGCGCAGATCTGCATGGCGCCGCCTTCATAGGAGGCCTTGAAGAACTCGTTGAGCAGCCTGGCCAGATCGGAGCCGGTGCGGAAGCCCACGCCGTATTCCTCGCTGTTCAAAGGAGCGGTGTAGGTCAGGTTTTCATAGCTGGTGCCCTCGCCCACCATGGCGGCAGCCATGAGGGAGTCGATGACGGCGGCGTCACAGGTACCGGCGGCCACTTCCATCAGGGCGCTGGCCTGGGACTGAACAGGGGTGCACTCATAGCCAAGGGCGGTGACCTCTGCTTCACCGGCGCTGCCGGCCTCTACAGCGAACACCAGCTCGGCGCAGTCCTCTGCGGTCTGATACTTGTCGGCCACATCGGTGGGGACAATGACCACCTGGGCGTTGTTGCAGTAGGCGTTGGAGCAGGTCATGGCGGCCATCACCTCATCGGTGAGGGTCATGCCGTTCCACACACAGTCGATGCTCTTGGAGTCCAGCTCCAGGACCTTGTTGTCCCATTCGATTTCCACGAATTCCACATCCACACCCAGCCAGGCGGCGAAGTTCGCGGCCATGTCGGCGTCGAAGCCGATCCAGTTGCCGTCTTCATCCTTGTAGTCCATGGGCTCGAAGTCGGTGATGCCAACAACCAGCGTGCCCTTTTCTTTTACATATTCGGCGTCGGTCTGGTCAGCGGCAAAGGCGCAGCATACCATGGTCAGCATCAGCGCCACAGCGGTGAGCATTGCAATGAGTTTTTTCATGATGTCTTTCTCCTTTTTCTCCACCCTGGGTGGGGCGGTTTTGTTTTGATGGCTGTATTATACTTTAGCTCGCTAAAGAAGTAAAGTATTATTTTTGCAAATTCGGGATTTTGTAGGATGTATCAAAATCGGCTGCATAAGTCAGGACTCTTTTGAACAATGTGTGGATTGGTTCCCCCGGGAAAAAGGAAAATTGGTGTTTGTAGAGGTGATTCGTAGGGAACGGATTTATCCGTTCCGCCCAGTAACATTTTTATGGGGTGCACTTTGAATGGAAAAATGCTGAAAAGGGAACCTGTTACCATCCAACGCACCTCGGATGTTCACCGACCTTTCGGAACGGATAAATCCGTTCCCTACGAAACATCTCGCCAAATTTCAATTTAGAGAAATCTCCCCGGAATTTTTTCTTCCTTTCCTATTCCCATTTCTGTCAAAACCTGATATAATGCTGCCTATTAAGGCACTTTCTTATCCAACTATAGGTTGGAAGCTTTTCCAACCACGAAAAACTTGCAATTTTCCCATTTTTCACCTATGATTTTCTGGAACTTGCGGCAAGAAATTTTGTAAAGGCGGTATTGACAGATGGAACAGATTTATTTTGGCCAGCGGATTGCGGCGCTTCGGAAAAGTAAGGGAATGACGCAGGAGGCTCTGGCCCAGCGGCTGGGCATCACCAATCAGGCGGTGAGCAAATGGGAGAGCGACCAGTGCTGCCCGGATATTATGCAGCTGCCCGCCTTGGCGGATATTTTTGAAATCAGTATGGATAAGCTCTTTGGCAGAGCCGAACCCGCCCTGCCGGAAAATCCCCCTCAGGAACCGGTGACGGTGATCGGCGAGCTGCCCTGGGAGGATAACGACGATCTCCACGCGGTGTGCTTCATTGGACACCAGCTGGTGCGCTATCAGGACATTCCCTCTTTGGACGGCAAGAGGGAGCGGTTCAGCTATTCCTTTTCCTGCCTGGGCTTCGACAAATCCAGCCAGCGGGGCAACGAACCGGTACAGCTTCACTTTTCCGGCAATGTGGGCAACATTTATTCCGATTACGCCGTTTATTGTGCGGAAAGTTCCATTGGCGGCAACGTCCAGGCCGGTGACGGGGTGATCTGCACCGATGTGGGCGGAGAGGTCCGTGCCGGTGACGGGGTGACCTGCGTCAGCGTTCGGGGCAACGTCATTGCCGGGGACAGCGTGTCCTGCACCGGCTCCATCGGCGGCAATGCCCAGGCGGGGGATGACATCCGCTGTGAGGGCATGATTGGCGGCAACGCCTCCGCTGGCGGAGATATTGACTGCGGCGGCGATATCGGCGGCCGGGTTCAGGCCGGGGGCGACGTGGAGTGCCAGGGCTCCATTCAGGGCGACCTCCGGGCGGATGGGGATGTGAGCTGCGCCGGGGACATTACCGGCAACGTCACCGCCTCCGGGGATGTGGATTGCACCGGCTCCATCGGTGGAAATGCCTCCGCAGCTGGGGATATCCGCTGCGGCCGGATTCAGGGCTCCGCCTCCGCCAGGGGAGATATCAATATGAGTTAAATTCAAAGGAAACATATTATGAAAAACATCATCACCCAATATGCCGGGCTGAAACGGGAGGTCTACGTGCTCTTTGTGGGCAGGATCGTCACGGCCATGGGCTCCTTTGTTTGGCCCATGCTCACCTTCCTGCTCACCACCAAGCTGGGCTTCAGCGATGGCGTGGCCACCATGTTTATTGCCACCGCCGGGCTTATCTCCCTGCCTCTGGCGCTGCTGGGCGGCAAGCTGGCGGACCGGTTTCCCCGGAAGAACATCATTATGATCTTTGACTGCCTGACGGTGGCTCTGTATGTCCTTGCGGCCATTTTGCCCATCGGCTATCACACGGCAGCAATCATTTTCGTTGCCTCGCTGTTTCAGACGGTGGAGTCTCCTGCCTATGATGCGCTGAACGCGGATTACTCCACCACGGACCAGCGGGAAAAGGCCTTCTCCCTGTCCTATCTGGGCTATAATCTGGGCTATGTGTTTGGAGCGAGCATGGGCGGCATCCTGTTTGAATTCCATACCAATCTGGCGTTTCTGCTCAACGGCCTGTCCATTTTCGTGTCCACGGCATTGATTTTCTTCTTTGTCAAGCCGGAAAACGCCATTTCGGATACCGGCAGCCAGACGGAATGCTACAGCGAGTATGAAAAGCCGGTGGAGGAATCTCTGCCCATTCTGGCGGTTTTGAAGCAGCGCAGTGTGGTGCTGGCCATTCTGCTGATTGGCTGCTTTGCCTCCATGTCCAGCAACACCGTGGGTATCCTGCTGCCGCTGCAATTGAAAGGGCAAATGGGCCAGCACGGCGCAGCCGTCTATGGCTACCTAAACTCCCTGAACGGGTTCGTGGTGATTCTCTTCACCCCGCTTCTGACCATGGTGCTGAAACGACTGACGGAAATTCCCAAATCCATTCTGGGCATGGGCCTGTTTCTGGCGGGGATGGTGCTGTTTACCCTGGGCAGCCCACTTTGGGTGCTGTTTGTGGGCATGTTCGTGTTCACTCTGGGAGAAGTGGTGTCCGTCCTGGGCAACAATCCCTATACCTCCCGCCGGATTCCCGCCTCCCACCGGGGGCGCATCGGCGGGGTGACCAGCGTGCTCTATTCCGTGTTCTTCACCCTGATTCAGTACGGCATCAGCTTCGTGCTCATGATAGCGGAGGGGAACTACCGGCTGTTATGGCTGGTTTTCATCGGCTGCGGCCTGGCTTCCATGGCTTTGTACGCCCTGGCCTACCCGGCGGATAAAAAGCGCTTCCCCAATTTGTATCCCAAGGGCGTATTTTGAAAGGAGAAAATCAGCTTTGGTTGCGAGATTGGTTAATTGGAATTTGGCGGGTTCGCCCAACGGAAAATGTTTCGAAAGGTTCATGAACCACCAGGGTTCGACGAATCGTAAAAAGATGATTTTTGCGTAGGGAATGCATTTATGCATTCCGCCTCGGCAACATTTTTATCGAGGTATGTTGAATGGATCATTGTTGGAAAAAATTGGAACCTGTTACCAACCAACGAACCACGGATGTTCACCGACGTCTCGGAACGGATGAATCCGTTCCCTATGCAAAACACAACATTTTTTCAATTCAATAACCCCCGGTGATTTGCGACTAGGGCGGAATGCATGAATGCATTCCCTACGAAACATCTTAACAAACACCAATTTGACTGCATGGAGCAGAATGGGGATAGGATAAAAATTGCCGGGGAATTGGCAGCTTTTGGAGGGAAATATGAAGAAGAAATGGTTGGCGGTATTGATTATCTGTGTGGCTTTGATGTTCGCCTGGATTTTTCTGGCGGTGGCCCTCACCGGAGGGCGGGACGTGGCGGACTTCACCCAGCGGGACAAACAGATTATGATCGGCTTCGCGGTGGCGGAGTTTGTCACCGTGGCGGTAATGATTGTTTCCGCCTGCATCCTTGGAAAGCAGGTGGGCCGCTCCATGCCGAAGACAGAGCCCGTATCCCTGACCAAAGCAGAGATTGCCCGGAAGCGAACCGGTGCCCTGCTGATGTGGAGCTCCCTCGCCCTGGACTTTGCCGCCCAGATCGGGGGGATCTTTCTGTGGAAGCAGAATGATGCCTGGGTCACGGTGGGGGCAAAGCGGCTCTGCAGCCTGGGATATCTGCTGGGTCTGGTGGTGCTGCCCCTGGTGTCGGTGCTTGCCATGGTGCTTCAGAAAAAGCATTTTGATAAGATGAGTGTGTCCGAGGCCAATGCCTTCGTCCTCTCCCACCGGGAGCAGGCAGAGCAGACGGCGGAGCGGAAATTGGGTCAGCTTCGCCTTATCCGTCTGGCCTCCAATGGTTACGCCCTGCTGCTGTTCCTGCTGGGCCTGTCCCTTTCCGTCCTCTCCGGCTATCTCTATCAGTCGGATACCCTTACCGTGGCCCGGGGGTTCGGAGCGGCGTTTTTGATGGCGGCGGCGGTTCAACAGATCGCCCTGCCGGTGCCCAAGGCCTTTTTGGAGGAAATAGACGGTTTCCTGCCGGAGGAGGACTATCCCAGGCTCTATGCCCTGGCCCACCGGGCGGCGGCGGAAACCGGCTGGCAGGGGCCGGTGCGGCTGTATATGATGCCGCTGTCCGGTGCAGGTGTGGGCAAGGTGCGGGGCGTGATTTGCCTCCGGCTGGGAGCGCTGACCCTGGGCATGATGACGGAGGAAGAGCTCTACGCCATTTTCCTCCACGAATTTGCCCATGAGGGAGGGGAAAACCGCCGGATCAACCGGGAAGAAGACTATTATACATTCATTTCCCAGGGCCGCAGTCCCAACGCCCTTTCCACGCTGACATCCTTTTACTACAGCTATTCGGACAGCGTCTATGCCCTGACCTATGAACTCTATCATTACGCCGCTGCCATCGGCATCGAAACCCGGGCGGACAGAGTGATGGAACAGAACCCGGAAGCAGCGGCGGCTTCCCTGCTGAAGCTGAAATATTACGATTTGTACCTGTGGGAGGGGGAGGCCCGGGACGATACCCCCAGCTGGCAGCCGGCCACTCCGCCCAAGCATCTGCTGGCCCAGGAGCTTTCCGGCTTCCTCAAAGCGATGCCCTGGCGGCGGGAGGACTGGAATGCCATCACCCAAAAGGAGCTCCCTGCCCGCAGCGCCACCCATCCTACCACCTGGGATAGAATTCAGGCTCTGGGCCTGACAGAGCTGCCGGATACGGATGGACTGCCCTCCGGCGAATTTGGCCGGGAATGCACCCGGGCCATTGATTTTCTGGACGCCCGGATGGAAGCGGATATGGAGAAATACTATGCCGATTCCCACCGGGAAAAATATGTGGAACCCTTGGAGCGGGTGACTGCCTGGGAAGCTTCCGGCTGCCCGCTGACGGCGGAGGGGTATGCGGATGTTGTGGAGGATTTGCGTCTCCTGTGTCGCCAGTCCGAGGCAGTTGCCCTTTGTGACCGGGCCATTGAAGAATTGAGCCCTGCCGCTGCCGGTTCGGCCTATTTCATCCGGGGTATCCACCGGCTCCATTGCTATGACAGGGCGGGCTTGGAGGATTTGTACACCGCCATTGCCGGCAACAGCAATTTCATTGAGGAAGCAATGGACCAGATCGGCTCTTTCTGTTGCCTGATGGGTCTGAAAGAGGAGCTGGAGGAATACCGCCGGAAGACTCTGGAGCTTGCCCAGCGGCAAAGGGATGAATTCAGCGGGCTGGATACGCTGACCCGCCGGGATAACCTGTCCCAGGAGCACCTGCCGGAGGGCATGCTGGAGGGGATTCTCGCTTATATTGGGAGCATTTCCCAGGATTCTATTGACAAAATCTTTCTGGTCCGTAAAACCATCACCGACCAATTCTTCACCAGCGCCTTTGTGATTCGCTTCCGACCGGAAACGCCGGAGGACACGAAGCAGGAGGTGCTCCATAAAATCTTCCGCTATCTGGATACCAGCACCGATTGGCAGTTTTCTCTGTTTGATGAGGCGGAGATTCCCAAGGGCACGGTAGAGCGGGTGGAAGACAGCTGCGTCTTTGAAAGAGAATAAAAAGCAGGAGTGTTCCGCGTATTTTGGAACACTCCCTTTTTTCAGTTCTCCAGCTGCATTCCCAGAAAGCCCGCTGCCGTCCTGGCCAGGGCGCGGTCCGAATCCTGGAGGGGCGCATCGTTTTCACCCAGCAGCAGCAACACGCAGCCCATCAAATCCCCCTGGGAAAGAATGGGCGCGGCGGCACCCAGATGGTACTTGTCCGTCCCGTCCGCCGCCCGAATGGGGGATTCGCCGCTTTGGTAGAGATAGTTTTTCCGCTGCTCCATGATTTTTTCCAATTCCGGGGAGTTGGGCTTGTCCATCAAATCCCGCTTGGGCGCTCCATGCAGCGCGATGATGCTGTCCCGGTCCGCCACCGCCGCGATGTGCCCCGTAGCCGCCACGATGGACTCGCACATCTGTGACGCAAATTCCTGCAAATCCCCCATGGGGGAATACTTCCGAAAAATCACCCCGCCGTCCTTTTCCGTGTAAATCTCCAGCGGGTCGCCCTCCCGGATTCTGAGGGTTCTGCGAATCTCTTTCGGGATGACAATTCTCCCCAAATCGTCCACCCGGCGGACGATACCAGTCGCTTTCATTGTTTTCCTCTCCTTGTGTTTTATTTCCGTTGGTATTGTTTGCAGGAACTGGGGGATTATGCACAGGGAGACGCGATGATGTCAGCACTCAGGCTGCACGTTTTCTTATAAAAGTCTTTTGGCAACACCGCAGCTCCCATTGTGCGGTGCTGCCTTAGATCAATGGCAGATCTATCAGGTCTATGTGGAGGTGGGCAGCGAAATTGTCCCCTTTGTCACGGTGAACTCCGCAACAGGCGATTACCACGGGTGATGACAGGAACCCATGAAACGAATTCAAATTATTGAAGATGATGCTGCCATTCGGGCAGAGCTGAAAACGCTGCTGCAGGCCAACGGCTACGCAACAGTGGAGGAAGGCAGCTGCGACCTCGTCCTGATGGATGTCAATCTGCCGGGCGAGAGCGGCTTTACCCTCTGCCGGAAGCTGCGCCAGTCCTCCAGCACGCCGGTGATTTTCCTGACGGCGCGGGACACCCCGGAGGATGAGCTGCTGGCCTTCGGCGTGGGCGGAGATGACTTTATCCGCAAGCCCTACAACTCTGCGGTCCTACTGGCACGGATTGCGCGAATCCTGAAAACCACAGCAAGTGACACGCTGACCGTCAGAGGGCTGACCCTTGACCTTTCCGGCATGAAAGCTCTTTTCGGCGGCGAGGCTGTGGAGCTGACCAAAAACGAGGCCCGAATCCTCCGTTGCCTGATGCAGAAAGAGCTTTGTACCCGGGATGACCTCATTGAGGACCTGTGGACAAACGGCATGTACATCGACGGCAACACCCTGTATGTCAACATCGGAAGACTGCGGGAAAAGCTGGGGCAAATCGGCGCCCGGGACTTCATCCGCACCGTCCGGGGCGTGGGGTATCGCCTATGAGCTTCCGGGACTATCTGGAATCGAAAGCACTTCTTTTGTGCATGGCCGGAATCGGGGGCTTGTACCTGGCTTTGATCTTTTATCTATGTGCGCTTCCGGTTTCCCTCCTGCTGATTCTATGCTTCAGCGGCGTTTTTGTCCTGCTGGTTTGCATGATTTCTTGCTGGCGGCGGACCAATCGTCGGCTGCGGCTCCTGAAAGATCAGCTGGAAGCTCTGCCGGAAAAGTATCTCATTGGAGAGATATTGGAGCGTCCCACAGATGCGGTGGAGCTGCAATTGACCGCCCCAGCTCCGGACACATCCTGCTGGAGGGCCGTGATATTGCCGGGATGCAGGAGCAGGAGCTGGCGGCCTTTCGCCGGGACCGCCTGGGCTTCATCTTTCAGGAATACAATCTGCTGGACACCCTGTCCGGTATGCTGCTGCGAAGCAGCCGGCTGAAAAACAAAGGAACGAACACGGTGATTCTTCGGGGCCTGTCCGGGAAGATGACGGTGAATTCCCTGCTCATCGGCGCGCTGGCAACCCTTTTGGTATTTGCCATTGCCATGTCCAATGTGGCCTTCGGGGAGAAAACCTATTCGGACTTTGCCGTGGAAAAGGAATGTCCCTATGACGTGATGGCGCTGGTTGATCTGTCGGAGGAACCGGGCATTTCCATGGACGAGGGCAGGCAGATCATTGAGCAGTACAGCCCCATCACCGCACAGCTTGACTTCCAGCTCTATTCTTTGGGAGAAACGACCCTTTGCAGCAATATCATGGGATATGAGTTAATGGGCTGGACCGATCAGTTCATGCCCTTGAGCCAGTTCAACCAGCTTCTCACCGGCTGCGGTCAGGAGCCGGTGTCGTTGGTGCAGGAATATCTGCTGGTCACCGATGTGCAGGGCATTTGCGATGTGGACTTTTCGGACAAGGCCGTGTGGCTGAACGGAAAGAACTATACCTGGGCGGGAAGCAGCATGGATTATCCGGATTTTGCCCGGCGGCTGTGGATGTACTTTGTCGTTCCTGACGAAGCGGTGGCCGGAATGCCTGTTTCCCACGTCTGCGCCGCCTACACCCTGGAAAGCAGCCGCTTTGATGCCATGGCAATGCTGAAAGACCTGACTTATGTTGAAGAATCGCAGGAGGGTCCGGAAGAGCATTGTGATTTTGCGATTCAGGAAGAATACCGCCTGTACAACCATGCCAACTCCGGAACGCTGATCATCGGCACGCTGTATGTATCGACTGTGTTTGTGTGCATGGCGCTGGCGATCCTGTCCATCAAAACCCTGTCCACCCTGGCTGATGAGCGCCGACGCTTTGCCATTTTGTACCGGCTGGGTGCGGATGTAAGGATGCAGAAATCTGCGCTGCTGCGGCAGATCGGCGCGTTTTTCCTGATGCCCTTTGCGTTTCCGCTTCTCATGACTGTTCCCATGGGCGTGATTTTCGGCAAAGTCTATGAGATCTGGGATTTCCAGGGCCTGAGCGGTCAGAAGGCCATGGAAACCGCCGCAATGATTGCGCTGGTGATTACGGGCATCTATGTGCTTTATTTCGTGATCACCTACCGGATCGCATGTGACCATGTGGTCTGCTATGGCAGCGAAAAACAGGAAATCGAAGCTTGAGAAATGAGCTTGCAGCGGTTTCATTCAGCAAATTCCAATTTCACAATCAGCTGATTAATGCCGGCCGCCTGAAATGACCATTATCCATAAAAAACCCGCCGCAGCCTTTTTGGCATCCCTGCGGCGGGTTTTCCTTATCCGAGAAGAACATCACTGATGAGCATGACACAGAATCCGGCCAGCAGTGCATAGGTTGCTCCGGTTTCGCTGCCGTGAGCATGGGTTTCGGGAATCATCTCGTCACTGATGACATAGAGCATGGTTCCGCCTGCAAAAGCAAGGGCAAAGGGGAGGAGCGCAGAAGCAATGCTCACTGCCCAATAGCCCACCAGCGTACCAACCACCTCAATGAGACCGGTGACCAGGGCGCAGGCAAAGGTCTTTCCCGGACTGACCCCGGCTGCCAGCATGGGGCCGATGATGACCATACCCTCCGGAATGTTTTGCAGGGCAATGCCAAAGGCAATCATCATCGCCTGGGAAGTGTCCTCCGTTCCGAAGCTGACACCGGCGGCGATGCCCTCCGGGAGGTTATGGATGGCAATGGCAGTTACAAAGAGCAGCACCTTGTCCAGATTGGTATTTTTGTGGGTTTCGGTATCGGTGCCCATCAGCCTGTGCAGATGGGGAACCAGCTTGTCGATCAGATTCAGGCACATCGCGCCGGCAAAGATTCCGGCAACGGTGACAAGAATGCCGTACCGCCCACCGTAATCCAAAGAGGGAAGAATGAGCCCCAGCACTGCGGCAGACAGCATGACCCCCGCTGCAAAGGAAAGCACGATATCCGAAAACCTGTGTGAGATATGTTTGAATGCAAAGCCCATCAGGCTGCCAAAGATTGTAGCACCGCCCACGCCCAGGGCTGTCAGCAATACCATTTCCATTGTTAAAATCATGCAGGATATCTATGTATGAGAAAGAGCCTGCAGTCTCCTTTCACCCAAAATCAGGACATTTCGCGGGGCACCTTTTTTTAATTTGAAATCGGTTTCCCGTCACTCGCTTGCTTCTGCCGCTGCCTTGTAATCATCCCGCCGATTCGCTCCACAAAAATGGTGCTGTAGCGCAGAACCGGTTCGGTCACAATGGCAAATACCACGAAGAGCATGACGCATTCCAGCGACATATGGGCGATGCCGAACACATCTCCCAGCCAGATGCTGCAAACCAGCAGACCCACGATGCAGCCGCCCAGGACGCTCCAGCGCAGTGCGTTCATGGGCTTGCTGATATGACCGAGGATCATGAAGCCAACGATGGCCAAAAGCATGGTGCAGGCGGTGGAAATATCTGCCTCCTCCACACCAAAGACGCTGCCGAAGATCACAAGGGCACCCACCACCAGGAAATCCGTCAGTCCCGCAGGCAGGGCCTTAATGAGCACATTGGACAGGAAGCGGCCCCGGATGCGGTCTCCATTGGGCTGCAGAGCCAGGAAGAAGCCGGGGATACCGATGGTGAACATGCTGATGAGAGACATCTGGGATGGCTCCAGGGGATAGTTCAGGGCGAAGCAGGCGGAGAAAATCGCCATTAGGAAAGAGAAAATGTTCTTCACCAGAAACAGACTGGCAGAGCGCTGGATGTTGTTCACCACCCGGCGGCCCTCCATCACCACGGAGGGCATGGCGGCAAAGTCCGATTCCAGCAGCACCAGCTGGGAGACCTGGGCCGCCGCGTCACAGCCGGAGGCCATGGCCACGGAGCAGTCCGCATCCTTCAGGGCCAGCACATCGTTGACACCGTCACCGGTCATGCCTACGGTGTGGCCGGCATCCTGCAAAGCGTGCACCAGCTGCCGCTTCTGCTCCGGGGTCACCCGGCCAAAGACGGTATATTCCGTGGCCGCCTGCCGGAGGGCTTCCTCTGTATCCAGGGTGGAGGCGTCGATATATCGCTCCGCTCCGGCGATGCCCGCCTCCAGGGCAATCTGGGAAACGGTCAGGGGATTGTCGCCGGAGATGACCTTGACGGTCACGCCCTGGCTGGCAAAGTATTGGAAAGTCTGTGGGGCATCCCGGCGGATGGGGTTTTCCAGAAGAATCAGCCCCATGGGACAGACTTGCCCTGTGAGGGCCTGGCCATCGGGGACGCCTTCGTATTTGCCGAATACGATCACCCGGTAGCCATCGGCACTGTAGCTTTCGATGATGGCCCGATTCTTTTCATAATCCTCCCGGAGGACAAACTCCGGCGCACCCAGTACGTAGGCCTCGTCCTCAAACACCGCCGCGCAGTATTTATAGGTGGAGGAAAAGGGAATCACGGATTGGGCGGTTTTGTCTGTCGGGGTTTTGAAATATTGCTTCAGCGCCTGCATGGTCAGGTTTCCCTCCGGCATGGCGGTTACCAGACTGCTGATGCTGCTCTTCAATCCCCGGCCCTGGGAGGGGTCGAAGCCTGCCAGGGGAATCACACCGCTGACCCGCATCTCATTTTCTGTAATGGTGCCGGTTTTGTCCACGCAGAGCACATCCACCCGGGCCAGAGTTTCGATGCACTTCATATCGTGCACCAGCACCTTTTGAGAGGCCAGGCGCATCACACTGACCACCAGCGCCACGCTGGCCAGCAGATACAGCCCCTCCGGAATCATGCCGATCACCGCCGCCACCATGGAGACGATGCTGCTCTGGAAGGACGCTTCGGCAAACACATACTGCTGCACAAACAGGAGGATTCCAATGGGCACGATCAGAATGCCCATGACTCCCACCAGCTTGTCCAGAATGCGGAGCATTTCCGAACGCTCTTTCCGGTTCATGGCCTTGGCCTCCAGGGTCAGCCGGGAGATATAGGAATCCGCACCCACCTTGTCGAGCCTGGCATAGCACTCGCCGGACACCACAAAGCTGCCGGACATGAGGGTGTCCCCTGCCTTCTTTTGCAGCTCATCCGGTTCGCCGGTGAGCAGGGATTCATTCACCGCGGCGTTGCCCTCCAGCACCACCGCGTCGGCGCAGATTTGGTCCCCTGCCCGGAACAGGACGATGTCATCCAGCACCAGCTCCTCTACGGGAATCTCCGCCTGCTTGCCCTCCCGGATGGCCAGGGCATTGGGCGCATGGAGCATGGTCAGCTCGTCCAGCACCTTTTTGGCCCGAATCTCCTGGACAATGCCGATGAGCAGATTGGCAATCACCACCGGCAGAAAGGTCAGGCTTCGGTAGGATTCCGCCGCCACCACCAGAACAGTAAGAACGGCGAACACCAGGTTAAAATAGGTAAAGAGATTGCTCTTGATGATGGCGCCCACGGTTTTTGCCTCGGGCTTCACCGCGTTGTTCCCCAGGCCGCTCTGCATCCGCTGGCGCACCTGATCCTCACTGAGGCCGGCGGCGATATCCGGATGATAGCGAACGACGGAGTCTTCCGTGGCTTGACTGCTTTGAGCCGGTGCTTGTTTCTTTTTCATAACCAAAATCCTATCCCCAGACTGATCAACAGGTTCTCCTTTGAAAAATGCCGCAGACTGTCCCGGATTTTTCTTTCCGCCAGTGCTGGGCAATGCTCATAGCATACCATGATTTTCCGGTAAATGCAATGAACACGGAATGAAGAATTTTCAAAGAATTTTTACTGCCGCCGGAGGAAGGAGGATTCACCATGTTCCGGCATGGTGGAATGGGGGGCTTACTTCTTAATCTGGAACAGGGGAGCGGCCACGTGCTTATACAGCAGCATGGTCAGGAAAGAAACCACAGCGCCTTTCACCACATTCAGCGGCGCCACGCACAGGAACACAAAGCTGCTGACCCCGTTGATTCCGGCATGGATATCGGAGCCCATGGCAATGATGCTGTCCAGGGGCATATGGAAGAGCTCGGAGAATTTGGGCAGCAGATAAACGGCGTTGAAGGCGCTGCCAAACACCGCCATGGTGATGGTGCCCACGACCAATCCCACAATGGCGCTGCACTTGGATTTGCGGATGTGGTAGATCACGGTGGCGGGGAGCACAAGGCAGCAACCCACCACGAAATTGGCAAAGTCGCCCACGAAAGCGGTGGAGGTGCCTTTCAGCAGCAGCTTCAAAAGGATTTTCACACCCTCACAGGCCACGGTGGCGCTGGGTCCAAGGAAGAAACCGGCCAGCAGCACGGGAACCTCGGAGAAGTCCAGCTTGTAGAACGTGGGGGCAAGAAAGGGCAGGGGGAAGTCCAGTACATGCAGCACCGCGGCCAGGGCGGAGCAGATGCCGATGATGCTCACCCGACGGGCGACGGAAACCTTGCGAAGCTGGGGGAGCTTCCATTCCACCAGCCTGGCAGCCACGCCAAAGGCCACAATCACCAGCAAGCAGACACCGATGAAGCTCAGATTGGTTACAACGTCTGACAATAATTTACTCATTTTTCTCTACACCTCTTGAAAAAAATACCCTCTGAGATAGACTCAGAGGGCGAAAAAACGCAAAAAGATTGCGGATCTTCTTCCATCCAGACTATACTGTCGGTATCGGAGTTTCACCGATTCGGCGCCGAAGCGTTCGCGGACTGTCACCGCCGGTGGGGAATTACACCCCGCCCTGAAGATACTCTTCACTTGTGTTTTCAAGATAGCACAGCTTCCTGCGCTTGTCAAGAGCGGAATTGTGTGATACACTTTTTCTGCAAACCCATTGGCGCAGGCGAATGGCGGACGGCTACTGCTGGGCCTGGACGGAGGGGAAGGTGGGCTCCGGTGCAGGCTGGGTGGTGGGTTGGGTTGCAGGCTGGGTTGCGGGAGGAATGACCGTGGGCATCTGGAAGCCGCGGATTTTTCCCTGGGCGGCGGTGTCCGTCACATCTCCGCCGATCACCTTGTTTTTGTAAACCAGCACGGTGGCATAAACCGGCTCCTGGGCGCCGGGATAGTTGTTGATCTCATACACATAGCGCATGACCTTTTTCCCGGAGTATTTGCTCAGGTCATAGCCCTGGCCCTTTTGCAGGGCGTTGTAGCGCCGGAACATCTCTCCGGATTCCTCCGGGATGCGTACCTGAGAGGCTTCCTTTGGACTGGGGGTCACCTGCCAGCCGAAGCTTTCCAGGAATTTCACCCGGTCATCGTTGGCGGATACCGCCGCGGTGGCTGCCGCAGTGCCCTGGCTTTTTCCGCCGAATAGGAGAATCAGCGCCAGCAGCACAGCGGCAAGGGAGAGCAAAACCACCATGATTTTTTTGAAATCGACCTTAGCGGTCAGAATCATCATATCAATTCCCTCCTGCAAGTTCGGATGCTTCACTCTATGTCCGGCGGCGGAGGGATAGAACGGAGGGAACATGGAGCGTTTGGATAAGTTCCTGTGCGACAGCGGCGCCGGTACCCGCAGCCAGGTGAAAGGCATTTTAAAGGCGGGCCGGGTCCAGGTGGATGGAAAGCCGGAAAAGGACGGCAGCCGAAAAATCCAGCCAGGACTGAGCCGGGTCTGCCTGGACGGGGAGCTGCTGGGGGGAAAACGGCGGGCTGTGGTGATGATGAACAAACCGGGCGGCTTTGTCACCGCCACGGAGGACCGAACCGAGAAAACGGTGATGGAGCTGCTGCCGCCGGAATTTAAGAATCTGGATTTGAAGCCCGTGGGTCGGCTGGACAAGGCCACCGAGGGGCTGCTGCTGTTTACCAATGACGGCGACCTGCTCCACCGGCTGATCTCTCCCAAGAAAGAGGTGCCTAAACTCTACTATGCCCGCCATGAGGGAACGGCTACAGAGCAGGATGCCGCCGCCTTTGCCGCCGGGCTGACCCTGGCGGACGGGACCAAATGCCGCAGCGCGGTTTTGGAGCCCATGGGGGCGGGGGAGAGCCTGATTACTGTCTGCGAGGGAAAATACCACCAGGTGCGCCGGATGATGGCCTCCCGAGGGATGACCGTGACCTATCTGGAGCGCAGAAAAGAGGGCTGCCTGACCCTGGGGGATTTGCCCCGGGGGGAAACCCGAGAGTTGACCGACGGGGAAATGGAAGCCCTGGAACAGGGAAAATAGAAAAATTTCCCGGAAAACCCAGAAAAATCCCCCTTTTTTCGCCGAATTTACAAAGACTGCCAGAAGAGTGTTGTACAAAAAAGGAGTTCTTTCGGCATAGACTTTTGTCGCTGTTGGAATAATACCTAAAAAGCGTGTAAGTTTTTGCAATAAAATGTCAAAAGGTACTTGCAAAATGTGCAAAAGATGTGTATACTGATACTACAGTTTTATGAAATGTGCATTTATGCAAGATACTAAGGAGGCAGCCATATGTCCAACAGTGTTTTCCAGAGTGTAATTGTTCAGTTGAGAGATATCCCCGACCACACCTTCGGCGTCATTGATACCGAGGGCAGCGTGGTCTCCTGCACCGACGCCTCCCTGTTGGGCGAGCGCTGGAGCGATGCCGCCCTGAAGGTGGGCAATGCCGGTGACAATATGGTTACCTTTGGCCAGAAGTGCTTCAAGGCCATTGTGGGCAGCTCCAATGCTTTCGAGTACGCCGTGTTCTGCACCGGTGACGACGAAATTTCCAAGAGCTTCTGCTCCATGGCTTACATCGCCCTCAGCGATGCCAAGGGGTTCTACGAGGAAAAGCACGACCGGGGCACCTTTGTGAAGAACATCATCATGGACAATATCCTCCCTGGTGATATCTATATCCGGGCCAAGGAGCTGCACTTCGCCACCGATGCCCCCCGGGCGGTGTTCCTGATTCGCCAGGTGGGTCACGGGGATGTGGCCACGGTGGATGTGCTGTCCGGCCTGTTCCCGGATAAGCTCCAGGATTTTGTGCTCAGCGTCAATGAAACCGACGTGGCCATTGTCAAGCAGATCAATTCCAGCACCACCAGCGAGGACCTGGAGAAGATCGCCGCCAATCTGGAAAATACCCTGAAAAACGAGCTGCGGATCAAAACCGTCATCGGCATCGGCACTGTGGCTGAGCACCTGCGGGAGCTGGCCGATTCCTACAAGGAGGCCCAGACCGCCATTGAGGTTGGCAAGGTGTTCGACACCGAAAAGAGCATCATGCACTACGAAAATCTGGGCATCGGGCGCTTGATCTATCAGCTGCCCACCACGTTGTGCGAGATTTTCCTGTGCGAGGTCTTTAAGAAGAACTCCATCGACTCTCTGGACCAGGAGACGCTGTTCACCATCAACAAGTTCTTCGAGAATAACCTGAATGTATCCGAAACCTCCCGCAAGCTCTTTGTCCACCGCAACACCCTGGTGTACCGCCTGGAAAAGATCAAAAAGCTCACCGGGCTGGATCTGCGGCAGTTCGACCATGCCATCGTGTTTAAGGTGGCGCTGATGGTTCGCAAATATCTCTCTTCCAGAGAAAACCGATAAACAATAGAGCTGCCGCCTGCTTCACCCAGGCGGCAGCTTTCCTTTTTACGAAAGGAGAATGCATGATGTGCAATCCCAAGACCCTGTCCGTCAACGGGAAATCCTATGAAGTTGTCAGGCTGTTGGGCAAGGGCAAGGGCGGCTATTCCTATCTGGTTACCGATGAAAAAGGGGCGCAGTATGTGCTCAAGCAGATTCACCATGAGCCCTGCGACTACTACCAGTTCGGCGACAAGCTCCAATCGGAGCTGCGGGACTACCGGCGGCTGAAAGACATCGGAATCCCCATTCCGGCGCTTTTGGAAGCGGATGTGGAGAACGAGCGGATTCTGAAAGAATATATCGATGGGCCCACCATTGCTCAGCTGGTGGAAGAAAACCGGATGAAGCAAAGCTATTACGATCAGATTCAGGAAATGTGCCATTTGCTCTATCCCGCAAATACCAATATTGATTACTATCCCACCAATTTTGTGGTGCAGGAGGGAACGCTTTATTATATCGATTTTGAGTGCAACGACTATATGCAGCAGTGGGATTATGAAAACTGGGGAAGGCAGTATTGGTATTCCCATTGATTTGTTTACGAAAAGAGTCTTGCAAAATCCTGAATTCCTGCGTATAATATATGCTATTGTATCAAAATAGGCGTATTGTGAGCTTATGACCAACGGAAAGGGGAATCGTCCTTGTCCTTATACAAGCGGGTGCTGGCGCTGAACATGAAGCGCCGGGGCAAACCCATGAGCGCGACCAAATTGATCGCGGTAATCTTTTTCGCCATTATCTGCGTGGGAACCGGCCTGCTGATGCTCCCCATTGCCTCCCGGGACGGCAGCTCCTGTGCGTTTTTAAAGGCCCTGTTTACCGCGACCTCCGCCACCTGTGTCACCGGGCTGACCCCCTTTGACACCTGGAGCCAGTGGAGCGGCTTCGGCCAGGCGGTGCTGCTGATGCTCATTGAAATCGGCGGCCTGGGCTTTATGTCCGCCGCCACATTGGTGATTTTCCTGTTTCGCCGGAAGGTGGGCTTGAAGCAGCGGATGATCATGGCCCAGGCGCTGTCGCTGAATGAAATGAACGGCGTAGTGAAGCTCCAGCGCACCGTCCTCATCGGCAGCTTGTGCATGGAGGCGGCGGGAGCCCTGATTCTCACCTGCTGGTTCTGGCCGAAATACGGCTTCACCACCGCCCTGCGCTGGGGTGTTTTCCATTCGGTGTCCGCCTTCTGCAACGCGGGCTTTGATATTTTCGGCGAGCTTTCCCCCGGCAGCAGCCTCCAGATGTTCCGCAGCGACCCGGTGGTGCTGCTCACCCTGGGCACTCTGGTGGTGGTGGGCGGCCTGGGCTTTTTGGTCTGGGAGGATATTGCAGAAAAGCGGAGCTTCCGCAAGCTTACGGTCTATTCCAAGCTGGTGCTGTCTGCCACGGCCAGCCTGCTTCTCATCGGATGGGTGCTGACCTGCGTGATGGAGTGGAATAATCCCCAGACCCTTGGTGGCCTGAGCGTGGGAGAAAAGCTTCTCGGCGGCCTGTTCCAGTCCATCACCCTGCGGACCGCCGGCTTCGATGCCATGAATCAGGCCGGCCTGACGGAAAGCAGCAAGGCGATTTTCTCGGTGTTTATGCTCATTGGCGGCTCCTCCGGCTCCACTGCGGGCGGCCTCAAAACCGTCACGGTGCTGGTGCTGCTGCTGTTCATCGCCTCCCGGGCCCGGGGCAGAAGCACCGTCACCGTCTATCACCGCACCATTCCCAATGCCCAGGTGATGAACGCCATGACCATCAGCCTGATTATGATCGTGCTTGCCCTGTTCGGCGGCATTTTCATCAGCGCCACCTCGCCCATCGGCTTTACGGATGCCCTGTTTGAAGCGGTTTCCGCCCTGGGTACCGTGGGACTGACGGCTGGGGCCACCGGGCTATTGAGCGTTCCCGCGCAAATTCTGATTATTATATTTATGTATTTCGGACGGGTGGGCGTGCTCACCATCAGCCTGGGCTTCCTCATGGGCAACCAGGCGGTTGAGCGGTTCCGCTATGCGGAAACCAGCCTGCTGATTGGATAAGGAGGTTTTTATGAAATCCTATGTGGTGATTGGCTTAGGACGGTTTGGTTCCAGCCTGGCGAGAAATCTGTGCCAGCTGGGGGCAGAGGTGCTGGCCATCGACATCCGGGGAGACCTGGTGCAGCAGATTGCCAATGACGTGACCCACGCGGTTGTGGGGGACGGCCAGGATAAGGAGGTGCTCCGGGCCCTGGGCGTTCGGAATTTCGACTGTGCGGTGATTGCCATCGGCGACAATCTGGCCGCCTCCGTGCTGACGGTGATGAATCTCAAGGAGCTGGGGGTGCCCTACCTGGTCTGCAAGGCCCACGATGCCACCTATGGCCGTGTGCTGGAAAAGCTGGGGGTGGACCGGGTGGTGATCCCGGAAATGGAGCAGGCCCAGCGGCTGGCCAGAATTCTCCATTCCCACAACGTGCTGGATTATATCGAGCTTTCCACCGACTATGGCATTTTGGAGGTGCCCGCCCCCAAGAGCTGGGTTGGAAAGAGCCTGCGGGAGCTGAACGTCCGGGCCAAGCTGGACATCAACATCATCGCGGTGAAAAACGGGGAGAAGACCAACGTGTCCCCCTCGGCCGACTACCAGATCTGTGCCGGGGATGTGCTGGCTGTGCTGGGTGATACCGTTGCTTTGGAGGCTATGCAGAGACAGTGACGGAACGGATTACCTCCCGAAAAAATCCCCTGCTCCAGCAGGTGAAAAAGCTGTTCGCCTCCCACCGGGAGCGGGAAATGGCCGGGCTTTTTGCCGCGGACGGGGTGAAGCTGCTGGAAGAGGCGGTAAAATACTGCCCCGGCTTGGAGACGGTGATTCTCTCCGACGAGGTGGAGGCATCGCTGCCGGAGCAGGTGCGCCTCATTCGGGTGCCCCGGGATGTGATGGAGTCCATCTCTCCCATGGCGGCGCCCCAGGGAGCGGTTTTTCTCTGCCGTCTGCCGGAGAAAAAGCTGTTTTCTCCCAAGCCGGGGATGCTCCTGCTGGATGGCATTCAGGACCCCGGCAATCTGGGCACCATTCTGCGGACAGCGGATGCGCTGGATGTGACCGTGGTTCTGCTGGAGGGCTGCGCCGACCCCTATAGCCACAAGGTAGTCCGTGCCAGCATGGGCGCGGTGTTCCGCACACCGGTGGTCACCGCCTCCTGGGAGCAGGTGTCTTCCGCCTGCCGGGAAGCCGGGATTCCCGTGGCGGTGACGGCGCTGGAGGACGGCGCGGTGGATATCCGTCATGCGGAGCTTTCCCGAATGGCGGTTGTCATTGGCAGCGAGGGTCAGGGCGTCCGGCGGGAGATTTTGGAGTCCGCCGGGAAAAAGCTGATTATTCCCATGAATCCCCACTGCGAATCCCTGAATGCCGCCGTGGCTGCCGCCATTACCATGTGGCAGATGAAACAATAAAGAGAAAGAGGGAAAAACATGCTGGAGCATTGGCTGTGGCTGGCCCATCGGCCGGGAATCAACGAGCATCTGAAAGTATTGCTGCTCCAGTTTTTCGGTTCTCCGGAGCAGGTTTATTCCGCCGGGCAGGGGGAATATGCGTCCGTTCCCGGATTGACCGCCGCCGGAAAGAAAGCTCTGGCGGATAAGGACCTGGCACCTTTCGAAGCGGCTCTCGAAACCTGCCGGCAAAAGGGGATCCGGATTTTAACCTATGAGGACCAGGAATACCCCTGGCGGCTGAAGAATATCTATCATCCGCCCCTGGTGCTCTATTACAAGGGCAGCCTCCCAGCGTTCAGCGGTACCCCTGTCATCGGCCTGGTGGGCACCCGGAAATGCTCGGCCTACGGATTCTCCGTTGCCAAGCGGCTGGGCGGCGAGATCAGCGCCTGCGGCGGACTGGTGGTTTCCGGCTTGGCGGAGGGCATTGACGCGGCGGCCATGAGCGGAGCGCTCCAGGCGGGGTATCCTACCGTAGGCGTGCTGGGCACGGGGGTGGATGTGGTCTACCCCGCCTGCAACAAGGCGCTGTTTGCCCAGGTGGAGCAAAACGGCTGCCTTCTGTCTGAATTTCTGCCTGGCACCCGTGCGCTTAAATGGAATTTTCCCCGGCGCAACCGGATCATCAGCGGCCTGAGCGTGGGCGTGGTGATTGTGGAAGCACCGGAGAGAAGCGGCGCCCTCCACACCGCCCGGGCGGCGCTGGAGCAGAGCAGGGACCTGTACGCCGTCCCCGGAAATGTGGATTTGCCCAGCTTTGCTGGGAGCAATCAGCTGCTGCGGGAGGGTGCATGCCCCGTTTGCTGCGGCTGGGATGTGATGAGCGAATATACCTCCCTGTTCCCGGATAAAATCCGAAAGGTGCATTTCCGGGCGGAGGGAACCTCTCCGGCGGCGGAGCCAACGCCGCGGCAGACCATCAAAAAGAAAGAACCAAAACAGCCGGAGCGAAAAAAAGACATTGACAACACACCGGCTGCGGCTTATATTGACTTAAACACAGCGCTGCAGGGCCTGCCGGAACAGGAGCGGGCCATTGTCAGCTGCCTGACGGAGGGGGAGAAGCTGGTGGACGAGGTGATCGCCGCCACCGGAATTCCCTCCGGGCAATTTCTGCGGCAGCTTACCATGCTGGAGCTGAAAGGGCTGATTGTGCGCCTGCCCGGCAACCGGCTGGCTCTGCGGAAATAAACATGGAATACAAGTTAGGAAAAGGAAGTTATTCATGGCAAAACCGACGAATCTGGTGATTGTGGAGTCACCGTCCAAGGCAAAGACCATTGGAAAGTATCTGGGGCCGGACTATGTGGTGAAGGCCAGCATGGGCCACCTGCGGGATCTGCCCAAAAGCAAAATGGGTGTGGATTTGGAGCGGGATTTCACCCCGGAGTATATCCCGGTTCGGGGAAAAGAAGAATTAATCAAGGAATTGCGGACGGCGGCCAATCAGGCCCAGACGGTCTATCTGGCAACGGACCCGGACCGAGAGGGAGAGGCGATCTCCTGGCACCTGAAAGAGCTTTTGGGATTGCCCGATGAAAAAGCCCACCGGGTCACCTTTAACGAAATCACCCAGCGGGTCGTGCGGGAGTCCATCCAGCATCCCCGGGATATCGACTACGATCTGGTGGACGCCCAGCAGGCCCGCCGGATTTTGGACCGGATCGTGGGCTATCAGCTCTCGCCCCTGCTGTGGAAAAAGGTGCGCCGGGGCCTGTCCGCCGGACGGGTGCAGTCCGTTGCCACCCGGATGGTGGTGGACCGGGAGAATGAAATCCGCGCCTTCCAGCCCAAGGAGTATTGGACCCTGGATGTGACCCTGAACCGCCGGGACAAGCCCGGCAGCTTTGTGGCACGCTATTACGGAGAAGAAAAGAAGCGGGAGCTGGAAAACGAAGAGATGACCCAGGCGGTGATTGATGATGTCACCGGAAAGCCCTTTACCGTTTCCAATGTGAAAAAGGGTGAGAAGAAGCGCACCGCCGCCCCTCCCTTTACCACCTCCACCTTGCAGCAGGAGGCCTCCCGGAAGCTGAATATGACTCCCAAGCGGACCATGATGATCGCCCAGCAGCTGTATGAGGGCGTGGACGTGGAGGGGGAAGGCACCCTGGGCCTCATTACCTATATGCGTACCGACTCCCTGCGGCTGTCGGAGGAGGCCATGGCCGCCGCCGCCGACTTTATCCGCCACCGCTATGGCGACAGCTATTACTATGGACAATTCCATGAGTATAAAACAAAGGCCGGTGCCCAGGATGCCCACGAGGCCATCCGTCCCACCCATGTGGAGCTGGACCCGGAGCGGGTGCGCTCCAGCCTGACCGGGGATCAGTACCGGCTGTATAAGCTGATCTGGAGCCGCTTTTTGGCCAGCCAGATGGCAAACGCCGTCTACGACACCGTGGCCATTGATACCCAGTGCGCCGGTCACACCTTCCGTTCCACCCATCAGAGCCTGCGCTTTCCCGGCTTCATCGCCGTTTATGAAGAGGGGCGGGACGAGGAAGCGGAAGCCCTGGGCTCTCCGCTGCCGGATTTGCAGACGGGGGAACTGACCGACCCCTCGAAATACGACAAGCAGCAGCATTTTACCCAGCCGCCTCCCCGGTTCACCGAGGCCACCCTGGTGAAAGCCATGGAGGAAAAGGGGGTTGGCCGTCCGTCCACCTATGCCGCCACCATCTCCACCATCGAGGACCGGGAGTATGTGGTGAAAGAGGATAAGCATCTGGCTCCCACCGCATTGGGAGAGGTGGTCACCGGCCTGATGGTGGAGCGGTTCCAGGACATCATCGATGTGGAGTTTACCGCCAACATGGAGAGCCGCCTGGACGCGGTGGAAGAGGGAAAGCAGAACTGGAAGGATTTGCTGGCGGATTTCTACCGGGATTTTGAAAAGGAATTGAAGGACGCGGAAACCGCTCTGGACGGTGTGCGCCTGAAGGTGCCCGAAGAGGAGACCGACGAGGTGTGCGAGCTCTGCGGCCGGAAAATGGTGATTAAAATGGGCCGCTTTGGCAAATTTTTGGCCTGCCCCGGTTTCCCGGAGTGCAAAAATGCCAAGCCCCTGGTGGAGCGGATGCCCGGGCGCTGCCCCAAGTGCGGCAGCGGCATCCTGAAACGGAAATCCAAGCGGGGCTATGCCTACTATGCCTGTGAGCAGGGAGCGGAGTGCGGCTTTATGACCTGGGATGTGCCCACCGCCGAGGATTGCCCCGAGTGCGGACAGACCCTGTTCAAAAAGTCCGGACGGGGCAGAATGAAGCCGTTCTGCATCAATGAGAAGTGCTCCCGGTTCCTCCCGGAGGATCAGCGGGGCTACTATAAGAAGAAAACCGACACGCAGGCCGCTGACGCTTCCCAGGATGCCGGGGAGAAGCCCGCTTCTAAAAAGTCGGCCTCGGGAAAAACCGCTGCAGCGAAAAAGACCGGGGCAAAAACCGCTGCTGCAAAGAAACCCGCCGCCAAAAAAGCAGCGGTGAAGACGGCGAAAACCGGAACCAACACAAAAAAGAGGACGAACACATGAAAGTCAAGGTGATCGGAGCCGGTCTGGCCGGCTCAGAGGCGGCGTGGCAGCTGGTCAAACGGGGCATCCAGGTGGAGCTCCATGAGATGAAGCCCGCCAAGATGACCCCCGCCCACCACAGCGCTGATTTTGCGGAGCTGGTGTGCTCCAATTCTCTCCGGGGGGACCGGCTGGAAAATGCGGTGGGCCTTTTAAAAGAGGAGCTCCGCCGCTGTGGCAGCCTGATTATGGAATGCGCCGAGGCCACCCGGGTGGAGGCTGGCGGCTGCCTGGCGGTGGACCGGGCCGGATTTGCTGCCCTGGTTACGGAAAAAATCCGGAGCAATCCTCTGATTACGGTGATACCCGGGGAGGTGACCCGGGTGCCGGAGGGACCTGTGATCATCGCCACCGGTCCGCTGACCTCGGACGAACTGTCCAAGGCCATTGGGGAATATTTCGGCGCGGACTATCTCCACTTTTTCGATGCCGCCGCCCCACTGGTTACCGCCGAGTCGGTGGATATGAACCTGGCCTGGTGGCAGTCCCGCTACGACCGGGGAACACCGGACTACATCAATTGTGCCCTGGACAAGGAGCAGTATGAGACCTTTGTCCGGGAGCTGATTTTTGCCGAAGAGGCGGAAATCCACGGCTTTGAGGACCGGCGGGTGTTTGAAGGCTGCATGCCCGTGGAGGTGATGGCCCGCCGGGGACTGGACACTCTGCGCTACGGCCCCATGAAGCCGGTGGGGCTGCGGGACCCGAAAACCGGCCGGGAGCCCTATGCGGTGCTCCAGCTGCGGCAGGACAATGCGGCCAAGAGCGTATTCAATCTGGTGGGCTTCCAGACCCACCTGAAATTTGGCGAACAGAAGCGGGTATTCTCCATGATCCCCGCGCTGCATGATGCGGAATTCGTCCGCTACGGTGTGATGCATCAGAACACCTTCCTCCAGAGCCCCAAGCTGCTGGACCGATTCTATGCCGACCGGCGCAATCCCCTGGTGGCCTTTGCCGGGCAGATGACCGGCGTGGAGGGCTATGTGGAGTCCACCGCCTCCGGGTTCCTCGCGGCAGTGGCCATGGCAGCCAAGGTGCAGGGCCGTCCGGTGCCGGATTTCCCCAAGACCACCGCCATCGGTGCCCTGGGCTGCTATATCAGCGACGGAAGCATTGAGAATTTCCAGCCCATGAATGTGAATTTCAGCATCATTGCCCCGCTGGAGCAGCGGATTCGGAAAAAAGCAGAAAAGAATCTGGCAATTGCAAACCGTGCCCTGGAAACGGTGGACGGCTTGCTTGCCAAGGGGATATAAAGAGGTGGAGCTATGAAAATCATTCTGGATGCCATGGGCGGCGACAATGCTCCCGAGGCTGCCGTTCTTGGCGCCTTTGAGGCGGCCAAGGGCTTCGGCACGGAAATCATTCTGGTGGGCCGGGGAGAGGCCATCCTGGAGGTGATGGGCCGCCACGGAATCACGGATTTGCCCGAGGGCGTGGAGATTGCCAACGCCGAGGATGTGGTGGACATGCACGACGAGCCGGACAAGGTGATTCGCAAGCGGGCCAATTCCTCCATGATCATCGGTCTGCGGCTCCTGGCAGAGGGCAAGGGCGATGCCTTTGTGTCCGCCGGCTCCACCGGAGCCCTGCTCACGGGAGCCACCCTGCTGGTCAAGCGGGTCAAGGGCATTCGCCGCGCCGCCATGGCCCCTGCCATGCCCAATAAAAAGGGCGGGAAAACCGTCATTTGCGATTGCGGCGCCAACGCCGAGTGCACGCCGGAGTTTCTGCTCCAGTTCGGCCTGGTGGGCTCCGCCTTTGCCAAAAAGCAGCTGGGCGTTGCCGAGCCGAAGGTGGGCCTTTTGAACATCGGCACCGAGGATTCCAAGGGAACCCAGCTGCAAAAGGATGCCTATGCCCTTTTAAAGGACGCGGATGAAAAGGGCCTGCTCCGGTTTGTGGGCAATGTGGAGGCCCGGGATGTGCCTTTGGGCGAGGTGGATGTGGTGGTTTGCGACGGCTTTGCCGGAAACGTGCTGCTGAAATCCATCGAGGGCACCGCCATGTTCATGGGCAGCCTGATGAAGCGGATGTTCAAGAAGAATCTGCTGTCCAAGCTGGGCTATCTGCTCTGCTCCTCCGGCGTCAAGGACATGATGAAGCTGATGGACTACCGGGAGATCGGCGGCACCCAGTTTTTGGGCATCAAAAAGCCTGTCATCAAGGCCCATGGCTCCTCCGATGCCCTGGCCTTCCGCAATGCGGTGAAGCAGGCGGCGGACGCGGCTCAAAACGATTTCACCCAGGATCTGGAGGCTGCCCTCCGGCTGCTGGCGGAAGCAAAGGAGCCGAAGCATGATTAAGGATTTGGAAACGGCCATCGGCTATCATTTTCATAACATTTCCCTTTTGCAGAATGCGCTGACCCATTCCTCCTACGCCAACGAGCGCTGGCACAACAGCTTGCTCAGCAATGAACGGCTGGAATTTTTGGGGGACAGCATCCTGGGCATGCTGGTGGCGGAATATCTGTTCCGGAGTTTCCCCAACCGTCCCGAGGGGGAGCTGACCCGGATGCGGGCGGACATGGTCTGTGAAAAGACCCTTGCCGCCGTGGCCAATTCCATCCATCTGGGGGACCATCTGCTCCTGGGTCACGGGGAGGAGCAGGGGGGAGGCCGGAGCCGGGATTCCATTTTGGCAGATGCCATGGAGTCTGTCATTGCCGCCTGCTTTTTGGATGGGGGCATGGAGGCCGCCCTGCAGATCATCCGCCGGTTTATCCTGGTGGAGGTGCCTGTGACCAGGCTCCACAACGCCGACTACAAAACCCAGCTGCAGGAGCTGGTGCAGCAGAAGCGCAACCAGGTGCTCTCCTACTCTCTGGCCAGGGAATCCGGCCCGGATCACGACAAGCAGTTTGAGGTTGAGGTCTGCATCAACGGCAGCGTGGTGGGCACGGGCCGAGGCAGCAGCAAGAAGCGGGCGGAGCAGGACGCGGCCAGAGCAGCGATCGCGCGGCTGTTCCCTGAAAAAAATTAAAAAGAGGAAAAGAAGATGGATGAAAAACTGCGAGAGGTCAGCGCCGTATTTCGGCTCCCCGGCACCTACCTGAGCTACGAATCCATACAGGTGGGCATTGTGAACCGGACCTACAAGGTAAATTTCCGCTTAGACGACGGGAAAGAGAAATCCTTCCTGGTTCAAAATGTGAATACCTACGCCTTCCGGAATCCCGTTGGCCTGATGAACAACATCGACCTGGTGACGGAGCACATCCGGGCAAAATGCCCTAACAAGCTTTCCCTGCATTTCCATCACACCCAGGACCGGAAAACCTACTGGCTGGACGGCAGCAATTTCTGGCGGGTGATGAACTATGTCCCCTCCGTCACCTACAGCGCCTCCTCCGACCCACGGATTCTCCGAAACGCGGGCAGTGCCTTCGGCGAATTCCAGACCCAGCTGGCGGATTTCGACATCGGGCTGCTGGTGGAGACCATTCCCGGCTTCCACAACACCCGGGGCCGGTACGAAAGCCTGGATGAAGCCATTGCCCAGGACGCGGTAGGACGGGTGAGCAGCGCCCGGGAGGAAATCGAATACATCCAGTCCATCCGGGACCGGGCCTGCCTGCTGACGGACCTGGGCCGGGAGGGGAAGCTCCCCCTGCGGGTGACCCACAATGACACCAAGATCAATAACGTGCTCTTCGATGCCAAAACCAATGACGCCCTGGTGGTGATCGATCTGGACACGGTGATGCCCGGCCTGATGGGCCATGACTTTGGAGATGCCATCCGCTTTGCCGCCAACCACGTGGCGGAGGACAGCCCGGAATACCACCGGGTTGGCATCGACCTGGAGGTGTTTCAGGCCTTTGCCCAGGGCTTCCTGGAGAAAACCAGAAACACCATGACGGCGCTGGAGCTGGATACCCTGGCGGACAGCTGCGTCTGCCTGACAGCAGAGCTGGTGGTTCGGTTCCTGGATGACTATCTCCGGGGGGACCTCTATTTCAAAACCGACTATCCGGAGCACAACCTGGTCCGCACCCGGAACCAGATTGCCCTGTGCCGGGATATGATCGCCCACCTGGATGAGATGCATGCTATCATCCGCCACTGCGCCCAAGACTGATTTTTCCCTGCTCCCCCTTTGGGGAGCGGGGAAATTTTTCTTGCCGTAATTGCAGGCATATGGTAGAATACAAATTAGATATTGGCCTTAATATGCTGATTTTGAAATTGGAATTTGCAGAGGTGATTCGTTGGGAACGGATTTATCCGTTCCGCCCGTTCTGGGAAGTACCCAGTTTCGAATCATCATAAAAATGTTGTTATTTGCGTAGGGAATGCATTTATGCATTCCGCCTCGGTAACGTTTTTATCGGGGTATGTTGAATGAAATATGTTGGAATTAATTGGAACCCGTTACCATCCAACGAACCGTGGATGGTAACTGACGTTTCGGAACGGATAAATCCGTTCCCTACGCACATGTTGGAACATACCCCATACGAATCTGCCCGCTAAATTCCAATCTGTCAATATGTCTACGAAATCCGATCATCTGAAATGGAGAGATAATCGGAAAGAATCTCCATTGGGAGGGAACTGTGTGAAAATTGTGTATGCCGCCGGATGCATCTCCGAAGCTTCCTATGCCAGGCTGTATGGCGGCTCCGGCACCGCGCCGGCGTTTCAGGCCCAGAAATACAACCGGCTGTTTGCGGAGGGCCTGGCGGAGCACACCCAGGTGGATGTGGTGAGCTATCCCTCGGCGGAGGAAGCGATCTTAGGCTCCGGCGTGATTTCACCTCCGGATGAAACCGCAGGCAAGGTGCGCTACCACTATATTCCTACCTATCGTTCGGTGCTGCGGCGGTGGCTCCATTATTTCCTGGGCTCCTTTTCCCGCTGCATGAAGCTGCTGGATGGGGACAGTGTGGTGATGATCGACTGCTGGAACCAGATGGCCGGCCTGGGGGCGTTGCTGGCGTCCAAAATCAAGGGCTGCCGGTGTGTTGGAATCATCACCGATCTGCCGGAGTTTTTGGGCGACGGCGCCACGGAGGCGCTGTCCAAGTATCTCATCCGCCACTGTACGGATTATGTGGTGCTTACGGAGCTTATGAACAACCGGGTGAACAAAAAGAGAAAGCCCTATGTGGTGCTGGAGGGCCATGCGGATATCACCATGGCGTCCAGAGAGCCCTCTCTGGCGAAAAAGAGCAAAAAACGCATCTGTATGTATGCCGGAAGCATCCACCGAATTTACGGCGTGGAGCGGCTGGTAGAGGGCTTCCGCCAGGCCGCCATTCCCAATGCGGAGCTCCATATCTATGGCACCGGCGACTATCAGCAGGAGCTGGAAGAAATCGCCGCCCGGGACCCGTCCATCTTCTACGGTGGTCTGCTGCTGCCCAGTCAGGTGGTGGAAAAGGAGATGGAGGCCACCCTGCTGGTGAATCCCCGGCCATCGGACGAGGAATTTGTGAAATACTCGTTCCCGTCCAAAACCATGGAATATATGTCCACAGGCACACCGGTGCTCACCACGGCGCTGCCCTGCCTGCCGGAGGAATATCTCCCCCATCTGTATTTTTTCCGGGAGGAGACGCCTCAGGGCATGGCCCAGGCTCTTCGCCAGGTGCTCTCTCTGACCGATGAGGAGCTGTTCCAAAAGGGCTGCCAGGCCCGGCAGTTCGTGCTGCGGGAGCGGAACAATGTGGTGCAGGCGGCCAAGGTCCTGGAAATGCTGGAGGGGAAAGGAAAATCATGAAAGTACTGTGGCTTTGCAATATCATCCCCGGTGGGGTTCGTGCCCATATGGGCGGCAGCAACGACGGCGGCATGTGGATTGATCATGTCCTGTCCGATCTGCGGCAGCAGAAGCTGACCATGCTGCTGCTCTGCCGGGGAGGGGACCACTCCGGCCGCCTGGATGACCGGACGGCCTATGCCCTGTTTTCGGAGGAGAAGCCCCATGTCTACAGTCCCTCTCTGGAAACCCAGTTCGGAATTCGGCTGAAAGAATTTGAGCCGGATGTGATTCACATCTGGGGCACCGAGTATGGTCACTGCCTGGCCATGGTCAATGCGGCGGAAAAGGTCGGCATGGCGGACCGGGTTGTCATCAGCATCCAGGGGCTTTGCAGCGTGTGCGCCCGGCATTATTGCGAGGGACTGCCGGAAAGGGTGTGCCGCCGGAGCACCCTGCGGGATTTGCTGCGCTGGGATAACCTGCGTCAGCAGCAGAAGAAATTCCGGCTTCGGGGCGATATGGAGTGCCAGGCGCTGAGGCAGGTATCCCATGTGATTGGAAGAACGGACTGGGACAGAGCCCTCACCCAGCAGATCAATCCCAATATTCACTACCACTTCTGCAATGAAACCCTGCGGAAGCCTTTCTATCAGGACAGCTGGCGCTATGACCGGGGAATCAAGCACCGGATTTTTGCTTCCAGCTGCCTGTATCCGGTGAAAGGCTTCCATTACCTGCTGGAAGCGTTTCCGTTGGTGCTTTCCCAATTTCCCGATGCAACCCTCAGTGTCACCGGGGAGAGCTTCTTTGCGTCCGATTTCAAGAAAAAACTGCGGCAGGAGTACTATTTCCGTTATTTGGAGCGGTTCTGCCGGGAACAGGGCTTGATGGGGAAGATGGAATTCCTGGGAGATTTGAACGCCGAGCAGATGAAGCAGGCCTTTCTCCAGTCCAATGTGTTTGTGCTGCCGTCCACCATTGAGAATTCCTCCAATTCCCTGGGGGAGGCCATGCTTCTGGGGGTTCCCTGCGTGGCGGCGGATGTGGGAGGTGTTTCCAACATGCTCCGCCCCGGTGAGGGCTATGTGTATCAGTCCACCGCGCCCTATATGCTGGCCCATTACATCATGGAGGTGTTCCGGATGGAGGAACGGGCGGAGGAAATGGGGGCTCTGGCCCGGCAGCATGCCCTGAAAACCCATGCTCCGGAGGAAAATCTGAATCGGCTGCTGGAAATTTACCGGGAAATCGCCGGGGAGGGGAGGACACAATGAAAAAAGAACCGTTGATCAGTGTGATTGTGCCCATCTATAAGGTGGAGCGGTATCTGGCCAAATGTGTTCGATCCATTTTGAATCAAACCTATCGAAATTTGGAAGTGATTCTGGTGGATGACGGTTCCCCGGATGGCTGCGGGGCGATCTGCGACCAATTCGCCCAAGAGGACAGCCGGGTAAGGGTCATTCACAAAGAGAACGGCGGCCTCAGCGATGCCCGGAACGCGGGAATCGACATTGCCACAGGGGATTATTTTTCCTTTATAGACAGCGATGACTGGCTGGATGGGAACGCCTATGAGGCCATGCTGGCCGTGGCGGAAAAATACAATGCAAAGCTGGTCTGCGCCGGACGGTACGACGAGGACGAAACTACCGGTCAGTCACAGGTTGGGCTCTGCCCGGAGAAAGAGGAATTTGTCCCCGGCAAGGAGCTGGTGCACCGGATTTTCCGGTGGGATCACCTGGACTCTGCTGCCTGGGATAAGCTCTATGCCCGGGAGCTGTTTCAGCAGATTCGCTACCCGGTGGGCCGGGTGGTGGAGGATGTGCCCACCACCTATCGGCTGGTGCTGCTGGCGGGGGGCGGGGCCATGCTGCCCAGGCCCGTCTATCACTATCTCCACCGGGAGAACAGTATTACGAGCTCTGCCATTTCCGAGAAATCCTTTCACGCGGTTCAGAATGCATCCCAGGTATATGAAGATGTGTGCCGCTCCCTGCCGGAATTGGCGCCGGATGCCCGGTATCTTCTCATCGTTGCCCAGAAATACATTGTCCAGACTTTGGATTTGGAAGAAAAGGCCACCCGGGAGCAATTTGCCAAGGAGCATGCCCAGTACCGCCGGGCGCTTCGGGGCCATCTGGGCTTTGCCATGAAATATGACAAGTTCTCCCTCCTGGGTCGGATCGAAATGGTCATCACCGCCTTCGGACTGTTTCCCGCTGTGGTGCATACCGGACGATTTTTTAAGAAATCGAGTAAAAAATCATGAAGAAAAGTATTAACCGCATTGCGTTTTTCAACTTCCTCAGCATTCTGCTGCTCCAGGGTATTTCCCTGATTTCTGCGCCCCTGTTTTCCCGGCTGCTGAGCACGGATGGCTACGGAAACCTTGCCTCCTTTACCACCTGGGCGGGAATCGCCGCCACAGTGCTGTCGCTGCAAACCAATGCGACCATTGTCAATGCCCGGGTGAAATTCCCGGAGGAGGAGCAGCCCGCCTACCAGTCCGCCGCCATGGCGATTTCCCTGCTGTCTTTTGGAATTGGAGCCCTGATCATCGCTGCCTTTGCCGGGCCCATCTCCCGAGGGCTGAAAATGGAACGGTGGCTCATCGGGCTGCTGCTGATTCAGGCCTTCGGAACCTTTGGCGTGAATTTTCTGAACAGCAAATTCACCTATGAGTTCAAAGCGGATAAAAACATGCTGCTCAGCGTGTTTATCGCGGTGGCATCCCTGGGCGTGGCGCTGGTATTTGTGCTGAACAGCCCCCAGGAGCAGCGGTATCTGGGCAGAATCATGGGCAATGTCCTGGTTTACGGCGCAGTGGGCCTTGCAGGCTGCATCTGGATTCTTTATAAGGGAAAGACATTTTACAGTAGACACTATTGGAAGTTCTGCCTTTTCCTGGGCGTGCCGCTGGTGTTTCAGAATCTGGCTTATTCCATCCTGGGCAGCAGCGACATCCTCATGCTCAAGCAGATGGCCGGCGCCTCGGAATCCGGAATCTACAGTCTGGCCTATACCCTGTCCGGAATTATGTTTACCATCTTCAACGCGCTGAATAACAGCTGGGTGCCGTTCTTCTTTGACGATATGAAGCAGGACAGAAACCGGCAGGCGGCCCGCCAGGGAGAGCACTTTTTGGAGCTGTATGCCGTGCTTTCCGTGGGCTTTGTGCTGTTGGTGCGGGAGGTGTACCACGTTTATGCCGAGGAGGAATTCTGGCCGGGCCTGGAGCTGATTCCGGTGTTTACCGCCAGCTACTTTGCAAATATGCTATGCACCTTCCCGGTAAACTTTGAGCTCTTCCACCAGAAAACCGGCGCAGTGGCGGCGGCAACGGTGGCGGCGGCACTGGTGAACCTGGTGCTGAACTATGTCTTCATCCGCCTGTATGGCATGGTTGGCGCGGCGGTGGCCACCCTGCTGTCCCACGGCCTCCAGGTGACCATCCACCAAATCTATTGCCGGCGGTTCTTGGGCAAAGGGCGTTACCCATTCTCTCTGGCTGCCGAGGTGAAGTATACGGCGTTCTTTGGCATCGGCGTTCTGCTGTTCTATGTGGGCAAGGATGCCTGGTATCTTCGCTGGCCCCTGGGAGCGCTGCTGGGCCTGTGGGAGCTGGGCAGAATCTGGAAGCGGAAGAGCCTGCTGTAATGACGGATGGATGTTTTCCCTTTTTCGGAAAAAACTGTTGACAAAATCCCCTGTAGTGGTTATAATATTCTGGCAACTGCGAGAGTGTTGGAATGGTAGACAAGCACGTTTGAGGTGCGTGTGGTTACGCCGTGGGGGTTCGAGTCCCCTCTCTCGCACCATAACGAGTGTTCTGATTCAGGGCACTCGTTATTTTTTGTTCATTCAATACTGCTGTTTCCTGAAAAAACAGTTTCCCTTGAATTAGCACTTTCCTTATGCTATAATCAAATCAGCATTCGTTCAGAAAGGGAATAAAATGGAGAGATATAATGTGCTGGACCTCTTTTGCGGATGTGGAGGAATGTCCTGGGGCTTGGCTAAAAAAGGTTTCAATATTGTCGCCGGGCTTGATATTTGGGAAATCGCTTTAAAAACCTACCAGTATAATCATAAAAATGCGAAGACATTGCAATTGGATGTTGCAGATGCAGACCCCATTGAAGTACTGAAACAAATTGGGCAGAAACCTGAAAATATTGACGTTATCATTGGAGGACCGCCGTGCCAAGGGTTTTCAAAAAACACCCCGGCTTCCGGGCGGTTTCTGGACGACCCTCGGAACCAGCTTTACAAAGCCTTTTTAAGATTTGTGAAGTGCATCCAGCCCAAAGTAGTCATTCTTGAGAATGTTGCTGAGATCTATAATGCCTTTGATGGTGTCGTCAGGCAAGAGATTGTTTCTACCCTTGAAGAATGGGGCTACAGAGTAAAGGTTCAGAAAATTGACATGTCCCACTATGGAATACCACAAAGACGGAGAAGGTGCTTTGCTCACCCCAGAGAGGTTCGTGGCCTGACAATGCGGGAGGCTGCACGCATACAGTCCTTTTCAGACGATTTCCATTTTTTGGGCAGCCGGACCGATCAGGTGGGGCAGATCGGCAATCTAAAATGGCTTCAACGACGTAATCTTCAACATCATCGATAAAGGGAACGGCAATTGCTGCTCTGAGACCTTTTTTGATTCTTTTGAGCTGAGAAGGAGTTAGGGAATAATGCATGAATCGTCCTCCAAAAATAATTTGTAGGTATCGATTTCAAGAGCATCGGCGATTTTCTGAATATTATCCAGGGAGATGCTCCTGCGAAAGCATTCAATATCACTGATATAGGTTCGGTGTAACCCGCAAAGTTCGGCAAACTTTTCCTGAGAGAGGTTTCTTTGCATTCGATACTGCCGTACATTGCTGCCAAAAACCTTGATGATATCCATTGACTTGGCCTCCGTTTTTTTCAATATTTTACAGAATGGAATACAATGAGTCTACAGACAATAAGTGTACGAATTCCCGGCGGAGCGCCTTTGGGAATCCTGTGTCCGAATCAAAAACGCCATGGACTCCAAAGCGGGGCCCATGGCGTATTTTGCTGCAACAGTTCGGATAAATTATTTTAAGGGTTATCGGCATTCATAAGCTTACCTGCAAACAACGCCCCCCCTACGAGGGGGGCGCGACGAGATACAGCAGCTCCCTGTTGGAAAAGAGCAGCTATTTCAATCCACGCTCCCCGTGGGGGGAGCGACAAGGCCCACGTTTTACCCAGAAAGAAAATAATGCATTTCAATCCACGCTCCCCGTGGGGGGAGCGACCGGCTTAAATGTCGTTCCGTCCGCTTTGCAGGGGATTTCAATCCACGCTCCCCGTGGGGGGAGCGACGGTGTGTCCGCTGGTTCTGCCTTTGCGGCGCTTCAGATTTCAATCCACGCTCCCCGTGGGGGGAGCGACAAGCCGCAAATTCTTTCAATTCCTGAACCTTTTATTTCAATCCACGCTCCCCGTGGGGGGAGCGACCCAGCATCGTGACGATAGCGGCATCTGCTTCCTATT
>JAQYLT010000066.1 GCA_028719885.1 Bacillota bacterium
CAAGCGCAATTCCCAAGCCCGTGATATTTGCATTCTGGTCGCTAATGTATACTCCATTGCGAAGAATAGTAATCAGCAGATTTCTGGCGGTCGCAGAGATCCCATCAGTATTAAGGTTCGCAATCTCCTCAGAAAGCGAACGAAGTTCCTCACCAACCTTGGCAGCATCCGCTGCCTGGCCGATCTGGGTCAGCGTGTCGTCTATGGTTGGCATCTCCTCCGCCATCTTTGCCGCAAACTCCGTTTCCGTGCCGGTGTAGCCGCCCTCCTGTGCGTACTGGTAGGCGGTTTTGCCCTGTAGTGAATAAATCTCGTGAACTGTTCCGTCTGCATCTCGCACTTTAAGTATTGATGCCATGTCTATATTTACCTCCAAACATTTTCTCTGTCTGCCACTGGCCGCTCTGGCTGCGGAGTGCCGATACCATGCAGCATGATGCCCTGCGGCTTCATCTTTCTACCGGTTTTGTAACAGGCGTTTTCAGTGAAAATGAGTTTGTGCAGATTCATTTTTCTCTCCTCCTACTTCTTTGGATACCGTCAGTGCCGGAATCCGTTCCAGGTATGTCAACTCAGCTTGATATTGATGGGATGCTCCGCGAACCACTTGTCCCAGAAACTGTCCGAAACCTTGACCTCCGGTACTTTGACGGCCGGAATCTTGATGCTGGGAACCTTGATGGTGGGCGTGACGGCGTATGCGCTCACCGCCAAACAAACGGCAATCAGAACAACCATCATAACAGAAAAAAACTTTCTCATCATGTTTCCTTCTCCTTATTCATAGCCTATGGCGAACCAGGAATACGTATCACCCTCTTTGAATGCGTACGTACTGTTCGTATCTTCCCAATTGAATGTTCCGCCTTCCACATTACAGGAATTGGAAGAAATTTTTGAGGCATATTGTTTCATATAGGTGCTATAGCTGCTGCACCCGGACACGGTTCCTTTTCCCAGAATTGGAACGAACGATGCCTCAGTCAGCCCCGTGCTGTTTACACTGGCTTTATCAATGATGATCGCAACAATTTCAGAAAATCCTGTATCAAAAGATGAGGTAGTTATAGTTCCAGATTTTGAGGTAAGACTTCCTCCGCCAGAACTACCACTGTAACTTCCAGACACACCGAAGATGGAAACTCCGCTCTTGATGTTGGACGCTAACAGATTCGAATCACCCTTTATCGTCTGATCTCCTGTAAGATACTTACCTGATGCAATAGTTTTATCAGTAGTACCAGGAGTGATAGTCTGAGCCGCCTGTGTGGATAATTGCTTAGTCGCACTCTTTGTTCCGGCAGTAACATAACCAGCAGACTGCTCAGAAGTAGCGGTAATCTTACCGGAAGTATCCACGGAGATAGATGGAGTTGCCTGAGTT
This sequence comes from Bacillota bacterium, assembly GCA_028719885.1. Taxonomy (GTDB): domain Bacteria; phylum Bacillota; class Clostridia; order Oscillospirales; family Oscillospiraceae; genus Faecousia. The sequence continues at coordinate 1,385 of JAQYLT010000066.1, forward strand.
GCAGTTTCGACGCTCTTATCTGCGCTGGATGCATAATACCCGGCAGGCACCGTAACGGTTTTTCCGCTTGCTGTAATATCGGATGCGATCTTTGCAGCAATCGATCCCGTGACCTTAGATCCATTTACATAGGCAGTCTTGCCCGACAAAATATCTCCCGCGGTTGCCGTGGCATCAGAGGTGTCGATTCCGCCAGTGCATTCGTGGGTTCCGGTTACCTTTAGCCCAGCTGCTGAGGTAAATGTTTTTCCGGCAACGACATCGGCTGCCGTAGCGTTACCGAATTCTGCAGGATCAACGACATGCGCCAGTGTTGTTCCTGGCGAAACGATATTCTTTCCGTCAGATTCTTCAATCTGCGAAGTAAAACCGATATGAAATCTGTCCTTTCCAGGATTGGATGCGCTTCCACTGCTATCCGATGATACAACGAGTGTTTCTGCTACGACTGGATCATACTTAACAATACTCGGAACCTCTTTAATAGACCCAGTTACTTTTACCCCGTTTACGTATGCAGTTTTTCCTTCAGCAATATCATCAGCTGCAGCGGTAGCGTCGGAGGTATCGGTTCCGGTAGAGATATCCCTGATTTTCTGCGGCATCTGATCGAGCGTCAGCTTATCCGCGCTCCCGTCCTTCTCCCGGATTGCGTCCGCGACCGCCGTCAGCTTATCAGTAAGCGCCATTTTCGATCACCCCCAGCTTTGTGTCGATGAGACTGTTGATGTAATCGTCGGAAGGTGTGCCGTCCGGATCAATCTGCACGTTATAGCCATCAGGCATATCGCCGCTGCCAACATAGACGCCGGATACGCCCTTCGGCCCAGCGGGGCCAGTGGGGCCGGTATCTCCTTTCGGCCCGGTCGCGCCTGTATCTCCTTTATCACCCTTGGGGCCTTTCAGGGCGGCAAGCTGCTCAGCGGTAAAATCCGCATATGTAAACGCATCACCTTTAGGGCCGGTCGCCCCGGTGTCTCCCTTGGGACCCTGGGAACCTGTATCGCCCTTTTCGCCCTTGAGCGCCGTCAGCTGTTCGGCGGTAAAGTCTGCATAGGTGAATGCGTCGCCCTTCGGGCCAGTAGCACCGGTGGCTCCGGTGTCTCCTTTTTCGCCCTGCGGACCCTGGGCTCCCGTGTCACCCTTCTCACCCTTCAGCTTACCGGAATTGATCGCCTGCAATATCTCCTGATATACTGTCGGGTCAGGGGGAGCTGCGCTTTCATCTCCGGAGGGATTCGCGCCGGATTTCACCGGGTTCGTGGTTGCCCAGATGGTGGGGATCACCACGCTGCCGTCCCCATTGGTGCCGTATACGCCTATCAGAACCGGCAGGCCGGGAACATGAAGCACCTCCCACGGAATCGTGGTCGCATACTCGGCCAGGAATCGGTCTCTCGCCACGTCGGCCTGATTGAAAATGGCAGTCTTGGAAAGACCGTCCCACGCCTCGTCAAAGCGAAACACCACCGTTTCCCCAACCATGCCGACCGTCAGCACATCCTGCTTCCGCACGACTGCTTTTGCCCCGGAAATATCAATCTGAACCACGCGCATACACCTCCGAACTCTTTCTGATAACAGCATAACAAAAAGCGCCCCCGGGTTTCTATCCCGGAGGCGCAATTATTTTGTTAATGCCAGGGTGCTTCGTACAGTCTGCTTTCCGCCCAGCCCTCTGCAAAATACAGAGCGTCTTTCTGTGCGCTGGAAAGAGGAAGCGCGTCGATAATCCGCAGGATTTTCTCCTTTTTGCTGCCGCTGATTGCTTTTCCGTCCGCGTCCACATCCGCGTGAATGCCGGACTTCTGCTCGTAGTAGCTGTGGTAGGTGTCCGCGCTGATACCGTTCGGCTTGGCAAATTCGTAGTAGTCCTTTGCTTCACCGGTGCCGGCACCCTCGACGCCGGTTTCCTTTTCGTACTTCCACTTGGCCACCGTGTCTTCCGCATCCTCCTGGCTGACGCCGCCGTATTCCACTCTGGCGGAAACAGCTTCGCGTTCACTCAGCTCGCCATCCATAAACGCGTCTTTCATGTCATCATAGGCAACACCGGTTTCCTTTTCGTACTTCCACTTCTTGACGGTTTCGGTGGCTTTCTCCTGGGTGTATCCGCCGTAGAGAACATACATATCGACTGCCCGCTTTTCGGTGATCTCGCTGTTCAGGTAGCTGTCCTTGATATCTTCGAATGCAATGCCGGTCACCACCTTACTGCTCCACTTGTTGACCGTGGCGGTGATATCGTCGCTGTCCATACCAAGGTATTTGCCCATCATCTGGACAGCCTGCTGCTTGGTGATTTCACCATCCCGGTACCAGGTTCCGATCTGGCCCTTGACATTGCTGAGTACATCTTTGTCGGTATATCCGTGGTTCGTCAGCTCGTCCATAGCTGCGTCAAAGTCTCCGCCGTTGCGTACCGCGTCATACACGGCATCGAACCTGGAATAGCTTCCGTCCGGATCATCCCAGCCCTGGATGGTGAAGTATGCTTCATCCTCGGTATCCACCAGCCCCTTGTTAAGCAATTCTGCGGTAGCTTCTTCCGCCGTCAGATAGCCGTCCTGGTAAGCGTATCGGATATTGTTCTTTTCGCCCGGGTCATAACTCTTGACCTTGAGACTTGGTGCCATGGCTCCCACGGTGTTGTTCCATGCGGTGACGGCCTCCCGGACGATTGCCGCGCCCGGAACACCGACCATACCGGAAACAGCCTGCAGCAGCTTATAAGCGCCGCCGTACCAGGTGTAATTGGTGTCCTCTCCGCTGATCTTGTCATAAATGATCTCCACGCCCTTGACCAGGCTGTCATACCATTGCATGATCACGGAGCTTGGCGGATTGCCGTATACATCCAGATCCGTCAAGATGTCCAGCAAGGATTTCCCCAACTCATACACGTCGCTGACAATCGGGAGCTTGTTAAACGGCATCAGCTCATCCAGGGCGTTCCCCTTGAACGCCTCCAGCCATTTTTCCAGGAAGGTCTCATAATCATCATCGTCCCGCATGGCGTCCGCCACGGCCTGTACAGCCGCCAGGATAACCGCGCCCACCGCATACACATACACCGTCCGGACGAACCGTTTCCCGTTCTTCTGCCATACCCTCTGGAAGGACAGGCCGCGCTGACGGTCCCGGTTCATTTCGTCAATCCGATTCAGGAGCATACTGGCGGTGGTGGTCGGCTCGCTCATAAAGGAGCCAACGGCCCTGGCCCAGAATCCCTTATCCCGCATGAACTCGTTCTTGGTCAGAACGCTGTCCACCACCTGGGTCTTGTAGATCACATCCTCAAAGAGCTTGGTAACCGCTTCATAGAAGCCTTCGTTTTTCGGCGTCAGGTGCTGTTTGCGGATGACTTCCTCCTTGCAGGCGCTCCACATAGCCGCCCAGGTCAGGGTGTCCGCCGTCTCCGCGCCTTTCATGCCCACGTCAATGAACTTGTCCATGCGGCTTTCGTCGTGCTTGATCAGCTGCGTCAGCCCTCTGGAAATGTTCACGTCGTAGAATCCCAGGGACTTCCAGGCTGCGATGCCGCTGTACTTCTGCATTTCCTGGATGTTCTTCTGGATGGCAGCCGGTGACAGCTTCATGCCACGGATAATGGAGGCGTAGTCTATGATATCCGCCGCCCGGGTAATGGCCATGGGCTGCTGAATCACCACGCGGAAATTGTAGGCCACCTGGGCCCGGTTGTACTTGTGGAGGGGTTTCATACCGCGTTCATCCATGGGAGAACCCTGTGCTTCGGTTCCGTTGAATGCCTTGATGATGTTGATCACAAAGTTCTGGGCGTAGCCCCGTTTGCCGCTGCCCGGTCTGCTCTCCACCGGAGTGCCATATACCCGGTCCATCTGATCCCGGACACTGCCAAGGCGGGTCTTGGTGCCGTCCTCGTGGATGTCCACCTGCTGATAGTTGAACCATTTCAGCGTGTCCACCAGCGGCAGCGCCATGGCGTTGTACTGTGCCATGCTGGCCATGTGGTTGGAGAACACATCGAAGATGCTATACACCACGATCCGGTTCTTTGCCTTTTCCTGGACCTGCTTGGTAAAGCCCATGTTCAGCAGCGCATACAGCGATGCCGCCCCGGGTTTCTCGTCCGCGTCCACCTGCAAATACCGGCCGTCGGAGTTGATGGGGAAGTAATGTTCCTCGCCAAACTGCCGTTCTCCGAACCGTGCCATGGAGACGTAGTTACCCCATTCGCCGCCCTTGCTTTGCATGAACTGTTGCAGCTTGTCCGCAACTTCCCGCTGTCTCGGTGTCAGTTCACTGAGAATCTGGTTCAGTTCCACAGGGGTCAGGGTGTGGCCGGGGTCGGAGATTTTCTTTCCGTTCTTGTCCTTGAAGGTCGCCACACGGATGCCCTCTCCCAGGATGTGGCCCATGGCCTGCTCCCGCTTGCTCAGCTCGTACAACGACATGATCTGGGAAACTTTCATTTTGACCACGCCGGCAGGGCCCAGGTCAATGGTTTTCACCTGCTTTTCCCAGGCTTTGACTTCCTCGGTTTTGTACGCTTTTTCAGAGAATTCCAGAATCTCCTGGGTGTTGAATGCCAGCTTTGCCTGCCCTCGCCGCAGTTCATCATAGACGGCCTTGCCGCCATCACCGAACCGCTCAAAGGCGTAGGCCGGGCGCATCTGCTGCCAGAACAGGAAGTTGGACACGCCGCCGGTGTTCTCCGCCGGTTTCATCTGGGAAAGGAAGTCGATGGAATTATCACCGGCATCATAAACGTGCTGGAACATGGCATTGTTGTGGAACCGGTTCATCTGCTTGATAAACTGTTTCAGGTTCCGTACCACCTTGCTCAGGCTTTTCAGCTCCGCAGCCGTCATCTTGTTGATGATGAATTCCCCGTCGCTGCTCTTCAGAAGCTCCTGGGCGGATTGAATGAAGCTGTCCAGGTTCTGCATGAAGTCCGGCGGAAGATCCGCGTAGCCCTCATAGGCATCGTTCAGGTCGAATCCGCCAATGCTGTTCATCACCTTTTTCAGCTTGTTCAGCTGATCCAGGAATGCTTTGTCCGCCACCGTGGCGTCACCGCCGCGAAGCTGCCGTTTGCTCATGAAGTCAATGCTGGTCAGGAACGGAACCACGGCATTTTTCAGGGCCTCCGGAACGTGATTGACCACGCTCTTGTTGTCCGGCTTCAGAATCCAGCCGGTCAGGTCGTTCACATCCGTCCGGATTCTCTCCCGGTACTTCTTGATGGCCGCCGCATTGTCCCGGCGGTCCAGCCAGCGCTGGAATTTTTGATCGTCCTTCTCCCGCTGGGCCTGTTCCACAATGGTTCTGGCATTTTGCAGCACCCGGCGAAGTACCGGCTTTTCCTGCACATCCAGCACCGCATCACTGGCCCTCTGGATCTGAGCATCCAGAATCTTCATGCGCTCATGGGTCTGTTCCGCCGCTTTCCGGTCCACATTGGGGCCGAACTGCTGCTCCTTGTAGAGCCTACCCTGTTCTTTCCTCTGCTGTTGTAGATACCGAAGATTTCCAAGGCGGTCCTGGAAGATTCTCAGCGCGTCTCGTTCTCCCTCGGTCATGTCAGCGGCCTGCAATTGTACATTTTCCGCCGCCATTTCCAGGATATCCCGGTCTGTCAGGGCTTCGCTGCGTTCCTGGTAGAGCGCGTCGCTTCCCAGCGTGCCCTCCGGTCTGCTATCATGGCCGTAATGCTTCAGAACATCTTCCGGCAAAACGTCCGGGAAATACTGATTGACAAAGTCCAGATAATTCGCTATATTGATGGTGGAACCAGTAAAGTAACCGGTGCTTTGCGCCGTAATGCTTGGGGATAAGCTCCCGGCTGGTTCCGTTTTTGCGTTTACGGAGTACATGACATCCATATCCACAAGCTCATTTGAATAGCGATTGATCACGAACGAGACGATATACGGCTCGTTCTTTTTGTTTTTTGCGACAGACATGAGGATATAGGAATCTTTGATATTATCAGATCGCGGATTCAGCTCATTGACCTGGATGGCATTCTTCAGGATTTCACCAACATGCTCTGCAACCGGGCCAACAACGGATGCTCTGCGGTCAAGGCTGTGTCTGATCCCGGTTTTGGATACAATGACATCCGCGCCGTTGTCAGCCACATGGATAACCGCATTTCCGGCGCTGTTTACTGTTCCAGCATTTTTGGCATTGGCAACAGCATTGTCGATGATTCGTTTTCTATCATCCTTTGATTGATAGGTACTTGTATCATCAACTGTTGTAATCACCATATCCGGCTTCGCGGAAAACCACGCATAGGAGTATTTCTTCTGCTCATCTTCCAGATAATCCCGGCTCTGCTCCTGAATGCTGTCATTGTCTCCAATCACCTGTTCTTCCTTCGGATTCAGGATGGCCATGACCTCGTTGTAGCGGGCCAGCTTCTGATCCAGTTCCGCCTGCTTTGCAAAGGGTTCAGCAATCATCTTTTCCTGGGCGTCACGGTCTGCGATAGTCTCTGCCAGACTGTTCGTCCAGCCATGGAGCCTGTTTTCCAGGCCTTCCACAATGCTGATGATGTGGTTTACCATGTAGGTGGTGTTCTCGGTATAGACGTTGAACTTGTACCCCTGCTTGCCGGTGATGTGGCCGGTGTACTCGGTGCCCTGTTTGATCACCCGAAGGTCAAACCCGGCAAACTTGCCCACGGTCACAAATTCACCCTGCTTTGCCTTAGCCACAATGGCCGTGGACAGCGCAATGCCGGCATCTTTCTTTTCCGTGAACGTCTGATTGCCCACCCGCATAGAGAACTTTCCGTCGGAGTAGGTGTCCACTCTGGCTTTGATGTCCGCTTTGCAGTTTGCAATGTTCCTTTCCAGGGTGGAAATTCTCTGCTCGTCGGAAAGCAGCTTTGCCTTGGCCGCCACAATGCTGGAATTGTGGGCTTTTTTCAGGTCATTCAGCTTGGTCAGGTCATTGCTCAGCTGCACCTGCTCCATAATCATGGGATTGCCGGAAGCCAGGGCTTTGACCTCAGCCGCGGAAAGGGTAACGTCGCCGGTGTCCTCCGCGCTTCTGCCGATATCCTCGCCATTCATGATCTGCTCAATGAAGTGCTGTTTTCTGTCCAGAATATCCCAAAGTCTGGCATCGAAACTTCCCTCGGTCACATAGGTGTACTTCGATACTTCCTCGTTCATATTCTTCTGGCGGAAAGCACGGCCGTCACGCTGTTCCACATCGCCGGGCCGCCAGGGGGCGTCCAGATGGTGGATGGCCACAATCCGTTTCTGGGCATTCATGCCCACGCCCATCTTGCCGGTGGAGCCGATCAGCACTCTCACCTTGCCGTCATTCACATCCGCAAAGAGCTGTTTTTTCTTCTCGTCCGTGTCCGCGTCATGAATAAAGGCAATTTCCTTGGCCGGGATTCCCTTTTTCACCAGGTAAGCCTTCATATCGTCATAGAGCTGGGCGCTGCTGGTGTCCAGATCCGTATCATCGGAAATTTCCGTGTTGGTTGCGGTGCTGCTCCTGCCCTTGGGCGTTGCCATGTCACAGAAGATGATCTGGGTTCCCTTGATACTGTTGCTCTGCTTGTATTCGGCAAGCACATTCTCGCAGCACCGGTAAATCTTGCATCCGGGTTCATAGGGAAGGGTCGGGTCGATCATGCGCTGGGTGTAGGATACCTTTCTGCCGTCGCTGGTGATTTTCAGCATATTGTCCACAGAGGGGTCCACATTCTTCACGTTGTCCGCTCTCTTCTCCAGTTCCGCCATATAGTCCTTTTGGAACTGCCCAGGCTCACACACAACGGTGTTGACCTTTCCGCCCTTCATCTTGGGAATTTTCAGCCCCGGAACATCCGTCAGAACATCGGAGAAACTGCGGAAAAGGAGCTGCAATTCGTTCAGGTTCCGGAAATTGGAGAAGGTCTGCTTCACTCGGAATCCCTGGCCGCTGGGCTTGATCTCCACGGAGTTGACCACTTCGCCAAACTGCTTTGCCCAGGCATCGAAGGTTTTCAGACCCAGCTGTTCCAGCATATCGGATTGCAGATACTTCTGCATGATGTACATTTCCGCCATGCTGTTCATAACCGGAGTAGCGGTTGCAAACACAATGCCGCGGCCACCGTTCAGACCCTGCAAATACCGCACCTTGGTATAGAGGTCAAATGCTCTCTGGGACCCGTTGGTGTTGCCCAGGCCAGAAATGTTATTCATCCGTGTGACATACTGCAAATTCTTAAAGTTGTGCGCTTCGTCCACGAACAGGCTGTCAATGCCCAGCAGGTCAAAGTCAATATTGTCCTCGTCCTTGGGTTTTTTCGTCAGCTCTGCCTGTTTCTTTTCAAGCTGCGCCTTCTTCTTCTCCATCTCCTTGACGGTGATACCCTTGCCGCTCTGGCTCTCCGCCTTTTCCTCCGCAATGGCATCCAGAATTTCATCAATCTGCTGCTGGTAGAATTCCTGCTTATACGCGGCGGACATGGGGATTTTCTCGAACTGCTCATAGGAAACAATGACCGCGTCATAGTCGCCATTGGCAATCCGATTGGAGAACGTCTTTCGGTTGCCCTTTGTAAAACTCTTTTCGTCAGCGACAAGCAGCTTGGCAGCCGGGAAGTATCTTTTGAATTCCACACCCCACTGGGCCACCAGGGATTTCGGCACCACGAACATAGGCTTTTTCACAATGCCCAGCTCTCTGAGCTTCATGGCGGCGGCAGCCATTTCCAGCGTCTTGCCTGCGCCTACCTTGTGGGCAAGCAGGGTATTTCCGCCGGAGGAAATGATGCGCTGCACCGCGTTGGCCTGGTGTTCTCTCAGGCTGAATTCTGCGTTGAGGCCGTTGACGGTCAGGTTTTTCCCGCTGTATTTGGGCGGCACAAGGGCGTTGAAGGTCTCGTTATACAGGGAAGCCAGTTCTGTTCTGCGGGTTTCATCTTTCCACAGCCATTCCTGGAACTCTTTGGAGATTTCCTCCGCCTTTGCCTGGGCAGCTGCCGTTTCCACCTTGTTGACAACAGCTTTCTTTCTGCCATTGCCGTCCTCAATGTAGTCGTTCACGGTCAGGCTGCCGTTGGACATCAGGGCGGTCATCAGATCCAGGAACGTTCTGCGCTTGGTGCCCCACTTCTGGGTGTTCTGATACCGGCCGCTGAGAACTTTGTTGTTGACAACGATCTTGAACTCTCCGGAATTCGTCCTGCCAACGGTGACATCCGGACCTCTGTAACTGTTCTCGTTGTTATACCCGCCCAGGGTTTCCGCGATAAAGTCCGCATAGACATTGTTGGGAATCCAGGGCGTACCCACGGCCACAAAGATATCGTTGAACGGAATATCCTTCGGGATTACTCTGCGAAGTTCTTCCACATTGTTCTGGAAATCCTTGTCCATGGGTGCCAGGGCTTCCGCCTCTCTGAGCTTTGCCCGGACATTGCCGGAAAGGTAGGTTTCCGGTGTTTCCAAACTGCCATCCTTGGTCTTAAAGGCCATGCGGCTGTCAATCAGTTCCCTGGTTACGCTCTCCTGGGTTTTCCCGGTGAGCTTTGCAATCAGGCCCGTGTCGATGCCGCCGGTGCGGTTGATGGAAACAATCACGCCGGAGGCGATATCATCCACATGGGTAACCGTCTTATTGGGGCTGATGGTGTCCTTCGTGAAAATATCAGCCTTGGTCGCGGTTTTTTTCTTGGCATCGTAGTTTTCCAGGGAAAGCAGGGAATAGCTGTCCGGGTCTTCTGCAATGGCAGATTTGTTCTTTGGAGAATTGATGGGGCCATACTTTTTCACAAAATCATCGTATGCCTTGTTCAGCTCCTTGCGGGCTGCCTTGATGTACTTCGCGTCCTGACCCTGCTGCAAATAGTTGACCAGTTGCCTGTATGCGTCACGGATACCGAGGAGCCCGGAAACACGTTCCGCCATGGCCTTGTCGGAAGATACCTCAGAAAGATTACCGTTTTCATTCCGGAATACCTTTCCGTCCTTGACTTCCAGTCCACCTTCTTTGGTCTTTTTCCCGGCTCTCTCCACGGCAAAGTTGGCCTTTTCCTGGCTGATCTGGGTCTTGTAGTCCATCTTCCCGGTGATATGCTGGAACGCTTCCCGGATCTGATCTCCAAGGGTTCCCTTGTCCGTCAGCGGGCTGTATGTAAGGGAATTGGCCCCGTACATACCCCTGGAAAGCTCTGCCGTTCCCAGCACCATTTCCGGATGGTTGTCAAAATATTCATTGACGTTTGCCCCCTGCCAGGTGCCGCCGATATTCCGGTAAGGCGCTTGCAAAAATGCCTCGCCGCCGTATTCCGTTCCCGGGGCTCTCTTTTTCAGAACCAGGATATCCGTCACAACCTCCGTGCCGGCATTCCCGGAAAAGGCGGTATTGGGAAGCCGGATGGCGCCCAGAAGGTCAGCCCTGTCCATGATGTACTGGCGGATGGAAGTATCCTGCCCGTTCATGGTGAAACTGGATGTAATGAACATCACCAGTCCGCCGGGGCGAACCTTGTCCAGGGTTTTGGCAAAGAAATAGTTGTGGATTGCCTTGGTGATTCTCTTGGGATAGCTGCGGTCAACCACACCGTAGTTTCCGAAGGGCACATTGCCAATGGCCACATCCATGTAGTTGTCCGGGATATTGGCCGTCTCAAAGCCCTGGATGCGCACATCCGCGTTGGGATAGAGATACTTTGCAATCTGTCCGGTAATCCGGTCCAGCTCCACCATGGTCCAGCTCTTTACATTCTGGCTCATGCTCACAGGCATACCGCCCACAAAGTTACCAACACCGGAAGAAGGCTCCAGCATCCGGCCGCCGGTGAAGCCCAGCTGTTCCAGGCCGTCATACATGGCCTTGATTACCTCCATAGAGGTATAGTGGGCATTCTTCGTGCTGGCGCTCATGGCGCTGTATTCTTCCTCGGTAATGATGCCGTCCGTAACAAGCTGCCGGAACTCCGCGAATTCCTTTTCCCAGCCAGGTTTCGCCACCATTTCCCGCTTCCGGGTCTCCTGGTTGTACCGCATTTCGCCAAAGGCATTGGCCAGGCCGCCCCAGCCCACATACTTGGAAAGTGCCTCCTGTTCTGCTGCGGTAGCATACCGGCCCTCGGTTTCCAGCTGTTTAATAAGCCTGATGGCATCCACGTTGGCCTTGAATCTGGCCTTTTCGCCGGATGGCAGATTCAGACTTTCCCCGATCACAAAGTTCTTGCCCTTCGGCGCCTCTTTGGATTTCTGCGCTACCTGCTGAGAAACAGTATCCTGGAGCTTTTTCGCCTTGGCCTGTTTTTCCTCCTGGCTTAGCTTTCCTCGTTCCGCATCCCGTTCAGAAGATTCATCATTTCGACGTAGTTCTCCCACATCTCCCTGTTCCACCGATCCTGTTCCGTCTCTTCCTCCGGATCTTCCTCGGTCTCCTCCGTCTCGTCGTAGATCTCCGCTCTGGCTACTTCCTTCGCTCCCGCCAGACCCAGCTGCGGTGTCAGTTCGATCACCATGTCGTTCAGCCTCTCTCCCTCCCTCTGAATCAGGTCGAGCAGATTCCCGCTGTCCGCCAGTTCCTTGTACATCTTCGGTTTGAAGTTCATCCAATAGTCGTGCAGTTCCTTGGCCATCGGGTTCAGGCTCCAATACTGGTCTTTGGTTATCCTCATTTTCGCCATTTTGTGTTTCCTCCTTTATATTCACCGGACTTTCATCCAGCAGTTTATTGTTTCTCGCCACGGCCAGAATATCATCCATAGCCTCCTGACGAGTATCAAACACTTCACTGGTGTAATGAACACCACGAGCATTGGAAACCATAATGCCTCTGCCAACATCCGTCTCCGCCGCATCAACCTTGCCATGCCATTTGCCATCCTTGTTAAACAGACGGAACACAAAATGCTCGGTGTCTACACGGTTAAACTTGCGGAGCTTTTCAGACAAGGAAGTGTATGCGTCATTCTGTGCCGGTGCAGTGACTTCCTGTGCCGTTTCTTCTGTACTTTCTTTCGGAGTGATGGATTCACGCCATGCCTTCATATCCTCGTTGGATTTGCGAAGGGCTTCCCCGGCCTTCTCCAATGCCTCTTTGTGGCTTGCATAAGCATTGTCAAGTGCCTTGATGATGGTCTCCCTGCCGGCCTTACCATACCACACCTGCTTCTGCTTGTGCCAGCGGAATTTGTTTTCCTTCAGCGCATTGCGTACTGTCTCGGAGGGCTTTCCATCAAAGCTGATTTCAATACTGCCAAACTCCGCATTGTCTGTGATGGTGTAGCCGTTCTCGCTGACATAAGGCTCGGATGTTTTCACTTCCGGTTCGGGCTTGACTTCTTCCTCGACTTCCGTCTTGGTTTCTGCCTGTACATCCTCGGTAGTGGTCGTTGCAGATTCTGCAATAACCTCATCGGTTGCAACGGTCTTTTGATAGTTCTCCACCGCCTGGACTGCCACCTGGTCAAACATTTTCACAATGTTTTCCACATAATGCACAGCATCCCCGACCTGCTCTTTCAGGGCATTGGCCTCTCTGGAACGGTTGGAACCGATAGTGGAGAAGTATTCCTTCAGGTCAGAAAGGAACTCTTTCAGTTTATCAAGCAGCTTCTGGAAGATGGTCTTATGCTCATTTGCAAGGGTCTCCACGAAGTTCGCATCCGGCAGAATGTCCGTCATGGACTCGGCAATCACTTCCCGGCTGGCCGCGTCATAGCTCATGCCGCCTTTCTGCTTGCCGGCAATCAGCTTCTCCACGTTCTCGCCCCGCTGGTCCAGGGTGTCAAACACCACTCGTCTGAATTCATTGTACTGCACCGGATTCCAATTTTCAATAAAATGCGTGAACTCATGGGAGAAAGTACGCAGCATGGTGTACTTGGACAGCTCGTCCGCGTTCATCTCACGCAGGACACCGGCATTCAGGTCAATGTACAGCGTTCCCGGCTCGCTGGGTTTGTACTGCCCCTGGGCACCCTGGTATTTCCCGTCTTTCAGCTCAGACCGATACAGCACAATGTCAATGCCGGTGGCCTCTGCGATGGTGCTGAGAACTTTGTACGCCTTGCCCTGGGTCTTGTTCAGGGTGGTGTTCAGGTCTTGCACGGTGACACCGTCGCCTCTGACCGCGCCCTTCTTCCATCCAGTCTTGCCGTTGGCCAGCTTTCCGATAGCGGCGGCTTTCTCGGCCGCTTCCATGTCGGATGCCGCTTTTCCGGCCTCCCAGGCCAGCTCCTTCTGGGTGTCCGTCAGATAGGCGGTAGATGGGATTTTCTTCATGTACGCCAGGGAAACACCGCTGTAACCCATCTCATAGGCACGGCCATAGGCAGCATCATATTTTTCCACATCCTGCCCGGCCTGATAGGTATGCACCATAGCCACGGCCTGGGCGCCGTATTTCTTGGATGCGTCCTCAATGGAAACGGTGCTTTCCTCCTGGGTGCTTTCAACCGCTGATGATTTCTCAGCAGTTGCCGAGGATTTATCGGCAGCTTTGGTAGGGACATTGGTGTCCTTTCCAACGCTTTCCGTTTTGGAAACGGTTGCGCCAGAATCCGCCACCGGCTCCACCTGCTCCATCCGGGCAGGTTTTTGAACTTCCTGGGCCGTCTCCTGCTGTTCGGATTTTACGCCATCCTGGGCCACCTGAGCGGTCTTGACGGTCTGCTCCGACTGCGCCTCCTGAACCAGACGGCTGTATTCCTCCACGTTGATGCGGTTGGTGTCAAGCTTCTCCGCCCACGCGGAAGTGTAATCTCCGGAACGGATGTTCTGGGCGTTCAGCTCATTGGCAACCCGCTTACCATAGAGGCTTTCCGCAATGGCATTGCGCTCTGCGGAACTGAGCTTCATTCCTGCGGCCTGTTTTGCCAGGGCATCCGCAACGGTTTTCACGTCCTCGGTCTCTCCCAGCTCCGTCAGACGCTGACTGGCTGCCTGCCGGATCGTTTCCATGTCCTGAGCATTGATGGCCTTTTCATTCTGCTGGGCCAGGTTGTAAAGCTGTCTGCCGGATACTTTTTTACCATTATCCAGCCTGTCCTGCATTTTGTTCGCCAGTTTGTTGTCCGGATTAAGTTCCAGCGCTTCACTGACCAACGCCCCCGGGTCGCTTCCGTAAAGTTGACTTGCCTCCGCGTTATGATACTGGTAGTTCTGAATCGGCGCAGCCATAGCGCCCATGGCACCGCCGGAGATAGCGCCGCCGACGAAATCCCAGCCCATTTGAATGGCGATATCTTCCAGGGCTTTGATGGTAGCCTCTTTCTCGGTCAGGCCTTGCTCCATGTATTCCCGGATGGATGTCTGAATACCGGATTTCTTCGCCATCACAAGGGTATCCGCAATGGTATTTGCCAAGGTGGTGTTAAATTCCTCGCTGCCCTCCACGAACGCCTGGGAAAGGATGGACTTCACAATGTGCTGCCCGTCTCCTTTCAGCAGGTTGTCCAGGGACACTTTCTCAAACAGCATTTCAAAAGCACCGTTGAGAATGCCCATGGTCAGTGCTTGACTGTCAGAGGCCCCCGCTTCCAGCGCGTCCAGCACACCCTGGCTGCCGGCACTGCCGCCCAGAAGAACCGTACCCGCACCACCAAGGGGAATGATAGCGGCAGAATCCGCCATGCTCATTCCAAGCTGGTACACGTCTCCCAGGCTCTTTCCGTTCAAAATCCGGCTGAGAACCGGATGTTCTTCCTCGTCAAGCTGAATTCGCCCAGTGGCATCCGCAATATTGTTTGACACGGTTCCGCGGATTGTGGAAGATGCAACCGTAGGCAGCATAGCACCGCTGTTGTAGTCTATGGGTATATACTCCCCGGTAATGGCCCGTTTAGCGTTCTGCCCCGCAATGTCCACAAGGCCAATTCCACTCATGAGATTTGCCGGAACGCTGATAGCAGAAGCGAACACGGGATGTTCCGTAGCCAGCTTCTCTGCATTTTCCGCATACCCCTGCATTTTTCTCTCATTCAGAGTATAGGACAGATAATCCAGGTATTCCTCCGCTGCCTTCTTGCCCTGAGTGCTGTACAGATAGTTGTAGTTGGCAATCTCATCGTCGGTCATCAATTCATAACCGTTTTTCTCGAACATGGTTTCCTGCTTGGTATCCCGGCTAAAAATTGACGCATTCAGACGGATTTCATCACGAAGCTCCGGACGGTTGATGTATTCATAGGTCAGATCATCGTAACCCATGCCGTACTGGCTCCACATTTTGCCTAATGCACTGCCAGATTCTGTGCTGACATACCCGGTGTTCCCGGAATAATCGGCATTGTCACTGAGAAAGCGGTATTTGTTCTGGTTCTCATACTCATAATTCTCAGCTTTCAGCGCCTCGATTTGGGATTTCATAGAGCTTGTGGAACCATACTTGGCGATCAAACCGTCATACCGTGCCTTGTCTGCCTCGCTCTCTCCGGACATATTCATCATGTCTGCCAAGTTTGTGATCTCGCTGATGTGGTCCTCCAGCTCCTGAATCTGGCTATTATTGGCCTCAATTCTCTTCTTGTAATCCGAGGAAGTCATAGCAGACGGTGCATACTGGGAAAGCCACTGCTTTTCCTCTCCATCCTCCATATCTCCCAGGATGGATTCCAACTCATCGTAACTCTTCCCATCGTATTTTTTCTGATATCCCAGATAGCGCTGGGCGGTGTCATACTCATCCTCTGTCTTGAACTGGTTGTAGTAGCGCATATAGGAGCCATGCCAGTCCATGGCCTTGTCAATGTCGATTTGTGACTGGTTCAGGGATTGGACAATGTTGTCATATTCCGTTTTGGGGAGCAAATCGCTGTTCCCGTTGAGAAACGTCATAAGTTCTTCCGCCTGTTTCCGTAGGGATGAAGAAGAAGCACTCAACGCTCCGTACCGCTTTCCAGCATCCCGGTAGTTCATGGGAGTATTTGCATCGGAGGCAAACTTTTCATAAGCCGTTGTGAAGTTATCCATCATGGACGCGTACTTCGAATTGAAGTTCTCCTGGTACGCGTTTCTGTACTTCTCCCTGTAGCGCTGATACGCTCCGACTTTTTTGGTGTCCTGTTGACTTGGCTCTTTGCTCTGGGACGATTTCTGAAGAGCGTTCTGGTATTTCTTCTGGTATTCTTCGTATTTCATTGGAATCCCTCCCCGGTTTTATTCCATTCCGAAATGCTGCAAGACATAGCGGATCTCCCCTTCGCTCAGATCTGAGTGGTTGATCCGGTCAATGACCATTGCGTTATATTCCTTCCCCGTGATACCTCGGCTCCTAGCCTGTTCCTTAGTCATCAGGCCGTTAATAAGTTTGTCGGCGGCAGCGGACTGAACAGGATCTGGAAGTATGTCCACGTCTCCGAATGTATCGTCAGTTGTTTCTTTGCTGGACAATTTTCTCCCGTCAGAGGAAGATGCGCTGCTGGCTGTGCTCTGCTGTCTGTAGTAATCTGCGTAGGACTTTGCCTGGCTGTCGCTCATGCCGGCTGCTTTCAGTTCCTCTTCTGTCGGAGTATAGCCGGTGGAGGTAATCAGGCTCACCAGTTTTTCGTAGGCATCCTGTTGCTTCTGGTAGGCCGTGTTCTCCGCGTCCACACCCATCTGATAGGCGTTATACCAGTTGTTGTAGCCCTGATCGTAGGCATCATCCGCAAGCTGCTTCTGATAGCTCAGATTCTGCCAATACTGATTCAGGGCATCCTGATACCGGCTGTATTCGGTATCCGCCATGTCACCCAGCATGGAATACTGGTTCAGCAGGTTCTGCCCCTCCTGGTTGTACTGGTCCAGGGCCATGCCGTACAGCTCTGGGATGACATCATTGAGCTGCTGGAGATATCCCTGGTATGCCTGCTGTCCAACGCTCTGGGCGTAGGAATTTCCATACCCACCGGTCATGGCCTGGGCCTGCCCCATGGTGTCCATCATGGCGAGCTTCCCCTGTTGGGTATACTGGTCCCGGTATTGCTGATACAGGGCATCCGCGTTCAGATCATACCGGAACTTGTCCCGGTTCACAATCTGATCGTACAGATCCTGAAGCTGCTGATCGTAGGTGGCCTGATAGGTGGGCATCTGGCTCTGTGCCTGCTGAAGGGCCGCCAGGGCGTTCTGATACGCCTGATCGGAAGCCGGGTCGTACTGGTATTGGCTGTAATCCGGCGCCGCCTGCGCGGCCTGGGAGTTGTTCTGTGTATTGTTCTGCGCGTTCTGTACGCCGGAGGATGATGCCGTCTGGGCACCATATAGTTTCCCCTGGGTCTGATCTCCGGCGATGCCGTCCACAGCAAGGCCGTTGTCCTGCTGATATTTGCGGACTGCAGCTTCCGTTGCGGAGCCGTAGATGCCATCCGCGCCGGTACTTCCCACATCGTACCCGGCATCGATCAAAGACTGCTGCATTTTCTTGACATCGGAGCCGGAGCTGCCTTTTTTCAGCGTTGTGTTTGCCATGTTTTATCCCCCTTGTTGTTATTTCCATTCGCCATGAACGGTCAGGCGAACTTCAATTTCGTCTGTCGTGCTGAATATCTTGTCACTCATAAGCTGCAGGGTAATTGCACTGCTTCCGGATATTCCACAATTTGCAATCCAATAATGCCCCGCCATGCTTCCAGCTACATAGGCACTGCTGATGGTGAACGGAACTGCAATTTCCATACTGTTTGTCAGATATAAAATTTCGTTCTTTGCCGACTCCGCCGGTGTCAAAGAAAAAGTTCCGAACATTACATAGGTTCCATCGCTCCACTTTTTATAAGTCCAGCCTCCGCTGGTGCCAGACTCAGCTACATAGGCAGCCGGTTCATCTGCATTTTCAGCCGTCTCGTCTGCATTTGCAGCGAACGTAGCCACATTTGTAGCCCGAGAAGCAAGACTTGCAGTAGAATCCGTTATGAATTCCCCACGAATCCGAACCTTGATATCTTCCGCAATGTCGATACAATTTTCTTCTTCGATGTACTTTCCAAATGCCAGAGAACGCTTCCGCACATCGCGGTGCATATACACCTTTTCCGTTGGAACAGAAATGGTAGTTATGCTGCACTCGCCAACATCGTCAATAGACTGAACCTGTACCAGGTAACTGCTGTCTACCGCCAGCACACCGCCCAACAACGCGCCTGTTATGATTTCATCGCTGCTGAGAGATTCCCCCGGCAAGATCGTTTCCCAAGAGCTATAGGAAGCAGCGCTTGCCAACTTATAACGGTACTGGATCTTGCAGAAATTGTACTGCTTCCCGCCGGATGCCACTGAGCTGTAGCTACGTTTTGCCTTAACCTTCAGGTATGTTCCGCTGTCAATCAGATTCCCATCGCTGTCACACCGGCCTGCAACCACATTGTTTTCCCCGGATACCGCCAGGATTTTTGGATTTGCATATCCGATAACCGGTATGGTCAATGTGATGCTTCCGGTATATCCACGGGAATCCTTGGCATAGCCGTATACATCGATGTTTCCGTATCCGGCAAGGTAGCCGGATGTGTAACTATCGCCGGAATCGTAGCTCGCGCCTTCAACCTTGATGCTGTATGTTTTAATGGTGGCCCCATACTTTCCGGAGCCTCCCATTGTCGCCTTGACCTTGGTCTTGCCCTGGATGTACAGGCCATCAAAAGCTGCCGCCAGGGAGCTGACCGGCGCAAGGGTCATGGAAACGATTGGCTTTGTGTCGCTGCTGTCCGGAACCGTCACCGTAAAGCTTGCTGTACTTGCGCCACCCACCTGCTTGGTTCCGTCGCTGTCGGAATAGGTATACAGCTTCACCGTCATGGTTCCGGTTGAGGCATTGGGAATCTGCTCTGCCGCTTCTATGGGAATGGGATATCCTGTGTAGGTGTAGGCCGATGTGGTATTTGGATGAATCGCATCCGTCTTATAGCTCCAATTTCCCATGGAGAATTCCAGCTTGTAACGGAATGACGTGGATTTCGGTTCCCACTTCACAGAGCATTTATTCCCAAGCGTCACATCGGAAGCAGAGGAAATGGTAGAAGCTCTTGCAATCGTCGGAAGATCCCATTCCCCACTTCCGCTGCAGTTGGCCGCATGGACATAAATACCGGCTTCAACATATACTTTGAAGGACCGTTTGCCATCAGAATTATGGGTAATGACCTTTTTGCCGCTTGCGACGACATCATCTGGATAAACGTTCAGGTGATACGTACTCGGCTTGTCATAAACCACATCGCCGTCAATCTCAACGTGGAAGTCACTGCACACCGGGTTGTACTTATATGTACCAGCGCCAAACAGCTTCCATGAAATGGTTGTTGTATTGTCTTGGATAGATTGAGAAGAAACTTCCCAGCTAAAAGTTAAATATCTGGTTCCACTGGAAAAAGTGTACGCAGATGTATTAAAACTGCCGCTTGATGCCATCGCCTTCTTCTCCTTCCTACCTGGTCACCACGCTGCCATCAGAACGCACCGTATCCACAAGATCCCCAATCGCGTAGGAACCTGTGACCTCGATATGCGTAATGTACAGTTTTCTGTCGCTGATATAAGCAACCTCGTTATCATTCTGATCGTAGAAAGACAGTTTATTGGAAGTGAATCTGGCGTACTTGTTGAATACTTCCTCGCCGTCAATCTCCGTCCTCTGTCCTACCTCAAGGCCGTACACAGGCACACCGTCATCGTCATAGTAGAGAATGCCGGTCTTGATGTGGGCATTGACCTCAATCAGCGTATGCTCCACATTCTCAACGTCTGTGATGATCTCCTGCACATTGGTAAATAGCTGCTTGATACCGGTTGAATTTGCTTCGATATCCTGTGCCGTTTCCTCGGTGTAGGTTCCGAAGTCAGACTGCGCGACATACAACCCTTCCAGCCTGGTGTTGATCACCTCATAGTAGGAGTTTACGATGTCCGCCGACTTGATGATCAGGCCTTTCAAAGAGTTAAATGTAACCGCCGCGTCCTCAGGGGAAACGCCACCGCTTTCCCGGCCACCGCCGGTTCCCTTGCCGGTGTAAAGGACTTTCCCGCTGGTCCCGTCCTCAATGGTTCCAAGAGCATAGTTCAGTTGCTGTACCGTCTGATACAGGTAGCTTTGGATCTGAATCAGTTTTCCGGCTTCCGTGGTTGCCGTGATATTGGGCAATCTCAGTTCCAGGCTCATGACAGATCACTTCCTTGCTCGATGGTTTTTGTGATGGAGTATACCTTCGCCATTCCTTCCCCTTCCAGCCGCAGCTTCATGTGGTCGCACCGGCGGGGCCGGATCGGGATGGAGAAGCTCCTGAGACTGGTTCCCACAAGCTGCCCAACCAGCACCCATTCGTCATCCAGGTCATACTGCGCGTAAATAAACAGTTCCGCGCCGATATCCATGGACATTCGGATGGTGATCCGAGATATGTACTTCATATCCGGGGAGGAAATGCCGATCTCCCCGGTCTGAGCCATCCATTTGACGGCCTTTTCATAATCTTCCGTGCCGGTTCCAAGCATGGAAAGGATCTTCCCGGTTGCATCGTCAATGGCATACAGGTCTCCCCTGCAGGAGCAGAATGCTCTGGCATGGAAGCTGTCCTCTTTGTGCCACATATTCTTCGCCGAATCATAGACGAACAGATGCCAAACATTGGCCGAATCCTTCATCGACACATAGTATTTGTTTCCATGTGCGCCGCCAACAGCGTCACTGTACAGCACATTTCCGAGGGCATAGGACATTTCAGTGGGAAGGGAGCCATCGTAGGCGCAGATGCCGCTTCTTGCCTTGTAATAAAGCACCTCATTGACAATGGCCAGGCTGCTTCCACACCCCTTCTGCACGCCCCGGCAGGCAGTGGTCTGGATCTGGAAGTTCGCGGGATAGTTGCCGTATACCTTGTGGACAAAGTTCTCCTTGAAGAACAGCGGATACCCCAGATGGGTGATGGCCCCGGTGAACGGGCCGTCCGTACCACAGGAAGCCGCGTAGCTGTCCGTGGAAAGTCCCATGAAGCAGTTCCAGTTCTTGAAATCTCCCAGCTTGCTGGCGTAGATCTCATTGACCACCTCTCCATTGGATGCCACACCGTAGCGGCACCCCCACAGGCGGTTTTCGGATTCAATGACATAATCCATGTAGGGCATTTCCCTTTTTACCGTGACAGAGCCTTCCTGAGCGGTCTGCACCATCGTTTCGTCCAGAATGCCGGCAACAACGATATAATCGTCTCCCTTTTCCAAGATTGTCATGGAACTGTTGAGGTCAGCGAGGCTTTCATCCAGGATACCGGAGATGCTCACGCCGTCATACTGCTCAAAAGGTTCTCCGATGCCGGTGGCCGAGATCTTCACATAGGTTGTGGCGACGGTTACCCACATGGCGGCAGATTCAGAATACTGCTTCAGCACATGGGGCTTGCCGGAGGTATCGATCCACAGGTCCAGATTGGACGGCGCTTCCGGCTCCGTGGCTGAGACCGTTGTATTGGAGTAGGTTTGCCCATCTATTTTGCATAATTCAAAGGATACATCCGTGCTGGTTTCGACGGATGCCTCAATATTTCCAAATTCAGTGGTGTCCAGGGTGTTTACCCACTTCTTGTCCGGCAGGATGATGACGTAGGCACCCATGGAAACGAGCTGCTTTGGGCAGTCATCCGCTTCTGTTGACAGGTCCATCGCCACATGATAGCCGTTGATCACAAAATCGCTCCCATCCACATAGCACAGGCTGTCCTTGGCGATCATCCCCTGGGGATTTGCCGAACTGAGGAAGATACTACGTTTTGCCCTGGGGGACAGCACCGGATAGCTGTCGGAGGTCATATTGGCCATGTCGTAGAACTCGCCGTCAGAGATCCGCAGATTGTGGTTGTACCCCTTGAATGTATCCAGAATCTGGCGGGTGCCGCTCTGGACTTGCAAGGTCGGGTATTTCATGGGTTGCCACCTCCTTTGTCAGAACCGGAACCTGCTGCCATGGGACAGCGGCATATGGTTTCGGTTGTAGTAGCTCTCAAACGCTTCATATTCCGTGTTGAACATGGTAATGGAAGCGTTGTATTTGTCGTATTCGCAGTTGGCCAGGTCGATCTTCGCCTGGAGCCAGAGAATATACATTTCGTCATAGGGTTCCGGAACGATCAGTTCCTTTCCCATGTCAGTGGACGCATCATACCCAGCAAATACAATGTCCTCACCACCCTCATGGGTGTCGATAATGAGCTGCTTGACCATAGCGTCCAGTTTTGACAGCCACGCGATCTTTTCGTCGTTGGTGTAGGTGTTGTATTTCAGGGAATCCGTCCTGTCAATTGCGTCCTGAATCGTCATAATAAGCCTCCTGATTCTAAAAATGGGGGGCAGAAAGCCCCCCGATTATTTGGCCTTGCTTACCATCTCGTCGATATGCTCGTCCATCGTTTCCTGGGCCCTGACAGCCCGCTTCACCTCTTCTGCCACCGCAGGCGGCACAAGGGAAGTCTTGCCCCTGGGAAGCAGGTAGTTGACGCCATTCACGCCGACAAACAGGTTCGGCTCGTCATTGGCGTAGCCCTTGGGGATAAACACCTCCACACGGGTGTCATTCTTTTCTTCGGTTGTTGCTTCGGTCTTTTTTTCAGCCATTGTTATAACCTCCTAAGATAAAAGGGGGCAGGGCTGTCTGCCTTGCCCCCATGTTGTGGGAAAATTAGTTCACTTCGTCGGTGGCGCTGAAGCTGGAGCAGCTCATCACGCGCAGCAGGCGCTCGGGATACAGGATCGTGGCACCGTTGGTCTCGAACTTGTAGCCGATGGTGGAGAACTGGTTCAGCGGGCCGCCTGCCTGGTTCTTGTCCTTGACGATCATCTCCAGGGCACCGCCCTCCGGGTCGATGATGCCGAACGCTTCCTTACCGAAGAAGTAGGTGGCGTAGGTCACGGTCTCCGCCTTGTTCTTGTAGTCCGTACCGCCCAGGATGGGGGCGAACACGTTCTCGATGAAGCGGCAGCCGTGGAGCTCGCCGATCTCACCATTGAAGATCTGAGAGGTGGCCGCGTACTTGTGGGCCTCGATCCAGGCCTCGCTCTTGCGCAGGTCGTATGCAACACTGGGATGAATCACCGCGTAATACTTACCGTTGATGGTAGGAACGCGGTTCTTCTTCATGATTGTCACGGCCTTGGCCACGCTGTCCGGGGTGAGCATACTCATGACGGTGGCGCTGGCCTCCATGGTGGCACAGCTGGTGGGAGTGCTGGCGATGGCACCGGTTGCCAGGGTGATGTTGTCGCAGTACATCACGTTGGTGTTCACCAGAAGCGCGTCACGAATCAGGGTCTCCTGGGTCTCCGCGGCAGACGCGCCCATTTCCTCAGTGGCACCCAGGATCACGTCGTCATAGGCGTGCAGTTCCAGCTGATCGGTGACGGAAGCGTAGGTACCGTACTGGTTGATGGAGCCGGTCTTGTAGCTCATGCCGAACTTCTGACCGGTGGGGATCACGCCTTCCTGGAGCTTGCCGGCCTTGTCGAAGGTGTTCCACTTGCGCCATTCCACGGTCTTGCCGTGACGGGCGGGCAGGGTCTGCTTCTTGGCGAACTGGGCGTAGAACATCTCCACGCGGGCATTTTCCAGCAGCTCGGTGTCGTAGAACGTCTTGAGTTCGCCGTTCATGGTGTTGGTGCCGTCGAAAGCCGTGGTGTCGCCGGTGTAGGCGTTCACATAGCTTGCGGTACCGGTGACCATGGTACCGGCATCAGCGAACAGCTGCAGGTTCATGTTGATAAAAAGAATGGTATTCATGGTTTTCTCCTTTCCGTTTGTCCGGAGGGAGAAAGGGAACGGCTTAGCCGCCGGGATATACTTTCTCCCCTCGTGCCGCCGCCTCACGGATGCGCTTTTTCAGCGCTTCTCTCTGTTCGGGGCTGGCTTTTCGATAGTCGAATGTGGTCACGGAAGGAGCTTGGCCGGAGGTACCGCTTTCAGCCGGACGCCTGGAACCTGCCTGGATGGAATTGGAGATCTTCTGAGCCGTTTTCTGCGCTGCCACCTGCATGGAAGCGGTCTGGATCTCATTCCTGTGTACGGCATAATAGGCATCCTCAACGCTGAGACCAACGCCGGGGGCCGTCATGCGGGCGAAAACAGGATTTTGAAGCTCTGTGCGGAGGTCGAAGTTGGGGAAAGTCTTTTTCATGGCCTCGCCCTGCTGTTCCAGCTTCATAATGTGATTCTGGATCTTCTGCTCCTCCAGCGTCCTGGCTTCTTCCCGCTGCCGTCTGGCAGTTTCCCGCTCCTGCTGGTCGATCTTCATGGCAGTCTCTACGGGAACGCCCATCTCCATGGCCTTTTCCTCGTAATACTGGCTGTCATCGCTGATGGACTTTGCAAGGGCGTCGTAGTCAATGCCTTTCGCCGGGTCCTGTCCATATCGGGATGCCAGAAGTTCCAGGGCCGGGGCGATTTTCCCCATCTGCTCCTCGGCATTCTTGGCTTTTCTCACTCTGGACTGCACAACGGCCTGCATCTGCTTGTTGTACTCCGGGTCGGCCATGATTTCCTCCCAACTCATGCGGGCAGGCTTGTCATCGGCCTTGGTTTCTTCCGTGGGGTTATTACCAGCAGCGGCGGCCTGCTCCTTGGGCTCCTGTTTCTGCTTGGGTTCGGTTCTGACCGCGCCCTCCGGCAGCTTCACAGGCTGCCTGTTCGCCCGTTTTCGGATTTTGTCTGCCGGAACACCCAATTCCAGCAGCCTTTGCTGTCCGGCGTCAACAGCACCATCTGCGCCCGTTGCGGCTCCCTCTCCGCCGCCTTCGCCTTCGCCGGCGAACAGCTGCAGATTCAGCCATTTGAAAATCTTCGTCATGCGTATTTCCTCCGTTTCATTCTGCCGCTTTCGGGGCGGCGGGTCCCATTCGGTACGCTTTGACCTGTCATAAGCATAGCAAATCGAAATTGCGTTTCTCTATCCCTGCGCCCCCATAATTTCATAAGAAATATACTGCGGATACTGCTTGGCCAGCAGCTCAAACCCGGCGCACACGGTATCGAAGATCAGCGTGATAACAGCCCTGTTTCTGCGGTTTGGAGTGCAGGCAATCTCCGTGTCACCCTCCCGCAGTTCCGCGGTCATATCCCGCACCGCCCCCTGTTCTTCCAGATTGGCAACATTGGCAGCCAGGGTATAGGCCAGGATGGAAGCCGACGCACACACCAGGTCTTTCCCCGGTTCGTCACTTCCCGCATGGCCTTTCACCGTCACCCTGTTGTAGTCTCTGTGATAGGTAACCTGAATCATTTCTTGTCCTCCTTACTCCTGACCGCGCCGTTTCCGGAGGGCTGGGATGCCTCCCCGGACTTTGCCCTGGCATTCTGAACCCGGGTGGTCTCCTGTTTGCCGATACCGGCGATATTGTCACTCTGGAACATCTGGGTAGATGCCCCTGCTGCCGGGGTGCCGCCGGCGGCTCCCATGGTCTGCATCACGTCCTGGCTCAGCCCCGCCACCATCTGGGGCGCTGCCGTCTGGGCCAGCATCAGGGCAAGCTGCATGTACTGAATCAGCTTCTGGAACATGGTGCCGTTCTGGGCCACCTTCTGCATCACCGTGTCCTTGCCGTCAAATTCCATCAGGTCCAGGCACATCATGGCCTGATCGGTCATCTGGGGATTGAAGAATCCCAGCTGGAAGAACTGCAAGGCCAGCTCATTCTGGGTCACTGTAGTGTACACGTTCTTCTTCTGGGCGCTGACCTTGATATCAAACACCGGCAGACGCTCTCCCATGTCCACACCGAAGTCATTACCCTGTGGAACCGGCTGCAATCCCTGGTTGGTGTAGCTGATATACTGCTCCATGCCATACTGTCCCACAATCCGGAACTGCCGGGGCATATCGTAGAACTGCCGGATCAGCTCGATCACCATGTTCACGATTCGCTCAAAGGAACGGTAAGCCGCCTTGGTGCTGTCCCTGCTGCCCTTGCCGCTGGCCTCCTGCAAGGCCGCAATGGCAGAGGCGGCGGTGACACCGGAGCTGATATTGCCGGTGCTGGTCTCCGTGTTGCCGCTGGTCTCCCGCAGCTCCTGAATGGTCCTGTCCAGGATGTTCACATACACCGCATCCAGGGAATTAAACTGAATCTGCCGCAGGCTGTCCTCGCCCAGGTTGCCGTTGACATGGACAATGGGCTTGCTGAGGTCCAGGAATTCCGTTTCGTTCACCGCGCCATCCTGCCGGGCAAAGTACCGGGGTGTGGAACCAACCTGGGCATTCTTCACGAAGCTGGTTTTCATCAGGTCGATTTCCGTCTGGGGGTTCATGCACACGTCCACATAGCCGTAGCCGCAGGGAGAACCCTCAATGGGGAACAGCGGGTCAAAGTCATAGGGGAACAATCCGTGGTCATACAATCCCCTCTCGGCCATCTCCGGCACATTCTCCGTGGCATAGAGAACCAGGTCATTGACATACTTGCAATATTGCAGGGTCTTTTTCCCGCCCACATACTTGTGGTAGTAGACCTCGATCACCGTCAGCTTGTTCTCAGCATCCACGTTGTCATCGTACAGAAACTTGCTGGAAATAAAGGTCTGTCCTTTCAGCTGCCCGGCAACCTCCGGGTACCGCTGTTCCAGGATATCCTTGTCCATCAGTTCCGTGTGGAAAAAATACCGGCCCTTCTGGATGTCATCCACCCCCGGCTCCCAGTACAGGTTCAGCAGATTGCACTTTTCAATGCTGATATCCCCCAGTCCATTGAGCTTTCCGCTGTCCCAAACCACCTTGTAGGCCCCGGTGCCGGTCTTGCACTTCTGCCACATGGCGTCGGAGTAGGTCCGCTCAAAGCCGTTCTGTTCCAGCACACAGGGAATAATGGCGGACAGTTTCTGTGCCTCCGGCCTGTCTCCCACCTCCCTGGGCAGGATATTCGGCTGGGGATAGCTTTCCATGGCATCGGCGTGCTTGCTGACGATGACGTTGTGCAGCCACCCGGACCGGCTGACAAAGGCCCCGTCCTTCCCGATTGCCGAAGTCTTTTCTTCCTCCATGGAATTGCGCAGCTTCCACCAGTTTTCGCTGGCAATGATCCTGTCCTTTGTCTTTTTCAGACCCGCGTGGTACTTCATCAGCACCTCGGTGAACTGCTTGACCTGTTCCGCCCCGATGGGCTGTACGGTCTGAACCTCCATGGTCTCAGGTGCCTGCTGGGTCTTTGCCTCCTCCTGGTTCAATGCGATCATGTTTTCTTCCATAACTAACCTCCTAGATATACACATCTGAGTTGTTTCTCCGTAAACTGGTTCAACGGGTCGGACAGGATCGGCTTCTGCTCTGCCTGCATGATGGGCTTGACCGGCCGTGACATACACATATACCGCACCTCGTCCGGGCAATGGTCTTCCAGCTTGGTGTCCAGGTCCTCCGGGTGGGTCTCTGAGTACATCATCAGCGGCATGGTGCGGATAAACGCCTTGCAGGTGTCAAATACATACATCCGGGCATATCCGTTCCGGTCAAATTGCAGGCGGTAGTGTACCTGCATCCACCCGGGGATGCGCTGATTGTCTCCCTGTGTGAAGTAGATTCCATATTTCGCCGCGGTATCCGCAATGGATTCTCCCCGGCTGCTGTCCCAGATGGCCGGGTCTGCCACGCTGTCTATGATCTTCCGTCCCTTTAACCATGGGTGTGTGTTCTCCAATTCCACCATCCGCCGGAACTGTTCATCCGGGGACCATTTCACGCCCTCATTGGGTGTCTGGGTGCATCCGTACATTTCCAGGATGCGATACAGCACCCCGTCATAGTCCACCGCCCAATAGCCCAGGGAAAAGGGCTTGTTGTAGCCAAAGTCATAGCTTCGCATGATGTTCCAGCCCCGGCAGGAGCCTTTGTTCAGGTCGAACGGCTCTATCACATGGGTCCACCGGTGCTGCTTCACCGCGTCCTCCGGGGTAATGCCGGCATCATGGCACTTTTGCACATCCGGCGTGGTTCGGAAGTCCTCAAAGAACTGTCCCTCGAAAATATCCCACCGGCCATAGAGCCATGCCTCCCGCAGCTTGGGCGGCAGGGCCTCCAACTGCTTGATGTAGTCCGGCTGCGCCTCCATCAGCGCCTTGTTGTCCGTCACCAGGGACTGGATAAAGGTGTAATCCTCCGGGTTCTCCCCGTCCTCATAGTGCTTATCGATGAACAGCCGCTTGAAATAGCCATGGCTGGCACCGCCGGGATTGCAGGTGTAGTAAATCCGCTTGGGGAAGTCGTTGACACCACGGACGCAGGCGGTGATCTTCTTGATCCACATTTCCTGAAGCTGAGTAGCCTCGTCCAGAAATATCACATCATATTCCGCGCCCTGGTACTGGTCCAGGTCCTTGTCATTGTTGCAGTAGCCGAATTTTATGGTGCTGCCATTGGAAAATACGAAGATTTTCTCGGTTTTGTTGTACCTGGCAATGCCGTTCAGCTCTTCCCGCAGGGGGTTGATGTGGTTGTTGATCAGTTCGGCATACGTCCGGCGGACGATCAGCAGCTTTATCCCCTTAAACCGCAGGCACAGCCGTTTGGCCTTGTCCCGGACCGCCCAGCTTTTCCCGCCGCCACGGGCACCTCCGAAGCCCACATGCTTGGTGTGGGCCGCCAAAAACAGCTTCTGCTTCTCGCTGGGCTGCTGTAAAATAAGCCGCTTCTTACTCATTCCATGCCTCCTCACCGGCCTGGAACACGACCTCGATGCCCTCCACCGTATCGCTGTCCTTATCTGCCTGCTTTCTCAGGTTGGCAATTCTGGCCTCCTGCTCCTGCTGGTCAAGACTGGATTTCACGCCCTGGATCTCCTTCAGGTCCTTTACCGCCGCCGTCAGGGAACGAATGTCCTTTGCGCTCATGTTCTTCGGCTCCACGGCCTCCACAACAGCCTCGATCTTATCCAGCAGCTTATCCGCCACGGTTCGGATTCTCGTGGCCCTGTCCACCTCCTGCTGGCTGATGGATTCCACTGTTTTTGCTATCGTGTTGGTAACGTATTGCTTTCTTAGGTCTACCCAGCCTTCCGCCTTTCCAACCCGGGCGATCTGCACATGGGATACACCATATTTCTGGGACAGCTTACGGTAACTGGTGTCCGTGGTGATGTATTCGGTTTTGATCTTCTGCCAGTCCGCCATAAGCCTCCCTCCCTTTCTCCTGCCACCATTTTACCGAAACCAATGGCCGCTTCTCTATCCCGCAGGGGCATAAAAAAAGGGGAGACCAAAGCCTCCCCTTGTCAGCTATGCGATTTACTCAACGATGTACCAGTCCTCTGCCAGCATATCGGACTGAGATGCCAGCCAGCCAATCTGAACACCAGAAGTTCCCACGAATGCCAGTGCTTTGTTGCCAATGGCGGCGTGGTCAGCATTGACAGTCTCACCGGCAGCATTCACATCCAGCGTCAAATTGTCCATTTGCTTTTTCACCGCCGCACTTCACCGTCCTTTCCAAAAATCCATCTCCAAGCTTATTTGTCAACAACTTTTTATATTTTTTTATTCCTCCAAAGATTCAGCACGATAAATCGTTAACGCAAAATGTTCGATGCCAATTCTTGGGTATTCCTTTTGAACGGGTGTAACCTCTGAACTATACCCATTCAAAATCAACCCTTCTGTAATGTTTTTAGCGCTTGCTATATCTCTAATAATCAGCGTACACAATTTTTCTTTAGACATAATCATTCTCCTTTTGGCGGTTCCGGCAGCGGCATCCAGTGAGTAGTAGTCTTAGTGGCTGGTGTATTGAAAATACAATCCAGCCACACTCCCTTTGCATAGTTCGCTGGATAGATTCTGCCTTCTTCGCCAATCCGCAAATATGCCAGAACATCGCTATCGTCTTTGGGCAACCTATCCTCCACGCTGATCCACCCAGCCCCGTTGCTGAGCTTCTCAATGACCTCCACCGCCTCTTTCTTCACGGTTTTCTGGCACTCGGTGCAGGTGGTCCGCGTATCCTGTAACGGGCAAGCGTCAATCCCGGGGCACCGCAGCCGGTCAAGTAGTTCTTTCGTATCCATGTCACACCCACCCTTTCTTCGGCTTGGAGTAGTCGATCTTCTTCACATAGGGATAGCGGTCGTAGAACTCGGTAAGTTCCTCGCCCCAGACCTCCCGGAGCTGGCCGTCCAGTTCCTGCTGCCGGTGATCCGCTTCCACGTCAAAGGTAAATGCGGTGTGGTAGTAATTAGCCAGATTCTGGCACTTGTGGTACAGCTTTTCCAGCCGCTTTCTGCCCATGGTATCCTTGCCCATGATCTCCGGGTCCCGCAGGGCGATCTGGATGTAGTCCCACATCTTCTGCATTCCCATTTCCTCGCCAACGTCCAGGTACTTCTGCTTGACGGCATCCTGCCGTTCCAGGTAGGCATTCGGTTTCTTTGCCATAAAGCTACACCCCGCAGTCCACCGGAATCCATTGCATTTCGGCCAGGTGTTTCATCAGCGGCGCATCTTCCTCCTGGACAAGCTGCGTTCTCACATACATACTTCCAAACCAGGTGCGTCCGAAGATGACCCTGTTTACCAGGTGAGCATCCACATTTTCGCCGGACAAAATCTGCTGATCGTCCACATCCACCAGCCGGATTCTCAGATTGTCCGTTGTCTGCCATACCCGGCAGCCGTCAAAGGTCAGCCTTGTGGGTTTGATGGGGCTGCCTCCTGGCAGGGTGTATGCCTCTGCCAGGTCATCCATGGTGGATACAACCATTTCCAGGATAGCGTCGGCGCATCCGCCCTTAGACACATGAACCGCGCTGTCCATCCTGGGCAGGCTGCCATTGTGAAGCACGATCAGGGATTTCACGCTGTTGGGAACAGCTTCCCCAAGAATTTCCACGCCCCAGCCGTCCGCCTGGATCAGCACACCGTGGTCAGTAACGGCCACATCATAGCCGCCATCCCGGTACGCCTGTTTCATAGCCCGAATCAGGCCCTTATCATAGATTGTCATAAATTTTCCTCCTCATATTTTTCCATCAGAATCCGATAAACCTTGCATTGCTGGTAGTTTTTGCAGCAGAAATTGTCCATCTGCCTGTCAAAGTCACTTTTCCGGCGGTAGATCAGCGCCAGACTGCTGTTTTCCATTCCGATCAGCCCCTCGCAGGTGATCCGCTTCTTGCTGTCGTCGTACTTGTAAAACGGGCATCCAACATCTGCTTGCCTATAAGAGCCGCTCGGCATGGTTATCACCCCCTATCCCTGACAGCCCCATCCTCTTTCCACCATTTCAGGATGGTCTCATAGTGGTTCTTCACCCTGGCATTGTTGTCCAGGATAAACCGGCTCAACTTGTCCACATAGTAGTCGAATGTTTCCAGCCCCATCTTGTCCAGCAGGTCACCAATCTGCTCGTCGGAGAGGAACACCACACCCTTGCCCAATTCCCCACCCAAAACAGATACATTTCGCTCTGGGCCGTCGCCGCCGTCCGCCGCTTGTAGCTGAGTATTGTCAGTTGATGTTGTAGGTTGTAACTGCGACTGCAACTGTACATTGCTATTGTCAGTTGATGTTGTAGGTTGTAACTGTACATTGTCGTTGTTAGTTGTAGTTGTAGTTGGGTAACGGGACGAAACGACTCGTTGTCGCTCGTTGTCGGTACGAAACGGCTCGTTATCGCTCGTTGCACGGGAGCCAACGGGGTCAACGGCTCGTTGTCGCTCGTCATCGGTCATAAGCACCCAGTCATCGAACGATATTTTCGGCATCCAGATTCGCTTCCGCTTTTTGCAGAATGTTGCATACTCACGCTGCAGTTTCATATCTTCATATCTCTCGCCGTCTTTATCGATCATTGGGCGCACAAACGACCACGCCAGCGCCAGCATTCCATCAAATTCCGGCACCACACCGCTTTGCCCATATTCCAGCATCGCCACCAGCAGCCGTCCCTTGTCCGCATCCGGCAGTACCCGGATTGGCTCCAGCATATCGAAATAAAGCATAATTCCAGGTCTTGCCACGCTATCACCTCACTTTCTGCAGGCCGTAATCTCAATACCCCTGGGCACCGCCCTGGCTACTTTGTTGATAAAATGTCCCTCATGGCTGGTCGCGTCGGACAGGTGCAGAAGATAAATCTCCCGGCATTGGCTTAGATCCAGGGAGCGCAGATAGTCGCACAGGGTGTCGATCTCCATGTGGGCGTTGCCAATGCGCTTGCGGACCTTCTCCGGCAGCCGTTCGCACCGTTCCAGGATGGCCTTGTCGTAGTTGGCCTCGATGGCCAAGATGTTCAACCCCGGGAACCGATACCGCAGATTCACCGTGTCCGTGGCAAATGCCAGAATATCCCCGTCCTCCCGGCTTTTCAGCAGGAAGCCCAGGGGTTCCGCCGCATCGTGGAACGTGGAAAAGGGAACAATGTCGATGGACCCGATGGAGAATTGTTTCCCGCTCTCCATGGCCTCCACAGCTTCCAGTTCCGTGTCAGACAGCCCCAGCGCGGCGGCTGTCCCCTCGCTCATGTACACCGTCATGCCGTCCTTGATAAGTTCCGGGACGCTCAGGGCATGGTCCTTGTGCTCATGGCTCACCAGGCACCCGGCAAATTCACTCAGCCGGAAGCCGGACAGCTTTTGGAGCTTCTTGTGGGAGATCCCGCACTCGAGTAGAATGCGGGTCTCCTTGTCGCTTACCATGTAGGCATTTCCATGGGAGGAAGATGCCATTGCTTCAAATCTCATATCGGGCACGCTCCTTCCGGTGCCTTGACCTCCACCGGGGTTTCCGGTGCATGCTCCTTTTGATACTGGGTGCTTTTCTTGATCTTCTCCTGCACCCACTCCGGCAGGTTCTGGAATACTTCATCATTCCAGTTGTCCATATCCCAGCGGATAGGCGGTGTGCTGCTCTGAGGTACGGGATAGCCCTTCATAAGCGGGATCGCGCTTTCCACGTTGGCATATTCGCCGGTCTCATTCAGCACCACATTGACCTGGCAGGCCCTTCCGATCTGGTCAAACAGGTCAAGCTCCATAAATTCCTCGTCGGAGTAGGTCTTGCTGTTCCAGGAAGAAAGGAATCCTCTCAGGTTTCCCTTTTTGCTGGCGCTGATGGTAAATTCCTTGGAAAGCTGCCGGGGCTCCGGCTTGCCATCCACTTCAATGGTCTCGGTGGGCAGCTCCCACACGATCTGAACCTTGTTGGAGTAGCTCTTGAATTTCTCCGAATACTGCTCACCAAGGTCAATAATGCCGATACACACGGCAGGATATGCGCCCGGCTCCACCGGGGGGGCCTTTGGCTTTGCTCTGTCCTTAATTTTCATAGTTCACTCTCAACTCCTTGTCATTTTCAGATACCACCAGCCGAATCACCTGGGTGTCCGGGTTCTCCAGCCGCGTCACGCTTTCCGCATTGTCCACGAACAGGGGCACCGTTAC
>JAQYLT010000067.1 GCA_028719885.1 Bacillota bacterium
AGACTCGCACAGGCCGGATACTACAGCATCCTTGACCGGTACGAGTCTTTGCACTTATGCGATTGAACCGCCGTGTACCGAACGGTACGCACGGTGGTGTGAGAGGTCGGGGTTATTTAGCCCCTCCTACTCTATTTCATAAAAAACCGTCTTACGAATACCCGCCAAAGCCGGGGGTCGGATCATGCGTAGCTGTGGATGCCGGGGAGCAGGGTATTCACGCCGATATAGGTGAACACCACGCAGACAAAGCCGATGACCGCGAAAATGGCGGCGCTTTTGCCTTTCCAGCCTCGGCTGATTCGCAGATGCAGATAGATGGCGTAGATAAACCAGGTAATCAGCGCCCAGGTCTCCTTGGGGTCCCAGCTCCAATAGCTGCCCCAGGCCTGCTCCGCCCAGATGGCCCCGGTGATGAGCACCATGGTCAGGAACAGGAAGCCCAACGATACCGCCCGGTAGCTGATGAAATCCAGCTTCTTCCCATCGGGCACATTCTTCTGCCAGAACTCGGAGCCGGACATCTTCTCCCGCAGCAAGAACATGGCGGACACCGCGCAGCTGACGCCGAAAGCGCCATAGGAGATGATGGCGGTGGACACATGCAGCGCCAGCCAGCCGCTGCGAAGCGCAGGCATCAGCTCCCGCACCTGCTTGTTTTGCAGGGCCGCATAGGCGATGATCACCAGAATCACCGGCGTGGCAAAGGCGCCCATGGCCCGGAACTGAAAGCGCCACTGGAAGATCAGATAGCACAGGCAGATGCCCCAGGCAAAGCTGGAGGCAAATTCATATTGGTTGGTCAAAGGCAGCCGCCCCGCGCCGATTCCCCGCACCGCCAGGGCAAGGGTATGGGCGGCGAAGGCCAAAATCATCAGCCAGTTGGCCGCTTTTCCTGCGGTCTCCTTTTTCAGGGCGAAGAACACGAAAAACAGCGCCATGGCCCCGGCATACAGGGCGAAGGCCCCGTAAAAGAACAGCTTTTCCACGGTCAGAATGTCCATTTTCAAACCTCCTTGATTTTCCGGGCCAGCTTCTCCCGGTAGAGCTC
Source organism: Bacillota bacterium (assembly GCA_028719885.1). GTDB lineage: Bacteria > Bacillota > Clostridia > Oscillospirales > Oscillospiraceae > Faecousia. Next base: position 1,052 of record JAQYLT010000067.1, read on the forward strand.
GCCGCCCTTTCGGCTGCGGCCATACACCTGCCAGCCCCGCTCCCCCTGCACCAGCCAGATTTCCTCCGTCCGCAGGTAAAACGCCACATACAGGGCAATGAGCAGAACCACGCCGCCCAGCCCCGCCAGCCAGGTAAAGGGATCGTGCTTCACCTGAATCAGGGTGTAGGAGCGGGGATTGGAGAAGAGAATGGTGTAGTCCGAAACGGTGATTTTTTCATCGGAGCGGAGCACATTCATTCCCAGCAGCTCCCCATTATAATAGAGCATGTACAGATAGCCCGGGTCCACGATCTGCCCGGAGGCGGAGGTGGGCATACCGCTTTCGTCCTGGGTGTAGTCCGGGTAGAACGCCCGCAGCATCACCAGCAGCTCCGGCCGGTCTTTCACTGCCCGGTACTCTCCGGCGCAGAGGGTTTCGGATTGGAGCAGCTCCTTTCCCTTATAAACGGTCATATCCGCCGCCCAGCCCGTAGAATTCTGATAGAAGCGCAGGCCGTGGGCGTCCCAGGGGTGGTTGACGGAGCTCTGCCCGCTCCAGCTCTCCCCGGTGGCCGGGTCCGTCAGGGTCAGGGAGGCGGTGTACTGCTCCACCGTGTCGTCCTCCCGGAGTGCAATGGAAAAATCATCGATGGAAAGGAGCAGTCCCGTATCTCCCACGGGCTTTTCCTCCCCGGGCACACCGAACACAGAATAATTCACGGTGAACATCTGCCCCAGGGCAAAGCCGAGGATGATGATGAAAATCCCCAGATGGGTGAGCCAGGCCCCCCAGAAGCCGATACGGTTGCGGATGGCATAGAAGCCGCTGTCCGTCGGCTCCCATTTCCGGAAGCCCATCTCGTTCAAAAGCTTTTCCGGGTCCCCGGCATATTCCATGGCCTCCCCACCAGCAGGCAGGGGCCGGGTTTTGGCTTTCACCCTGTTCACGATTCCGGAGATATGCACCAGGTTGCAACCCAGCAGATTGCCGCACAGCAGCAGCGTCAGCAGGATGAACCACCAGCTGTGGAACACATCGTCCAGCCCCACCGCCAGAATCAGGCCGCTCCAGCCAGGGTAGGAATTTTCATACACCGCCGGGATCTGCCCCTGGGGAATTACGCTGCCCCCAATGCACACCAGCACAAAGAGCCCCAGAATCACCAGTGCGAATTTCATGGAGAAGAGAAAGCGCAGTCCTTTTTTGATCTTGCCCATAGGGATACCTCCCAGGTTTTGTCTTTCGTCACTAGGACGGCAAATTGGTGTTTGCAGAGTTCTTTCGTAGGGAATGCATTCATGCATTCCGCCCTGGTCGCAAATCGCCGGGGGGTATTGAATCGAAAAAACGTTGTGTTTTGCGTAGGGAACGCATTTATGCGTTCCGAAACGTCGGTTAACATTCATGGTCCGTTGGATGGTAACGGGTTCATTTTTCTTAAGATTTTTCATCCAACATGCCCCAATAAAAACGTTACCGAGGCGGAATGCGTAAATGCATTCCCTACGCAAAATCCGGCGCGTTACTATTGGATGAACCTGGATGTTTATCGGAACGAGCGGAATGCATAAATGCATTCCCTACGAAACATCCTGACAATTTTATAAAACGGGCGCTGAAAAAGAAAGCAATCTTCCTTTCCTTTTCGCCGCACGCTTTGAGAATCCTGGGGAGCCGGCGGGCTCCCCAGGATGGTTGTCACTCCTTTAGCTCCACGGCAACGCCATGGGGCAGGCAGACGATGATGCCAATGGTATCCTCCGTCAGGGCGGGGGTATGGACGCAAATCTGGTTATCACAGTCGGATTCGGACACATAGGCCTTTCCGTCTTCAATCACCAGGGTGTTGTGCCAGCTTCCGTCCTCCGGCCCGATGACCACGGTGGCATCGGTGTGCAGTGGGTAGGTGCCATACTCCACACCGTTTACCGTGACCAGCACCTGAGTGCCTCCGGGCATCAGAAAATAGATGGCAGCCCCCGCCGCGGCTGCCAGCACCAAAATCAGTGCAAGCAGCGCGATGAGCATTCGATTGGAAATTTTCATGGAAATTAAGCGGCGTGGAACAGCTTCATGCCTTCCTCAATCTTGGCAGCGGCCTGGTCCAGGCAGGAGTTGGCCAGCTTGGAGTTGTGGGCGCCCTCGCTGTTTTCAACATACTGGTAGTCAAAGAACCACTGAGCATGGCGGTAGAGGGTGCGGATTTCGTTCAGCTCTTCCTCGGTGTATGCTTCGGAGGCCACGGCTTCCGCCAGCTTATCCTTAAAGGCGGACAGGTTGTTGCCCACCTCGGTCTCCCGGGCGGTCACCTGGTCCTGGATGGCATGGACCTTTTCGGCCATATCCACATCCTTATGGCAGGCGGCGCAGGTATCCAGAATGGCGGGGCTGTCCAGGGGGCTCACCAGGTTGTGACTGGTGTAGCTCACGCCGTTCTCCGTCGCCTTTTCCATATGGCAGGAGGCGCAGCTCATGCCAAAGTTTGCATGGATGCTGCCGTTGAGATAGGTCTCCATCTCCGGATGCTGGGCCTTCAGCAGTCTGGCACCGGTGGAGGGCTGGGTCCAGTCGGCGAAGTCGATGGAATCATAGTATTCCAGCATGGCCTCGGGGGTCATTTCCGCCTTGTTGGTATAGGGAATGGTGGTGGCCTTGGTATCCGGCTCGAAGTAATACTCGATGTGGCACTGACCGCAGGACAGGGTGGCGGCATCGATGCCGGTCATGTCCAGCTTGTCGGTGAAGTAGTCATGGGTCACCACCAGCTTGCCGGAATCCGCCTCATCGCCGTGGCAGTTGTAGCAGCCGATGCTGACGTTCATGGAGGCCATCACCTCGTCAAAGTCCAGGCTGTAGGCGCTGACGCCCTGGTCCTGCACCAGCTTGGTGAAGTCGGCAGTCTTGCAGGTCAGGCAGTTGGCCAGGGGATGAGGACGGGCGGTGTTGGCCAGGTCCTCCAGGCTGTACTCATGGCCCCGGGCGCTGTCGTACTGTTTGGCGAAGCCGAAGCCCTCGTAGAGATTCACCAGATAGGGGTCCTGCTCCAGATAGTCCACCGCATAGGTATTCTCGGCGGTTGCCTTGTAGGAAGCAACAATCAGATCGTTGGCCGTCTTGGCGGCAGCGGGTGCTTCCGTTTCCGCAGGGGTATACAGTCCGGCCTGGGTCAGGGCTTCGTTCACCGCCGCCTTCACCGCGTTTGTGGTAATGGTGGCGCCGGTCACGCCGTCCACATCGGCGGACTGGGCCTCAATGATCTTGGCGGGCATTTCCTCCAGCACCACGCTGCCGATTCCCGTGGTCTCATTCTCACCGGTGAGCTTCACGTCCACGATCTTGCCATCGGCCACGGTGACTTCTGCCACAACCTCACCCATTCCCTGAGCCTTGCCGGTGAACACTTCTCCGGAGGCAGCAGCCTCTGTCGCAGCCTCGGTAGCCGCTTCCGTGGCAGCTTCAGTAGTGGCCTCGGTAGTAGCTTCCGTAGCGGCCTCGGTTGCGGCCTCGGTCACTTCTTCGGTCACAGCGGGGACATACAGTCCGGCCTGGGTCAGCGCGTCATTGACGGCAGCCTTGACAGCATCGGTGGTGACGGTGGCACCGGCCATACCGTCCACATCGGCGGACTGGGCCGCGATGATCTTGGCGGGCATTTCCTCCAGCACCACACCGCCCAGGGAGGGAGTTTCCTCCGCGCCGGTGAGCTTCACATCCACAATTTTGCCGTCGGCCACGGTGACCTGGGCCTCAATTTCACAGAACATGCCCTGGGCCTTGCCGGTGAACACCTCGCCGGGCACGGGGGCGTTGACGTGATTATAAATCGCCACGCAGCCGGCAAGGACGGCGAAGCTGACCAGGAAGCTGATGAGCCATTTCACGATCTCATTGACAGCCACCTTGGCAGAGCTTCCTTGTTTTTTTGCCATGGTATCATCTCTCCTTCATGTTTATTGTTCATTCCCGCTTACAGGAACCGAATGGACTTGGTGGGGCACTTCTCCACGCACTTGCCGCAGCCGATGCACTTTTCCGGGTCCACCCGGGACAGGTTATTCTCCACGGTGATGGCACCCTGCTCACACTGCTTGGCGCAGATGCCGCAGCCGATGCACCCGGCGGAGCAGGCCTTTTTCACCATGGGACCCTTGTTCTTATTGGAGCAGCGGACGGCCACCTTGGTGGTGCGGTCGTGCATACCGATGATGCCCTTGGGGCAGGTCTTGGCGCACAGGCCGCAGCCCACGCACAGCCGGGGATTTACCACGGCGATGCCGTCCTTGATGGAAATGGCACCCTGGGGGCAGACCTTGACGCAGCTGCCCAGTCCCAGGCAGCCATATTCACAGCTCATGTAGGGCAGACCGCTGAGTACCGCGGAGCGGCAGTCCTGGATGCCCACATATTCCGCCTTTGCGCGGGTGGCCTCGCAGGTACCGGCGCACTGAACATAGGCGCACTGGGGGTCCTGGTCGATGGCCTCCTTGCCCAGGATGGCGGCAATTTTGGCGATGTTCTCGGTGCTGTTGCCGGGGCAGGCATCCACCCGGGCCTCGCCCTTAACGATGGCCTCCGCCACCGCGTCGCAGCCGGCGTAGCCGCAGGCGCCGCAGTTGCTGCCCCGCAGGCACTCCCGGACCCGGGTAACCCGGTCATCCACTTCCACATAAAACTTCTTGCTGGCAGTCACCAGGGCCAGGCCCAGAACCAGGCCCACCAGGCCGATGACCAGCGTGGAAATAATCACAGTTTGCATGTTTCCACCTCCATCAGGACAGGCCGGAGAAGCCCATAAAGGCCATGGCCATCAGGGTCGCGCACAGCAGAACGATGGGCGCTCCCCGGAACGGAGCGGGGATGGCCTCTTCGTCGATGTGCTCCCGAATCTCCGCCAGCAGCACAATGGCCAGGGTGTAGCCCAGGGCCGTGCCCAAACCGGCGATCACGCTCTGCAGGATGGTGTACTCGTTCTGCACATTGGTCAGCGCCACGCCCAGCACCGCGCAGTTGGTGGTGATCAGGGGCAGGTAGATGCCCAGACTCTGATAGATGGCGTGGGCGTTCTTTTTCAGGAACATCTCCACCATCTGCACCAGGGCGGCAATCACCAGAATGAACACGATGGTTTTCAGGTAATCCAGGCCCAGGGGTGCCAGCACAAACTGATACAGCAGCGCTGCCACCAGGGACGCCACGGTGAGCACCGCAGTAACGGCCAGGCCCAGAGAGAGGGAGGCCTTTTTCTGAGCTGACACGCCCAGGAAGGAGCAGATACCCAAAAACTGGCTCAGCACCACGTTGTTCACCAGAGCCGTGGTGACGATGATCATAATGAGACTTGTCATACGTTAGCCTCCTTTTTGTCGCAGCCGGAGGAAGCACAGCTGGCGCAGCAGCCGTCGCAGCCCTCCACCACCTTGTTGGCCCGGCTCTTGATGCCGATGGCATTCATAATGGCCACCACAATGGCCAGCACCAGGAACGCGCCGGGAGCCCGGACGAAGAACGCGATGGGCTCATAATTTCCGGGCAGGGCAATGCCGAAGATGCTGCCCGCGCCCAGCAGCTCCCGGATGGAGCCGATGATCACCAGGGCGATGGTGAAGCCCAGGCCCATGCCCAAGCCGTCGAACAGGCTGAGCAGGGGGGGATTTTTGGAAGCATAGGCCTCGGCACGGCCCAGAATGATGCAGTTGACCACAATCAAAGGGATGTAGATGCCAAGGGCGGCGTACAGCGACTCCATATAGGCCTCCATCAGCAGCTCCACCACCGTCACGAAAGAAGCCACAATCACGATGAAAGCGGGCAGCCGCACCTCGTCGGGAATCATCTTCCGCAGCAGGGAGATCACCACGTTGGAGATGGCCAGCACCACAAGAGAGCTCAGGCCCATGCCCAGGCCGTTGATGGCAGAGGTGGTCACGGCCAAGGTGGGGCACATGCCCAGCATCAGGATGAAGGCCGGATTTTCCTTGACAATACCGTTATGAATTCTTTCCCAATAGGCTTTCATGTCTTCGGCCTCCTTACTTCAGATTGGCCGCAAAGAAATCCAGTGCGGCATTCACGGCATCCACCACGGAGCCGGAGGTGACGGACGCGCCGTTGACGGAGTCGATCACATCGTCCTCCGTGGAAGCGCCGCCCTTATTCAGGGTAAACCTTGCCACATTCACACCGGCAAACTGGTTCATAAAGTCGGGCTCGCCGCACTTCATGCCCATACCGGCGGTTTCATGGAGCTCGGTAAAGGAAATGCCGTTGATGGTGCCGTCGGCCTGAATGCCAACCACCAGGGCCAGGCCGCCGTCGAAGGACTGGGAGTTGGCCACGCTGATGGCGTAACCCACCACGTTGCCCTGCTCGTCCACGCCGGTGAGGGCGTTCTTGACGGTGACGGAGCCGTAAGCGCCGGAGCTTGCCTCCACAGCCGCCTGGATATCTTCCTCGGTTTCAAACTTGGCAGCGCCGGGAACCACTTCCAGGAAAGCAGCCTGTGCGGCCCGCTCCTGATTTTCGGCGATCCGGTCGGCGGTGAGCACATACACGCCGCTGAGGGCCGCACCGGCAACCAGGGTGATGGCCAGCAGGATAATCACCGGCTTGGGGATGGCCTTTTTCCGGTCCTTGGGAATGCGGAAGGCAAAGGGCACCGGGATAAACAGCTCGTCGATGATGTTGCTGAACATATTGGCCAGCAGCACCGCGTAGGTGGTGGAATCGGCGGAAGCGCCCTTCACCCGGAACAGTCCAATGAGCACACCGGTGAGGCAGCCGTAGAGCAGCTGGCCCTTGGTGGTGGAGGGGCAGGTGACAGGGTCAGTGGCCATGAAGAACGCGGCCATCAGCAGTCCGCCGCCCAGCAGCTGGGGCAGCAGGTAGGCGGGATCAATCCCGTGCCCGCCGAAAATCGCGAGGAAGATGGCGGTGGAGCCGATGGTGGCGGTGGGGATTTCCCAGGTAATGCCGTGGGAGAGCAGCAGGTACACGCCGCCGGCAATCAGCCCCAGGGCGGAGCTGCCGATGACGCCGCTGGTATTGCCCATGGCCAGGGCCAGCATGTCGATGGTCTTGCCGGAGGCCAGCTCCGCCAGGGGTGTGGCGGCGGAGACACCGTCCAGGGTGTAGCCGGTCATGGCAGTGCCGAAAGAAATGAGCAGGAAGCTCCGTCCGGCCAGGGCAGGGTTCATAAAGTTGTGGCCCAGGCCGCCGAAGAGGCACTTGACCACCAGGATGGCAAACACGGCGCCCAGAACGGGGATGTACACCGGCACGTTTGCGGGCAGGGTCAGTGCCAGCAAGAGTCCTGTGAGGATGGCGCTGCCGTCGGTGACGGTGTTGCTCCGCTTGGTAATCCGGTCGAAGGTGTACTCCGTCAGCACCGCCGCCGTGATGGACAGCAGGATGATGAGCGCGGAATACCACCCGTGGGCCCAGACACCCAGAACGGTGGTGGGCAGCAGCGCCAGCAGCACATCCCGCATCACAGCCTTGGTGGAGAGGCTGCCCCGGTCATGGGGCGCGCTGGAAATATGAAGTAATTCACTCATTCGCCAATCCCTCCTTATTTCTTCTTCGCGGCCATGATCTCGGCCTTGGTCACCTTAAACAGCTGCATCAGCGGCCGCTTGGCCGGGCAGATGTAGGTGCAGCAGCCGCAGGCAATGCATTCCAGGCCATACAGCCGGTTTTCATACCGATCATAGTTCTTCCGCTGGGCCGCCACCTGCATCAGCTGGGGAGAAAGGCCCAGGGGGCACACCCGGTTGCAGCGGCCGCAGCGCAGGCAGGCGGTGACGGTTTCCTCTCCCACGGTGTCGTAGGACAGGGCGGTGATGGCATTGTTGTTCTTGCAGATGGGCACCTCCAACGTGGACAGGGCCACGCCCATCATGGGGCCGCCGAAAAGAATCTTCTTGGGCTCCATTCCCTCGTTCCAGCCGCCGCAGGCATCAATGAGCTCGGAGCTGAGGGTGCCGATTTTCACGAAGAAATTGCCGGTGTTTTTCACGCTGTCGCCGGAAACGGTGACGGTGCGCTCCATCAGCGGCTCATTCAGGCTGACCGCCCGGTAGATGGCCCGGATGGTGGCCACATTGTCCACCACGCAGCCCGCGTCCGCCGGGAGCATGCCCAGCTTCAGGTGCTTGCCCGCCACCACGCTGATGAGGGACCGCTCGCCGCCCTGGGGGTACTTGGTCTTCAGGGGCAGGACAGAGATCCTGTCGTGACCGGCGCAGGCAGCCTCCATGGCGGCAATGGCCTGGGGCTTGTTCCGTTCAATGCCGATGATGCCCACCGCCTTGGGGAAGAGCCGCAGAATGATTTCCAGGCCCTCCACAATTTCCTCGGAGCAGGTACGCATCAGCTGATCGTCGCAGGTGATGTAGGGCTCGCACTCCGCGCCGTTGGCGATGATGTAGTTGATTTTTTCCGGCTCCTTCACCGTCAGCTTCACATGGGTGGGGAAGCCGGCGCCGCCCATGCCCACAATACCGGCGGCCTTGACCTTATCCAGGATCTCCTGATTGGTCAGCTTCTTGTAGTCGGTTTTCACACCGACGCCCTCTGCCAGGGTGTTCTCACCGTCGCTGGTGATGACAATGGCCTGGCCCATGCCGCCAGCGGCGGTGGGACGCAGCTCCACGGCCTTCACCGTGCCGGAAACGGAGCTGACGATGTTCGCGGACACGAAGCCGCTGGCCTCGGCGATTATTTGACCGGCAAGCACCCGGTCGCCCTTTTTCACCACCGGGGTGGCAGGCTTGCCAATGTGCTGGCTGGTCAGGAACACCAAATCCCCCACGGGGGTATAGGGAATCAGGGGCTTCTCGCAGGAAAGCTCCTTCATCTCCTCCGGATGGACGCCGCCTCGGAACGTTTTATCTCCCATAGACATCTCTCCTTAGTATATGAGTACTGTAATCTGATTGGGGCGAATATGCCAGGGCATATGCACCCAGCTTGGGTATTTTCTCATTATAGCGGATAAGTGGCGAAAACGCAAGAATTTCAATAATTTGGCAATAAAAAATCGAATTCCCTTTTTGTGCAGTTTGGCAAAATCAAGCACTTAATATGCCTATCGCCTCTCACAGCGCCGCAGTAGTGCCGCGCTGCTTTCTCCGTTTGTTGATTCGCAGGGAACGTATTCATGCGTTGCGAAAGGTTCATGAGCCACCAGGGTTCGACGAATCGAAAAACGATGATTTTTGCGTAGGGAATGCATTTATGCATTCCGCCTCGGTAACGGTTTTATCGAGGTATGTTGAATGGAAAAAAGTTAAAAAGCAGGGACCCGTTACCATCCAACGAACCACGGATGTTCACCGGCCTTTCGGAACGGATGAATCCGTTCCCTACGCAGAACACAACGTTTTTACGATTCAATACTCCCTGGTGATTTGCGGCCAGGGCGGTATCCAGGTTGGCTCTGGATCATGGAGGCGGGGGAAATTTTATCCCCCCGAAGCGTTTAAGCTCCGGGGGGATTGGATTGTCAAACAATTTCCACCTTGATAGGCCGCACAAGGTATTACCTTGTTGTTTACCTTACTTCCTCTACCTTAATGGTATTGGTGTTGCCGGTTTTGCCGTTGATGGGGCCACCGGTGAGCACCACTCTGTCGCCGGGCTGCAGGTTCAGCACCTTTTTGGCACTGGCAAGGGCATGGTAGAACATCACATCCTGGGAGGTGAACTCCTCCGCCAGCACCGGGGTCACGCCCCAGCTCAGGCTCAGGCGGCGGTAGATGCGCTCGTCGGTGGTCATACCGATGATGTCCACCGGGCAGCGGAACCGGCTGACCATCCGGGCGGTGGTACCGGAGACGGAGCAGACCACAATGGCCTTGGCCTCCACGTCGATGGCCATGGAGCAGGTGGCGTGGGACACCGCGTCCAGGGTGTTGCGGATGCGGAAATCATAGTTGCGGAAGCGCTTGCTGTAGCTGGTGTGCTGCTCGGTGAATTCGCAGATGGCGGCCATGGTCTTCACCGCCTCCACCGGGTATTTGCCTGCGGCGGACTCGCCGGAGAGCATCACGGCGCTGCTGCCGTCGTACACGGCGTTGGCCACGTCGGAAATCTCCGCCCGGGTGGGCCGGGGATTCTGAATCATGGATTCCAGCATTTCCGTGGCGGTGATCACCCGCTTGCCCAGCATCCGGCAGGTGGAGGTCAGCCGCTTCTGGATGGCGGGCACCTCCACAAAGGGAATTTCCACCCCCAGATCGCCCCGGGCGATCATGATGCCGTCGGCCACCTGGCAGATCTCCTCCGCATTGTCCACGCCGGACTGGTTTTCAATCTTGGCAATCAGGTCGATGTTGCCGCCGCCGTTGGCCGCCAGGAAATGCTTCAATTCCTCCATGTCGCTCTTGGTGGACACAAAGGAGGCCGCCACAAAGTCCACCCCGTTTTTGATGCCGAAGAGCAGGTCCTGCTTATCCTGCTCGCTGAGGTACGGGCCGGTCATCACCTTGTTGGGGAAGCTCATGCTCTTCCGGTTGGACAGCACGCCGCCGGTGAGCACCTTGGTCACCACATTGCTGCCCTCCAGGGAAGTGACCTCAAACACCACCAGGCCGTTGTTCACCAGGATCCGGTCCCCCACGGACAGATCGTTCACCAGGCCCTTGTAGTTCACGCTGACCCGGGTCTCATCTCCCTCCACCTCGTCGGTGGTGAAGATAAAGCTGTCCCCCTCTTTCACGGTGATCTTTCCATCCGCAAAGGTACGGATGCGGTACTCCGGTCCCTTGGTATCCAGCATGATGGCGATGGGCATGCCCAGCTCCTGACGGACCTCCTTGATCAGGTCGATCTTGGCCTGATGCTCCGGGTAGCTGCCATGGGAGAAATTCAGCCGGGCCACATTCATGCCGGCCTTGCACATTTCGGTCAGTGTCTGCTTATTCTCGGAGGACGGACCGATGGTGCAGATGATCTTCGTTTTACGCATAGAAACGCTCCTTTTTGGTTTTCCTAATGATAACAGGAATTGGCGGAAAATACAATCCTTTTTCCCCGTCAAAAAATCCCAGCGTTACTCCATTCTCTTTTTCATCCGGCGGATTCTCGCCTTCAGGTGGCGCCGCCGCCGATGGCGCTGGAGCTGACGGCGGAACAGGAGGACCATGAAAATCAGCAGCAGCACCCCCACCACCGCGGCGGGAATCCGCAGGGCATTCAAAATGGCCTGCACCTGCTCCGGGCTGGTTCCGCCGGCACTGAGCAGCTCCGCCAGGATGAAGGCCTCCCGCTGGGGGGCGGGGCGCTCCAGCTTCACCTGCACCTGGGGCAAGACTGCCCCCTCCAGGGAGGCATCGATGCCCACGGTGGTCTGCAGGGGGCCGTTCTCCGAAAGGACCGCATCCTCCGAAAGAGAATAGCGAATATCCGTAAACAGCGCCCCGGCGGGGATGAGATAGGAGAATTTCTGTCCCTTGACCGGGGTGTACTCCCCCAGGGACAGCTGGGCGGTGATCTGCTCCCCGGAGACATTCACCGAGGAATAGTGGGAGAAGCCATAGTCCAGCAGCTTGTGGGTATCCTTGTATTTATCCTCCAGCAGGGGGGATTTCAGGGTGATGGCCACCAGGGTGGTCTGTCCCTTTCGCACGGCGGCGGCAAAGGTACCCTGGGCGCTGGAGGTCCAGCCGGTTTTGGCCAGGAGCACCCCATCGTAGTAATACTGTCCGCCGGGGAGCAGCCGGTCCTTGTTGGCAAAGCTCCGGGCGGAAGAGAGGTTGGTGGCGGAGAGGGTATAGTTCACCGTGGAAAAGTAAGTTGCCAGCCCCTCCTGCTTCAGTGCCGCGGCGGTAATCAGCGCCATATCGTAGGCGGTGGTCACATGGCCGCTGTCCGGCAGGCCGTTGGCGTTGGTAAAGTGGGTGTTCAGCGCCCCCAGCTCCCGGGCCTTTTCGTTCATTTTCTCCGCAAAGGCCTCCAGGCTGCCGCTCACTGCCTCCGCCAGCACATTGGCCGCATCGTTGGCCGATTCCATGCCGATGGCATACAGGGCCTGGTCCACGGTAAGCCGCTCCCCGGCCAATAGGCCAATATGGGAGGAGGTGCGGGGCACCGCGTTCACCGCCGTCTGGGACACCGTGAGTACCTGCTCCGGCTCCAGCGCCTCCATGGCCAGCAGGGCGGTCATCAGCTTGGTGATGCTGGCGGGATACAGCTGCTCATTCATGTTCTTTTCATAGAGCACCACACCGGTATCCGCGTCCATCAGCACCGCCGCCTGGGATGCCAGCTGCAGCGTTTCCTCCGCCTTGGCCGGAACCGAGGTCAGCACCAGAAGAACGCAGAGCACCCCGCCGATCAGCCTCGCCTTGCAATGTCCCATATGTTCCCAAACCCCTTAAACTCAGAATTCTTTCAGTATATCCGCGAAACCTTAAATGAAGCTTTCATTTAAGGCCTTCACCATCAAATTGGAATTTGTCAGTATGTGTTCGTAGGGAACGCATTCATGCGTTCCACCCTGTTCGTAAACCACCAAGGGTATTGAACCGAAAAAATGTTATGTTTTGCGTAGGGAACGCATTTATGCGTTCCGCCTGGGTAATGGTTTTGCGCCGGTGTGTTGAATGGGAAAATCTCGATTCTTTTCGTAGGGAACGGATTTAGGCCTTCCTCTCCCCTTATTGTCTCAAAATCGGTTGGATAAATGGCAAAATGCCAATCATACGTCCTCCAAAATACCACTCAACGAACTGCGGTGATCATCGAACCTTTCGGAACGGATAAATCCGTTCCCTACGAAACATCCTGTCAAATCCCAATTTTACGGGTGTGCATCGGCCTTTCCCTCAGGCCATTTTCAGCACAACGCCCAGAACCGCCGAGGCGGCAATAAACCAGATGGGGTGAAGCCCTTTCAGCTTTTTCACATGGGTTGCCCCATACACCGCCGCGGCCAGCACCAGCGCCTTCCAGCTCAGCGCCGCCTGGGCGATTTTGTAGATGGACTCCACCCGCAGCACAGCAATGAGGACGATATCCACTCCGGCGGCGGAGATCAGCGCCACAGAGGCAGGGCGCAGGCCGTACAGAGTGGCATCCACCAGCTTGCTGTCACGAAACCGTTTCAGGAAATAGGCCACGATCATGATCACAATGATGCTAGGGGTAATCAGACCCAGTGTGGCGATGATGGCCGCCAGGACACCCATCACCGGGCCCCCCAGCTCCTGAGAGCCCACGGTGTAGCCCACATAGGTGGCCATGTTCACGCCCATGGGTCCGGGGGTGCTCTCGGACACGGCAATCATATCCGCCAGCTGAGAGGCGGTATACCAGCCGGTTTTGGCGGAAATCTCCTGCAAAAAGGGAACGGTGGCCATGCCGCCGCCAATGGCAAAGAGGCCGGTTTTGAAAAATTCCCAGAAAAGCTTTAGAAGGATCATTTCCCCCGCACCCCCATTTTCGTAAATACCAGGCCCAGCACACCGGCAATGATCACGGAGTAGATGGGCGAGAAATTAAAGAACACCGCCGCGGCAAACAGCACCAGATAGATAGCCAGTGTTGCCTTGTCCTTCACCGCGGAGTGAAAGAGCTTCACCACGGAATTGAAGATGAACACGCACACGCACACCCGGATACCGCCCAGGGCATTCTGCACCCAGAGGATATCGGCAAAATTGTTGATTACCGCCGCGATGATGGAGATGATGATCACCGAGGGAGAGACCACCCCAAGGGTGGTGAGGATGCCGCCCAGGATGCCCCGGTATTTCCGGCCGATAAAGGTGGCCACATTCACCGCAATGACGCCGGGGGTGCACTGGCCGATGGCATAGTAGTCCACCAGCTCCTCCTCCGTGGCCCAGTGCTTCTTTTCCACCACCTCCCGCTGCAAAATGGGAAGCATGGCATAGCCGCCGCCAAAGGTGACTGCTCCCAGCTTGAAAAAGGTGAAATAAAGATCCAGAAACTCTTTCAAGATTTTTCCTTCTTTCTTACAGATAATCCGATTTATTATACCACGGAAGAAGCCGCTTCGCAAGGAAAAGAACCATTTCCCATCCTCAAAAAGGAAGCCAGTGGATGCCGTTGATATTGTACATTTCATCCCACTGGTAAATTGGTATTTGGCAGTCCAGTTGAACGGGAAATATTTCAATGTGTGCGTAGGGAACACATTTATGCGTTCCGCAACGTCAGTTAACATCCATAGTTCGTCCAATGGGATTTGCCCAAAGACTTTCACGTTTTCCCATTCAACGTACTGCCCCAGTATCGTTACCGGGCGGAATGCATAAATGCATTCCCTACGAAACATCCTTGCAAACACCAATTGGCCTGACTGCCGCGAAACGTTTTTTCTATTTCAGTTCCACTGTGGCCCGGGTGCAGAAATGGTCCGCATAGCCGATCATCAGTTCGATGGTGCCGGGCTCGGAAACGTGCTGCCCCTCAAAATTCCAGAAGCGGAGCATTTCCTCCGTCACGGTGAAGCGGACCTGCTTTTCCTCATTGGGGCCGAAAGCGATTTTCTGATAGCCGATGAGCTGCTGCACCGGCCGCACCACCGAGGCCACCGGGTCACGCATATAAAGCTGCACCACCTCTTTGCCCGGGCGGGAGCTGCGGTTGCGGAGGGAGACGCTGACCTGGATGGGCTCCTCTGCGGTCATCACCGGGGCGGAAACCTCCATATCGCTGTAAGAAAATTCGGAATAGGACAGGCCGTGGCCAAAGGAATACAGGGGCAGGGTGCCGCAGTCGATGTAGTCCGAGGCATAATGCTGCTGCCGGGCTTCCGCCGTCCAGTGGGGCCGGCCGGTATTGGGATGGTTATAGTAAATGGGGCACTGACCCACACTCCGGGGGAAGGTCATCGCCAGCTTGCCGCAGGGATTGGCCCGGCCAAAGAGCAGGTTTGCCGCCGCGCTGCCGCCCTCGGACCCGGGGAACCACATGGAAAGAATGGCCGGGGCGATTTCGTCCAGCTCATGAATATCCAGGGGCCGCCCGTGGAAGAGCACCACCGCCGTGTTGGGGTTGGCCTCTATCACCGCCCGGGCCAGCTCCAGCTGCATACCCGGCAGCCGGATGTCCGTCCGGCAGTTGCCCTCACCGGAATAGCTCTGGGGCTCACCCAGGCACAAAATCACCGCCTGGGCATTCTTCGCCGCCTCCACTGCTTCGGCAAAGCCGGAGGTATCCCGGTCGTCCCACCGGCAGCCGCAGCCGGGGGCAACGGTGATTTTGGCATCGGGCAGCAAATCCCGGATGCCCTGGGCCACACTGACACTGTCCTCATCCCGGCCGCAGCAGCTCCAGGAGCCGATGATGCCCTGCTCCCGGGCAAAGGGTCCGATCACCGCCAGCCGGTTCAGCTTTTCATCCAGGGGAAGCAGACCGTTGTTTTTCAGCAGCACGGCGGACTGCTCCGCTGCCTCCCGGGCAATGCGGCGGTGCTCCGGGCAGAGGTACAGGGATTCTGCCTTTTGCTGATCGGCACCGTGGTAGGGGTCCTCAAACAGGCCCATCCGGTCTTTCAGCTCCAGCACCCGGCCCACGGCGGCATCGATTTGCTCTTCAGAAACCGCCCCCTCCTCCACCAGCTCTTTCAGGTGGTGCAAATAGGTGCTGGAACACATTTCAATGTCGCAGCCGTTCTCGAACGCCAGCTTGGCGGCCTGCTTTTCATCGGCGGCAATGCCGTGGACCAGCAGCTCTCCCAGGGCGTTGTAGTCGCTGATGACCAGGCCCTGATAGTTCCATTCCTCTTTCAGGATTTTCTGCATCAGCCAGGGATTTGCCACCGAGGGGATGCCGTTGAGGGAGTTGAAAGAAGGCATCAGCAATTCCACTCCGGCATCGATGCAGGCTTTGTAGGCAGGGAGAAAATATTCCCGCAGCTCCCGCTCCGACCGCTCCACCAGATTGTAGTCCCGGCCTGCCTCCGCGCCGCCGTAGCCTGCGAAATGCTTGACGCAGGCGGCCAGGTTTTCCGGCTTTTTCAGGTTGTCCCCCTGGAAGCCCTCCACCTGGGCAGCCCCCAGGTCACCGGAGAGCATGGGGTCCTCTCCGCAGCACTCCATCACCCGGCCCCACCGGGGGTCCCGGGCATAGTCCACCATGGGGGTAAAGGTGACCTGCACGCCGCTTGCCCCCGCCTCCCGGGCCGCCATCCGGGAGCAGTTCTTTGCCAGCTCCGGGTCAAAGGAGCAGCTCAGGCCCAGAGGGATGGGATAGATGGTGCGGTAGCCATGGATCACATCCATCATAAACAGCATGGGGATTTTGTTGGGGTCCTTGGCCAGGTGCATGTCCTGCATCTGCTTCATCTCGTCGGCAGAGGCAAAATTCAGCACGCTGCCCAGTCGCCCCAGGTCCGCCTCCGACAGGCCGAACTGCGCCATGGGTCCGGTGATTTCGGCACTGGTGTCCAGAAACACGCTGGCGTTGTACTGCATCAACTGGCCGATTTTTTCCTCCAGGGTCATCCGGGATAAAATCGCTTCTATATTTGCCATAGAGAAAACCTCCATTCATCGTATCTATCCATATGGTACCGTATTTCCCGCCTTTTTTCAACTGATTTCTGAATCTCTCCCAAGGGCGACTGATAACCGGCAGGCCCCGCCCGTCATAGGATGGTGGGGAGGCGAACAGAAATGAATCCCTGTGAATTGACCGCTTCTGTCACGGCCCTGGCCAATGCCCTGGCCTGCAGACTGAGCGAGGAGGAATTGGGTCTGCTGGCCGTGGTGCTGACCCAGCTTGGCGACACCTTGACCACCATCGCAGCCCAAAAAGCCATTTGCTGCAAACGGGAACAGAAATAGGGCGGCGAAAGCCACCCTATTTTTGTGATCAATGGAAGGAAACACAACAAATTTCTTATTCAAAAAACTCCCGGTGGATGGCCCGGATGGCGGGCTCAAAATCCGGCTCCGCCACGCCCACAATGACGTTCATCTCCCCGGCGCCCTGGTCGATGACCCGGACGCTGATGCCGCTGCCGCCCAAGGCGGAAAACAGTCTGGCGCACACACCGGGCCGGCCCGTCATGCCCCGGCCAACCACGGCGATCATGGCCAGGTGATCCTCCATGAGGATGCTGTCTGGGTGGACCGCCAAGGTGATGTCCTCTTTCAGCTGCTCCCGGCAGTCTTCCATGGCGTCGGTGGGCACCACCAGGCAGACGCTGCCCAGGCCCGTGGCCAGATGCTCAAAGGGCACATTCCAGTGCTCCAGGCAGGACAGAATCCGCCGGACATAGCCCACCATGGAGTTGGTATTCTCCCGCTCGATCTGGATGGCGGTGTAGTTTTTCCGACCGGCAATACCGGTGATGGGCCCATCGGGCTTTTCTCCCCGGGGCACGATCCAGGAGCCGGGGGCTTGGGGCCGGAAGGTATTGAGAATGTGAATGGGGATGCCGCTGCGGCGCACCGGGAGCACCGAATCCTCATGGAGCACGGTGGCCCCCCGGTAGGCAAGCTCCCGCAGCTCCTTATAAGTAATGGCGCGGAGGGGGGCTGCCTGGGGGACGATTCTGGGGTCGGTGACCAGCATGCCGTCCACATCCGTCCAGTTTTCATAAACCTGGGCATCCATGGCACTGGCCACCAGGGCTCCCGAAATATCGCTGCCGCCCCGGCTGAAGGTGTGAATCTGCCCATCGGGCATCACCCCGTAGTAGCCGGGCAGGACAGCATGGGGCAGACGGCGCAGCTTTTCAAACAGGGCATGGCGGGTTTTCACCTCGTCCAGATTCCCCTGCTCGTCAAAAAACACGCACTCCTCCGCATCCACAAAGGGCCAGTCCAAAAAGGCCGCCATGATCCGGGCGGAGAGGTATTCCCCGCAGGAGGCCAGATAGTCGGCGTTGTGGGGCAGCTGCTTCATTTCGGCGAAATCCTGGCTTAAGTCCAGCGAAATGCCCAAATCCTCCACGATCTCCCGGAAGCGGGCTTCAATGGGCGCAAAATCCGCCTGGTTTCCGCTCTGCTGGAAGCGGTAGAGCAGGTCGGTGACCTTGATGTCGCTGTCGCACCGCTTTCCCGGGGCGGAGACCACCACATACCGGCGATTCGGATCGGCCCGGATAATCTCCGCCACATGGCGGAACCGTGCCCCATCGGCCAGGGAGGTGCCGCCGAATTTTGCCACAATCATCTTTTTCCACTTCCCAATCTGATTTTGAAGTCATCATAACCGAAATCCGTGGATTTTTCAAGGCCTTCATCCTTTTTCCACACCCAGATATCCGGCAGGGGCATTCCGTTGAAGGTGTTGTTCTTGCAGGTGGTGTAGATGGCCATGTCCCCGAAAATCAGCCTGTCGCCCTCTTTCAGCGGCATATCAAAGCTGTAGTCTCCGATGATATCCCCGGACAGGCAGGTAGGGCCCCCCAGGCGATAGGTGTATTTCTTCTCCCCCGGCTCCCCGGCCCCCAGCAGGGGCGGGCGATAGGGCATTTCAAGCACATCCGGCGTGTGGCAGGCGGCGCTCATGTCCAGAATCGCCACCTTGGTGCCGCCATTCTCCGTCAAATCCAGCACGGAGGTGAGAAGATACCCGGCGTTCAGCGCCCAGGCCTCACCGGGCTCCAGGTAGACCTCCACCCCCCAGTGCTCCTGAGCCCTGAGGATGCAGCGTTCCAGCCGGGAAATGTCATAATTTGGCCTTGTGATGTGGTGACCGCCGCCGAAATTCAGCCACCGCATACCGGGAAGAATGTCCCCGAATTTCTCTTCCACCGCATCCAGCGTGATTTCCAGAGCGTCGGCATCCTGCTCACAAAGGGTGTGAAAATGCAGCCCATCCAGCAGGGAAATCAGCGCCGGGGTCATTTGGGCATCCCACTGCTCCCGGGTGGTGCCCAGGCGGCTGCCGGGGGCGCAGGGGTCGTAGATGGCATGGCCCTCCTGGGTGGAGCATTCCGGGTTGATCCGAAGTCCCACGCTTTTCCCCGCCGCCCTGGCCCGAAAGCCGAATTTTTCCAGCTGGCCGGGGGAATTGAACACGATGTGATCCGCATACCCCAGGATTGCTTCAAAATCCCGCTCCCGGTAGCCGGCGCAGAATACATGGACCTCCTTCCCCGGCATTTCCTCCGCTCCCAGCCGGGCCTCAAACAGGCCGCTGGCCTCCGTTCCATCCAGGTAGGGCGCCATGGCGGGATACAGGTTAAAGTTGGAAAAGGCCTTTTGCGCCAGGAGCATTTTGGCTCCGGTTTTCTCCGCCACCGAAGACAGCAGCGCGCCGTTTTTCAGCAGCTGCCCCTCATCCAGAATATAGGCCGGGGTGGGTATTTTTGCAAACAGCTCGGCGGGGTTCTTTTCTCCCAGGCCCCAAAAGGGCGGGCGGTGGTCAATGGTCATGGCGAACCTCCTTTTTCGTGGAAGCAATGTCTCTGTGGCAATACCGTAGACCTTATGGCTGTCCCCCGCCGCCGGGATATCACTGTGATTCCTCAGTCCACCAGCACGGGGCTGTGGCTCTCGCTGCGGGGCAGGCCGTGCTTGTCCAGGGCGTCCAGGAAAGGATCGGGGTCAAATTCCTCCACGGTGTGCACGCCGGGGGTATTCCATTTGCCGGTGAGCAGCATCATGGCGCCGCACATGGCGGGCACGCCGGTGGTGTAGGAAATGGCCTGGGAGCCCACCTCCCGGTAGCACTCCTGGTGATCGCAGACGTTATAAATATAGTAGGTTTTTTCCTTTCCGTCCCTTTTGCCGGTGAAGATGCAGCCGATGTTGGTCTTGCCGTGGGTCCGGGGGCCCAGGCTGGCAGGGTCCGGCAGCAGCGCCTTCAGGAACTGGATGGGCACGATTTCTTTCCCCTCAAACAGGATGGGGGTGGTGGACAGCATCCCCACATTTTCCAGGCACTTCATGTGGGTCAGATAGCTCTGGCCAAAGGTCATGAAGAACCGAATCCGCTGCACCTCCGGGATGTTCAGGGCCAGGGACTCGATCTCCTCATGGTGGAGCAGGTACATGTCCTTCCGGCCCACCTGATCGAAGTCATACTCCCGCTTGATGGACATGGCAGGAATTTCCACCCAGTGCCCGTCCTGCCAGTAGGAGCCAGGGGCGGATACCTCCCGCAGGTTGATTTCCGGGTTAAAATTGGTGGCAAAGGGATAGCCGTGGTCGCCGCCGTTGCAGTCCAGAATGTCGATGGTATCGATGGTGTCGAATTCATGCTTCTTGGCGTAGGCGCAGTAGGCCTGGGTCACGCCGGGGTCAAAGCCGCAGCCCAGCAGAGCAACAAGGCCCGCATCCTGAAATTTTTTCCGGTAGGCCCACTGCCAGGAGTAGTCGAAGTAGGCGGAGAAGCCCGCCTCCTTGCAGCGCTTTTCATAAACAGCCCGCCAGGCGGGGTCATCGGTGTTCTCCGGCTCGTAGTTGGCGGTGTCCATGTAGTTCACACGGCACTGTAGGCAGGCCTCCATGATGGTCAGATCCTGATAGGGCAGGGCGATGTTCATCACCAAATCCGGCTGATAGCTGTTGATCAGCGCAATCAATTCCTCCACGCTGTCGGCGTTGACCTGGGCGGTGGTGATTTTGGTGTCGGTGGTGGGCGCCAGCCTGGCAGCCAATGCGTCGCACTTTTCCTTGGTGCGGCTGGCAATGCACAATTCGGTAAACACCTCCGGCACCTGGCAGCACTTGGAAATGGCCACGGAGGCCACCCCGCCGCAGCCAATAACGAGTACTTTGCTCATATGATTTTCCTCCATTTTCTGTGTTTTCTGTTTTTTGGAGATATTGTGCTTTTGTCAATTTAGAATTCGTAGGGAACGCATTCATGCGTTCCGAAAGGTTCATGAACCACCAGGGTTCGATGAATCAAAAAACGATGATTTTGCGTAGGGAATGCATTTATGCATTCCGCCTCGGTAACGGTTTTATCGAGGTATGTTGAATGGAAAAATGTTGGACAACACCGTAGGGCGGGCGACTTGCCCCCGCCGAAACGAAAAGATTCCAAGGTTTCTCCCTTGAATGGTATCAGGTTGGACGAAACTGTAGGGAATGGGCTTGCTCATTCCGTCGGCGAAGCCGCCCCAGAAAACCGCTTTTCATTTCATATTTGGTGGAATATT
>JAQYLT010000068.1 GCA_028719885.1 Bacillota bacterium
TTCCGAAACGAAGTCTTCGCAACCCTTGAAAAAGTTGTTGACCGCTTGTGCGATACCATCTGCTCACTATCTTCTCAGGTCATTTCCAGTATTACCGGGAGAGATTGGATTATTAAACTGTTTAATTGAGAAATAGTATAAAACAGTGGCTTTCTCCTGTGTCAACTTAAAAAGTCCGCCTGTGTATCCTGATTACGACAGGGCACAGGCGGATTCTTTAATACTTCTTCGTATGGAAGCTGTGAACCACGCGCCGGATGCGTTTTTTCTCGTCATCCTGCAAATAGCGGTATTCAGAAACCAATTCTTCCTCCTCCTGGGTCAGCGTTGCCGCGATGCTCCCATCGCCCTGGGAGGCGGTGGGCTGGTTGGCTGCAAAGCCTTTCAATGCGGTATGGAGGTATTCGGACAGTTGGAGCACCACCTGAATGTCTGGCCCCTGGGTGGTGATATTGTTGAGATTGATCCGTTTTGCCTCCGGCTCCTGCTTCACGCATTGAGGGGCGGATTGATCGTTCAGCGAGCGCAGGGAGGTGATGATCCGGGGAACAGGGGACTTGCCAAATTTCTTTTTACACAGGACCGTGGCCTCGGAGATGTTGGAGGCACGGCGGGAGCTGAGGGCGTGAATCATCAGCTCCAAAGCCTTGTCGGAGAGGCTGAATTCCGGAGAGATCAGGTAGCCCCCGATGAGGTATTCCACATAGGTGCCGTAGATTTCCTTTTCCTCCCGCTGGCGCAGCTTATCCAGCTTGTTTTTTACCCGGGGAAGGCGCTTGTTGTAATCCTCCTGGGTGGATACAAAGTGAAACAGAAAGGGAATCAGCGCCACAATGCTGACCAGCGTTAAAACGGCCATCAGCATGGTCAGTCCGGAAAAGCGGAAAATGGGGAGCACCACCAGAAGCAGCCAAAGCAGGGTAAAAATTCCCACAACTCCGCCGAAGAACACCGCGGCATTCCGTGCCCGCTCGTACTTACGTTGAAGAAGCTCCATTTCGGATTGGAGGGATTGAGCGGGATAGAAAAAGGTGGCCTCGTAATACCGGGAGAAATCCCGCAGCTCCATCAGCACCTTGGCAAGCTCCAAGGGGTTCATCTGCCTGAGCTGATTCAGCTCCCAACGGGAGGCGCCGGTGATGGTTCTGCCGTCGGCGCATTCGCAGGTATACATGGGATTCATGGGAATTCCTCCTTTCCTGACAAAATACTGCTTGTATTATAATCGACAAGGGCCTGCTGTGCAAGTGCGAAAACAGGATATTCTGGTTCAAATGATAAAAAACGCTGCTCTCCTGATGGAAAGCAGCGTTTGGATTATGGATTACTCCTGATCCCAGTTGTGCCAGGTGTTCTGCACATCGTCGTCATCGTCGAAAAGATCCAGCATCTTTTCCATCTTCTCCGCATCCTCAGGGGAGAGCTTGACATAGTTCTGGGGAACCATTTCAATCTGGGCGGAGGCAAAGGTGTATTTCTTTGCGGTGAGGGCATCGGCCACAGCGTTGAAATCGTCGGGGGTGGTGTAAACGGTGAAGCAGTCCTCTTCCGGCTCAAAATCATCTGCGCCGCAGTCCATGGCATCCATCATCACGGTGTCTTCGTCCAGGTCGCCGTCTTCGTTGTCGATGACCAGCACGCCTTTCTTGTCGAAAGACCAGCTGACGCAGCCGTTGGCGCCCAGATTGCCGCCGTACTTATCGAAATGGTGACGGACGGAACCGGCGGTACGGTTGCGGTTGTCGGTCATGGCTTCCACGATGACAGCCACGCCGCCGGGGCCGTAGCCTTCGTAGGTGATGGCTTCGTAGCTCTCGCCGCTGCCGGAGCTGGCGGCCTTTTCCAGCACCCGCTTGATGTTATCGTTGGGCATGTTGGCAGCCTTGGCCTTGGTGATGATGGTGGCAAGCCGGGAGTTGTAGGCGGGATCGGTGGCACCGCCGCCCTCTTTCACGGCGACGATCATTTCCTTCGCAATTTTTGTAAAGGCCGCAGCGCGCTTTGCATCCTGTGCGCCCTTGGTTTTCTGGATATTATGCCATTTGGAATGTCCGGACATATCAAAAATCTTCCCTTCTGGAGTTGTTTCAAAAAATGTTCAATCTATTTTAGCACTCAAAAATCAAAAAAGCAACACCAAATCTGAAATTCATCCGTAAAATTTCATGCAGTCTCGGTGCTTTTGAGAAATGACCACCTTGATTTCCGGAAAAGCGGCGGAAAGCATCTCCTTTAAGTAGCTGCATACCGGGTTCTCCGTGTAGAAATGACCGGCATCAATGATATTCAGTCCGGCGTCTCTGGCATCCCAGAAATCGTTGTACCTTACATCGGAGGTGACAAAGGTATCGCACCCGGCCTGGACGACGGCGGGCCATTCCTCGGCGCAGGCGCCGCCGCCCACGGCCACATGGTGCACGTTTTTTCCGGCGGAGGCATAGCGAAGCCCGGGGGCATCCAGTGCCTGCTTTACCTGGGAAAGAAACGATTCCAAAGATTGCTCCGCCACGGTTCCCCGGCGCATCAGACCCCAGCCCGGTTCCGTGGGGTCAATGATGGCGATATCCTCCAATCCCAGGATCCTTGCAAGCTGATGGTTTACCCCCTCCGGTGCGATGTCCAGATTGGTGTGGGCGCAGAAAGCAGAGATATCATGGCGCACCAGGGTGAAAACCGTTCTTCCGATGGCGGTATTGTCGGTGATGGAGGGCAGCGGATGAAAAATAAGCGGGTGGTGGGTGAGAATCAGCTCCGCGCCCAAATCCACAGCCTCCTGGGCGGTGTCCTCAAAGGGGTCCAGGGCCACCAGAACGGTGCGGACCTCCTGATTCTCCCTGCCGCACAGGAGCCCTACATTGTCCCAGCTTTCCTTTTTTGACTGGGGGGCAATGGTCTCCATAAAACGGACGATATCCTTTACAGTCGTCATGGGTTTGCTCCTTTCAGGGTTTGCAGATGCCGGAGGATTTCGGACATGGCTTCGTATTTCTCGCCGCCCTCCCGGCTCAATCCCATGGCACTCTCTTCCAGTCCGCGGATGACCCGGGCCAGAAATTCCGGCAGCAGAGGAGAGTTGTCCTCCAGCAGCTGCGGCGTGATGTAATATTCCCAGGGAGCGAGGGTGCCGCCGGGGGCATAGGAAACCTCCATCACGGGGTAGATAAATTTCCCGTCCTTGGCCAGGGTCTCTCTGGAAATGGAAAAACCGGCGGCGGACAGATATTTGCGAAGCTCCGGCCGCTTGCTCTGACATTGAAGTACCAATCGGTATTTGGGGTTTCGTATCCAAGGGGCGGCTTCCAGAATGGAGATCATGGTGTCCGCTCCCATGCCGGCGCAGACCAGGCAGTCAAAATCCCGGGGAACATTCCGAAGACCGTCGGACAGATGGAAAGAAATCTGATCCTGCACCCCAAATTTATGGGCGTTGATCACCGCGCTGTGGAGGGGGCTTTCATTCACATCCGATGCAATCACGCTGGATGCGATGCCGTTTTTCAGCAGATAAATTCCCAAATAGCCATGGTCGCAGCCGATATCCGCCACCCGGTCGCCGGGGTGGACAAACTGGCAGCATGTCAAAAGACGATTGGAAAGGGGGAGCTTCATAGGGTACCTCCTGATGAACACATTGGGTGGACAAAGGAAAAGGGGCCGCCCAAGGGGCAGCCCCGCATTCTTTTAGCCTTTTGCCTGCTCTGCCTCGTAAGCTTCCAGGAAGTGATTCAGCTGCGCCAGGAAGCCGTCGCAGTCCACGCCATGCACCATGCAGGCCTCTTCAACGGTTTCACCCCGGGAAGAGGGGCAGCCCAGGCAATGCATGCCGATGGCGAAGAACAGAGGAGCACTCTGGGGAGCGATGTCCAGAATATCGCCGATGATGGTTTCTTTTTCGATTTTAACAGCCATGAAAATGACCTCCTATCTGTTTCTTGGGATATTATAACCGCACATCTAAAAAAAAACAAGAGGAATTTTTCACTTTTCAATGGGCGCAATCCCCGGGAGCCTGAATATCCCCCGTGGCTGGATTATCAATCAGCTTTCCGCTTTCGGTGAACCGGGAGCCGTGGCAGGGGCAGTCCCAGCTTCGTTCCTGCGGATTCCATTTAAGGGCACACCCCATATGGGGGCAGCGCTTGGCGGTAGGGGTGAGCAGATTACTGGCAGCCTCCCAGGCGTTGATTCCCAGCTGGGGGCGGAGGATACTCCGGGAGGGAGAGAACAACGAAGCATAGGGACTTCCTTTTCCGGTGACCAAATCCGTAAGCAGCCGGGCGGCCACCATGGAGGAGGTCATGCCCCATTTATTGAAGCCCGTGGCCACATAGAGGTTGGGCGTCCGGGCGCTGTATTGGCCGATATAGGGAATGCCGTCCAGGGTCATGCAGTCCTGGGTGGCCCAGCGATGGGTGATTACCGCCTGTGGATAATATTCCTTGGCAAGTTGCTCCAATTCCTGCCAGCCGCCTCCGGTTTTACCCGTACGGTGCCCTCCGCCGCCCAGAATCAGGGAATCCTGATGGCTTCGGAATGACAGCCCGTTTTCCTGGGCATCCAGGTACATGCCCTCTATGCTCTGAGCGTTTTTCAGGGCAAGGGCATAGGAGCGCTGCTGATAGAGCTTGAGAAAGTAGCTTCCGTGCTTGTTGAGAAATGGAAAATGGGTGGCCACAATGATGGAATCGGCATGAATTCTGCCATGCTCCGTGACGGCCTCCTGCTCTTTCAGCTCCAGAACGGGAGTGTTTTCATAGATGTTCAAATTCCCTACAATGGAGGCCAGGAATTTCAACGGATGAAACTGGGCCTGCTGGGGGAATTTGATCCCACCCACTGTGGGAAATGGGAGCGGAAGATGCTGTTCCAGCTTCGCCGGGCAGCCCACAGCTGCCAGCGCGGCAAGCTCCGCTTCCAGGATTTGCCGGTCATCTTTGGAGTAGATGAAATGATCCTGGGTTGTGAAATCGCAGTCAATTTGCTGGCATAACACGCGGAATGCGTTCAAGGCCTCCTGATTGGCTTGCCAGTAGCACCTTGCCCGCTCCGGGCCAAAACGCCTGAGCAGTGTCCGGTAGATTAGACCGTGCTGGGAGGTTATTTTTGCCGTGGTGTTTTTGGTGATGCCGGATGCAATGGTTCTTGCCTCTGCCACCATGCAGCTCACACCTGCCTGCTGCAGCTCATGGGCACAGAGCAAGCCTGCCATACCGCCGCCGATGATCAATACGTCCGTTTGCACATCTTCTCCCAGGGTTGGAAAATGGGGCAAACTGGCGGTGCTTGTCCAGATAGATTCCACGCGTTTCGCTCCTCTCATAAACAGTGTTAATAGTATGAGCATCCTTGGGAAAGTTATTTCAAAGGGAATTGAAAAAATCCCGTTTCTTGACTTTTGTTCCATTTTTGCATATAATACACTGGAATTATTATGGGAAGCTTAGGCAGGTATGAAAAATGGCTAGTAAAAAGCAGCAAGAACAATATGGAAATACCAGCATCTCCATGCTGAAAGGCGAGGACCGGGTGCGGAAACGTCCTGCGGTTATTTTCGGTTCGGACGATTTGGAGGGCTGCAAGCATGCGGTGTTTGAGATCCTCTCAAACGCCATTGATGAAGCCCGGGAGGGCCACGGCGATACCATCATCGTAACGAGATATGAAGATCTGAGCGTTGAAGTAGAGGACTTCGGCCGGGGCTGCCCTGTGGACTACAACGAAAAGGAAAAACGCTACAACTGGGAGCTGGTTTTCTGCGAAATGTACGCCGGTGGTAAATACGGCGAAAACGGCGAAAACTACGAGTATTCCCTGGGCCTGAACGGCCTGGGCTCCTGCGCCACCCAGTATGCCTCCGAATTTTTCGATGCCACCATCCGCCGGGATGGCTTCCGCTACGATCTGCACTTCGAGCGGGGCAGAAACATCGGCGGCCTGAAAAAAGAGCCAACCGACCGGAAAAAGACCGGCTCCGTCTTCCACTGGAAGCCGGACAAGCAGGTGTTTACGGAGATCGATATTCCGGTGGAATATTACCGGGATGTGCTCCGCCGTCAGGCGGTGGTGAACAAGGGCATCACTTTCAAATTCCGCAACCAGGTGGGCGGGAAATTTGAGCAGGAGGAATTCTGCTACGCCGATGGCATCAAGCAATATATCGAGGAATTGGTGGGGGACAATGCGTTCACCATGCCGGTGTACTGGGAGACGGAACGCCGGGGCCGGGACGCAGACAACCGGCCGGAGATGAAGTTGAAAATCACCGCCTCTTTCTGCTTTTCCAAGCAGGTGTCCCACATCGAGTTTTACCACAATTCCTCCTGGCTGGAATACGGCGGCAGCCCGGATAAGGCGGTTCGCTCCGGCTTTACCGCCGCCTTTGATAAATACCTGAGAGATAATAATAAGTATACCAAAACCGAGAGCAAGATCATCTTCCAGGACATTCAGGACAGCCTGGTGCTGGTGACCAACTGCTTCTCTACCATTGGCTGCTTTGAAAACCAGACCAAAAAGTCCGTTAATTCTAAATTCACCCAGGAGGCCATGACGGCCTTCTTCAAGGAGCAGCTGCAAATTTGGTTCATTGAGAACAAGCAGGAGGCCGACCGGGCTGCCGAGCAGATCCTGGTGAACAAGCGGGCCAGAGAATCCGCGGAAAAAACAAAAACCAGCGTGAAGAAAAAGCTCTCCGGCGCCATTGATATTTCCAACCGGGTGCAGAAATTTGTGGACTGCCGCAGCAAGGATGTGTCCGTGCGGGAGCTCTACATCGTGGAGGGCGATTCTGCTCTGGGCAGCGTCAAGCTCAGCCGGGACGCGGAATTCCAGGGGATCATGCCGGTGCGAGGCAAAATCCTCAACTGCCTGAAAGCGGACTACAATAAGATTTTTGCCTCTCCCATCATCACGGACCTGATGAAGGTGCTGGGCTGCGGCGTGGAAATCCAGGGCAAGAAATCAAAGGAGCTTTCCTCCTTTGATCTTTCCGCCCTGCGCTGGAGCAAGGTGGTCATCTGCACCGATGCAGACTACGACGGCTTCCAAATCCGCACCCTGATTCTCACCATGATCTACCGGCTCTGCCCCACGTTGATTCGGGATGGGTATGTGTATATCGCGGAATCCCCTTTGTTTGAAATTACCTGCAAGGACAAAACCTGGTTTGCTTACAACGAGCAGGAAAAGGTTAAGATACTAAAGGAGTTGGAGGGGAAGAAGATCAATATCCAGCGCTCCAAGGGCTTGGGCGAGAATGACCCGGAAATGATGTGGATGACCACCATGAACCCGGAAACCCGGCGGCTCATCAAGGTCATGCCGGAGGACGCAGAACGCACCGCCTATTATTTTAACATTCTGCTGGGCGACGGGCTGAACGAGCGGAAGAACTTTATCGCCGAAAACGGCGCGAAATACCTGGAATTGGCCGACATTTCCTGATGATAACGTGAGGAACCGAATATGGCAAAGAAGAAACAGGAACCTGAAAAAAAGAAAAAAGTGAATACCGACGGCGTCATGGGCCTCCATGGCTCCACCACGGAGCAGGCCATTTCCGAGACCCTGGAGCTGAACTACATGCCCTATGCCATGTCCGTCATTGTCTCCCGGGCCATTCCGGAGATCGACGGCTTTAAGCCCTCCCATCGGAAGCTGCTGTATACCATGTACAAGATGGGCCTGCTCACCGGCGGCAGAACCAAGTCCGCCAACATCGTGGGCCAGACCATGCGCTTAAATCCCCACGGTGACGCGGCCATCTACGAGACCATGGTCCGCCTGGCCCGGGGCAATGAGACCCTTTTGCATCCTTTTGTGGATTCCAAGGGAAACTTCGGTAAGGTCTACTCCCGGGACATGGCCTATGCAGCTTCCCGGTATACCGAGGCCAAGCTGGACCCTTTCTGTGCGGAGCTGTTCCGGGACATCGACAGCGATACCGTGGACATGGTGGATAACTACGATGCCACCATGAAAGAACCCAGTCTGCTTCCCACCACCTTCCCCAATGTGCTGGTGTCTGCCAACCAGGGTATCGCCGTGGGCATGGCAAGCAATATCTGCTCCTTCAACCTGAAGGAGGTCTGCGATACCGCCATCGCCTTGATGAAGAATCCGGAGCACGATATTCTGGAAACCCTGCCCGGACCGGATTTCTCCACCGGCGGCGAGCTGCTGTTTGACGAGGCTGCCACCCGGGAGGTGTATGCTACCGGTCGTGGCAGCTTCAAGCTGCGGTCCAAGTGGCATTATGAAAAAGAGGGAAATCTCATTGAGATTACGGAGATTCCCTACACCACCGCCACGGAAGTCATTATGGACAAGGTGGCGGAGCTGATCAAGGCGGGAAAAATCAAGGAAATCGCCGACATGCGGGATGAGACCGACCTGGGCGGCCTAAAGCTGACCATCGACTTAAAGCGGGGCGTGGACCCGGAAAAGCTGATGCAGAAGCTCTTCCGCATGACCCCGCTGCAGGACAGCTTCCCCTGCAATTTTAACATTCTCATTGCCGGTATGCCCCGGGTGATGGGTGTGGGCGAGATTCTGGAGGAGTGGACAGCCTGGCGGACGGATTGCGTCAAACGCCGGCTGTTCCATCAGATCGGGAAGCGGGAGGAACGGCTGCACCTGCTGAAAGGCTTGGAGCGTATTCTGCTGGATATTGATAAGGCCATCCGCATCATCCGGGAAACGGAGATGGAAGCGGAAGTGGTGCCCAACCTGATGATCGGCTTCGGCATTGACGAGATTCAGGCGAACTACGTGGCGGAAATCAAGCTTCGCAACATCAACAAGGAATACATCCTAAAGCAGACCAAGGCCATCAGCCAGCTGGAGCAGGAAATTGCCGATTTGCGGGAGACCCTGAACAGCCCCAGCCGCCTGAAAAAGGTGATTATCCAGGAGCTCCAGGATGTCTCCAAGAAATACGGCCAGCCCCGGAAAACGGAGATCATCTATCAGGCGGTGGAGGCAGAGCCGGAGGAGGAAGAAGAGGATATCCCGGACTATCCCGTCACGGTGTTTGTCTCCAAAGAGGGCTATTTGAAGAAAATCACCGCCCAGTCCCTGCGGATGAGCGGAGAGCAGAAGTTCAAAGAGGGCGACAGCCTGGCATTCTCTCAGGAGACCACCAACAAAAGCGATGTGCTGGTGTTCACCGACCAGTTCCAGTGCTACAAATCCCGGCTCAGCGACTTTGAGGACAGCAAGGCCTCGGTTCTGGGTGACTATCTGCCCCAGAAGCTGGGCTTGGAGCCGGGAGAAACGGTGCGGAGCGTGGTGCTGACCGCGGATTACAAGGGCTTTGTGCTGTTTTTCTTTGAAAACGGCAAGGCCGCCAAGGTGCCTCTCAGCGCCTATGAGACCAAGACAAACCGGAAGAAGCTTACCGGGGCCTACAGTGATAAGAGCCCGTTGGTTTCCGTTGCGGCGCTGGAAACAGATGCCCAAATGGCGTTGTATGCCAGTGACGGAAGAGCGCTGATCTTCTCCACAGCCCAGCTGCTGCCCAAGACCACCAGAAATACCCAGGGCGTTGCGGTGATGACGTTGAAAAAGAAATCCCTGCTCAGCGGCGTTCAGACGCTGGAGCAGAGCGGAATCGAGAACCAGAGCCGTTATCGCACAAAAACCATTCCTGCCGCCGGTGCGCTGCTGAAGCCGGAGGACATGCAGGAGAAACAGGAAAAGCTTGAATTATAACAAACTCCGGAGGATGATATGAAGAAAATCTGGAAGAAAGCAGACTGGATTGTGCTCACAGCCTTGGGAAGCGCGGTTTTTGCCCTGGGCTTCAGCCTTTTTTTGGAGCCCAATAACATCAATGCCGGCGGCATCTCCGGCCTGGCTCAGGCGGTGGCGCATATTTTTGGCCTTGAAAACGTGGGTGTTTTGTCGGTGATTCTGAACCTGCCTCTGTTTTTCGTGGGTGGACTTCGTGTGGGAAAGCGATTTTTCGCCGGGTCCCTGCTGGGAACATTTGTCAGCGGCCTCCTGATCGATGCCTTTGCCCTTATCTCCATCGGTCCCCAGGATACGCTGGTCAGCGGCATTTACGGCGGCGTCCTCTGCGGGCTGGGCATTGGCATCGTCTTTGCGGCGGGCACCTCCACCGGCGGCTCGGATATTCTGGTGCGGCTTCTCAAGCTGCGCTATCGGAATGTTCCAATCGGAATCATTTCCTCGGCCTTTGATGCCTGCGTGGTGATTTTAACCGGTATCGTTTTCCGGGACCTCAGCCGGGCGCTGTTCAGCGGCATTGTGGTGTTTATCATGGGCCGGGTGATGGACGTGGTGGTCTATCGGTTCGACTATTCCAAGGTGGCTTTGATCGTCTCCGACCAAGCGGAGGAGATTGCAAAGGACATTTGCGACAAGCTGGACCGGGGGGCAACCTTTCTCCATGGCCAGGGCTATTACAGCCGCCAGGAGAAAAATGTGGTCCTCACTGTGGTGAAAAAGCGGCAGCTGGCAGAGCTGAAGGAGCTGGTGATGGAGCGGGATGAAAAGGCTTTCGTCATTGTCCAGGAGGCCCACCAGGTTCTGGGCGACGGCTTCTCCAGATACTCAAAGGATGCGCTGTGATCATCGTCAGGCGGGCAGCTTTTTCTGCCCGCCTGAAAATATCCTTGACAAAATGTAAAAAGCTGCTATAATAATCTTTGTTCCTGCGGGTGTAGCTCATCCGGTAGAGCGCCACCTTGCCAAGGTGGAGGTAGCGAGTTCGAGCCTCGTCACCCGCTCCAAAAGCCGACCAGTTTTGGTCGGCTTTTTTCATATTTTCTCATCATAGCCGTATGATAATCATGAGAATCATGATGGAAAGGAACTGAAAATGCTGCCAGCCATTCTTTTGTTCGTTCTGACTTATGCACTGATGCTTTTGTTCAGTAACTATCGTCCCTACATCGCGTTAACATCAGGAGTGCTGTTCATCGCCTTTGGAATGCTTCCCATATCCGATGCTTTCGGTTCCCTGGATTTGAATGTGCTGCTGATGATCGGCGGTACCATGGGACTGGTCCGGCTGTTTATCGACAGTCACATGCCCGACCGCATGGCGGAGTGGATGATGGAGCGGGTGCCCAATGTGCAGTGGGCGGCGGTTTGCCTCAGCCTTTTTGCGGGAATCATTTCCGCCTTTGTGGACAATGTGGCCACTGTCCTGATGGTTGCGCCGGTTGCCATTGCGGTTTGCAGGAAGCTGGATACCAATCCCGTGCCGTTCATTATTTCCATTGCAGTATCCTCCAATCTGCAGGGAGCGGCAACCCTGGTGGGGGATACCACGGCGATTATGCTGGGCTCCGCGCTGGACATGAGCTTTGCGGACTTCTTCTGGTATCAGGGAAGACCCTCCATGTTCTTCGTGGTGGAGCTGGGCGCCGTGCTTTCCGCGCTGATTGTATGGTTCCTTTTCCGAAAGGAAAAGAAGCCTATTCATTTTCTGGGGGCAAGAACCAAGGTGACAGATTTCGTTCCCACGGTGCTGCTGCTTGGAACCATCGGCCTGCTGATCTGTGCCTCTTTTGCGCCGGAAAACTGGAATTTACCCGCCGAGACAAACGGCCTTATCTGCTGTAGTGTCCTGGTTGTGGGATTGGCGATCAATGTTTGCAGAAAGAGGACCTCGGAAGCGCTGCTTGGTCCATTGAAAGCCATCGACTTTGAAACCCTGGGACTGCTGGTTGGCTTGTTCCTGATGATCGGCGGAATTACCCACGAGGGTGTGATCGACGCACTGGCCCGGCTGCTGGTGAAGCTGGGCGGCGGCAGCCTGTTTTTGATGTATACCATCATTGTTTGGGCCTCGGTGCTGATTTCCGCGTTCATTGACAATATTCCCTATGTGGCGACGATGATTCCGGTGATTGCTGGGATTGCAGCGGAAATGGGCGTGGATGCCACGGCGCTGTATTTTGGTCTGCTGTCCGGCGCAACATTGGGCGGGAACTGCACCCCCATTGGCGCCTCTGCCAACATTGCAGGCATCGGCATCCTCCGCAGGGAGAACTACCAGGTTGCAAACCGTGATTTCTTCCGGATTGGCATTCCCTTTACCTTTGCGGCAATTGTGCCGGCATACATCCTCATCTGGGTGCTGTTTGGAATGTGACAGCTTTTTGACGTTTTTCGGAATAAAGGACTTGACAAATCATTCTTTCGTGGTATAATGTGTCATGTTCCTCGCGGGTGTAGCTCATCCGGTAGAGCGCCACCTTGCCAAGGTGGAGGTAGCGAGTTCGAGCCTCGTCACCCGCTCCATAAAACCGACTGAATTTTCAGTCGGTTTTTCTTTCAGAAAATGTAATGTGTATATCGGTTTAATTCAGCAAATTGGTATTTGACGGGTTCATTGAATTGAAAATGTTTCAACGTGTGCGTAGGGAACGGATTTAGACCTTCCGCCCGTTCCGATAAACACTCAGGTTCGTCTAATGGTAACGCGCCAGACTTTGCGTAGGGAATGCATTTATGCATTCCGCTTGCGTATTGTTTCAAAACCAGTTGGATAAATGGTGAAATGCCAGTAATATGTTCCCCAAAATGCCATTCAACGAACTGCGGTGATCACCGGGGGCTTCGGAACGGATAAATCCGTTCCCTACGAATCACCTCGACAAACACCAATTTGACAATAAGCTGAGTGAACAGTCGATAAGCATAAAATGAAATTTCCTCTTTACAAATGGAGAATTTTCTGTTATAATCAAGCCACTGTTCTGAATCTGGCCCGGTGGTGCAGTCGGTTAGCACGCCAGCCTGTCACGCTGGAGGTCGACGGTTCGAGTCCGTTCCGGGTCGCCAAAACGCATCTGCTTTTGCAGGTGCGTTTTCTTTTTCTAAAAAATCTCCCCTCTGAATGCTTCAGAGGGGAGAAATATTAGGTGGGATCGTAGTTGACGATGATGCTGTGTTGGGTCAGGGCGGAAACGTCGGAGATGGAGTTGCCGTAGACGTTGACCTGCACCAGGCTGATGCAGTTGGCCAGATTGCTGATGTCCGTCAGACTGTTATAGTCCATGGAGACATAGGTCAGATTCGGCATGCCGCCCAGCGCATAGAGGCTGTTCACCTGGTTGTGGGCGCCCTGAATCACCCGGAGAGCACAGTTCTGAGGCCAGGAGGGGAGGGCGCTGATGTTGTTGTAGGAGAAGTCGAATACTTCCAGATTGGTCAGAGAGGCGAGGGTGGAAATATCGTAGATCGTGTTGTTGGTGAAGCTCAGCTCTTTCAGCTGGATGCAGGCACCCAGGGGGGAAACATCGGACAGCTGGTTGTAGTCCAGCTTCAGGGTTTCCAGCAGCTGCAGGTTGGCGATGCCGTTTACACTGGAAATGGTGTTGTTGGAGGCATCCAGCCAGTTCAGCTTTCCGCAGACACCCAAGGGAATCAGGGAGCTGACGGAGTTGAAAGAGATATCCAGCTTTTCCAGCTCATACATGGAGGTCAAAGCCTCCAGATTGGTGATGGCATTCAGCTGCATATGCAGCTCCTTCATGCCGGTCATGCCCATGAGGGGCTCCAGATTCCGGATGGTGTTGTTGCTGATGTCCAGATAGGTCAGACCGGTGAGATTCTCCAAATCGGCGATGGTGCTCAAGGCGCAGTTGGACAGGACCAGCTTTTGCAGGTTGGGCAGCTTTTCCAGAACCCGCAGCTCCGAGGGGGAGAACCGGCAGCCGGTGAGGTCCAGGGATTTCAGCTCCGTCAGGAAGGCCAGATCGGCCAGGCTGCCGTTGGGCAGATTGGAAATGGTCAGGCTCTCCAAATGGGTCAGCTTGGATAGATCCTCCAGGGTCCAAACCTGCTCGGGGACTGTGAACTCTGTAATGGCCCACAGATCGTTGGTATACAGGCTCTCGGTGCGGGTGATGCCCAAGGCATCCCGGATGGCAAATTCCATATCCGCGTCCATAAAGATGGCAGGCTCCACCACACCGCCCACGGTATAGCTCAACACACTCACGGGGCTGACCAGACCGCTGTCGTCCACGCTGATGCAGTAGAGAATGGTTTCGCCCAGGGGAAGCTTGATGGGCTCGGTGTAGGGCTGGCTTTGAGCGGAGGGGTATTCCCCGTTGGTGGTGTAATAAATGGTGCCGGAGGAGGAAGTGAGCTCCACGCTGATATAGCTGTTGTAGAAGCCCGGGTCCTGGACGGCAGTGGGGGCAGAGGGGCGCTGCTGCTCCAGCTGTGCGCGGATGTTTTCATCGGGCACATTGGCCAGCAGAGCCACCGCATCCATCAGCTTGTCCTGGTCCACGTAGGTGTCACACAGGGCGGTGTACAGCGCCGCGCTGGGAGAGGATTTGATGGCCTGGGAAAGGGAGACCTCCGCCTTGGTATAGTTTCCGTCGGATTTGTATTGCTGGGCAAGCTCCAGGGCCACGTCCTCATCGTTGCCGGAGTGGGAGTAGGCCATTCGATAGAACCAGGCGGACAGGGCGGAATTGCCCCGGGCATCGTTCACCCGGGCCTCTTTCAGCAGAATATCCCGGGTAAAGGCTCTGTCGTAAATGAACAGATACCAGAAAATGCTGGCAATGACCAACGCCGCCAGTAAGAGCGGGACCACGAATCGCAGAATCTTACGCATAGAAAAAACTCCAATCATGGATTTACTGACTAAAGTATACAACAGGTTACGAAATATGTCAAGTGTTACGGAAAATGTAACCAATTTTGGCGGCAAAAATCAGACGGCTTTGGTCTTGCCGGCCTGCTTCATGCTCAGGCTGATGCGGTGCCGCTTTTCATCCACACTCAGCACCACCACCTTTACCAGATCGCCAACCTGAACGGCCTCACTGGGATGACGCAGGCGGCGGTTGGCCACCTCGGAGATGTGCACCAGGCCGTCCTGGTGGACACCGATATCCACAAAAACGCCGAAGTCAATCACATTTCGCACAGTGCCCGTCAGCTCCATTCCGGGCTTCAAATCCTTCATGTCCAGAACATCTTTCCGGAGGATGGGGGCGGGCAGCTCGTCTCTGGGGTCCCGGCCGGGCTTGGCAAGCTCCTTGGCGATGTCCACCAGGGTGGGCTCTCCCACGCCGCAGCTTTCGGCTGCCTTCTGGGGGCCGAAATCCTGCAGCTTTTCGGGGAGCTGACTCCGGTCATCACAGTTCAGCAGCTTCAGCAGGGCCTTGGCAGCGGGGTAGGACTCGGGATGCACACCGGTGTTGTCCAGTACCTCCTTGCTCTCCGGCACCCGGAGGAAACCAGCGCACTGCTCAAAGGCCTTGGGTCCCAGCTTGGGCACTTTTTTCAGTTGGCTTCTGCTGGTAAAGGGACCGTTTTCCTCCCGGAATGCCACAATGTTCTTTGCGGTGGTGCTGTTCAGGCCGGAAACCTGCTCCAAAAGACTCCGAGAGGCGGTGTTTACATCCACACCCACGGCGTTGACGCAGTCCTCCACCACGGCGCCCAGGGCGGCATCCAGCTCTTTCTGGGGGCAGTCATGCTGGTACTGTCCCACGCCAATGGCCTTGGGATCGATTTTCACCAGCTCTGCCAGGGGGTCCTGGAGGCGGCGGGCAATGGAGACGGCGGAACGCAGGTTTACGTCATATTCCGGGAATTCTTCCGCGGCCAGGGGAGAGGCGGAGTACACCGAGGCACCGGCTTCGTTTACAATGGCATAGCTGGCGTCCGGGAAAGACCGGAGCATCTCCACGGCCATGGCCTCCGTCTCCCGGGAGGCGGTGCCGTTGCCGATGGCAATGTGGCGCACCTGGTGCTTGCGAATCATGGCGGACAATGTGGCAATGGCCTCCTGCTTTTTCCGTTCGCTAAAGGTGGGATAGACCACACCGGTGTCCAGCACCTTGCCGGTGGCATCCACCACGGCAACCTTGCAGCCGTTGCGGTAGCCGGGGTCCAGGCCCATGGTCACAAAGCCCTTTACCGGCGGCTGCATCAAAAGCGGCTTCAGGTTCAGGGCGAAATTGTGGATGGCGCCCTGGCTGGCCCGGTCGGTGAGCTCGCTGCGGATATCCCGCTGGATGGAGGGGAAAATCAGCCGGTCATAGGCATCCTCCGCAGCGGCGCGCACAAAGGCGGAGACGTTCATCTGGGGCTTCAGCGCCCACCGGCACACCAGGGCCGCACCTTCGTTGCCGGGGAGGGTTACGGTGCATTTCAGGATTCCCTCCTTCTCGCCCCGGTTGATGGCTAGAATCTGGTGATCCAGAAGCCGGGAAATGGGCTGGGAGAAATCGTAGTAGAGGGTATAAACGCTTTCCGCCTCCGGGTCCTCGGCCTTGCAGGTCAGATTTCCCCGGCGCATGGTCAGCTCCCGCAGGGCCTTGCGAATATCGGCATTGTCGGAAAGGTCCTCCGCAATGATGTCGTTGGCACCGGCCAGGGCATCCTCGATGGTATTAACCCCAAGTTCTTCGTTGATAAAGTCCTGAGCCAGCAGGGCGGGATCAGCGCCGTCCTGGGCGAAAATCGCTTCTGCCAGAGGGGCAAGACCTTTCTCCCGGGCCATGGACCCACGGGTGCGGCGCTTTTGCTTGTAGGGCCGGTAGAGATCCTCCACCTCGGTCATGGTCTGGGCCTGATCGATGGCATCGGACAGCTCCTGGGTCAGCTTGCCCTGGTTTTCAATGGCCTTTTTCACTTCCTCCCGACGCTGCTGCAAATTTCGAAGATAGGTCAGGCGGGTTTCCAAATTCCGCAGGGTGGTGTCGTCCATGGTGCCGTGCATCTCTTTCCGATAGCGGGCAATAAAGGGAATGGTGTTTCCCTCGTCGATCAGCTGAATGACATTTTCCACATATTCATGCTTCTGTTTCAGCTCCTGAGACAGAATTTCCGCAATTGACTGCATTTTTTCAATCCTCCAATGGTTATTCGCAGGCTATTATATCACATTTTTCTGAAAATGGAAGTGGAGTTTCGGCAGGACTTTTTTGTTGAAAAAACATGGAATCATGCTATAATAGACAAAAAGAAAGGGGGGCATTCCATGGGAATCGTGGTCATCGGCGCGGTATTTGTGGATATCAAGGGCTATCCCGAATCCGCCTTTATCCCCACCGGGCGCAATGTGGGCCGGGTGGAGCAGATTCATGGGGGCGTGGGCCGGAATGTGGCCGAGGATGTGGCCAATTGTGAGCTGCGGCCCATCTTTGTCAGCCTGGTGGATGAGACCGGCACCGGCGAGGATGTGATTCGGAAGCTGAAAAGCCATAAGGTGAACACCGATTACATCCGGAAAACCCCCGACGGAATCGGAACCTGGCTGGCGGTGTTCGGCAGTGACGGGGATGTGGCTGCCTCCATTTCCAAGCGACCCAATCTGCTGCCCATTGCGGACATTCTGGACAGCCAGGGAGATGAGATCTTCAGCCAGGCGGACAGTATCATCCTGGAAATTGACATCGACAAGGAGATTGTCAAGCGGGTGTTCCGGCTGGCGGAGCGCTATGGCAAAAAGGTGTTTGCCGTGGTTTCCAATATGAGCATTGCCCTGGAGCGGCGGGATTTCCTCATGCGGGTGAATTGCTTCGTATGTAATTTACAGGAAGCGGGAATTCTATTTTCAGAGGATTACTCCGACAAAAATCCGGAGCAGATGACGGATATCATCTCCCGAAAGGTTCAGGCAGCGGGAATTAACAGCCTGATCGTCACCATGGGAGCCGACGGTGCCGTGTATGCCGACCGATTTGGAAGCAGGGGGCATTGCCCGGCCAGAAAGGTGCAGGTCAAGGACACCACCGGCGCCGGGGACGCGTTCTGTGCGGGAGCCGCCATCGGTCTGACCTATGGAAAGAGTTTGCCGGAGGCCTGCGAAATTGGCGCCCTTTTGGCGGCTTCGGTCATTGTTACGGCGGAGAGTGTTTGTCCCCGATTTCAGCCGAAAGAGCTTGGCTTGGAGATATCCATCTGCTGAACGAAAAGGAGAGTTGGCGGTTTATACAATTGCCGCTCTCTTTTTTTGGCGCGGAAAAAGGAAAACCCCCTTGCTATTTTGCCGAAACATAGAGTATAGTTATGTTAACTGCGGAGGGGTGCACAAATGAGACGAGATAACGCCGGAAGCAAATCCGGTAAAATTTGGCTGGTGATCCTGGCAGTGCTGCTGCCTGTGATCATGCTCAGCGCGGCGGCATATCTGCTGCTGTTTGGATATAACCGGTTCTCCCTGGAGCTGGAGCTTCTGGGCGGGGAACAGCTCACCTTGGAATATGGGGAGCATTATTCGGAGCCGGGCTGCCGGGTCCTGCTGCGGGGCAGTGTGTTTTTTACCTCCGGGGTGGAGCTGAATTCCCCGGTGGAGATTTCCGGAATGGTCAATGAGGATAAGCTGGGGAAATACGCGCTGGACTATCAGGCCTCTTATATGGGCCTGGAAGCCAACAAAACCAGGCTTGTCCGGGTGGCGGATACCAGCTGCCCGGTGATCACCCTGGTGCCGGATGCCCCGGGTTTGCAGCCCGCGCCGGTGTATCAGGAAGCCGGTTTCTCCGCATGGGATAATTACGACGGCGATATCACCGCCCGGGTTGTCCGAACCGAGGAAGAGGGAAAAATTTTGTATTCCGTTGTGGACTCCTCGGGCAATTCCACCTCTGTGCAGCGGGAAATCCCGGTTTTCGATCAGTATCCTCCGGAGCTGACGCTTTTGGGCGGCGAGGAGCTGCGGCTGCCTCTGGGGATGGACTTTGTTGACCCGGGCTATACAGCCTACGACAAAAAGGATGGCGACCTGACAAGCCAGGTTACTGTGGAAATCGACCATCCCTTTGTGCGTTATTCGGCGGACACCTATCAATTGACCTACCGGGTCTGCGACAGCGAGGGCAATGAGACCGCAGCCAGCCGCACCCTGACGACGGTGCCCAGCACCAGACCGGTCATCATTTACCCGAAAAGCAAGACGATTTACCTGACCTTTGACGACGGCCCCTGCCCGGACACCGGCCGGCTGCTGGACCTGTTGAAGCGATACAATGTCCGGGCCACGTTTTTTGTGGTGGATACCGGCTATCCGGAATTAATGCGCCGGATTGTAAACGAGGGCCACAGCATCGGCATCCACAGCTGCTCCCATGAGTATGCCCATATCTATTCCGGTGCGGATGCCTTTTTTGAGGATGTGTTTGCGCTGCAGGAGCTGATTCTGGATACTACCGGGGTGGAAACCTGGCTGCTCCGCTTTCCCGGGGGCAGCTCCAACACCATCAGCCGCCGGAATCACGGCATTATGACCGAACTGACTCAGGCGGTGGAGGCCTGCGGTTTCTCCTATTTCGACTGGAATGTGGACAGCGACGATGCAGGAGAAGCCAAAACCGCCGGGACGGTCTTTCGGAATGTGGTGGATGGGGTGCAGGAAAACACCTATTCCGTGGTTTTGCAGCACGATATTCACAGCTACAGTGTGGATGCAGTGGAACGGATTATTCTCTGGGGGCAGAGTAATGGCTATCAGTTCCTGCCTCTGGAAACGGACAGTCCGGTGATGCACCACCGGGTTTTGAATTGAGAAAGGAGCCGGAAATGGCAAGAGAGATTATGATCAAAACAAAACGTCTGATCATCACACCAATGCCCACGGATGAGCTGGAAAAGAGGATCCTGGAAATGCCCCAGGGAGAGCTGCGCCAGGCCTATGGTCAAATGCTTGAGGGCTGCCGCAGGGAGCCGGAAAACCGGCTGTGGTATACCCCGTGGAAAATCCAGCTGAAAAAGGACGGCAGCATGATTGGCGACCTGTGCTTCAAAGGAGCGCCCGTCAAAGGCACGGTGGAATGGGGCTATGGTTTGGAGGAGCCCTTTTGGGGCCAGGGCTATATGACCGAGGCGGCCAGGGTGATGCTGGACTGGGCCTTTTCTCAGAAGGACGTTTATGCAGTGGAGGCGGAAACCCTTTCGGATAATACCGCCTCCCAACGGGTGTTGGAAAAGCTGGACTTTCAGCCCATGGGAATTGTGGGAGAAGAGGGGCCCCGCTTCCGGCGGGAAAAGCAGGCGGCACAGATGTCGATGGTTTACATGATGCTGGGAATGTGCTGTGGGATGTCGCTGGGTGTGTCTGCCGGAAATATGGCTATTGGCATGGTGCTGGGAATCGCGGTGGGCTTCGCTCTGGGCAGCGTAGTAGATGCCAGCGAAAAAAAGCACCGCCGTCAGGTGACCCTTGGGGACAAAGAGAAATAAAATGACTTGAAAAGTTTACAATCATAGGATAAAATGGTTTTATCAAAGAGAACCGGAGGAAAAACCAATGGATTATGATGTCATCATTGTGGGCGCAGGGCCCGGCGGCATTTTCGCGGCCTATGAGCTGAAAAAGCAGCGGCCGGAGATGAAGGTGGCTGTGTTTGAGGCGGGCTTTGCCCTGTCCAAGCGGCGCTGCCCCATCGATGGGGAGAAAATCAAAAGCTGCATCGGCTGCAAGACCTGCTCCATTATGAGCGGCTTCGGCGGAGCGGGCGCATTTTCGGATGGAAAATATAACATCACCAACGATTTTGGCGGCACCCTCTATGAGCACATCGGCCGGAAGCAGGCCATTGCGCTGATGCAGTATGTGGATGAAATCAACATGTCCCATGGCGGCGCGGGGACAAAGCTCTATTCCACCACCGGCACCGCACTGAAGAAAAAGTGCATGCAGAACAAGCTGAAGCTTCTGGATGCCTCCGTTCGCCACCTGGGCACCGACATTAATCTGGTGGTGCTGGGGCAGCTGTACGACGAACTGAAAGACAAGGTGGAATTCCACTTTGAGTCCCCGGTGACCAGCATCCAAAAGCTGCCGGAGGGCTTTTCTGTCCAGGTGGGGGAGAAGACCTACTCCTGCCGGAATTGCATTGCCTCGGTGGGCCGCAGCGGCAGCAAGTGGATGGAAAAGGTGTGCAAGGATTTGAAGATTGCCACCAGCTCCAACCGTGTGGATTTGGGTGTCCGGGTGGAGCTTCCGGCGGTGATTTTCTCCCACTTAACCGATGAACTGTATGAGAGCAAGATTGTCTACCGCACCGAAAAATTCGAGGACAATGTGCGAACCTTCTGCATGAATCCCCATGGCATTGTGGTCAACGAGAATACCAACGGCATCATCACCGTCAACGGCCACAGCTATGAGGACCCCGCCCGGCAGACGGAGAATACCAATTTTGCCCTTTTGGTGGCCAAGCATTTCTCCCAGCCCTTTAAGGACAGCAACGGCTACGGCGAGAGCATTGCCCGCCTTTCCAATATGCTGGGCGGCGGCGTGATTGTCCAGCGCTTCGGCGATTTGGTCCGGGGTCGCAGAAGCACCGAAAAGCGCATCGAAGAGGGCCTCGTTACCCCCACTTTGGCGGCCACCCCCGGCGATCTGAGCCTGGTGCTGCCCAAGCGAATCTTAGACGGCATCATTGAGATGATTTATGCCCTGGATAAAATCGCCCCGGGCACTGCCAATGACGATACCCTGCTCTATGGCGTGGAGGTCAAGTTCTACAACATGGAGGTGGAGCTGGATGAAAATCTGGAAAGCTGCCACAAGGGGCTCTACGTCATCGGCGACGGCTCCGGCGTGACCCACTCCCTGTCCCATGCCTCCGCCAGCGGTGTCCACGTGGCCAGAAGAATTGCTAAGACCATTTAGGCGTTTTTCGGGAGGCAATGGATGGTACTCTCTTTTATACAAGCATCGGCCGAAGATATAGAGCCACTCTATGAACTGAACAAGCAGTTAATACTCTCATATGAGAACGTGGAGAATATTGATTTGGACAGGGTGCTGAGCTGGGTCCATAATAAGCTTGAAAGTTGTATCGGTGAATATACCGTTATCCGTGCCGACGGAAAGAAAGCCGGGTACTATCATTTCTGCCGGAATGAGGACGGAGAAATGGAACTGGATGACCTCTATGTTTTCCCGGAATTTCAAAACAGAGGCATCGGCTCTGACGTTATCAAAAGATGCTGTTCATCGGTCTGGGAACCGGTGATGCTGTATGTCTTCGTCAGAAACCAGGGTGCGGTTTCTCTTTATCAGCGGAAAGGCTTTAAAATCGTCAAGACAATCAAGGACAGCCGCTATATTATGAAATGGTATCCGTCCGAAATGGAAATATCTCCCCTATAGAAAAAACGGAGGTGGGCAATCCCACCTCCGAAAAAGCAGCCCAAAGGCCGCCGAACATTATTATTTTATCACAGGGGGCTATTATCGTCAACAGTATTCCAAAGAAAATCAGGTTTTCTCCCTGTTGCATAGTTTAAAACCTGATTTTTTATAGAGAATTGCCTCTTGAAAAACGGGTTTCCAGGGGGTAAGATATAACCAGAAAGAGAAAGAAATTTCTCCAAACCCACAAAAAACTGGGCATAGAAGACGCACTTTGTTGCAGTAATCCTCCGATGAAATAAAAGAAATAGAATCATATCAGAAAGCATATGAATTGAGAGCGGAGGCAATTCAGGGAAGCGAAGAGCGTCGCCATTCTGCAGAAAGCGAGGTTTAAAGGCTGATGTTAGATACGAAGAGCGAAAGATAGCCCTCGGTGCGGTTCAGGCATCGAGGGCTGTTTTTTTATTGGATTTCGTTCATCAGCAGTGAACCGTCCATGCCGCTTTGCAGCAGGGAGTAGGTTTTGGTAACGCCGGTGTCGTCGGTACAGCGGAAGCCGAAATTGGGAATGGAGCAGCCGAACTCCAGCTGAATCACCAGCGGCTCGCCTTCTTCCAGGGCGGGGATGGTTTCCAAAACCGTCTGCTTGAATTTCCCGTTTCCCTCCTGATCCACATCCTCCAATTCCAGCGAGAGCAGCTGCAAATCCGTCACCGTCCCCTGGTAAGCCACCAGCACAATCTGAGTGCTGTATTCTGCATCGGACAGTATGATGCAGTTCTCCACGTCCTCATAGGGGTTCCAGTAGGCCTGCACCAAAGAGGGGTGCTCCTCCATTAGGTAGAAAGCAAAGGCAGTCATGGCGATGAGCTGGGTGTCCTCCGTCATGATTTCGCTGAAGCGCGGGAAGTCCAGGTCAACCGGTTCGCTTGCTTCATCCTCCGGGTCCCAAACGCCGTTGGAATTGTGATAGCTGACCACTTGCCCGTTTTCTTCCCAGGTGAAGAAATAGTCCAGGCAGCGCAGCTCTGCTTCTCCCGGAGCCAGCTGGTATTGCCCAAGGCAGGAATAGGCGGCGCCGCTGGAGCCTTGATTCAGGAGGCTTCCATCCGGCAGAAGATAGTAGCGGTTTCTGGCCCAGCCCTCCAAAACCAGACTGGGGCTGCCCTGCAAGCAGCTGTAGACGGCAAGAATCTGCTTCCCGTAGCTGATGTTCACCTCCTGACTGTCCACCTGGCCGATGATCAGCTCCGGAATTCCGTCGCCGCTCAGGTCCTGGAGGGCATAGCCCACATCCCAGGGGGCATCCTCCAGGGCGGCAGCCATACGAAGCTCCATGACGCCGGTCTCTCCCGGAGCGGCAATGTGTTCCTCCTGGGAGAGCAGGTGGGCGATGCTGGCCAGGACAGGCGCGTAGACGGCTTCATAGTCCGTTTCCTCTGCCAAAGCAGGGCACAGGAGGCAAGAAATAAGGGCGGCCAGGGTAAAAAGTGCGGTCAATCGTTTCATACGTTCTCATCCTTTCACCAATTAACTTCGTAGGCGGTGTATTCGTGACTGAATGTGTAGCCCAGCTTTTCCGCCAGGGCAACGGACCAGAGATTTGCTGCATCCCAGCTGGGGT
Source organism: Bacillota bacterium (assembly GCA_028719885.1). GTDB lineage: Bacteria > Bacillota > Clostridia > Oscillospirales > Oscillospiraceae > Faecousia. The sequence goes on from JAQYLT010000068.1 coordinate 23,718, forward strand.
ATAACCCTCTGTCCAGGCATTCCAGAATCAACCCGGCGGCTGCGGCCGAGGCAAGACCAAGCCGGCGGAAATCCTCCCGGGTGTCGATTTGAATCTCAATTCCGCCCCGGTAAACCGAGTAGGAGGATGCTCCGGAGACCGGAATGCCGTCCTTTTTCACAACCATTCCCAGACCGCGCTGCCGGAAATCCTCGAAGGAATCAAACTGGGATACCCAGTCCCGGCACCAGTCCTTATCACGGCAGTAGTCATAAACATCCCTGTCCAGCAGTTCCATGGTATAGCCCTCCGGCAGCTGGGATTTCAGGGCCTCCAAGTGCCTCTGGTCAAACACGGTATCCTTGCGAATGGCATACCGCGTTACCTTTTTTGCCCGCTCGCCGTAAATCTTTTCCAAGAGAGGTTCCCATTGCTCATTTCCTGGCACCATAATGATAAATTTGCTTTCCGGATTTGGCTTAAACCGCAGCAGCGTTTCCGAGGGGGTTCCGGCATAGAAGGCAAGGTCCCCCAAATAGGCAGCGACTGCATCGCCCTCTACATATACAGAGCCCATCACACCCTGCAGGCAGGAAGTAATCAAGGTCTCGTTCCAGCCGGAAAAGAGGGCTGCCGCTTTTTCCATTCGTTTTTCGTTTGCTTTTAAGATTGCCATCATGGTTTCCCCCTGACGATTATCTTCTATTATCATATCCGGCATCTTCCAGTTTGTCAATCCGGGGAATGGAAACGGCAATGGATTAAAAAATTCTTAAATTCTTGAAAAAATCTCTTGACTCTCACCTAACGTCATGGATTATAATCCAAGCATCACGGGGGGATGAACATGAAAACAGTGAAACAAGTCAGTCAGGTGTCCGGTGTCAGTGTGCGCGCGCTGCACCACTACGATGCCATCGGTCTGCTGAAGCCCACCCGGGTGACGGAAGCAGGCTACCGGCTGTATGACGATACAGCCCTGGAACGACTGCAAAACATTCTGCTGTTTCGGGAGCTTCAATTCCCACTCAAGGAGATTGGGCGGATTCTGGATACCCCCGGCTTTGACCGGGAGGCAGCCTTAAATGATCAGATACGCCTCCTGGAGCTCCAGCGGGCGCACATCGACCGCCTTCTGTCCGCCGCCCGTGAAATGCAAAAAAACGGAGGTAAAATCATGAGCTTTTCAGTATTTGATAAAAAGCAGCAGCAGGCTTTTGCCGCCGAGGCGAAGCAGCGCTGGGGCAATACGGAAGCGTTCCGGGAATCCCAGAAAAAAACGGCGGAGAAGACCGATGATCAGCTGCAGCGCGACGGCAGCGCCCTGATGGCCTTTTTCACCCGGCTGGGCGGGCTGAAGTCCGGCAACCCCGATGGGGAAGAGGCACAGTCCCTGGTCGCGGAATTGCAGCAGTTTATCACGGAGCACTATTACAATTGCACCAAGCAGATTCTTTCCGGCCTGGGTCAGATGTATGTGGCGGACGAACGCTTCAAAGCCAACATCGACAGCGCCGGGGGAGCAGGCACTGCGGAATTTGCCGCAAAGGCCATTGAAATTTTCTGCCAGCGCTAACAAAAATGTCATTGCGGCGAACCCGCAATGACATTTTTATACTATTATCTGACTGAAAGCTTGCAAAGATTTCCGAGGATGATTTGCGAAAAACAAGGCGGAGGATGCAGCCGGGCTGACGCCCTGCAAAGACGACAACGAAGTTTTACACAAATCAGACCGGAAAGATTGTGAGGTTTTAGCCAGATAATAGTATTAATCCAGCCATTGAATAAAGGCGGTTTTGTCGGCGCTGTTGTAACCGGCCCGGCGGTAAAAATCCAGCGTTTTCTCATTCTTGGAGCCGGTGAGCAGCATCATCTTGTAGCAGCCCTGGGCCTGGGCGATTTCCTTTGCGTAATTCAGGCATTCCGTAGCATAGCCTTTTCCACGGAAGGCGCTGTCCGTCACCACGTTTTCGATGAAAGCATAGGGCCGGACATTCCGGGTCAGATTGGGGATAATCACACAGACGCAGGAGGAGACGATTTTCCCATCCACTTTTTTGACGATCAGATGATGATTGGGGTCGTGGAGGATTTGGGCCCAAGTGTCTTGCAGGTATTGACTGTCCTGGGGAACGCGGTCCTCATGCAGGTGGAGATAGAGCCGGAGGATTTCCTGCAATTCTTCTTCATAAGCTTCCCGTACCATATGCGCTCCTTTTAATTCCGGGAGGCCTCAAAGGCTTCCCAGCTTTTGGTGAGGGCGGCTTCATCCATGCCTGCTCCCAGAGTCAGCCATTCCAGATCGGCGGTGAAGCCCTCCAGTCCCGACTGAAATTCCGGAATGATGGCTTCGTATTCCGCCTGGGTGATGGACTGATCGCCGCAGTAATATTCTTCTTTGGCCACGCCATCCACCGCCACAAGGCTCATCCGGCCCAGGGGTTTGGTGGAAACAGCACCATCTTTCAGGGATATGGCCTGGATGGACTGGTAGTATTCGGCGGCGCCGTTTTTGCGGTCATCCCGAAACAGATAATAATACGTGCCGTCAGCGCTGTCAAAGGCGGCGGGAACGACATCCATAATCATCTCTGGGAGGTCCCCGGCTTCAAAAGGAAGGCTGCATTCCAGCAGGGAAGAGCCATCCTCACTCACTTCAAAAATGTTGCCATAGGTATAAACACCAGTGCCCTGGGTGGACATGGCCAGAATTTCCAGCCGCCCATTCCAGTCCAGATCAGTGACGGCGTAGTGGTAGACAGAGCCCTGCTCCTCTTCTTGCTGCCACTGGCTTTGAGAACTGGCCAGCAGTCTGATCTGTGCCCGGTAATCGGCAGCGGCGGCGGTGGACTCCACCGTGGCGGAGCGCTGGGGTGCGGGGGAGGAACAGGCGGAAAGCAGGCAGACGCAAAGGGTCAGACAGAGAATTCCAGCGAACTGTTTCTGCATTTTGAAACGCATGGTATCACATTCTTTCCTTTGAAATGATACATTTCGTGTGCTCATCGGTTTCACTTAGTATTCTAACAAATTGGTGTTTGCAGAGATATTTCGTAGGGAACGGATTTATCCGTTCCGCCCGGTAACATTTTTATGGGGTGCACGTTGAATGGAAAAATGTTGAAAAAAGGGCCCCCATTACCATCCAACGAACCATGGATGTTTATTGACATTTCGGAACGGATAAATCCGTTCCCTACGCACACATTGGAACATTTTCCGTTGGGCGAACTCATCAAATTCCAATTTGCTGCTTTGTCGAAAATCAAAATACTCTCAATGCTACGGCAGCCAATCAGGGAACCGGAATCACCTGATTCAAAACCGGGATGCGGAAGCACTGGTTCAGTTCCTCAGCCCGTTGACGGAACCGGCGGGGCGGATCGTCCCAGGGGTGGTTGGAGAGGACATAGGCCCCCCAGTGGACGGGGACAGCCAGCTTTGCCTCCAGCATCCGGCAGGCCTGGACGGATTCCTCCGGGAACATATGGGTGGTGTGCCATTTTTCCCCATACTGCCCGCACTCCATAATGGCCAGATCCGGCGCACCGTAACGCTCCCGGATTTCCGAAAAATGATTGCCGAAGCCTCCGTCTCCGGAGTCGAAAACCGTGTGGGCGCCGTCTTTTAAAACGTAGGAGCCCCAAAGCGTCCGATTCCAGTCCAGTATGGTACGGGAGGAATTGTGCTGGGAGGGGGTGCAGATGACGGTTAGCCCATCCACACTGGTCTCTTCATACCAGCCCAGCTCTGTGATTTTGGAAGACTGGATGCCGAACCGCCGCAGATTTCCACCCACACCGGAGGGGGCAATATACTGCCCCACCTGGCCGTCCAGGGCGCGGATGGTGGCTCTGTCCAGATGGTCATAATGGTTGTGGGTAATGAGCACCAGGTCAATTTCGGGAAGCTGAGCCGGGGTGATCGCGTTCCCGGGAAAGCGTTTCGGGCCCACAAAGGGAACCGGGGAAGAGTAGCGGCTGAAAATGGGGTCGATGAGGATGTTTTTCCCATTCATTCTCAGAAATATCGAGCTATGCCCCAGCCAGGCCATTGCCAGGCCGTCCCCCAAATCCCATAAATCGGGCTTTTCCTGGGGCAGGGGCTCTCTCGGCCGCACCGGTCCTGTGCCTCTCCTGTCCTGGTAGGGGTCAAGGAACTGGGTAGAATTGGTTGTGGGGTTCAAATTGGAATATTTCCGGGACATGGTGTGCCTCCTGCAGTTTGATTCCTCTATTGTAGGAGGATAACCTTTGCCAAAATGAAAAGAGAATGTGAAGATGCTGTGAACGATAATTCTTCATCTGAGCGCTGATGGCGCAGGTCCCTTTGGGAAAACCGGATTTTGGGATGCCAGCTGTTGAAAATGCCAAAATCAGTCCGGCTGCTGCCCGTCGTGGGTATATTGCAAAAAAACGGCCTTTTTACAGGCCGCTTAACAAATTTATCATACCACATCGGTATTCAGCAGTCAATAAAGATGTTCTCAAAAGTTTTGAATTCTACGAGTTACATGAAAAAATCAAAACAAATATGGTGATGTTTCCATCTTGCAGAAATCGTATTTTCCGGTTATCATATAGATACAGAAAAGGAGTGAGTCCAATGATCATGTAAGCTCCCAAACCGAAGAAAGAGAGGTCAAATCGATGATGCTGGATAATAAAAGTGAATAGCAGCCCTCGGTGTTGAGAAGAGACATCGAGGGCTGCTTTTTTTCTTGCATTGAAACAGAAATTATGGTATAATGATTTGCAACGATGTTTTAGAACGTGAAAGGAGCATCCACCATGATTTCCCAAAGCCAGATCGCCTCTTTGAAACCGACGCAGGTTCTGCCCGAACAGTTTGAACAACTGACCCAATTCTATCGGGATGCCATTGACCATACCCCGGAAATGGAACGGTTCGGGCGGTGGATTTATGGCCTGCATCCTACGGACGGGATGATTCTGGACTATATCCGGTCCGCTTCCATGTTCACCGTTGAGGATAAGGGGGAGCTTCTCTGCGCCTTTGCCCTCACGCCCAGCCAGGGAAGCGACTATCACGATACCTGCTGGGGACGCGCGCTGGCGGACGACGAGGTGACGGTGGTCCATCTTCTCTGCGTCAATCCCCGATTCCAGCATCAGGGAATTGGGCATCAGGCCATGGAGCTTGCCGTAGACCTGGCCCGGAAAATGGGGAAAAAGGCCATTCGGCTGGATGCCTTGGCCTGCAACACCCCGGCCCAACGGCTATATGAATCCCTGGGCTTCCAGCGCCGGGGGACGGCCCATTGGTTTGCCGACAACGTGGGCTGGACGGATTTCTATCTGTATGAACTGCTGCTGTGAGAAAGGAACAGGATGAATCACGCCATGGAAACACCCACAATGGAAACACTTCTCACCTCTGAACAGGAGCGGCTCTGGCGGAATCTGGCAGAGCAGATTGACCGGCTCTATGATGTGGACAGAATCTGGAACAAGGGCTTCGGCCACTGGGTTTACGAATACAAATACCGTCGGGGCGGCAAAACCCTTTGTACCTTTTATTTCAAGCAGGATACCCTGTGCCTGCTGATCGTCTTGGGCAAAGCGGAGCGAGAGAAGTTCGAGGCCCAGCGGGAGACGTTCTCGGAGGGAATTCGGCGCCTGTATGACGATACGGTGTCCTACCACGACGGCAAGTGGCTTTGGATTCCCCTGGATACCCAGACATCCTTTGGGGACATTTTGAACATGCTGAAAATCAAAAGAAGACCCAATCGGAAAGGGTAAAAAAGGCTGCGAGCGAAAACCTCGCAGCCTTACTTAATTATGTGTTCCTTTTTACCGCCCTCAGCTCCATGTAACCCCGTTCACCCCGGGGCTCCAGCTGGATGCGGGGACTGCCATCGTCCCAGGTGTAACCGATAGGGGTGGGGTCAAATTGCGCGATGGCCTGACGCACCCTTTGGATTGCTTCACAGTAGTCCTCCTCCTGGAAAGGCTGACCCTGGAACAGCAGGTATTCCGCCTCCGGCAGATGGATGACATCGAAGCCCTCCGGCACAGCACCCAGATAATCCGTCTCCACCTCCACACCCTGCACATAGGTGGAGGTATTGGGCTTTTTGTACTGCGGCGGCAGCCACATGCACACCGGTTCACCGCAGAGAGAGTGCATGCTCATCAAAATGCCCCACACATCGCAGCTGACCTCCTCGCAGTAGGGAAAATAATCCTCCGCCTGGATGCCGCGCTTGATGATGCACAGCCGCTCCGGCTTTACAATGGGCCTGACAAAAACGGTTTGCAGATTGGTCATATCCATTGGCTCCTTTCTCAGTTCTCTGTACTTGACGCCATAGGGAATGAACAGCGGGATGGGCACCGGGTTTTTGGCGTAGTCGCTGGGATTCATGCCGAACTCCCGGAAAAAGGCCCGGGTGAAGGTATCCACATTGGAAAAGCCCAGGTCGAAGGCAATGTCAATCACCTTGCCTTTCCGCTCCCGCAGTGCCTCCGCCGCCCGGGAAAGCCGCAGCTTGCGGATGTATTCCGCCGGGCTCAGTCCCAGCTGCTCCCGGAACAGCCGGTAGGAATACCAGGGGGAGAAGAGGGAGGATTGGGCCAGATCGGACAGCCGAATCTCTTTCTCCAAATGCGCCCCAATGTAGTCCTGCATCTTCTGAACAGCCAGAATTTGCTCTTTCATACTGTTCGCCTCCTTATGCGGCTATTTTATCACATCGGTAGAATTAATTCTCGATGTTTCTTGCATAAATACGATTCTTCATTGACTTGACGCGGCCAAAGGAGCGTTAAGTTAATTAAGATATAAGATACGAGATATAAGATATCAGCCAGTCGTGTGCGTAGGGAACGGATTTATCCGTTCCAAAAGGTTACGATTTTGGGGTGGTACGTTGAATGGTACACTTTCCGGTGTTTGCGTAGGGAACGGATTCAGACCTTCCGAAAGGTTCGATGATCACCGCAGTTCGTTTAGTGGCATTTGGGGGAACATATTATCGACGTTTTACCATTCAACGCACCGGCGCAAAACCATTACCCAGGCGGAATGCATAAATGCATTCCCTACGAATCGTTCGTTAACAAAAGAACAATATATCTGAAAAGATAAATGAAATTCCGGGCGGCTTATCTTTGCCGCCCGGAGGATGAATCAGAGAGATTTTTTCAGATATTCTGCTGTGATGGTGTGGGAGGAGTCCACCATCTGTCTGGGGGTACCGGTGAAGACGATCTCGCCACCGGCGGTTCCGCCGTCGGGACCCACATCAATCAGGTAGTCCGCCTGCTTCATCACATCCAGATTGTGCTCAATGACGATGACGGTGTTGCCCCGCTCCACCAGACTGTCCAGCAGCTCCATGATGGTTTTCACGTCGGAAGCGTGCAGGCCGGTGGTGGGCTCGTCCAGTACATAGATGTTGCCTTTCTTGTCCAGGTATTTGGCCAGCTTCACCCGCTGCCGTTCACCGCCGGACAGGGTGGAGAGGGGCTGGCCCAGGGACAGATAGGGCAGCCCCACCTCCAGCATGGCGCCCAGGGCCTTGTGCAGCTTCCGGTTCCCTTTGAAGAATTCATAGGCGTCCTCAGCGGACATGGCCAGAATTTCCTCAATGTTTTTGCCCTGATACCGGTAGGACAGGGCCTTCTCGCTGTACCGCTTGCCCTCGCAGGCCTCACAGACCGTGGTGACCGGGTCCATGAACACCAGCTCCGTGACGATGACGCCCCGGCCCTTGCAGACGGGACAGGCTCCGGTGCTGTTGAACGAGAAAAGCGAGGCGTCCACGTTGTTTTCCGCTGCCATCACCCGGCGAATCTCATCGAAGAAGCCCAGGAAGGTGGCGGGGGTGGAGCGGCCTGTGGCGGTGACAGGGGACTGGTCCACCAGCACCACCCGGTCGGCATACTCCTTGGCAAATACATCCCGAATCAAAGAGCTCTTTCCGGAGCCCGCCACACCGGTCACCACGGTCAGCACCTCCAGGGGGATGTCCACCGATACATTTTTCAGATTATGTACCTTGGCGTTTCGCACCGGGAGGAAGGCCTTGGGCGTCCGGGGCTGTTCTTTCAGCGGGATATTCTGTTTCAATGCATTTCCGGTGCGGGTTCTGGAGAGAAGCAATGCTTCATAACTGCCCTGGAAGAGGATTTTGCCGCCGTTTTTGCCTGCCAGGGGTCCAACATCGATGACCTCGTCCGCAATGGAGATCACATCCTTGTCGTGCTCCACCACCAGCACGGTGTTTCCCTTGTCCCGCAGGCTCTGCAAAAGCCTGGTCATGCGGTACACATCCCGGGGGTGCATTCCGGTACTGGGCTCATCGAAGATGTAAGTCATATCCGTCAGGCTGCTGCCCATATAGCGCACCAGCTTCAGTCGCTGGGCCTCTCCGCCGGACAGGGTGGAGGACTCCCGATTCATGGACAGGTAGGGCAGGCCAATCTCAATCATCCGGTTCAGGGATGCGGTGAGGGCATCTACGATGGTTTTGGCTCTGGGGTCCCGGATGGTTTCCAGCACCTGCACCAGCTGGGTAAACTCCATGGCGCACATTTCGTCAATGCTGTAGCCCGCCACCTTGCAGGAGAGGGTTTTGGCATTCAGCCGCCGGCCCTGGCAAACCGGGCAGGGACGCTCCTCCACCAGATACATCAGCCGCTTCACAGAGGCCTCTTTCAGCTGGGAGGTATCCCGGTTCAAGAGCATCCGGTGCAGGTAGTGGGATACGCCGTCCACCTTTTTGCTCAGCCGCTTCCCCTCCGGGGTGTCCGCACCGTAGAGCAGATGATTCCGCTCCACCTGGGTAAAATCTTTCCACTTCTTGTCCAGGGGGAACAGACCGGACTCGGCATACTGCTTCCAGTACCAGTTTCCCACATGGAAAGCAGGGAGGTCGGCCATGCCCTCGTTCCAGGTTTTTTCCGGGTTGATGCGTCCCTCAATGTCCACCGTCATCACCTTGCCGATGCCGGAGCATTCCGGGCACATGCCGTTGGGGTCGTTGAAAGAGAAGTAAGAGGCCGTTCCCACATGGGGCTGGCCAATCCTGGAATAGAGCAGCCGCAAGGAGGCGTACATATCGCTGATGGTGCCCACGGTGGAACGGGCGTTGCCGCCCAAACGGGACTGGTCCACAATCACCGAGGCGGAGAGATTTTCAATCCGTTCCACCCTGGGCTTTTCGTATTTTGGCAGCCTCCCCCGCACAAAAGCGGTGTAGGTCTCATTCATCTGCCGCTGGCTTTCGGCGGCGATGGTGTCGAACACAATGCTGGATTTTCCGGAGCCGGAAACCCCGGTAAACACCACAATTTTTCCCTTGGGGATATCCAAATCCACGTTTTTCAGATTATTCTGCCGGAGTCCCCGGATGATCATTTTCTCTTGCATAGCATAGCCTCCTTTTTGCCCCATCATATCACATAGATTTTATATTGTCCCGACTTTTCTTGCCCAATCCGGGAAATGAACACATTCCCGCAGAAAACAGACACACCGCGAGTTGCTTCGCGGTGTGTTGGCGAATTTACTGTTTCTTCACGGGGTAGCAGACCTCGGTGACGTATTCGTTGGGGTCGGAGGTTTCATGGGGGCTGACATGGTAGATATTGAACATGGGACCGTCAAAGGTGAAACCGTTGGCGGCAACCCAGGCGGAGATGGCGGCGTTGATGTCGCCCATTTGCTCATAGGAGCCCTTGCAGGTGGCGCAGGCCACGGTTATCTCCGGCAGTGTGCGGAACCGAACGTGCTCGGTATCAGGATAATCACCTTTCACATCTTTCTGTACCTCCACATCCACCTGGGCTTCTTTGTATTCCTTGTCGTGGAAGACGGCACAGCAGTAGCAGGGATCAGCGTCAATCAGGTGCATCTGTGCGGTTTCTCCCATCAGGATGTTCCACAGCATCCCCTCCTGCTCATAGCTGGGGATGATCATCCGCACGGTGGCGGAATAACGCTGGGGGAGTGTTTTGATTGTAACATCGTATTTCATGGTTTCGTCCTTTCTCAGCCGTTCCAGGGCTGTGTCCAGAAGTCGCAGCCGATAGGCCGTTTGCTGGGATTGTTCCAGGAGCTCTGCCTGCTTCAGCCTAAGGTGGCGCTCCAGCATTTCCTTTTCCCCGCCGCAGCTTAGGATTTCCCCAATGGCCGCCAGCCCGAAGCCCATATCTTTCAGGGCATTGATTTTCCCGGCAATGGGGAGCTGGCTTTCATGGTAGTACCGGTAACCGGTATCGGGATCGATTTTCACCGGGCGAAGCAGACCTAACTCGTCGTAGTGGCGCAGCATTCGGATACTGACTCTGGATATTTTTGAAAAATCGCCGATTTTCAGCATGGGGGTACCTCCAACATCTTTTTCTTGAGCTCAGGATGATTGTAACACCTGCCACTGTGGGAGAGTCAAGAGGTTTTTTCAAAATAGAATGAACATTTGCAAGAGGCGGCATGCTGTGGTATAATGAAGCTGCTCAAATAAAACGGGCCACCATCCATGGAAATCAGGCAAATTGGTTCCACAAAAAACCCGCCGGTACGCATTGTACCGGCAGTGAGGGCAGCTACCCCTTCGGCGAAACCGAGGGGAGATTTCCTAAATTGTCGTTTTCATTTCCGTTGGGGATGGCTTTCAGGTATTCCGTCTCTCCCCGGTGGGCGATGCCCACACCGGCGATCTGTCCCTGCTTGGCCAGGGAGACGGCCTCCGGCTTGGATACAAAGGATTCATCCGACAGCTGGTAGCCGGTGATCCTGCCGCCTTGCTTCACCAGCCCCACAATGCGCTTGGCGTTGGGTCCGGCCTGGGGAATCTGGTCCAGGGTATTTTTCACAAGACTGTGATCTTCCATGTTCACCACTCCTTTTTCTTTAGCATCTGCAATCCGGCAGCATTTATTCATCATCAGAAAGGCGAGATTATCATGTACGAAGAAATCACCAACCAGGCCCGCACTGTGGTCACGGAGCTTCTGGAGCAGGCCAATTTGAAGCCGGGCTCCATGCTGGTTGTCGGCTGCTCCTCCAGCGAGATGGTGGGGGTACGTATTGGCAAGGGGTCCTCCATGGAGGCGGCCCAGGCGGCGTTTCAGGGAATCTACCCCATTTTGCAGGAGCGGGGGATTGAACTGGCTGTCCAGTGTTGTGAGCATCTGAACCGGGCGCTGATTCTGGAGCGGGCCACTGCGGAAAAGCGTGGCTATGAAATTGTCAACGTAAAGCCCCAGCCGAAAGCGGGAGGCTCTTTTGCCGTCACCGCCTGGAATGCGTTTTCTGACCCCGTGGCGGTGGAGCAAATCGCAGCGGACGCGGGCATCGACATTGGCGGCACCCTGATTGGAATGCACCTGCGCCGGGTCGCCGTGCCGGTTCGCACCAGCGTGAAGCAAATCGGCCAGGCCATTGTTCTCTGCGCCCGCACCCGGCCCAAATACATCGGCGGCCCCAGGGCAATTTATCAGGAGCTTTAAAATGGATGACCAAATTGAAGTGGTTGCCGCCCTCATCTGGCAGGGTGACCGGTTTCTGATTTGTCAGCGCCCTGAGGGAAAATCCCGAGGGCTGCAATGGGAATTCGTGGGCGGCAAGGTGGAGCCGGGGGAGACAAAGCAGCAGGCGCTGATTCGAGAATGTAGGGAGGAATTGGACATTACCCTTTCCGTTGGCGTGGAGTTTCTGGAGGTGGTGCATTCCTATCCGGATATCACCATCTGTTTGACGGTGTTCCATGCTTCCATATCCCAGGGAACGCCGAAGCTGTTGGAGCACAATGACATGCGCTGGATTCTCCCGAAGGAAGCGGGACAGTTTGACTTCTGCCCAGCTGACCGGGTGATTCTGAACAAGATACAAAAGGAGCATTCCCATGGTGAAAGAGCTGATTCATGACCCCATTCTCCTGGCCCGGAAGTCCGAACCGGCTGCCCGGGAGGATTTGCAGACTGCCCAGGATTTGCTGGACACCCTATCAGCCCACCGGGAAACCTGCGTGGGCATGGCCGCCAATATGATCGGCGTGTACAAGAACATCATCGCCTTTGACAACGAGGGCGCCTACATGGTGATGCTGAACCCGGTGATTGTAAAGGCCAGTGAATCCTACGAGGCGATGGAGAGCTGCGTCTCCCTGCTGGGCGAACCGAGAAAGGCAAAGCGGTTCCGGAAAATCAAGGTGAAGTACCAAACCACGGATTTCCAAATCCGGCTCAAAACCTTTACCGGTTGGACGGCCCAGATTATCCAGCACGAAATCGATCATTGCAGCGGCATTTTAATCTGAGCCGGATGCCGTTCGCGGGTATTTTCCGCTTCCGCCGGCACGGGATTCACGGAAACCAGGATATGCTTCACCTTTGGAAATTGGGCTTCAATGGCGTTGTGTACCTGCCTGGCAATGGCATGGCTTTCCGCAAGAGTGATTTGGCTATCCGCCTGGATTTCAATATCCGCATAGATTTTGTTTCCAAAAATCCGGGTGTGAATCTCATCCACACCCATGACGCCGGACTGCGCCGCGGCGCAGCACAGAAGAGCCCGCTCCATTTTGTCGTCACAGGCATGGTCAACCATTTTCCGGATGGCATCCCGAAAGACATCGCAGGCCGCCTTCAAAATGAAAGCACAGATCACCAGGCTTGCAATGGGGTCCAATACAGGATACCCCATTCTCGCGCCTGCAATTCCAATCAGCGCGCCGACGGAGGACAGAGCGTCGCTGCGGTGATGCCAGGCATCGGCCATCAGGGCACCGGAATCCAGCCATTTGGCGTAGAAGCGGGTATACCAGTACATCGCCTCTTTTACGACGATAGAAAGGATGGCTGCCAGCAAAGCAGACAGCCCCGGAATGGCCAGGGATTTGCTGCTGCCGCCGGTGATATGCTCCAGTGCGGTGTGCCCGATGAACAGTGCCGTAACCAGCAGGATGCCTGCTAAAAGGATGGCGGCCACGCATTCAAACCGCTCGTGGCCATAGGGGTGCTCTTTGTCCGAGTCCTTTGCGGAGATTTTTACACCGATGATCACAATCACGCTGCTGAATACATCCGACGCGGAATGGACGGCATCACTGATCATGGCCCCGGAGTGGGCCAGAATCCCGGCAAGCATTTTCAGCAGAGAGAGGACGGTGTTTCCGATGATGCTGACCATGGACACCCGAACGGCAATTGCTTCAAATTGCTCCGGCGATATGTTCTCCCCGCGGGCATGGCGCTGTAGTTTCATAGTGGTAACCTCCTAATGGCTTATCAGGCTACTCTATGGCGGTTGCTAGCAATGGGTGACGAATGTTTTTTCCGGACCGGGGCAGCGAAGTGAAAAAACCTCTTGCAAAAGGCTTCTTTTTCTGATATACTCAAGAAACTTGATAGAGATTGGAGTTGAAAGGATGCGCGATACTTCTTGCTGATTATTTGGGCATACGAAAAGCGGCACAATGTCCGCTTGGCTTTGCTATGCCCTGAAGCAGGAAGCGTTGCGCCGAATCAACTGACATGGTGTTGCTGCGCCCAAAGGGGAGCAGCGGCCGTAAGTTGGCTGCGGGATGCTTTCCTGCGGCCAATATCTTTTTTGGAGGGCACACGATGTCTTTGATTCAAGTTTCCAATTTGACCTTTGCCTATGGCGGCAGCTACGAGAACATTTTTGAGAATGTCAGCTTCCAGATCGACACCAACTGGCGCCTGGGCTTTACCGGCAGAAACGGACGGGGGAAGACCACCTTTCTGAATCTGCTTCTGGGAAAGTATGAGTACCGGGGGAGCATATCCGCCTCGGTGGAATTTTCTTATTTCCCGTATTCTGTGCAGGATAAGAGCATTCTGGCCGTGGATGCGGTGGAAGCCATGTATCCGGACTATGAATACTGGCGGGTGCAGCGGGAGATGGCGAAGCTGCAGCTGGATGATGAGGTGCTGTACCGCCCCTATGGCACCTTAAGCAACGGGGAACAGACGAAGCTGCAGCTGGCGGTCCTGTTTTCCAAGGAGAACAATTTCCTGCTCATTGACGAGCCCACGAACCATCTGGACATCCGGGGCCGGGAGCTGGTGAGCCGGTATTTAAGCGGCAAAAAGGGCTTCATTCTGGTATCCCACGACCGGGCATTCCTGGATGGGTGCGTGGACCATATTCTGTCCATCAACAAATCGGATATCCAGGTTTGCAGGGGCAATTTTTCCACTTGGATGGAGAATAAGCAGCGGCAGGACGATTTCGAGCGGGCGGAGAACGAAAAGCTGAAAAAGGAGATTTCCCGGCTGGAGGAAACCGCCCGGGAGAAAGCAGGCTGGTCCGATGCTGCTGAGCGGAGAAAGCTTCGCAGTGGGCCAATGGATGTGGATAATATAAAGGGCTGGCGTCCGTTGCAGGGGGCAAAGGCCAAAAAGACAATGGCCCGCGCGAAAGCAATTGAGCAGCGGCAATCCGCCGCCATTGAAGAAAAATCCAAGCTGCTGAAAAACATCGAGCGCAGCGACGCCCTGAAAATCTTTCAGACCCCGTTTCACACCGACAGAATGGTGGAACTGAGGGATGTTTCCGTTGCCTATGGGAAGGAGCCGGTTTGCGAGCATATCAGTTTCACCATCCGGCAGGGGGATCGAACGGTTTTGCAGGGCGCCAACGGCTCCGGCAAGAGCAGCATCCTCAAGCTGATCTGCGGTCAGGAGATTCCCTATACCGGGGAATTCTGGCGGGGGAACGGGCTGCAAATCTCCTATGTCAGTCAGGACACCTCCAACCTGCGGGGCAGTCTCTCCGATTTCGCCCGGGACAGCGGGATTGACGAAAGCCTGTTCCTTGCCATGCTGGCAAAGCTGGACGTTCCAAAAGCGCAGATGGAAAAGGATATGTCCAATTTAAGCGCCGGGCAGAAGAAAAAGGTGCTCCTGGCGAAGTCCATCTGTGAGCCGGCCCACCTGCACATCTGGGACGAGCCCATGAACTATATCGACGTCATCTCCCGGATGCAGATCGAGGAACTGCTGCTGCAGTTTCAGCCCACGATTTTGTTTGTGGAACACGATAAAACCTTCTGCGAAAACGTGGCGACGAAGATGATCTGGCTTTAACCGCAGCGCTTGCCATGTAAAAAATGATTCGATCAGAAAGCGTGAAAGCGTTCGCATAGTTTTTCTGCGAACCGATGGTGCCCGGCTTCCGTAAAATGAACGCCGTCGAAGGTCAGATCGATATTCCAGCCCCGGGTGTCGGCAAAGGGGATTTTCCGCTTCTGTGCCAATGCCTTGTATTCCTCTCCAAGCCGGATGGATGCGGCGGCCAGTTCGCCATTGGAAACCCAGCTCCCCCGCTTCATGGGCGGCGGGGCCACCAGCAGGATATTTTTGCAGTGCGGGGAAAGTCGGCTCAGAAACGCATCCATCCGGGCGGCGATTTCCGATGGGGACGCGCCCTGCAGCAGGTCATTGGTGCCCAGCATCACAAGAAAAACATCCACAGGGGCGTGCCTGGAAAGCAATGAAAGCGGGTTAAAATCCCGTGGAATCTCTCTGCCGTTGACTCCGGCATTGATGAGTTCCCACCCGGTTTTCCTTGCCAGAATGTCTACCCAACGGTCCTCCGACGGATATCGGTCACCAAAGAAGCCTCTGGGGTCGAAGCCGTAGGTGTTGGAGTCTCCGAAACATAGAATCCGCATCAAATCACCACCGTCTAAGAATGAAAGAATCAAGGGCTTGGCAGGCTACCTCAGGGTGTGTTCCAGCCAGCCAATCAGCGTGTTTCTGGCATCGGCTGCGGCGGTGGATTCCTCGTGGAGCAAATCGTGCCTGGCATGGGTAAGCAGCTCCACGGTAACGCTGCCAATGCCCGCTTTCTCCATGCGCTGCTTGACGGCCAGCACGCCCTTGCCGGAATCGCCCACAGGGTCATCCTGACCGGAAAGCAGCAGAATGGGCGTGGCCTTGTTCCAGCCCTGATAGGCGTTTTTGCTGCCGGTGCGCTTCATGGAGCCCAAAAGCTGCCAGAATAGACCCGCCGAGATATTCTTGCGGCACAAGGGATCGGCAAGGTACGCATCAAGCTCCGTGTTGTCGGCACAGAGCCAATCCGCTATGGTCCGGTTGGGCTTGAATTTCTGATTGTAGTTTTCAAAAGAAAGCTGCCGGACCAAGTCGGTGGTGCCGTCAAAGCCGGCCTTCTTGATCTGGCTTTTCACAATTGCCATCATGACAGAAAGCACCGGCCCGGGCTGATAGCCGGTTCCCAGAATGGCAGCGCCTGCCACATTTTGGGGATAACGGCCCAGGTACTCCCGCAAAAGAAAGGAACCCAGTGAAAAACCCAGCATGTAGTGGGGAATTATGGGGAAGCGCTCTGCCAGAATGTCAAAAAACAGGTGCATGTCCTCGATAGACGCTTCCCAGCCGCCCTCCCCAAAGGAGGCAACATTGGGGTCACCGGGATTCCGGCCATGGCCCCTGAGATCAAAGCCTGCTACAGCAACGCCATGCCCGGTCAGGGCCTGGGCCAGTGCAGTGTAGCGCCCAATGTGCTCCGTCATGCCATGGGCAATCTGCAAAATACATTTTGGTTCCTGCTCCGGCAGCCAGATCGTAGCGGGGAGCTTTTGCCGGTTGTATCCCGCAAATTCAAATGTTTCAGTTTGCATCATTCTATCCATTCCTTTCCCTTTGTTCTGCTTCCAATGGCCATTTTTGGCTATTTGGTGCAGCAACTTCCAGCTGATGAAAGTATATCGAAAAAACAGGTGTTTTTCAATGGCCAGTTTTCTGCACTTGTATGAGACGGGAGAAACTTCGATGATTCAAAATTTTGAGGATTTCTGTAATGCGTTGAATCGCTGCGGCTTTTCTATGGGCGGCGGCAATGCAAAAGGCATATTCGCACTAATCGACTATGACTGGACAAATCAGGACATGCTGGACACTCCAGTGAAGTGGCACTGCGGCGATCCAGAGGTTGACCCCTGGGAATGGCGAATGCGGGTACTGGAGGAGCGCCGGGATATTGCGTATTCCAAGGTGTTCTTCAAAACCAGCGGATTCATTACAAGGGATTGGTATCCCTATTTTTACGCTGTCCGCAGAAATGGGGCATCCTTTGAAGAAGCCTATGCCCTGGGCAACATCAGCCACATGGCAAAGCGGATTTACGAAATCGTTTCGGCTGGCGAAGTGGCGCTCCATGAGCTCAAGGCCTTGGGTGGTTTCGGCAAGGAGGACAAGGCCCAGTTTGACAAGGCAATGGTGGAGCTTCAAATGGGTTTCTTCATCACCATGACCGGCCGTCAGCAGAAGAAAAACAAATACGGCATCGAGTACGGCTGGAATAGCACCGTGTTTACCACAGTGGAACATTTTTGGGTCGAGCGTGATTTTGAAATCCCAGCGCTGGATGCAGATGAAAGCTATGAGAAGATCCACCAGCAAATCTTGAAATTGAACCCTACAGCAGAGGAAAGGAATATTCGGAAGTTTATCAGGGGATGAAACCACGAAGAAATCCCGATCAATCCCTTGGGGCATCGACCCCTACGGGTGCAGAGGAAACCTGCAAATTCCAATTTTGCAGAGCGGATAATCTACCCCGATTTAGAGTTGGGAAAAGAATATTGCAGAAAAGGCTTTAACGGGAGAACGGTAATGGACAACGATATTTTATTCTTTTTCGGGGAACATATGGATGCGCTGCCGCTCTATGAACGACTGACAAATGCGATACTATCCCGGATTCCCGATGTGAAAATCAAGGTGGCCAAAACGCAAATAACCTTTGCCAACAAGCGGGGCTTTGCCTTCGCATCGTTCAATCCCTGCCGGAAAGCAAAAGACCGTCCGGCGGTCTGGCTGACGGTCACATTCGGCTTGGGCTACCGCAAGGAATCTCCCAGAATTGATGTAGCCACGGAAGCCTACCCTGGCCGGTGGACCCATCATGTGATGGTGGGATCGCCTGATGAAATCGACGAAGAACTGCTGGGCTGGATTCAGGAGGCGGCGGACTTTTCTGCCAGTAAGCGATAAGGAGTAAGAAATGACACTTCGGGACTATTGCAAAACAGATTGCACGGAATTGGCACGGCTTTTCTATGACACTGTCCATACCGTGAATGCCAAAGATTACTCCCGGGAGCAGCTGGATGCCTGGGCGACAGGCGAGGTGAATTTGGAAGCTTGGAACAAATCCTTTCAGGCGCACAACACAGTGGTGGCGGAGATGGACGGTCAGATCGTCGGTTTCGGCGACATGGATGAAACCGGCTATCTGGACAGGCTCTATGTACATAAGGATTACCAACGCCGGGGTGTGGCAACGGCGATTTGTGATGCATTGGAGCAAAATACCAAAGCCGCAGAATTTTCCACCCACGCATCCATCACGGCAAGACCGTTCTTTGAAAAGCGGGGATACACCGTTGTCAAAGTGCAGCAGGTGGAGCGAAGAGGTATCCTGCTGACGAACTTTGTAATGAAAAAAGTGAGGGAAGACGGAAATGACCAATGAGAAAGTATTTTCTATGTCCTTTGCCAAGGTGTACCCCATGCTGATTGCGAAAGCGGAGCGGAAAGGGCGCACCCGTGACGAGGTGCTTGCGGTTACCGCATGGCTGACGGGGTATACAGATAAACAGCTGGAAGAACTGCTGGTTTCGGAAATGACCTACGGCGACTTCTTCCGCCAGGCCCCGGCGCTGAACCCTGCCAGAAAGCAGATCAAAGGCTCTGTCTGCGGCGTGAAGGTGGAGACCATCGAGGACCCATTGATGCAGGAGATTCGGTATTTGGACAAGCTGGTGGACGAACTGGCAAAGGGGAAGCCAATGGAGAAAATCCTGAGACATCCATAATACGAGGTGACAACAATGTGGCCTTGCTCGATATGCGTGAGGGACTTCCGCACGACCGATCAAATATGAATGTGGGGTGACGGCCTTGTCACCCCACAAGTGTTTATAGCAGGATATATTCGTGGATTCTGCGCCCAAGCAGCCGGACGATTTCCAGCTCGTCCAGGGCATCGAACAGCGCATTATGGGTTTCCTGGTATGTATCGTTCCCGGAGAGCAGACGGAGCATGGACTCGACGCCGTAACCCCGCTTCATACGTCCGGTGCTGTAGCAGTCGGCACAGGTGGGGATTTTGGGGTTGTGCTGGCGGTAGGCGGCAAGGCGCATGATGTCGTACCAAGCAAAGCCTCCCAGCTCCGGCAGGTGATTGCGGTCGAAGCAGGCATTGTAGGCAAAGATGGAGTGGACGTTGTACTGCCGGAACCAGGAACATAGCGCTGCAATCGCTTCAGCCCGGGTGCAGAGAATGGGCTCTGCCGGCGTGTCCAGGAACAGTGTGTCATAGTACATACCGCCTATCTCACACTCCACAGGCAAAATATGATATTTGGAGTCGATTGGCTGGAACGTGTCCGCATCCGCGATCACGGTGCCGATGGACATGACCTGATCTGCCCAATTGGTTTCTGTGTCGATAACGGCGAATTTTTCCATATTTCTGTCTCCCTGTTGGCTTTACAAAAGAAATGCTTTAGAGTATCATATAAGGAAAAGTTCAAATTGTCAACGGAGGGTAATATGATGGAACGTGTATGCAAATTTCTGAAAGACGCCGGAACCTACTATCTGGCAACTGTCGAGGGTGACCAGCCCCGGGTTCATCCCTTTGGCACCGCCCACATTTTTGAGGGCAGACTGTACATCCAGACGGGCAAAATGAAACCCGTCTCCAAGCAGCTGATGTCAAATCCCAAGGCTGAAATCTGCGCTTTCCACCATAGTACATGGGTGCGTATCGCAGGCGAGCTGGTGGAGGATGACCGTGTGGAAGCCCGGAAGTCCATGCTGGATGCCTATCCCAGTCTGCGGAAGATGTACGACGAAAACGACGGTAACACGCAGGTATTCTACTTCAAGAATGCAACCGCAACTTTCTATTCTTTCACTGCCGCACCTGAGACGGTCGAATTCTGAAAGGGGATACCGATGTTCAGAAGGAAAGTGAAAAAGTGCACCTATGACCGGGAAAACCTGAAACCGGTAATCCGGTCGAGCATCTGCACCGGAGAGCAGGTAGCTGGGTTTAAAAATATCCACACAGGAAAATTCAGTGCTGTTCTGCTGGTCCGCAATGACGGCGATCTGAAGGAGTTTCTGGAGAGTTATGATATCTCCGAAGCGGATATTGCAACGGAATATTAGTGCTGCACCGGAGCTGAAAAGTGCTAAGACCGCTGGTTTTCGTACTGAAAACTGGTCGGTAAACTGGAATTTGCAGAGTGGACAAGCAGCTTTGGCTCGGCTCAGGAAACAGTGACTTTGCTTTCTTAATCGGCTGTAGAATGCGAATCATGGAAGGAGTGACGAAACAGCCATGCAAATCCAGGACTTTTTCATAAATGGCGACATGAAAGGCGCCATTGCTTATATGCGTGAACGCGAGGAATTTGGGGACATTCTCCCAGCATACATCGCTATTTTTGAAAACTGCGAATACCGCACCTATGATGTGCCGGATTTTCTTAACCAAATACTGCTACAGTATCAGGTGTATTATCGGGATGTTTTTTATTGCGGTTTACCCGAAGAAGAAGCCGCTGACAAGCTGCGAAAGCAGTTAAAAGCCCTGCTGGATATGCTGGATGCAGAGGAAGAGCTTCTGACTGAGCAGCTTCAATCGGTGTTTGAAGCGAAGGGCTATCATGCGCTTTTTGGGAAAACCCAGGGCTATTACGGCCCCTATGTCTGGAAGGATACCGTACCTACCGTTTACAGCGTAGAGCTGCCGGGCGGAACGGCGGAATATACTGTCAACATTCTGGAGGGCTTTGTATTTCGCAGTTGGATGGATTATCTGACCTTCGGCAGGTACGGTACAGGCGGCTGGGCTTCGCCCGATGGCACGATCAACTGCATTGAGCAGGCCTATGATTTTGAAAGCGAGCGATTTCTCGTTTCTCTTCTGAAGCACGAAGCACAGCATACCGTAGATATGAAACAATTCCCGGGAATCACCCCCGCGGAGCTGGAATACAGGGCAAAACTTGTGGAGCTCCATTACTCCCGCGATTTGGGATTGCTGCAAAAGCTTTTATCGGAAGCGGATGAAAGAAAAACGAACGATCCTCATGCGATCGCTTCTGCGAGGATCAAACGCGAGTTTGCAGATACGGATCAAATGAAGCTCTCCTGCATCCAGACACGGGCGCTGGAACTGCTTCATACAGATACGAAAGAAATGGAAGAAAAATATGAGAAACAAAAAACAGTGTCCAATGGTTGAATGCTGCAAATTCCAGTTTTGGTCATCGGTTTGATGATTGATCAATGAGCGGGGATTTCAAAGCCCGTGATGTGGCAGCGTTGAAAGCATATGCGATGTGGAATTCAGGCTCAAAAAATGTATAGCTATAAACAAAGAAATGGAAAGGTACGGTATGATAGAATATCCCAAAGCTACAGACTTTCAAGGGGCATTATTTGTTGGTACATGGGGAAGCACACCGATTCCGATTTATGATGTTCCCAATATGCATTCGCTGAATCAATTGGTTGGATATGTTAAACATATTAATGCAGGAAAGGGCACGGTCCTATATCGTGGTCAATGCAAACTTTATGAGCATGTTGCACCTAGCATAAAACATGACTTGAAAAAAGAAAAAGAAAATGTTGCTCGACTCAAAGAGTCAACTGACGCAATAATTGGAGAAAACGCACTTTTAAAGTTTTTTGGCTTGAAGAAACCGGAGGTTGAGGGGTGGACACTGTTCCAAAAACTTATTATTGAAGCTGTTCTTCAGCATTATGGAGCCACAACTTATTGTGTTGATTTCGTGGATAATCATTGGACTGCATTATGGTTTGGGTTATACGAGTGGGATAGGGCTAACTATCGGTACTTACTGCGTAATAACATGTGCTGTGGAGAAAAAGGTGAATATATTACGCAGAGCGATTATATGAAGAAAAGGCCGCTTCCAGTGGAACCCACATTTGAATCGACAGTATTAGATGACAATAAATTAATGGAATTGAAGGAACATGCAAAGCTTGCGCCTGTTTCCTATGAGGAATTGGTGAGAAGAAACCGGGCGAAGAAGTTTGGGGTAGATCATAAACTCTGGGAAGAGAATTGTGCCGAAATAAAAAAATACAACGATTCGATTGACTGCATAGAAAATACCGACCATCTATTCTTGTTTCTGTATGTTGCTGATACAAATGCATCTAGCTACCATGGTGTTTACATGGGAGAAAAGACATACACAATAGACTTGAGAAAGGCACTTCCTTCAAATTTTCTTCGGCCATGCTCTCAGCATGGTTGGGTGGTTAGAGGTAAAGATACAAATTACAATTTTAATGCTAATATTTCCTGCGTGATTCGTGTGAGTGTGGATCTTGCTAAGGAAATGCTTGGCTCAGGAACGCTTCTTAGCCAGGATAACTTCTTTCCTGATGAGACGATTGATCAGGGATACAACATTCTGCTGGAGAGACAAAAGGATTCCAGACTCCCATCTAATACTAAATCTTAATAAAACAGTTTAAATATTTGCAACGATGTGGTATAGTATATCTGGGTGATAAATATGGCTTCCAGATATAAATTTAGCGAAGAACAAATCAGTGAGATTGAACGGGCACGCAAAAGCAATAAGGA
>JAQYLT010000069.1 GCA_028719885.1 Bacillota bacterium
GGCCTTCAGGTGGCGCATGCCCAGGTTATAGGAGCAGTTCAGCATGCCGCAGTAGGCGTCGCCCCGGCCGTTGATCATGTCGCCGTCACCCTCGGCAGCGGCGATGCACATGGCAGGACCGTGGAACTTCTTGACAAGCAAGGTCTCGGGGGTCTCGGGGCCGAAGTTGCCCAGGAACACCACCAGGGCGTTGACGCCGTGGGTCTTCACGTCGGCGATGGCGGCGGAAGCGTCCTTTTCGTTTTCCACAGTGATGGGGCACTCGTACAGGCCCTCACCGTAGGCGGCCACGATGTTCTTGCGCCGCTGAGTGGACAGGGCGATGGGGAAGCAGTCACGGGACACAGCAATGATGCCCAGCTTCACTTCGGGAATGTTGTTCATTGGTATCGATCTCCTTTTTGAATATATTTTTTAGATGGAATCGGCAATGTCGATGTTCTCGCCCACCAGGCCCACGTAGGCGCCCTGGGCGGCTTCGGAGGACTCGGCATGGGCCAGCAGCCACTTGTTCCGGGCCCAGAGCAGCTTATCCTCGGGGGACAGCTCTTTGATTTCGGGCTTGTCGGTATTGGTCAGCCAGGGCAGAGCCACCAGCACCCGGAAGCCCTTGGTTTCGTCGCAGTGGCAGGGGGCATAGTGCAGGGTAGTGGCGTAGCACTCCACTAAGGTACCGGCGGGAGCCCGGAAGGCCTTGACCTTGGCGGTGTCCAGCTTGCCGTCGTCGCCGATGTCTTCCATCTTGGCCAGCAGCAGGATGAAATCCTCGGTGCCCAGGTTGAACTCACTGTCCCGGTGGTATTCCAGGCAGTTGAGCTTGGTGTTGTGGCCGTTGCACCAGCCCAGCTGGGCGGGCATGCCGCCGAAGAGATTTTCGGAAACCTCTGTGGCGGCGGGCAGCTCCTGCAGGTCGGGATCAGTGGGGACATAGCCCACGCCCTCGGGCAGAGGAGTGCTCTCCAGCGCCTTCAAAATCTCGGCGACGGTTTCCTCCATGCCGGTGACAACCTTGCCATAGGGCTTGAATTCAGCATCGAAAACGGAAAAAATTTTCATGATTGTTCACTCCTTATCAGGCTGATAATGTTGTTTTGATGGCTCCATTGTAATCCATTTGAATCCGGTTCTCAATGTCCAGAGCGGGTCATTTTGTTAGACTAATTTGCTTTTTGCAGATTTTTGGAGGATTGCATATTTTTGCCCTCCCCCATTCGTGCAAAATACCCACCGCCGCAGCGGTGGGTATGGGATCAATATCCGGATTTTCTGGTGTTGGCGGCGATTTCGGCGGTGTTTTCAATCAATTCTCCAAACCCCACCATCACAAAGCTGCCCACCCAGCTGAGCAGGGAACCCAGCAGCGCCGTGCCGACACCGCCAAGAATTGTCACAATGCTGGCCGCCTGGGTCCACATTCCCGAAAAGCCAGCAACGATCATACCCAGCCCGCCGACCACACTGACGATGATCCCGATCCAGCAGAACACCTTTGCAGTGACTTTGATTTTTCCACCGATATTGCTGAACATACTTTTTCCTCCCTTTTTCCGGCTTGCTCCGGAGATAAATCAGTGATACCACATTGGGAGGAATTTGTAAAGAGCTTTTGATAAATTCCCTTCGTAGGGAATGCATTTATGCATTCCGCCCCGGTAACGTCTTTATCAGGGTATGTTGAATGGAAAAATGTTGATTCTTTTCGTAGGGAACGGATTTATCCGTTCCACTCCCCTTATTGTTCCAAAATCGGCTGGATAAATGGGAAGCGTCGATAATATGTTCCCCCAAATACCACTTAACGAACTGCGGTGATCATCGAACCTTTCGGAACGGATGAATCCGTTCCCTACGCAAACGCCGAAAAGTGTACCATTCAACATACCGCCCAAAAATCGTTACCTATCGGAACGCATAAATGCGTTCCCTACGAAAATTCGGTAAACGCTTCCTATGCTGCTGAAAGATAACCTGAATTCCCTTTTCCATAAGCAAATCCCCCGGGGATCCGGGGGATTTGGAGGGATTATTTAGAAGAATTTGCCGCCGGTTTTCTTACGGTAGTAATACACGCCGTAGGCCACGGGGATGGCAATGGCGACCACCACGGTGAGGAACAGAATGATGCCCCAGATGCCGTTGCCGCTCTTGCCGGAGCTGGCAGCAGCGCCCTGCTTGATGGTAAAACCGGAGGTGGCCTTGCCGTCCTTCGCCACGATAGAAATGGTGTGGCGGCCCAGGGACAGCCGCTTCAGGTAGCTGGCATTCAGTTCCACAATGGTGGAGCCTTCGCTGACAGAGTAGTTGGTGTTGGCCACCGTTGCGCCGTCCACCTCCACATGGTCAAACTTGCTGTACTCCGCGTTGGAGCGGAACACCAGGCCCTGACCGGAGGTGTTCAGCCAGGTGGACTCGCCGCCCTCGGTCATCTGGTATTCCACCGTGCTGTCCAGCCGCTCCTTGCACACATCGCAGCGGCCGTTGTTGTCCTTGTCCACATGGCCCAGGGCGGGCAGAACCACGCTCTGCTGGTCGGTGATGGGCGTGGTGGTGGTCACATCGGTGAACCACATGCCGCAGTCGCAGACGTAGTAGGCAATATTGCCTTCCTGGGTGCAGGTTGCGGCCTTGGCGGGCACCCGGGTCAGATGGCTGGAGTGGATGTGGGATTCCTGCTTGCTGCCGCCGCAGACGGTGCAGATGCCGTTGGCATCGAAGCTGTGGGCGGTGAGGGTGCCCTTGGCGCCGCAGCGGGAGCAGACGGTCCAGTGATAGTCGGCGTCCTTGCCCCAGGTGCTGGAGGCGGTGTGGCCCAGGGCGCTGCCGAAGCTAAAGGTCCTGGTGGTGTCCTTGGCCCCGCAGGTGCAGCTGTAGTAGTAGGTGGCGGGGTTGGTGCAGGTGGCGTTGGTTGCCAGGTAGGCGGCAGTGGCTACCTGCTGATTAAAGGTATGGGTCTGGGCCAGGGTTTCGGTTTTCTGCATACCACAGACGGTGCAGGTGTAAACCTTGCTGCCGTTGGTGGTATGGGAGGGCGAGACGGTGACAACGCCGTCGTTCCAGCTGTGCTCGCCCAGGCCGCTGACCACATTGGTGTGCTCACAGGTGGCCTCATGCCAATGGTAGGTGGAGTTGCCGGACCACTTGTCGGTGAAGGTGTGCTGATGGGTGGAGGGTTCCACCTCCTCGGTTTTGGTCCTGCCGCAGACGGTACAGGTGTAGGTTTTCACGCCCTTGGTGGTGGCGGTGGGCTGGGTGGTGATCACACCGGGGCTCCAGATGTGCTCCGCCACCTTGATCCGCTCATTGGTGTGCTCACAGGTGGCAGCTTTCCAGTGCTGATTCTCGTCGCTGCTCCATTGATCGGAGAAGGTATGCCCCTTGGCCTCTCCGTAGGAGAAGGTTTCGGTGCCTTTCTCGCCGCAGACGCAGCTCTTATAATACTGGGCCGGGGTGGTGCAGGTGGCGGGGCTGGCAAGATACTTGTCGCTGACCACCTCCTGATTGTACTCATGGGGCTGCCCGGCAATCACTTCGGTCTTCTGGAAGCCGCAGACGGTGCAGGTGTATTGCTTTTCACCGTTTACGTTGTGTCCGGCATCCTTGATGATCTGGCCGTCGTCCCATTTGTGGGGGCCGAAGTCGGTGGTTTCACCGGTGTGCTGGCAGGTGGCCGCCCGCCAGTGGTTCGTGTCGTCATGGCTCCAGCTGTCGGAGAAGGAGTGGGCCGCTGCCTCACCAAAGGCAAAGGTCTCGGTGCCTTTTTCGCCGCAGATGCAGCTGTAGTAGTACAGCGCCGGGCTGCCGCAGGTGGCGGGACTGGCCAGGAAGGCATCGCTGGCATTCTGCTGGTCGAACACATGGGCATCGCTGTCAGCGGGAATGGTCTCATCCTTGCCCTCACCGCAGGCGGTGCAGGTGTAGTGCATGGTGCCGCTGGTGGTGTGGGTGGCGGGAACAGTCACCTGGCCGCCGTCCCAGACATGCTCACCGGAAGCCTCGCCATAGGCAAAGGTCTCGGTACCGGCCTGGCCGCAGACGCAGCTGTAGTAGTACCGGGCAGGGCTGCCGCAGGTGGCAGGACTGGCCAGGAAGGCGTCGCTGGCGATCTGCTGGTCAAAGACATGGGCATTTCCATCGGCGGGGATGATCTCATCCTTGCCCTCGCCGCAAATGGTGCAGGTGTAGTGGATGATGCCGGACTCGGTGTGGGTGGCGGGAACGGTCACCTGGCCGCCGTCCCAGATGTGCTCCGTGTGGGGTGCCTCGGTGGGAACCTCAACGGGAGCCTCGGTAGGTGTTTCAGTCGGTGTTTCAGTCGGTGTTTCGGTGGGCGTTTCCACCGGGGGCTGCTGGGCCGGAACAAACCGGTAAGTAATGGGACCGCTGTGGTCATTGACGGAAGCATTGGGATACTGGGTGGTGGTGTAAGCGGAGGGGTTCACGCAGATCAGGCCGGTGCCGGTGCTGCCCTGCAGCCAGCCGAAGCTGGCGGCGAAGCTCAGCTCATTGGACACATCTCCCGCGATCTGGGAGCCCATGCCGCAGTAGTCCATCAGGGCGGCGAAGTGGAATTCCCCGCTGGCGTAGCCAATGACGGTTCCCGCCTCCACATAGCTGCCGGAGGCAACCGCGGCGTCGGCGCTGACGCCGGAGAGCAGCAGATAGTAGGAATAGCTGGAATCCACCACTGCCTCAATCACGGCGGCATTGCTCCACTGGGAATCGGAGGCTCCGGCGTAGTACACGCTGCCGCTGACGGGGGCGTATACCGGCTGCATGGAACCCACGTTCACGATCAGCTCTTCGCTGCCGCCCACAAGGCCACTGTGGCTTTCCTGGGTGCAGCCATAATTGGCGCCGCCGTGGAGGGCGTTTTCATTGCTTCCCCGGCATCCGGCGAAATCCGTAATGTCGTCGAAGCATTCCTCCGGCAGGGGGAAATACCAGTCGTCCATCTGGCGGCCCAGGATGGCCTGCCGCTGTTCCTCGGTAAGGCCCGCCGCCTCCTCGGCGTGGACATCCAGGGGGACAGCCCCCACAAGGAGAACCGCGCAGAGCAGCACGGACAGCACTTTTTTAAATACAGTCTCTCTCATAGAGTATAACTCCTTTCACATGCCGCCTTTCCTGCGGCTTGGTATCTACATTATACATAAATTACGGAACTTTGCAATGGGGTCTTTCTGGGAGCAACCGGCGGGAACGGGACATTTTTCGGCATTTCAGCGAAAAACAGGATGTCAAATTTTCTTTGAAATCAGGCAACAATTTGTAATATTTCGTCATTTTCTCAGGGGAAATTGTTTCATTTTTCGTTTTTCATGGTTCTCCGCGCCCCGGAAGGAGGAAAAGAATTTGGCGCAGGATTAAGAGAATCTTAAATATGTAAACTTTTTGATAAATTGGAAAATTCAGGAAAATTATACATAATTTGTTCATAATCATATGAAAAAGCTTTCGATTCCCGGCTTAACTCTGCTTGATTGTCCTTTTGTCAATCCATAATTCGTAGGGAATGCATTTATGCATTCCGCTCGATAACGTTTTATGGGGTGCACATTGAATGGGAAAATGTTGAAAAAGGGACCCGTTGCCATCCAACGAACCACGGATGTTCACCCACCTTTCGGAAGGTCTAAATCCGTTCCCTACGCACACGCCGGAAGCCGAAACGTAACGATTCCGGGGTGTTTCCTTTAAATGGTATCAGGTTGGATGAAACTGTAGGGAATGGGCTTGCTCATTCCGTCGGCGAAGCCGCCCCGGGAAACCGGTTTTTTGAATTTGTTGGAATATTCATAAAAACCAGACCATTTTGGCACTTTCTGTCCGGAAAAAGCTGCTGACGCAGTCGGAATGAGCAAGCCCATTCCCTACGGACGATGTGCGGCATTGTACCATTCAACGCTTTGCGGAAATTGACGGGCCCTGGCTGCCGTCAGCCAAAAAAATTCCCCTCAGGCAATGACGCCCGAGGGGACGTGGCTAGTGCTTCTGCTGCTCCAGGTAATCCCGGATGAGGTATTCGATGAACTCCCGGCATTTTCCGCAGCCGGTGCCATAGCCGGTGATTTTCTGAACCTCCTCCGCACTTTTTGCCCCCTGCTGAACCGCCGCCCGAATCCGGCCGTAGGTGATGTTCTTGCAGTGGCAGGCTTCCTTCTGATCGTTTTTCATGTCTGTCCTCCCAACGCGATATCCTTGATGACCTCTCCCGCCAGAATCAGGCCTGCGGCCCCCGGCACAAAGGGGAGGGAACCGGGAATCTGCCGCTTGCCCTCTGCGGCGGCCTCTTCCTCCCAGCCGGTGGGCTTCCTGGCCTCCTCCTGGGAATAAACCACCTTTAAATGCCGGATGCCCCGCTTGCCCAATTCCTTTCGCATGATTCGGGCCAGGGGACATATGCTGGTTTTGGAGATGTCCGCCACCTGGAAGGCGGAGGCATCCAGCTTGTTGCCGGTGCCCATGGAGCTGATGATGGGGGTGCCCGCCTCCGCCGCCTTCTGCACCAGGGTGAGCTTGGCGGTGACGGTGTCCACCGCGTCCACAATATAGTCGTACTGCCCCAGGTCAAATTCCTCGGCGGTGTCCGGCAGATAGAACATGGAATAGGTGCGAACCTGGCAGCTGGGATTGATTTCCGCCACCCGGAGCCGGGCGGCCTGGGTTTTTTCCATGCCAAGGGTGGCATGGGTGGCCAGAATCTGACGGTTCAGATTGGAAATGCTCACGGTGTCCTTGTCGATGAGATCCAGCTGGCCGATGCCTGCCCGAGCCAGGGCCTCCACCACGTAGCCGCCCACGCCTCCCAAGCCGAAGACGGCCACCCGGGCTTTTTTCAGCCTGGCTACTCCATCCTCCCCCAGCAGCATGGCTGTGCGGGAAAACTGTTCCTCCATGCTTGGTCCCTCCTTTTTTTCACTCTTATATCATACCCCGCCGGGAATTGTCAATGCCCGGATGCGCTCCCTGTGGGATAGCCTTTGGCCAATGCGGATTTCATTTTCCCGAAAATTAACAATAGGCCGATAGTGCATTTTACATTGGCGGCAGATAATAGGAGCAAGTATCCTCCAGGGCTTTTGCTTTTCCACAGCAATTCACAGGAATTCCACAAACTTTTCCACAAGAGACATTCTTTTAGACAATGCTTTAAAAACGCAAAATGTTTTATATTTCAAGGAAATAAAAAGAAATATTTCATTTTCAGTTTGATATTATTTCAAATTCAAAAAATTTTGTTTCCACATTCTGCCTCACGCGGGCGTGGGTTCTTCCAGTTGTAACCTGTCCTATCCTATTATATACTGACTTATACTATCCTAATCTATCCTATACTAACCTGGGTTAACCGGTTGGCAACCAAGCCGCACCCACCCGGTTGCCAGATGGTTTCCCAATGGCAGCACCCCACCGTAGGGCTTATGGCTGTCCCCCGCCGCCTCGCCTCCGGTTATTGAGCACCCGGTTCAACGGTACAATGTCGATTAAAACAGCATGGACAGCATCCAATTATCCGCTCAGAACCAATAGGATGCCTCCGGCGGGTCACTTTCTTGTCGCCGAACAAGAAAGTAACCAAAGAAGTCGGCTTAGGGGGAGGCGCTGAATGTCTCACTCCCGAAGCCAAAGCCGCCCTCCCCCTAAGTACCCTCTCCCGGCGCGCTTTTCCTGTTGTGCGTCTGTTGTTGCAGTTGTTCTTTTTAAGCAGCATAAGGGGCGGATTGCCGATTAACAACGCACCCTCGCCCTCCCCATTGGGGTAATGTCATCAACCTAACGATTTATATCGTAGGGCGGGGGCAAGCCACCCGCCCTACGGTTAAACCATGGGTTTGTACGTATTTGCCGGGGGGGGCGATACCGTTGTGGCAGCTGGCTCCGCGCGGGAGGCTAATAGCCTCCCCTACAGTGGTGTGGTCCGGAATGTTACTCGATTAAAGAACAATATTCCTGCGTAAAGCCGATGGTCAAAACCTGGGTTTACAGGCCGGAAACCATTGGTTAACCACTGGTTAACCATCGGGTAACCAGCGGGTAACCAGCGGGGACTGGAAAAATGAAATAATCTAAAAATTACTATTGACAATCATGTGACCATGTGATATTATCATGTCATCAAACAGAAACAGGAGGTGTTTCAATGATGATGTCAACCGTTGCATTGTGGTCACTGCTGGCTGTGGGCTTTCTGGTATTGGAAGCCTGCACCGTCGCCATGGTGAGCCTTTGGTTTGCCATCGGCGCGGCGGCAGCCCTGGTGCTGAGCCTGCTGGGGGCGGCGTTCTGGATTCAGACGGCGGCGTTCCTGGTGGTCTCCGGGGTGCTGCTGGCGCTGCTGCGGCCCATGATGCGAAAGTACGTAAAAATCACCAAGACCAATGTGGACAGTGTGCTGGGCATGGAAGGCCTGGTCACCGAAAGCATTGACAATGTGTCCTACCAGGGCCAGGTGAAGCTGGGAGGCATGACTTGGTCAGCCCGCAGCACCTCCGGCGCTCCCATCAGCGCCGGCACCCGGGTAACGGTGGACCGGGTAGAGGGGGTGAAGGTGTTCGTCTCTCCCGCCAAGGTTCCCAGCGAAACAAATGCAAACTGATTTTATGGAGGTAACAAAATGATTTGGATGATTTTAATTCTCGCGGTAATTTTCCTGCTGATCATCCCCAACATCAAGGTGGTGCAGCAGTCCCGGGCTTACGTCATTGAGCGGCTGGGCGCGTTCCAGACCGTCTGGGGCGTGGGCATGCACTTCAAGGTTCCCTTTATCGATCGGGTCGCCCGGAAGGTCAGCCTGAAAGAGCAGGTGCTGGACTATCCCCCCCAGCCCGTGATCACCAAGGACAACGTGACCATGCAGATCGACACCGTTGTCTACTTCCAGATCACCGACCCCAAGCTGTACTGCTACGGCGTGGAGCAGCCCATGATGGCCATGGAAACCCTCACCGCCACCACCCTGCGTAACATCATCGGCGATCTGGAGCTGGACCAGACCCTGACCTCCCGTGACGTGGTGAACACCAAGATGCGCTCCATCTTGGATGAGGCCACCGACCCCTGGGGCATCAAGGTCAACCGGGTGGAGCTGAAGAACATCCTGCCTCCCGCCGACATCCAGAACTCCATGGAGAAGCAGATGAAGGCCGAGCGGGACCGCCGTCAGTCCATCCTCCAGGCCGAGGGCCAGAAGAAGTCCGCCATCCTCATTGCCGAGGGTGAAAAGGAGTCCGCCATTCTGAAGGCCTCCGCCGAAAAGGAAGCCGCCATTTTGAAGGCAGAGGCCGAAAAGCAGGCCGCCATCCTGAGAGCCGACGGCGAAGCCGCAGCCATCCGCGCCGTGCAGCAGGCCCTGGCCGATTCCCTGGAAATGCTGAACGAAAAGGCCCCCAACGACAATGTTCTGAAGCTGAAGGCCATCGAGGCCATGCAGAAGGTTGCCGACGGGCAGGCCACCAAGATCATCATCCCCAGCGAAATGCAGGGGCTGGTGGGGCTTGCAAACGGCATTGTGGAAAGCGCCAAGCAGTAAATCGTTTTATTCCTCTCACCCTCCGGAAACGGAGGGTGAATTTTAAGAGGGCTACCTGTGGGAAATGCTGCAGCAGGGGGAGGTCAACTGCCAGCAGATGCGCCAGGATTTCGGCAGCCTGCTGGGATTCTGGAAATCCGTATATTACAGTGAGGAGAAAAAGGATGAATGCCATTGAAACCAAGCAATTAACCAAATTCTACGGCTCCGCCCGGGGCATCGAGAATCTGGATCTGTCCGTGGAGCAGGGGGACTTCTTCGGCTTCATCGGCCCCAACGGCGCGGGGAAAAGCACCACCATCCGCACCCTGCTGGGTCTCATCAGCCCCACCGGCGGCTCCGCCTCGGTGCTGGGGCTGGACATCCGCAGGGAAAAGCCCCAGCTTCTTTCACGGGTGGGCTATCTGCCCTCGGAAATCACCTTTTACCCTGGGATGAAAGTATCCCAGGTGCTGCGGCTCTCCGCCCGGCTGCGAAATAAAAACTGCGACCGGGAGGCGGCGGAGCTGTGCAGCCGGCTCCAGCTGGATGTGAGCCGCCGGGTGGAGGATTTGTCTCTGGGCAACCGGAAAAAGGTGGGCATCGTCTGCGCCCTGCAGCACAGCCCGGAGCTGCTGATTCTGGACGAGGCCACCAGCGGCCTGGACCCACTGATGCAGCGGGAATTTTTCGAGATTTTGCAGGAGCGGAACCGGGAGGGCACCACGGTGTTCCTTTCCAGCCATGTGCTCTCTGAAATCCAGCACAACTGCAGCCGGGCGGCCATCATCCGGGGCGGCAAAATCGTTGCCAGCGGCGCGGTGAGTGAGTTGGCAGATTCCGGCGCCCGCAGGGTGCAGCTGCGGGGGCAGCTGGATTTGACCGGACTGACGGGAATCCGGGGTCTGTCCCAAGCAGGCGACAGCATGAGCTTCCTCTACAGCGGTGATCTCCCGGCGCTGCTGGGCAGACTGGCCCAGGGAAAGGTCCAGGACCTGACCATCGCCGAGCCGGACCTGGAGGAAATCTTCCTGCATTACTACGAAAGCGAGGCGGATGAGAAATGACGATTCTGAATCACGAGCTGCGGATGGGCCGGAAGACCCTGGCCATCTGGACCGCGGCCATCGGCGGCTTCATTGCCTGCTGCGTGTTCCTGTTCCCGGAAATGGCAGGGCAGATGAAAACGGTGAGCAATATCTTCGCCTCCATGGGGGCCTTTACCGCCGCCTTCGGCATGGACCGGCTGAATTTCGGCACCCTCACCGGCTTCTATGCCATTGAGTGCGGCAACATCCTGGGCATCGGCGGTGCCCTGTTTGCGTCCATGCTGGCGTCCAACATGCTGTGCAAGGAGGAAAAGGAGCACACCGCCGAGTTTCTGCTCACCCATCCCGTCACCCGAATGCGGGTGGTGACGGAAAAGCTGGCCTCGCTGCTGGTGCAGACGGTGATCATGAACGCGGTGGTGTTCCTGCTGGCCATTGCCTCGGTGGCCGCCATTGGATATGAAATCCCCTGGAAGGAGCTGGCGCTGCTCCACGGTGCCAACCTGCTGGTGCAGCTGGAGCTGGAAGCCATCTGCTTCGGCATCTCTGCCTTTTTGCGCCGGGGCGGCCTGGGCATCGGCATGGGGCTGACCATCTGCTTCTACTTTTTGAATCTCATTGCCAACCTGAGCAAGCAGGCCAAATTCCTGAAGTACATCACCCCCTTTGGCTACGCCGAGGGTGCGGATCTCCTGTCCGACGGCAGGCTGAATCCTGAGTATCTGGCCGTGGGCATGTGCTTTGCCGCCGTGGGCATTGTGGCCGCCTTCTGGCAGTACGGGAAAAAGGACATTCACTAGTGTGCATATCGGCTTGACTCAGCAGAGCTGCAAATTGGAATTTGACAGTATGTGTCCATGGGGAACGGATTTATCCGTTCCGACCGCGAAGCGGAATTACCGCACCCAATTATTTGGCAAAGGGCCAAGTTATCCGAATATCCAGCCAAATTTATGATAAAAACATCCGCAAAAGCGGCTTCGCCGACGGAATGAGCAAGCCCATTCCCTACGGTGTTGTCCAACATTGTACCATTCAACATACCCCAATAAAAATGTTACCGGGCGGAACGGATAAATCCGTTCCCTACGAAACATCCTGTCAAATTCCTGTTTGCCGGATTGCTGAGCAAAGCCGATAAGCACATTCACGAATTTCCATTTCAATTCACAGACAAACCCCCAGCCGCTGCACATAGCGGCTGGGGGGTATCGTTATGGGATCAAAGTCACGCTTCCGTGATGGCGGCCTGAAAAAGCTGATTGATTCGCTGGATTTCCCCCGCCAGGTACAACGCGCCGAACAAAGTCTCCAAGCCGGTGGCCTTGGCGTACTGGGCAGGGGTGGCCCCCTTGGGCACAGCGTGGACATGGGAATTCTTCCCCCGGCGGTAGTAGGCCGCCTCCTGCTCCGTCAAAAGGGGCAGCAGCTTCTCCGCATAGGCGGCCTGGGCAGGAGCCTTCACCATGGAAATGGTGTCGTGGTGCAGGCGGCCCACGGTTTTCTCCCCCTGGGCGCAGAGGAAGCTCCGGCACAGCAGCTCCCACACCCCGTCGCCGATGTGGGCAAGGCCCAGATTGGAAATGGCATCGATCTGCTGCCGGGTCAGATTCATTTGAAAATAGTTTTCCACAGCTTTCCTCCCCGTTTCACCAGATATTGCGCGCAAAGCCCGGTAAACAGCCCGGTGAAAATACTGATGACGATCATCACCGGCAGATACACCAGCAGCCCCAGCGTCCGGGTGATGGCAATGGCCGCGATCATCTGCCCGATGGAATGGGCAATGGCCCCCAGGCAGCCGGCGGCCCAGAGCTGATTGTCCTTCAAAATTTTCCGCAGCCCGATGGTGACCAGAATGGCCAGGGCGCCTCCGGAGGCGGAATAGAGAATGGTGCTGAAATTACCGGCGAACACCGCTCCCAGAAACACCCGGCAGGCCAGCACCGCCACCCCCGCCCCGGGTCCCATGGTGAACACCGTAAACACCGTGACAATGTTCGAGAGCCCCAATTTCACCCCCGGCACAGGGACCACCGGCGGAATCTGGGCTTCGATCATAAAGATGGTCAGGGCAATGGCGGTGAGCAGCCCCAAAACCGCGATTTTCTTCGTTTTTCTCAAGGTCTGTTCCTTTCCCCCGGTCAGTCCTGGCACATGGCGATGAATTCCTCTTCGGAAATGATCTTCGTGCCGAATTTGGCGGCCTTCTGGTTCTTGCTGCTGCCGGAGGACTTGTCGTTGGTAATCAGGTAATCGGTTTTGGCGCTGACGCCGGAAACCACCTTGCCCCCCCGCTTTTCGATCTGCTCCACCAGAGCGTCCCGGTTGGGGAAATGGTTCAGCTTGCCGGTAATGCAGAAGCTCTGCCCGGAAAGTCCCAGGGGGGCGTTTTCAGCCGGTGTCTCGTCGGCAATCCGCAGAAGCCCAATCAGGGGCCGGATGCGCTCCTGATTCTCCCGGACGAACCGGTTGATTCCGGTGCTCATGATCTCCCCGAAGCCATCCAGCTCCGTCCAGTCATGGTCCGCCAGAGCCATATCCAAAAAGGCCTCCAGAGGGTTGCCTGTTCCGGCGGAGAAGCACCGGGCGGCCAGGAGCTTGGCGTTATTCTTTCCGATGTTGGGAATACCAATGGCGGTGAGCACATTGCTCATGCGGCAATCGCGGCTTTCCTCAATGGAATTCAGGAGATTGTCCACGCTGTCCTTGCCCAGGCGGTCCAGGCCTTCCAGCTCCTGCCGGTGCTCTGACAAATGGTAGATATCGGCAAAGTCCCGGATAAAGCCATTTTCGATCAGCAGGCGCAGCCGCTCCTCGGACAGGCCCAGGATATTCATGGCATCCCGGCTGACAAAATAGGTGATCTGGTCCAGCCGGATGGCGGGGCAGCGGGGATTGACACAGTAGAGCATTTCCCGGCCGTTGTCATTGCGAAGCTCCAGGGGCTCGCCGCAGCTGCCGCACCGGGTGGGGAACTGATAATTGGCCGACCGGGTGAGATTGTCCGTGACCATGGGGATGATCTGGTTGGCCTTGATGACGGTGATGGTATCCCCCAGGCCCAGCTCCAGCTCCTTGATGATGCTCACATTGTTCAGAGACGCCCGGCTGACGGTGGTGCCGTCGATCTCCACCGGGTCAAAAACCGCCACCGGGTTCACCTGGCCAGTGCGGTTGGTGCTCCATTCAATCTGCCGCAGGACGGTTTCATTCCGGTCCTGATAGAATTTAAAGGCCAGGGAATGCTTGGGATGGTGGCCGGTGCTGCCCAGATTCGCGCCGTAGGCCACATCGTTGAAGGAGCCCACAATGCCGTCGATGGGGTAGCCCAGGGCGGCGCAGCGCTGCTGCAAATCCTCCATGGCCTCATTCAGGCAATCCAGCCGCTCCTGCCTGGTTTCAAACCGGTTTTCCACATATCGGTTCGGCACCACCTCAAAGCCAAGTCCCGCCAGGAAGGCAAAGCTGCCGCTGTAGGTGTCCGTTCCGGCAACGGGGGCGCCGGTTTCATCCCGTGCGCTGTAGAGCTTCCAGGCGATGAAGCGGACGTTTCGTCTGGCCGCCACCCGGCTGTCCAGCTGGCGCACGGTGCCGCTGACCAGATTTCGGGGGTTTTTGTATTCCGTGTTCTCCCGGCTGATGATTTCCCGGAAGGTGGGATAGTCGATGACGCACTCCCCATCCAGAATCAGCTCCCCTGCAAAGGGAATCCGCTGGGGCAGATTCACAAAGGTTCGCGCATTGTGGGTGATGTCCTCCCCCACCTCGCCGTTGCCCCGGCTCTCGGCGCTGATCAGCTCTCCATTGCGGTACAGGAGGGAGGCGGTGAGCCCGTCCATTTTCCCCATGAGGCTCAGGGGCTTCCCCTGAAAATAGTCGGCAAATTCCCCTATGTCCGTGGTTTTTCCCAGGGACAGCAGAGGATGGTTGTGGGGCACCTTTTGCAGCTTGCTCACGGCGGTGTAGCCCACGGTGGCGGTGGGAGAATTGGCATAGACGATGCCTGTTTCCCGTTCCAGCCTGGCCAGCTCATCAAAAAGCCGGTCGTATTCCTGGTCGGAGACAGGGCTTTCATTTTGGTTGTAGTAGGCATCCCGGTATTGATTCAGCCGGTCCACCAGTTCTTTCATGTGATCCATGTTAAAAATGTTCCTTTCCTGCCAGCATGGCCGGTGAATGGAAATATGCAATCATTATAGCACATTCCATTGAGGAAATACAACGAGAAATCTCAAATCATCAAAAAACGACCTGCCGAAGCAAGTCGTTTTGCGGTATGTGCCTCTCAGATTCCGTCGGATGCTCTGACGTCATCCATAATCTGTGTCCCACCAGGAGTCTTCCGACTTTCAATATCATTTTTCCGATAACTGCTCCTCACAAAACTGAAGCAGCACGGGAATATCCACCGTTGCAGTTTCCCAGATAATGGCCTGGTCCATTCTTCCGTAGTTATGGGCAACCAGATTCCGCATGGCTTTTATGGGGCCCCACTGGACACGGTTCGCGGTTGCCTGCCGGTACTCAGCTGACAACCCGCCGCTCAGTTCGCCAATTTGCAGGATGGAAAAGCTGACTGACCGCTGGTAGTCCGCATCCACCGCATAGATTTGAAAAGAATTTCCATATCGTTCAATGGTTTTTTCGATGGCGACGCAATACTCTTTCATATGCTGGATTCTCTGTAAATCAGGCGACATCATGTAGGTTCACCCTTTCCCGTATGACGGTATCCCGGAAGCTGCGGTCACTTTCTGTGAGATTATTCTGCATGACAGAACGAACCGTAATCAGATCAATGTCTTTATGGAATATTTCTTCCAGATCGCAGTACAGCGCTCCCAACGCAAGCAGAGAGGTTAAATTGGTTCCCGCAGTGTCCACCAGGAAATCCAGATCACTTTCTTCCGTTGCTTCCCCTCTGGCATAAGAGCCAAACAAATACATAGCGGGGATGTTGTACTTTTGAATGACCGGGCAGACACATTTTTTAATCTCATCCAGCGTGTAAATCATGAACATCCCTCCTTTGTTTTTACGATACTTAGTCGTTCGCGAATTTCAGGGATTTCGTCAAAATAATGCTATCTTGACTCATATCTGAGCCCTCGCTTTTCAGATAATAGATAAGAGATAACAGATAAAAGAGAATAGTACAGAAACGCCCCGAACCGCGGCAAAACATCTATCATCTATTCCCTATTATCTATTATCTCTTAACAGAACCCCAAGGGGGCATTTCTGGAGCAGGATACGGGAATCGAACCCGCCTCTGTGGCTTGGGAAGCGACCATTCTACCAATGAACTAATCCTGCGTTTTTGGTTTGAAGTCATTATAACAGATGTCAATCAAAAATTCAACCGTTTTTTGTCGGGATGGAAAAAATGTTTTGTGCATGTCGGTTTGATTCAGCAAATTGGAATTTGGCGGTATGATGAACGGGATGCCTTTCGGCGTGTGCGTAGGGAACGGATTTATCCGCTCCGAAACGCCGGTGAACATCCGAGGCTCGTTGAACAGGAAATGGTCCGGCAACACCGTAGGGCTTATCCAACATTTTTCCATTCAATATACCCCTAATAAAACGTTACCGCGGCGGAACGGATAAATCCGTTCCCTACGAACACATACCGACAAATTCCAATTTGGCAGCAGGCTGAGGCAAACCGATGATCCCAAAATGTTTTTACCCCTGGGGGGCAGCGGCATACAGGCCCTCCAATTGCTCCAGCCGCTCCCGGGTATCCACATCCAGGAGCTCCTTTTCATCAGCCACCGGCAGCAGGTGAACTCTCTCCGGATGCCCCGCCGCCACGTAACTGCCGCCCTTTCCCTCCGGCAGGGTGCTCAGCTCCGGATAATCCCGGGCGGGAAACAGGATGGGCGCGCCGGGGACATTCCCGAATCCGGGGCGGACAATGGCATCGGGCAGGTTTTGCCCCAGCAGGATCAGTGCCATCACCGTGTCTCTGGACAAAAGGGGCTGGTCCGCCGGGCAGAACAGGCAGTGGTCCGCCGGGGCAGCCGCTTCCAGACCCAGCCGCAGGGCATCGTTCCGGTGGGGCTGGCTGTGGAGCAGCACCTCCACCCCCTGCTCCCGGCAGTATGCCGCCGCTTCCTGGCTGCGGGTGACCACCAGACGGCGCCGGAACAGTCCCCGGGTTGCCTCCAAGGTCCAGCCCAGCATGGGTTTCCCGGCAAAGGGAGCCAGCAGCTTGCTGCCGCCAAAGCGTTTTCCCATGCCGGAGGCCATGATGACGCAGGCCGAATCGCCAAAGGGGCTGTCCGTATCCACCACGAAGGCATCCTCCCGCTCCAGCAGGGAAAGGAGGAACGGGTGATCCTGCTTGCGAACCACGGCAATGACCCGCTTGCAGTCCAACAAACGCAGCAGCCCCTGCCGGTATTCTCCAAAGGAGAGCTCCAAATAGCCGATTTCATCCAGGGAAATCCATTCGCCCTCCCATTGGATGCACCGCTTCAGCGCCGGAATGCCCAATGCGGCAAAGCCATACACCGCGGGCATCATTTTTTGATCCTTTCCGGGCAGGGCCGCATGGAAGATGCCGATCTGGATCTGCCGCCCGGTGGTATTCTCCCGCAGGTATACCGCCTTGCCCGGCTCCGCCCAGGTGGTAATTCCGGGCAGCTTGCCCCCTGCCAGGGAGGTGAGCAGTCTGGTCTTACCGCTGCTGCGGCTCCCGGTGATCAGCAGGTGCCGCTTCCCGCTGCTGCGGAAAGAATTCCAGATACAGTCTTTGGTTAGCTGCCACGCAGGCATCCCGGTATGCTCCATAGCGCTCCATCCACTCCTTTCCCGCCTCCGTCAGGCAGCTTCCGCCTCCGCTGGCGCCTCCGGCAGATCGCCGGGTCAAGGGGAAGCCCAGCACCTCCTCCGCCCGCTTGAGCAGTTTCATGGCCTTGGAGTAGGCCATGCCCATCTCCATGGCGGCAGCACGGAGGGAGCCGGTGCGCTCCACCCCCAGCAGCAGCCGGTAAGGCCCCTCGCCAAAGAATTTTTCCCGGCTGTCATCCACAAATATGATTTTCGTCAACGCTTCCATGGCCATCCTCCCCATTGCTGTTTTCCTATTTCAGCAGTACCAGCTGATGCAGTCCCTGACGGTTTTCCGCCCGGATCAGGGTCAGGCCGCCATACAGGCCAATGAGCTTTTCCTCCATGCTTTCCAGGCTGTCCTGCTTTGGGCAGATTTCCCCCAGCAGCTTTCCTCCGCCCAGGAGCAGCAGCCGGTCACAGCAGTTGAGGGCCAGCTGGGGGTCGTGGAGGGTGACCAGTGCGCCGCAATGTCCCCCCAGGCAGCGCCGCAGCTGCGAGAGCATCCGGTAGCGTCCGCCAAAATCCAGGGCGCTTTCCGGCTCGTCCAAAAGCAGCAGCCGGGCCTGGGAAACCAGGGTCCTTGCCAGCATGCACAGCTGCCTCTGCCCCTGACTCAGGGTCTGGTAATTCTCCTCCTCCCGGCCTGCCAAGCCAACCTCGCGGAGGGCCCGGCGCGCCTGCTGCTTCATATCCTGCGAGGGATATTCCAGCAGCCCCAGCCGGGGATTAAAGCCCATGAGCACCACATCCAAAGCGCTCAGGTCGATGGAAATGCCGCTTTGCTGAGGGATGTAGCTCACCTGCCTGGCCAGGGCCCGGGGGGAAAGG
The DNA here is from genome assembly GCA_028719885.1 of Bacillota bacterium. GTDB lineage: Bacteria > Bacillota > Clostridia > Oscillospirales > Oscillospiraceae > Faecousia. The sequence goes on from JAQYLT010000069.1 coordinate 18,229, forward strand.
CTGCGGCTGTCCGTCCCACCAACAAGGCAGCTTCCGCCATGGGGCACAATGCCGCAGATGCTTTTCAGCAGGGTGGTTTTCCCGCTGCCGTTTTCCCCCAGGATGCCCACCAGCTCCCCCGGCATCAGGGAAAAGGACACCCCTTGCAGCACCTCTTTCCCGCCATAGCCGGCGGTGAGCTGCCTGACTTCCAGGATACTCATGCTTCCTTCCTCCTGCCCACCACCAGGTACAGCAGCGCCGGAGCACCCAGCAGGCTGGTGAAAATGCTCACCGGCAGCTCCCCGGCGGTCACACTCCTGGCCAGAATGTCCGCCCCGCAGAGAAGAATCCCTCCCAGGATCCCCGACAGCAGCAGGGTGCCCGGGCGGTTGTTCCGGTTCAATAGTCTGGCGCCATGGGGGGCAAGGAGGCCCACAAAGCTCACCAGTCCCGTCAGGCTCACCACCGCAGAAACCGCCAGCGTAGCGGTGATGAGCACCACCAGCCGCATTTTTCCCACGCTGACCCCCAGCATTCTGGCCTCCCCCTCCTCCGCTGACAGCAGCAGCATCTGCCGGTGCAGGGCAAAGAGGATGCCGGAGCACGCCAGGCAGAGGAACAGATTCCCCCCTAACCGGTGGGCGCTGATGTCGCTGAGGCTGCCCATCATCCAATATTCGATGGAGGCCAGCTCCCGCTCCGGGTCCGCCGTCAGCTTCAGGCACATCAGGGCCGTCTGGGCCAGGGCGTGCACGGCGATGCCCGACAGCACGATGGTGCTCTTTTTCCCGCTCCGGTCCAGGGCGGACAGGGCCAAAGCCGCCGCCACCGCCGTCAGCGCCCCCAAGAAGGCACTGGCCGTCACCGCCGCAGAGGAACCGAGGAACAAAATCCCCGCCGCTGCCCCGGCGCTGGCACCGGAGGAAACCCCCACAATGTCCGGAGAGGCCAGGGGATTGCGAAACACCGTTTGAAAGGCGAAACCGGACACCCCCAGGGCAAAGCCGCCAATGACGCCCACGCCCACCCGGGGCAGCCGCAGCTGAAAGAACACCTGCCGCTGCATGGCATCCCCTGCCAAAAGCCCCTGAAATGTCAGGGGATACCGTCCCACAAGCAGTCCGATGGCTGCCAGCAGCAGAAGCAGCCCGCCGGCAGCCAGGGCATTTCGTTTAGCCTTCACCGTAGGAGAAGCCATAGAAGGTCTCATAGAAGGATGCAATGATTTCCTCCGCCCGGTCCTCCGGCAGCAAATCGCCATGGAGCCGGGCCGCCAGCCACACGGAGCCCAGAATGCCGCTGGGCACCGGGCTGTCCCAGGCCTCGGCGTCCCCGGGGAGCTGAAGCACGTTTCCGTTTTTCACCGCGGCGCAGTCCGCCAGATTGGGGTCCGCCAGCACCTCCTCCACGGTGTAGGAGGCGTCGGAGGCCAGCACGATGTACTCCGGGTTCCAAGCCAGCAGCTGCTCATAGCCGATTTCAGCCCAGTAGGGATCCGAAAGCTCTGCCGCCACATTTTCGCCCCCTGCCAGCACCATCATATCGGACTGATACATATTGCCACCGGCGGTGGACAGCAGGGCGGAGTTGCCCGCCATATACACCCGGGGCTTTTCCGCCTCGGCCAAAAGGGTTTCCAGATTTTCCCGCTGACCGGCGATGAAACTCAGCAGCTCCTCCGCCCGCTCCTGGGTGCCGGTGGCCTGCCCCATCAGAGCGATCATCTGCTCCAGCTGTTCGCCGCTCTCCGGATTCACCAGCAGCGCAGGGATTCCCAGCTGCTCCAGGGTCTCGGCGGCATTTTTCAGCTTGGCGGGGAGAATCACCAGGTCGGGATTCAGGGCAATGCAGCCCTCCAGGTCGAATTCCTTGGCGGTGCCCACGTTGGGCAGGTCAATGAGCGTCGGAGCGCTGAGGGAATAGATGGGCCGCTTGTTGGCCTTGGCCTCGATGCCCACCAGCTTGTCCTCCAGGCCCAGGGCAATCAGCGCACTGCTGGAAATGTAGTAGCCGCTGACGATGCGCTCCGGGGTCTGCTCCAGGGTGACCGTCCGGCCCAGCTGATCGGTGAGGTCCGCCCCCTCCGCCACCGCCCAGAGGCCCAGGCTCAGCACCAGGCTCAGGGCCAAAAGCAGGGAAATTAGTTTTTTCATAGAAGTGTCCTCTCTTTTCGTTGTATTTTGGAAAGTACAACGGAAGTATACCATTTCCTATTCCAAAAATCAACCGGGGATGTTATACTGTTTGTGTATACCCTCCCCTGCCAGCTTGTCACAATTAGAAATACACTTTTCGTAGGGAATGCATTTATGCATTCCGCCTGGGTAATGGTTTTACGCCGGTGCGTTGAATGGGAAACTGTTGATTCTTTTCGTAGGGAACGGATTTATCCGTTCCACTCCTCTTATTGTTTCAAAATCGGTTGGATAAATGGTAAAACGCCAATCATACGTTCTCTAAAATACCATTCAACGAACTGTGGTGATCATCGAACCTTTCGGAACGGATGAATCCGTTCCCTACGCACACGACTGGCGGATATCTTATATCTTAATTAACTTTACGCCCCTTATGCTGCTTGAGGCCGATGTGCTCAGTCGGCCCCTACGGATATCTTTTTTGACAGTCTGGGGGCAAGCCACCCGCCCTACGGAAAGCATCTGGTTTTAATTGTAACAAGCTACAACCATGGCAGGCTGGGAGTAGCCGAAAAGGAGAAAGAAAATGATAGCCATTCAAAACTATGTCCGGGCGCAGAGCCTGGAGGAAGCCTGGGAGCTGAACCAAAAAAAGCGGAACCGGGTGATCGGCGGCATGCTCTGGCTGAAAATGGGCCGGGGCAGCGTGAACACCGCCATCGACCTGTGTGATTTGGGTCTGGACACCATCGAGGAAACTGACGGAGAATTCACCATCGGCGCCATGGTCACCCTGCGGCAGCTGGAGCTCCACCCCGGGCTGAACGCCTACACCCAGGGGGCCATGGCCAAGGCGGTCAAGGACATTGTGGGAGTCCAGTTCCGGAATATAGCCACCGTGGGCGGCAGCATCTGGGGCCGGTTTGGCTTCTCCGATGTGCTGACGGTGTTTCTTTCCATGGAGTGCTATGTGAAGCTGCACAAGGGCGGCATCCTCCCCCTGGAGGAATTCGTCAACCGGAAATATGACCGGGACATTCTGGTGGGGCTGATCGTGAAAAAGGTCCCCGCCCGGTTCTCCTACCAGGCCATGCGAATCCAGCGGACGGATTTCCCGGTGATCACCTGCGCCCTGTCGGACCTCCACGGGGAAATCCGGGCCTGTATCGGCGCCCGGCCCAACAAGGCCATGGTCATTCGGGGCAGCCGGGAGCTTTCTCCCGCTGCGTTTGCCGAGGAGGCAGCCCGGCAGGCGCCCACCGGCAGCAACATCCGGGGCAGCGCCGCCTACCGCAGCCATCTCATCCGGGTGCTGACCCAGCGCGCCCTGGAAGAAATCGGAGGTACAACGTAATGGAGATTTCCCTGACCCTCAACGGCAAGCTCATCAAAGACAATATTGACGCCGATCTCCTGCTGATTGACTTTTTAAGAAGCCACGGCTGCTACAGCGTGAAGCGAGGCTGCGAGACCGCCAACTGCGGCCTGTGCACCGTGCTGATGGACGGCAAGCCCATCCTCTCCTGCTCCATGCTGGCTGCCCGGGCTGCCGGGCACCAGGTGCAGACCCTGGAGGGGCTGCAGGAAGAGGCAAAGGAATTTGTGGGCTTCATCGCCGACCAGGGCGCCGACCAGTGCGGCTTCTGCAATCCCGGCTTTGTGATGAACACCATCGCCCTGCTCCGGGAAAACCCCGACCCCACGGATGACGAAATCCGCGCCTACCTGGCGGGGAATCTGTGCCGCTGCTCCGGCTACGACGGCCAGCTCCGGGGCATTCGGAATTTTCTGAACAGCCGGAAGTAAGGAGGCAGCTATGGAAGAGAAAGAACTGAAATCCGTTGGAAAATCCGTCCGGAAAAAGGATTCCATGCAGCTGCTTCTGGGCAAGCCGGTGTACACAGAGGATGTCACCGGGGATGCCCTGGTGGTCAAGCTGCTGCGAAGCCCCCACCCCAACGCCCTGGTGGAAACCATCAACACCGCCGCCGCCAAAAAGGTGCCCGGCGTGGTGGAGATTTTCACCTGGGAGGATGTGCCCGGGAACCGGTTCGCCATCGCGGGCCAGACCTTCCCCGAACCCTCCCCCTACGACCGGCTGATCATCGACCGGCACGTCCGTTTTGTGGGGGATGTGGTGGCCATCATCGCCGCGGAGACGGAAAAGGCCGCCCTGAAGGCCATGAAGCTCATCAAGGTCACCTATCAGGTACTGCCCGCCGTGCTGGATTTTCACACCGCCAAGGACAATCCGGTGCTGGTGCACCCGGAGGAGGACTGGTATCCTCCCTGCCCGGTGGGCGGCGACAACAAGCGGAACCTTGTGGCCAGCGACAGCTGCCAGGACGGAGATGTGGACGCCGTGATGGCGGACTGCCCCATTGTTTTGGAGCACACCTTCCACACCAAGGCCTTCAACCAGGCCATGATGGAAACCTTCCGCACCTACTGCGACATGGACCGCTACGGCCGACTCCATGTGGTTTCCTCCACCCAGATCGTGTTCCACTGCCGCCGGATCATCGCCACCGCCCTGGGCATTCCCAAAAGCCAGGTGCGGGTGGAAAAGCCCCGGATTGGCGGCGGCTTCGGCGCCAAGCAGACGGCGGTGTGTGAAATCTACCCCGCCTTCGTCACCTGGAAAACCGGCCGGGCCAGCCGGCTGGTCTACACCCGGCAGGAAGCCCAGATCGCAGGCTCCCCCCGGCACGAAATGGAAATCAAGGTGCGGCTGGGGGCGGACCGGGACGGCAAAATCCGGGCCCTGGACCTGTATACCCTGTCCAACTCCGGTGCCTACGGCGAGCACGGCCCCACCACCGTGGGACTGTCCGGCCACAAGTCCATCCCCCTGTACACCGGCAGCCTGGAGGCCTTCCGCTTTGGCTACGATGTGGTGTATACCAACCTCCAGTCCGCCGGGGCCTACCGGGGCTACGGCGCCACCCAGGGCATTTTCGCCCTGGAATCCATGGTCAATGAGCTGGCGGAAAAGCTGGGCATGGACCCCACGGTGCTCCGGGAGAAAAACATGGTGCGTCAGGGGATGGTGATGCCCGCCTACTACGGCGAGGTGGCCAGCGCCTGTGCCCTGGACAAATGCATGGCCCACTGCAAGGAGCTGTTCCACTGGGACGAAAAATACCCCGTCCGGGACATGGGCGGCGGCAAGGTCCGCACCGCAGGCGTGGCCATGGCCATGCAGGGCAGCTGCATTTCCAGCCTGGATGTGGGCTCCGCCACGGTGAAGCTCACGGAGGAGGGAGGCTACAATCTGCTCATCGGCGCGGCGGACATGGGCACCGGCTGCGACACCATTCTTTCTCAGATGGTGGCAGAGCACATGGACTGCCATGTGGACCAGGTGGCGGTGTTCGGCGCGGACACCGACGCCTCCCCCTACGACTCCGGCTCCTACGCCTCCTCCACCACCTACATCACCGGCAAGGCGGTGGAGCTGGCCTGCGACAAGCTGAAAAAGCAGATGTGCCTCATCGGCGCGGAAATTCTGGGCTGCTCCGAAGCGGAGGTGGAATTTGAAAATGGGCGGGTGATTCGCCCCGGCACCGGAGAAACGGTCGCCCCGGAGCAGATCGGCGTGAAGAGCCAGCTGTTCAACACCCACCCGGCTGAGGCCACTGCCACCCATTCCTCCCCGGTTTCTCCCCCGCCCTATATGGTGGGCATGGTGGAAATCGAGCTGGACAAGCTGACGGGTCAGGTAACGGTGCTGGACTACATGGCCGTGGTGGACTGCGGCATTCCCATCAACCCGGCTCTGGCCAGAATCCAGACCGAGGGTGGCATCGTCCAGGGCATTGGCCACACCCTGATGGAGAACGTGACCTACCGCGGCGGCTGCCCGGCGGAGCGGTCGCTGATGCAGTACAAAATCCCCACCCGGCTGGATATGGGTAAACTCACCGTGGAATTTGAGCACAGCCATGAGCCCACCGGGCCCTTTGGCGCCAAGTCCATCGGTGAAATCGTCATCAACACCCCCGCCCCCGCCCTGGCCCACGCCATCTACCGGGCCACCGGCGTCTGGCACCGGGAGCTGCCCATCACCCCGGAGCAAATCGCCATGAACCAGAAATAGCCCCTCAGGCGCTGCCAAATCCGGGCAGCGCCTGCTTTTTGGGGGTAGAAATATAAAAAAGACTGTGGTATAATATAGAATTATCCGTGTATCGGCTTGACGCAGCATTGCGAGAGATTGGGCAAGGCCGATGAGCACAGCATCTTATTTCGTTGATACAGAAAGGATATGAAAATCAATTATGGGCTTGTCCTCTTCCTCTCCCTGGCTGAAATACTACGGAAACACCCCCGCCTCCCTGGATTACCCCCACCTGACCATGTATCAGATGGTGGCCCAGGCCGCCAAGCGGAAGCCGAACAACACCGCCTATGTGTTCATGGGCAAAAAGACCAGCTATCAGGAATTCATGCAGCGGATTGAAGCCGCCGCCAAGGGCCTGTACAAAATGGGCATCCGCAAGGGCGACCGGGTGACCATCTGCATGGCCAACACCCCTCAGGCGCTGGACTGCTTCTATGCCCTGAACCGGATCGGCGCCATCCCCAACATGATCCACCCCCTGTCCGCCTCCCAGGAAATCGCCTTCTATCTGAATTTCTCCAAGTCCAAGGCCATTCTCACCCTGGACCAGTTCTACTACAAGGTGGCGGAGATTCTGCCCCAGCTGGAAAACGAATGCCAGGTGCTGATTGCCAAGGTGGTGGACGAGCTGCCCGCCCCCCTGAATCTGCTCTACCCCATGACCAAGGGCGCCCGGGCCATCAAGAAGCTGCCCAAGACCGGCTATACCCTCTGGTACAAAATGGTTGCCGCAGGAAAGAACCAGGTGCTGCCCCCTCACGACGGAAAATATGACGACTGCGGCGCCATCCTCTACTCCGGCGGCACCACCGGCACCACCAAGGGCATCATGCTCTCCAACCTGAATTTCAACGCCCTGGCCCTGCAGACCATTGCCGCCTCCGGCTTTTCCATGGAGGAAATCTCCGAAATGAAGATGCTCTCCGTCATGCCCGTGTTCCATGGCTTCGGCCTGGGCATCGGCATCCACACCCCCCTGGTTGCCGGAGGCACCTGCATCCTCATTCCCCAATTCAATGTGAACACCTACGCCGAGGTGCTGGTAAAGCAGAAGCCCAACCTGATTCCCGGCGTGCCCACCCTGTTTGAAGCCCTGCTCCGGGCGGAAAAGCTGGAGGGCGCGGACCTGAGCTTCCTCAAGGGCATTTTCTCCGGCGGCGACAGCCTCTCCCCGGAGCTGAAGAAAAAGGTGGACGCCTTCCTCAAGGCCCACGGCTGCAGCCAGCAGATTCGGGAGGGCTACGGCACCACCGAGTGCGTCACCGCCTCCTGCCTCACCCCCAAGGACTATGCCCGGGCGGGCTCCATCGGCGTTCCTTTCCCGGATACCTTCTATAAAATCGTGGAGCCCGGCACCACCAACGAGGTGGAGCCCAATGTGGAGGGCGAGATCTGCGTCTCCGGCCCCACTGTGATGATGGGCTATATGGACAACCCCGAGGAAACCGCCGGTGCCCTGAAACGGCACTACGACGGCCGCATCTGGCTTCACACCGGCGACCTGGGCTACATGGACCAGGATGGTTTTGTGTACTTCCGCCAGCGGATGAAGCGGATGATCATCACCTCCGGCTACAATGTCTATCCCTCCCAGCTGGAAAACATCATCGACGGCCACGAAAAGGTGCTGCTGTCCTGCGTCATCGGCGTGAAGGACCCCTACCGGGTGCAGCGGGTGAAGGCCTACGTGGTGCCCATGCCCGGGGTGGAGCCCACTGAAGAGCTGAAGGCGGAGCTGATGGAATACTGCTCCAAGCACATCGCCAAGTACGCCATGCCCCGGGAGATGGAATTCCGCAAGGAGCTGCCCAAGACCCTGGTTGGCAAGGTGGCCTACCGGGTGCTGGAGGAAGAAGCCAACGCCGCCACGGAGAGGGACTGATGAAAAAACGCATCTGGGAGCTGGATGCCGCCCGGGGGCTGGCCCTGCTGGGCATGCTCATCGTCCACCTGATCTACGACCTGGTGGAATTGGTGGGGGTATTCTCCTGGCGGGAGCCGGCGTGGTTCCTCTTTGTCAAGAACAACTGCGGCTTCATCTTTCTGGTCATCTCCGGTGTCAGCGCGTCCCTTGGAAGCCGCTCCCTGCGGCGGGGCATTCAGGTGTTTCTCTGTGGGCTATTGTGCACCGCCGTCACCGGCGGGATGTATCTGCTGGGCTGGGCGGACCGGAGCATTGTCATCTATTTCGGCGTGCTGCACTGCCTGGGTGTGTGCATGGTGCTGTGGCACTGGCTGAGAAGACTGCCCGGCTGGCTGACCGCCGGACTGGGCCTGCTCCTGACGGCGGCGGGACTGGTGCTGGGTCGGCTCTATCTGGATGTCCACTGGTCCCTGATCCCCCTGGGGCTTTGCCCGGTGTGGTTCCATTCCTCGGACTATTTCCCCCTGCTGCCCAATCTGGGCTTCTTCCTGCTGGGGGCGGAGCTGGGGCGGATGCTCTACCGGGAAAAGAAAACCCGGCTGTCCCAGATCAACGCTGACTGTCCCCCCATTCGGCTGCTGCGGACCATGGGCACCCACTCCCTGTGGATTTATCTATTTCACCAGCCGGTGCTGGCCGGCATCTGCCTGGTGATGAAATGGATTGTGTCAAGCTAAAAGGAGGCATTGCCATGAACAAAGAAAAGCAATTGCGGCTGCTGCCGCCCATTTTCCTGCTGTTGGGTCTGGGAGCCTGGGAGCTGCAGAACCGGCTGTTCGCCAACCATGTGGAGGACCCGGTTTCCGGTCTGCTTCCCCCCGCCACGGTGCCGGAGATCTTGCTGTGGGTGCTCACGGCCTGCGTGATCGTGGCGGCGTTTCTTCTGCCCCGGAAAGCAAAAATGGGCCAGGGCGGCAAGATCACCGGTGCCCTCAGCGACGTGTTCTTCGCCGCCGGTGTGCTGACCCTGCTGCTGGAGCCCCTGAAAGGCCCCGCCGCGCTGGTGCTGATTTATAAGGCGTTCTGCATCATCACCGCCGTGTGCCTGGTGGTCACCGCCGTGCTGCGGCTGCTGAACAAGGCGCCCTTTTTCCTGCTCTCCGTGGCGCCCTGTGTGCTGTGCGTGCTGCAGCTGATGGAGTACTACCAGAGCTTCAGCGAGGTGCCCCAGCTGATGAATTATCTGTTTGGCCTGGGGGCGGTGCTGTGCCTGGTGCTGTCCGCCTATCACCGGATGGCCCGGGCGGCGGGACTGCCGGACAAGCCTTGGCACTATTCCGTCGGTCTGCTGGCGGAGTACTTCTGCGCCGCCGCCGTGGCCCAGGGGGTGTACGTGTCCTTCTTCTGTGCCGCCGCCGTATGGATGATGGCAGAGATGTCCCGGCTCCGTCCGGCGGAGGAATGAGCCATGACCTTGCCGGAGCAGATTGCCCGCTGCCTGCAGATGCTGGAAAGCGCCGGCTATGCCGCCTATCTGGTGGGAGGCTGTGTGCGGGATGATCTGATGGGCATTTCCCCCCAGGATTTTGACCTGTGCACCGCCGCCCTGCCGGAGCAGACCGCCGCCGTTTTCGCTGGCATCCCCCAGGACCTGACCGGAGTCCGCCACGGCACGGTAAAGCTGCTGATGGAGGGAATGGAGGTGGAAATCACCACCTTCCGCCGGGAGGGCAGCTACCAGGACAACCGCCACCCGGATTGGGTGGAATTCGTGCCGGACATCCGGGAGGACCTGGCCCGGCGGGATTTCACCGTCAACGCCATTGCCTATTCCCCCAGCCGGGGGTATGTGGACCCTTTCGGCGGCAGGGCAGACCTCCAATCCGGAATCCTGCGCTGCGTGGGGGAGCCGGAAAGGCGCTTCCGGGAGGATGCCCTGCGGATTCTCCGGGGGATGCGCTTTGCTGCCCGGTTTGGCTTTCTGCCGGAGCCGGCCACCCAGGATGCCATGATCGGTCTTGCCCCCCTGACGGATGCCCTGGCCCGGGAGCGGGTGTATCAGGAGCTGTCCGGCTTCCTGCTGAAAGCGGATGTACCCAATCTGCTCCGCTTCGCCCCCATTCTGGCCCAGGTCATTCCGGAGCTTTCTCCCACCCTGGGCTTTTTGCAGCACTCACCCCACCACGCCTACGATGTGTTCACCCACACCGCCCATGTCACCGCCGCCGTTGCCCCGGTGCTTTCCCTGCGGTGGGCGGCGCTGCTCCACGACATCGGCAAGGTGCCCTGCTTTAGCCAGGACGAAAACGGCCGGGGGCACTTCAAGGGCCATGCCCAGGTGAGCGCCCAGATGGCGGATGCCGTTCTGCACCGGCTGCATGCCCCCACCCAGCTGCGGGAGACGGCAGTTTGGCTCATCGACCACCACATGACCGTGCTCCAGCCGGAGGAAGCCCTGCTGCGCCGCAGCCTGTCCCGCTATGGCCGGGAGCGTCTGGAGCTGCTGCTCTGCCTCCAGGAGGCGGACATGAAAGGCAAGGGCACCCGGGAGCACGAAAACAGCCAGCGCTACCCCCGTCTGCGGGAAATTCTCTCCCAATTGGACGCCCAGGAGGGGCGGCTGACCCTGAAGTCCCTGAAAATTAACGGCAATGATTTGATTGCCCTGGGTATGACCGGCAGGCAGATCGGCGACTGCCTGAACCGCCTGCTGGAGCAGGTGCTCAGCGGCAGCCTGGAAAATGAAAAATCCGCCCTGATCCAGGCGGCAAAAGGCGAAAAATAAAAGGAGCTTTCCAAAACCGGGAAGCTCCTTTTTTGAAAATTACTCACCCAGCAGCTTTTTTTCCACGTACTCGAAGCCCAGGCGGCTGACGGTATCGGCGAACCGCTCTCCGGCGATTCCCTCGTCCCGGAACAGGAGGATGGCTCGGTCCACGACCTCCATCACCTCGTCCATATCGGTGAAAATCTTGCTCAGGGGACGGCCCATGGCAGTGCGCTTGCCCCAGCGGCCGCCGATGTAAATTTTGGCGCCCTCCACATAGCTGTCGGTGACATGGAACGGGCATTTCCCGGCGCAGCGGCCGCAGTTGTTGCAGCCCTCCCAGTTCAGCTTTCCGTCCTCCACGTGGGCTACCTTAATGGGGCAGTTGGCCGCCACCTGGCATTTCTTGCAGCCACGGCACTTGTCCAGATCCCGCTGGAACACCCGCTGGCCCACGATGCCGATGTCGTTTAAATCCGGCTTGACGCAGTTGTTGGGGCAGCCGCCCACGGCGATTTTGAACTTATGGGGCAGCTTCATGTCGTGGTAGCCCTCATAAAAGCGCTCATGAATCTTCTCGCTCAGGTCGTAGGTGTCCAGCAGGCCATACTGGCAGGTGGTACCCTTGCAGGAGACCACGGGCCGCACCTTTGCGCCGGTGCCGCCGGTTTCCAGGCCGTTTTCTTTCAAAAATGCAAAGAGTGCCTCCAGCTTGTCGTAGGGCACGCCCTGAATTTCCTGGGTCAGCCGGGTGGTCATGGTGATGCTGCCGCTGCCGAATTTGTCGGAGGCCTCGGCAATCACCCGGGCCTCCTGGGCGGTGATTTTACCGTTGCGGGTGAGCACACGGACATTGAAAATATCCTCATATCGCTTGTCCTTCAGGCAGCCCAGGGCCTTGACCCGCTTGACTTCCTCCGGACTGATTTTCTCTTCTGTTTTCATAGAGGCACTTCCTTTTTATTTGGTTTTTTTCATTGTAGCAACGGCGAAAAAAATTGTCAATGTCTGATTTGAAAAATCATCTTCCCGCCGCCCCTCTTTACTATTGGCTGATTTTCTGCTAGAATAATCACCAGCGAAGGAGGGAACGCCATGTTTGACAATCCCAAAAAGGAGCTGCAGCGGCTGGAGGATCAGCTGCTGGCGGCAGAGGAGGTCCAGTGGCAAGAAAGCTGGGAGGAGGGACCGCCCCAGGAGGCAGGTAAATTCCTGCGGGAGGAGGACCAGGAGGAACTGCCGGAGGAAGAAGAACCGGAAGCCCCCCAGAATCCCAGCCGGACCCCCATGCTGGTGGCGCTGCTCCTGATTGAAATCGGTGTGCTGTTCGCGGCGCTGGCCTGGTGGCTGCTATGGAGATAAGGCCCGTGGGGCGATTTGCCCCCACCCCCTCCGGCAGAATGCACCTGGGCAATGTGTTTGCCGCTCTGATCGCCTGGGCCTCCGTCCGCAGCCGGGGCGGGGAAATGGTGCTGCGGATGGAGGATTTGGACACCCAGCGCACCAGTTTGGAATATGCCAGCCAGCTCCGGGGGGATTTGGCTTGGCTGGGGCTGGACTACGACCGGGAAACCCCGCCCCAAAGCCAGCGAAGTGAGGTTTATGACCGGTATTTTGAACGGCTGAAGGAGCTGGGGCTGCTCTATCCCTGCTACTGCACCCGCAGCCAGCTCCACAGCGTCAATGCCCCCCACCTCAGCGACGGCACCTATGTCTACCCCGGCACCTGCCGGGATTTAAGCGAAGAAATGCGGGCCGCCATGAATCGGCCTCCCGCCTGGCGGGTGCGGGTGCCGGACCGGCAGTGGGAATTTTGTGACTTGGTTCAGGGAGAATACCGGCTGAATCTGGCAACGGACTGCGGCGACATGGTGGTGCGCCGGGCGGACGGGGTGTATGTCTACCAGCTGGCGGTCACCGTGGACGACGGGGAAGCGGGGGTCACGGAGGTGGTCCGGGGTATGGATTTACTCAGCTCCGCCCCCAGGCAGATGTATTTGCAGGAGCTCTTCGGTTTCCCCCACCCGGCATACGGCCACGTGCCCATGCTCCTGGCACCGGACGGCCGGAGGCTCAGCAAGCGGGACCGGGATTTGGATTTGGGCCAGCTGCAAAAATGGGTATCCGCCCAAGAGGTGATTGGCACCCTGGCCTATTCCGCCGGTCTCATCGACCAGAACACCGCCATCAGCGCCAAGGAGCTGGCATCGGTATTTGATTGGAAAAAGCTGAAAGGCGACGCGATTTTCCTGGACGCCGCCGCCTTTGGAAGATGAAAAACATTCGTAGGGCGGGCGGCTTGCCCCCGCCGCAAACGTTGCAGTTTGGAACCTGTACCATTCAACGAAACCGCCAGCAAGTTGGAAGCAAACGGCGGGGGCAAGCCACCCGCCCTACGAAAAAATTTTTTCATATTTATACAGAAATCAGAAGGGAGAAATACGAATGTCAAACGCACCTGTGCTTGTGGTTCTGGCTGCCGGGATGGGCAGCCGCTACGGCGGATTAAAGCAGATTGACCCCGTGGGCAGCCATGGGGAGGCCATTCTGGACTATTCCATTTTTGACGCCTACGAGGCGGGCTTCCGGACAGCGGTCATCCTCATCAAGGAGGCCATCCGGGAGGATTTCATGGCCACCGTGGGAAAACGGCTGGCAAAAAGCCCCATGGAAATTCGCTATGCCTACCAGGAGCTGAGCAAGCTGCCGGAGGGCTACGCCGTTCCCGAAGGCCGGGTCAAGCCCTTTGGCACCGGCCACGCAGTGATCTGCGCCGGAGAGGAAGTGGGGGACGCGCCCTTTGCTGTCATCAATGCCGATGACTACTATGGCAAGGCCGCCTTCAAGACGATTTTTGAGTTCCTCTCCGGAAGCCATGACCCCTACGGCTACTGCATGGTGGGCTACCGGCTGGACAAAACCGTGACGGAAAACGGCAGCGTGGCCCGGGGCGTGTGCGCCACCGATGAAACGGGCAATCTGCTGGGCATCACCGAGCGGACCCGGATCGAGAAATACGACGGCGGCATCCACTTCACCGAGGATGGGCAGAACTGGCAGGACCTGGCGCCGGACACCATCGTATCCATGAACCTGATGGGCTTCCAGCCCAGCTTCCTCCGGGAGGCAAAGAGCCGCTTCCCCGCATTCCTGGACAAAGCGCTGAAAGAGAACCCCCTGAAAGGCGAGTATTTTCTCCCCTCCATCGTCCAGCAGCTGCTGAGCGAGGGCAAGGCCACCATGAAGGTGCTCACCTCCCCCGACCAGTGGTACGGCGTCACCTACGCCGCGGACAAGCCGGTGGTGGTGAAGGCTCTTGCCGATATGGCCAAGGAAGGCCTCTATCCCCAACCCCTCTTCTAAACAAATTCCCCCGCCGAATGGCGGGGGAAAATTCGTATGGAGTTAGGGCTGCTTGCCGATGTAGGCCAGGATGCCGCCGTCCACATAGAGCACGTGGCCGTTGACAAAATTGGAGGCGTCGGAGGCCAGGAACACGGCGGGGCCTGCCAAATCATCCGGGTCGCCCCAGCGGTTCGCGGGGGTCTTGGCCAGGATGAAGCTGTCAAAGGGATGGCGGCTGCCGTCGGGCTGGGGCTCCCGCAGGGGGGCAGTCTGGGGGGTGGCGATGTAGCCCGGGCCGATGCCGTTGCACTGGATGTTATAAGCGCCATACTCGGAGCAGATGTTCCGGGTGAGCATTTTCAGGCCGCCCTTGGCAGCGGCATAGGCGGAGACGGTCTCCCGGCCCAGCTCGCTCATCATGGAGCAGACGTTGATGATCTTGCCGTGGCCCTTTTTGATCATGCCGGGAATCACGGCCTTGGCCATGATGAACGGGGCCACCAGGTCGATGTCGATCACCTGGCGGAAATCGGAGCAGGCCATCTCCGTCATGGGGATGCGCTTGATGATGCCGGCGTTGTTAACCAGAATGTCGATGGTGCCCAGGTCCTTTTCGATGGCGGCCACCATTTCCGCCACCTCGTCCTCTTTGGTCACGTCGCAGTAGTAGCCCTTGGCATCGATGCCCTTGGCGGCATAGTCAGCCAGGGCCTTTTCCATATGCTCCTTGCCCCGGCAGTTAAAGGCGATCTTCGCGCCCGCCTTGGCGTAGGCCTCTGCAATGGCGAAGCCGATGCCGTAGGCCGCGCCGGTCACCAGGGCGACCTTGCCCTCCAGGGAAAAGCTGTTCATATCAAAGCTCATGGTTTTTTCTCCTTACTTCAAGTCAGGGGTGGCGATGACGTCCATGTCATCGAATTCCTGATTCTCGCCGCCCATGGCCCAGATGAAAGTGTAGTTGCTGGTGCCCACGCCGGAGTGGATGCTCCAGGAGGGGCTGATGACGGCATCGTAATTCTGCATGACGATGTGTCTGGTCTCGTCAGGCTTGCCCATCATGTGAAAGACCACCTGATTCTCGGGAATTTCAAAATAGGTATAAACCTCCATGCGGCGTTCGTGGGTATGGCTGGGCATGGTGTTCCAGTTGCTGCCGGGCTCCAGAGCGGTCATGCCCATGGTCAGCTGGCAGGTTTTCAGGACGGAGGGATGGATGAACTGGTTGATGGTGCGCTTGTTGCAGGTCTCCAGAGCACCCAGAGGCCGCTTGGCAGCTTCTGCAATGGTGATGAGCTTGGTCTCATAGGCGCAGTGCGCGGGGGCGGAAACCATGTAGAACCGGGCGGGATTCTCTTTATCATCGGAGGCAAAGGTGACCTCCTTGGTGCCCATGGTGATGTACAGGCAGTCCTTGTAGCCCAGCGGATAGCGCACGCCATCGGCGCAGATCACACCGGAACCACCCAGATTGAAGATGCCGATTTCCCGGCGCTCCAGCACATACTTGGTGCCGAAATTGCCCCAGACATCCAGCCCCTTGTCGATGGGGACCACTTCGTGAACGGGCATGCAGCCGAAGGTGACCATCCGGTCCACATGGCTGTAAACGCAGACGACTTCGTCAGCCTTGTACAGTCCGGTGATCAGGAACTCCTTACGAAGCTCCTCGGTGGTGTAGCGGGCCACATCCTTGGGATGGGCAGAATAGCGAATATCCATATTTTTACTCCTTTTCTTATTTCGTATATTTGGTGGGAATGACCTGCTCGGTTTCGCCATCGAACAGGCTCACGCTGTCATAGGGGATGGAGAACTCCAGAAGAGAGTCCATGGCGGGGGTATGGTGGGGGTCCACCTTCAAAATGGCCCGGTCGTCACCGGCGCTGATGTAGACGTTGGTGTTGTCGCCCAGCATCTCCGTCAGCTCCACCAGGCAACGGAACCGGTAGGCCTGCTCCCGCTCCTCCAGGCAGATGGCCTCGGGCCGGAAGCCGAAGACAATGGGCTTGCCCTCGTAGCCTGCCAGCTTGTCCTCCAGCACGGGAGCCAAATCGATCTCCATGGAGCCGAAGTGGATGCAGCCTTTTTTCACCGTGCCCCGGATGAAGTTCATGGGCGGCTCGCCGATGAAGCCCGCCACAAACACGTTGGCAGGACGGAAATACAGCTCGTAGGGGGTGCCCACCTGCTGAATCCGGCCGTCCCGCATGACCACGATCCGGTCCGCCATGGTCATGGCCTCGGTCTGGTCGTGGGTGACGTAGATGGTGGTGGCGCCGGTTTCCCGGTGAATCTGGGTGATTTCAGAGCGCATGGTCACCCGCTGCTTGGCGTCCAGGTTAGAAAGGGGCTCGTCCATCAGGAACACGCCCACCTTGCGGATGATGGCCCGGCCCACGGCCACACGCTGCCGCTGGCCGCCGGAAAGTGCCCGGGGCATCCGTTCCAGGTAGTCCGTCAGGCCCAAAACGGCGGCGGTACGGCGCACCTTTTCGTCGATGACATCCTCGTCCACTCCCTGCAGGGTCAGACCGAAGGCCAGATTGTCGTAAACGGACATGTGGGGATACAGCGCGTAGCTCTGGAACACCATGGCGATGCCCCGCTCCCGGGGGCCCATTTCGTTGGCCCGCTTCCCGTCAATGAGGAATTCGCCCTTGCTGATTTCCTCCAATCCGGCAATCATCCGCAAAGTGGTGGATTTGCCGCAGCCGGAGGAGCCGACGAACACAATAAACTCCCCTTTTTCGATTTCCAGATTGAAATCATGGACGGCATGGAAGCCGTTGGGGTAGATTTTGTTTACGTCCTTCAAAGTTAAGTATGCCAAAAAATATGCCCCCTTTAGCAGTGTTTATAATGAAAACTATCCAATGACAAGGGGCTGTACCCCCTGGAATCAGCGCAATTTGTACAAGATAAGTATAAATGACCCACCCTGGGTTTTCTACTTCAAAAACAATTGAATTTATACACAAAACGGATAAAACCGACTTTTTCCCGAAAAAGGAGCCATGCAGCTGCCCCGAAAAGAGCAAATGGGCATATCAGCCGATCAATTGGTGCTTGACGAGCTCTCCCAACGGGATATGTTCCAACGTGTGCGTAGGGAACGCATTCATGCGTTCCGAAACGTCGGTTAACATCCAGGGTTTGTTGGATGGTAACAGGTTCCTTTTTTAAAACATTTTCCATTCAACATACCCCGATAAAACGTTACCGAGGCGGAATGCAAAAATGCATTCCCTACGAAGCATCCCGTCAAACCCCGATTTATCCATCTGCCGGGCAGGGCTGCCTGATACGAAAGGCAAAAGAGGGTAAAGCTTCCTAAATTAGCCATGGACAAAACCGCGAGATTTTGGTATAATTGTAGAAAACTCAAATTGGGGTGTGATGATATGAATAACATCATTTATGTTGGGAAGCATCTTCTCACTCTGACCGTCAGCCGCCACGCCCACAGCAGCTGGGAGCTGGTCTACTGCACCGAGGGAGGCGGAACTTTCCACTTCGACGATTTCGACCTGACCTACAAAAAGGGCGATGTGGTTGTGGTGCCGCCGCTGGTTCCCCACTGCAACGACAGTGCCGACGGCTTCACCAACATTCACATCAACATCACCGACACCGCCCTGCCCTTTAAAAATCCGGTCATCGTCCAGGACGACAGCAACCAGTTTCTGCTCCAGGCCTTTCAGGCGGTTTACTTCCATTTCAACAGCGATTCCGACCGGCGGCGGGCGCTGCTGTCGCCTTATGGGGATTTGATCTGCTGCTATCTGCTGTGCTATCACAAAACCCAGCCGGTGAGCAAGGTGGTGGAGGAGATCGAAAACAACATCATCCAAAACTACCCGGACTGCAACTATGAGCTGGACAAGTACCTCCAGTCCTTCCCATTCAGCTACGACTATCTCCGCAAGCTTTTCAAAAAGGAATTGGGCGTGACCCCCCACAAATACCTCACCGACAAGCGGCTGCAGACCGCGGCGGACATGCTCTCCTACGGCTACACCAACAGCCACAACATCGCGGAAATCTCCCAGCAGTGCGGCTTCCGGGAGCCGCTGTACTTCTCCCGCATGTTCAAGAAGAAGTACGGCGTGGCCCCCAGCTACTATCTGGAATCCCAGCAGCAGCCCCAGGAACCCCCGGATGAAGACAGCGTAAAAATCCTCCTGGAGCCTTAAAGTCTCTTGATCTCCGTGTAGCACAAAATGAACGGAGCCACGCCCTTGGCGTCGTTCTCCACCACCGGCTCGGAGATGTAGTATTCGTAGCTGCCGTCCCGGCGGCGGTTGCTCTCCGGACCCAGCCCCGCCACCAGGCAGATGCCGCCCAGATTCAGGGTATCCTCTGTAAAGGACAAATACTTCTCTACAATGCCGCTGAAGGTTTTCTTCCCTTTGGCGGCATATTCCTTTTCCAGAATGCCCAGCCGGGCGCCTTTCAGCATGGCATAGGCGATCATGGAGCTGCCGCTGGTTTCCAGGTAATTCCCCTCCCGGCCGATCTGATCCGGCACCTGGTAGTACATGCCGGTTTCCGGGTCCGCGTATTGGGCGACCCCCGCCATCAATTCGGTAAAGATGGCCGCCAAGGCTTCCCGGTCCGCCCCGGTGACGATTTCCAGCAGGTCCGCCAGGGCCACGGAAAACCAACCGATGCTCCGCAGCCAGAAGTTCTTGGAGCAGCCGGTAACCGGGTCCGCCCAGAAGGCTTTCCGGCTGGCATCATAGCCATGGTAGTAGAGCTTTTTTTCCGGGTCGAACATTCTTTTGCGGACGGTTTCGATCTGGCGCAGAATGTCGGAAACATCCCCGCCGCCGAAAGCCTGCTGATACAGGGCATAAAACACCTGGGCCATGTAGATGCCGTCCAGCCACACCTGATTGGGATAGATGGCCTTGTGCCAGAAATTCCCCTCCACAGTTCTGGGCTGGGTATCCAAATGGTGCTTGAGCTTCTCCGCCGCCAGGCGGTATTTTTCTTTCCCCGTGGCCCGGTACAGCGGCAGCAGCACCCGGCCCTCGTTGATGTCGTCCAGGTTGAATTTCTCCGGATGGTAGGTGCGGATGGTGCCGTCCTCCAGGATATAGGAATCGATAAAGTGCTCCACGAAATCGAAATACGCCGGTTCCCCGGTGATCTCCGCCATGGCAAGCAATGCGGTCATCATGCAGCCGTCGATGTAGTTCCAGGTGCCGCTTTTTCCCTCCCGGAGCTTTTCAATGTTCCAAATGGTCCGCTCCGGGGTGGATTCCCGGATGAGCCGATGAATGTATGCGTCAATTTTCTGATACATGAAAATCCTCCCTGCCGATCAGCGGATGGAAAGGAACTCATAGTGGTTGGCCACCACGTTCTCCCCCGCCGCTCCCTCTACCAGAACATTCTCCATGGTGATCCGGCGCACATTGTCCAGATACAGTCCCAGGCGGCATTCCTCCTGGGCGAAATTTTTCATAATGGGCTTTCCGGGCTTGGCATCCGGGTCGAAGGTGAAGGAGCTGTCCTCAAAATGCACCTCGTCGATGGGGCTCTCCGGCAGGCCGTCGATGTAGCAGGCAGCCACCTGGACTTGGGTGCAGGTCAGATTGCGGAAGGTGAATTTCCCCAGGTGGGGGGTCCGCTCGTCCACCGGCAGCTGCTCCCGGCTCCACACATACTCGCTGAACCGGTCCGGGTCGCAGCAATTGTACCACATGTTGATGGCCACGGGGGTGAGCACAGCTTCCATGCGGATGTTTTCAAAGAGAATATTGTCCAGCCTGCAGTCCTTGCCCCGACCCCGGCGGGTTTTGATGCGAAGCCCCCGGTCGGTGCCCCGGAACCAGCACTGGGTCACGGAGAGGTTGGTCACCCCGGCGCCGATTTCGCTGCCCAGGGTCACCGCCCCGTGGCCGAATTCCATCAGGCAGTTGCGGATGGTGTGATGGTCGGCGGGCTGCTTGTATTTCCGGCCCAGGTCGATTTTACCGGACTTGATGGCAATGCAGTCATCCCCCACGCTGAACCGGCAGCCGATGATCTCCACCCCGTCGCAGGCTTCCGGGTCGATGGCGTCGGTGTTGGGGCTGTCCTTGGGAGCCTTGATGAACAGGTCATACAGGCCCACCTGCTGAGAGAAAAAGGGATGGAACTGCCAGGAGGCGGAATTCTGGGCGGTGATGCCGTGCACCGTCACATTCCGGCACCGGTTGAAGAAGAACAGCCGTGGCCGCCCCAGGGGAAATTCCCTGAAATGGGTCCAGAAGTCGCTGTTCTGGGCGTTGCCGTCCACGGTGCCCGGGCCCACCACGGTGATGTCCTGGGCATGCTCCGCGAAAATCAGCGCCTGATACATGGCAGCCGCGTTGCCCTCCCAGGCGCCGTACACGCTGCTTTCCCCGGTGAAGATGTCCGTCACCTCTCCGGGAATGGCAGGATAACGGCTCCGGTCCGTGGAGCCCAGCAGCACGGCACCCTCCCCCAGGGAAAGGGTGATGTGGCTTTTCAGGGTCAAAGGTGCGGTGAGATAGGTGCCCGCGGGGAAGTGGAGCAGGCCGTTTTCCGGCAGGCAGTGGATGGCGGCCTGGATGGCGGCGGTATCCTCCGTGACCCCGTCGCCCACAGCGCCGAAATCCTTCACATTCACACCGGCGCTCACCGTCTTGGTGGTGAATGAAATTTCCTCCGCTGCCTCTCCCATCTGGACTTTCAGACGATAGGTTTTCCCGGGGAGCAGGGAGAACAGGGAGAACACGTTGGTATTTCCCGTGGACTGCTCCACTCCATCCAGCCACACCCGGTAGGCCTCCGGGGCATAGTAGGGGGCATCGTTCTGCAGCTCAAAGCAGGCGGAAACCGGACTGACAAACAGCGCTTGAATCATTTCCCATTTTCCTCTCTCACCTTGGCCCTGGCATCGGAAAGAATCCTCAGGGCCAAATGCTTCATACTCAAAAAGAGCAGGTCAAATCCCATATAGAACAGGCCGAACAGAATGGGCTCCACCCCCACGGGGACGGAATCCACCTGGCCGGTGACGGAAGTAATTGCCAAATTGATTCCCTGATACAGGAAATATACACAAAACAGCAGGAAAAAGGCATACAAAATGTTCAAAAAGAACGCGGCCATTCCCTTTTGTGGGAACATCATCCAGCTGTCGTTTTCCCCCGGCACCCGGGCGGCGAACCGAAAAATGTTATTCACCAGCAGATCGGTGACCAGTCCCAGGGCAAGGCCGAACACCAGCATCATATCCAGCAGATTCGTCAGGTAAAGGCCCAGCCCCCAGAAGATGAAAAAGCAAGCCGCCCCGGCGAACCAGGCCTTCAGCAGCACCGCCTTCAGCCAGCGGGGCAGATGGATGCCGGATTTGGACCGGTATTTCTCCAGCTCCTCCCGGGGAACCTCCGGTGTGTTTTCCGGGCTGGCATTCACCAGGTCGTCCACCGCTTTGGTGTTCAGCTTGTAATAATCCGAAATTTCCCGCAGCTGCCGGGAAGACCGCTGGGGCATGTTTTTGTTGTTTTTTGCCATAGTTGCTCCAATTACTTTGTACGCACCGCATCAATCCGGTAATAGGCAAATTGGAATTTAGCGATGTAATTGTTGTATGGGAAATGGGGTATACCGTAGGGCTTATGGCTGTCCCCCGCCGCTTGCCCCAGGTTATGAACCGGGTTCGTTTTAACGGAAATGCTCAAATATTTGCCACGTTTCGGCGGGGGCAAGCCACCCGCCCTACGGTACATCCGCAACGGCGGTGCAGACCTGCAAATTCCAATTTATCTTACAAAACCTTTCTGAAAAACAGCTCCGTGGGCTGGTCGAAGGGGGTATTCTGAAACACCAGGCATCCGCAGTCCACGTAGCCCTGCTTCCGGTAAAAATGCTGGGCGCTCTCGTCGGACTGGGTGGAAATCAGGACCATTTTATAGCCCCGGTTTTTCATTTCCTCCTCCCATGCCGCCATGGCCTGTCTGCCAAAGCCCTTGCCCCGCCAGTCTTCCAGCACATACAAAAGGTTCAGAAAGGGAAGATTGTCCCACAGGACGCAGTGGTGCATCCATCCCACCGGCTGTCCCGCTTCCCAAAGCACAAAGCCGGATTTGGTGAGCAGGCGGTTTTGAAAGGCAGCTTCATCCATATGGCTATCGATACCCATGACAAAGGCCTTATCCTGCTGGGTCATTTCTCTGAGTTCCATATTGCGTCTCCTATGGTTTTGGGCGCATCCCCCAATTTCCCAAAAGGAGGGCTTGCGCCCCCCCTTGATTTTGGATTATTCTTCGGAAATGTCGATGGCGGCGAGCTTACCGTTGTCCTCCACTTCCACGCTGGTTTTTATCTTCCGCAGGGCCTTTTTATACACCGGCAGGGTAATCACCAGCAAAGTGGTGACCGCCAAAAGTACCAGGTGGGCATGGAGCACACTCTGGGCCTTGGCAACATAGGGGAAGTCCACCGGGCTGATGGGGCTCTCCGCCCGGGTAACGGCCCGGGTAATGGCTCCCAGATAGAACCAGTCGCAGCCCGCCACAATGGCGAACATGGCAAACATCAGCACCAGCATGGGCACATTCACCTTTTTCCGGTAGGGGAAGGCGTTGAGGAAGCACACAAAGGACAGAATGGAAAACAGCATGGTGCAGAAGCCGGTAAAGCCCATTCCGGCGCCCTGAATCTTGGCGGTGGTGTTGGAAATACTGGTCAGGTTCAGAGAATACACCAGGAAGGACACCACCAGCGCCGCCATGGCAATGTTCTGAGGCTTCCGCTTGAGGGAGACGACAAATTTCCGCAGCATTTCGTTTTTCATGGGTTACTCCCTCCCAATGGCATTGGTGGTCTCTTTGTCGAAGAAGTGCTTCCGGTCAAAGCGCACCTCAACCACATCATTTTCCTTGTAATTTTTCCAGCCCCGGAGCTTGGCGGTGATTCGCTCCCCGCCCAGATGGCCGTGGACCAGGGTGTTCATGCCCAGATTCTCATTGGAGAATACCTTGATCGGCAGGCTGCCGCCCTCGGTGATGTTCTCCGGGCGGACACCCAAAACGATTTCCTTTCCCTGGTAGGAAGACAGTCCACTGCGCTCCTGAGCCGTCAGGGGCACCTGGAAGCCCTTGCCCTGCAAACGGTCCCCCGCCACGGTTGTCTCGAAGAAATTCATGGGCGGCAGGCCGATGAAGCTGGCCACAAAGAGATTGGCCGGGGAATCGTACAATTCCAGAGGCGTACCCACCTGCTGCACATGACCCATGGACATACACACGATCCGGTCCGCCAGGGTCAGGGCCTCGGTCTGGTCGTGGGTGACGTAGAGCATGGTGGCCTTCAGCCGCTTGTGCAGCAGCAGGATCTCCCGCCGGGTGGCGCCGCGAAGCTTGGCATCCAGGTTGGAAAGGGGTTCGTCGAACAGGAACACCTTGGGATTTCGCACAATGGAGCGGCCCATGGCCACCCGCTGCCGCTGGCCGCCGGAGAGCTGGCTGGGTTTTTTGTTCAGCTGTCTGGTGAGATCCAGAATCTCCGCCGCCGCCAGCACCTTTTTGTGGATGACATTGGGGTCCTCTTTCCGCATGGTCAGAGAGAACGCCATGTTTTCGTAAACGGTCATGTGGCCGTAGAGGGCATAGTTCTGGAACACCATGGCCATATCCCGGTCCTTGGCAGGGGTCTGGGTGATGTCCTTGCCGTCCAGATACAGTCTTCCCTGGGAGATATCCTCCAGGCCTGCAATCATCCGCAGGGTAGTGGATTTCCCGCAGCCGGAGGGGCCCACCAGGACGATCAGCTCCCCGTCCTTTACATCCAGGTTAAAGTCGAAAACCGCCTGAACCTTGTTGTCATAAATTTTGTCCACATGCTCTAAGCGAAGCTGTGCCATCGTTCATTCCTCCTCAGGCGGATTTTGTTTCCAGGCTTGCCAGGTACTGCTTCAAGACTTTGCTCCGCACGCCGCCGATGACTGCCGCAGCCAGGCAGCACACCGCAGAGAGAATCAGGCAGCCCACCACAAAGGCATACTGGCTGTCTCCCATCACCCGTCCCACCTTTTTCAGCTCGGTGGCATGGGCCTGGGCAGGGAGCACAAAAATCCGGATAATCTGGCCGACGCCCAGTGCGCCAATCAGCCAGGCATAGCTCATTTTATAATTTTTCAGTCCCTCACTGGCCAGGAAGCAGGCCAGCATAAACACCAGATTGTAGAGAATAGACGCTCCAATCATCATGGTATAGTAGTAGTCCCGCACATCGGACTGATAGATGGAGACAAAGTAGAATACATCAAATAAAATGGCAAACAGTGCCAGGTTGGCCGGGAGCTTATTCTTGATAAACCGCATCCGGTCCTTTTGAATCAGCCGTTCCTCCTGGGTCATACCCGTGCCTCCTCTCCCGCTTTGATGAGCGCCCGCTCCTGCTTCATGAGGCTGTACTTCCAAATGCCGTTGGCCACCAGCAGCACCGTGACCACCAGCAGCACGGCGAACACCGCGTAATGGGCGTCAAACCAGAAGGTAGACTCGGTATACAGGGTTTTCCACCGCTTTGCGTGCTTGGCCAGGGCCTCAAAGTCGATCTGCAGGAACTGGGCCCGGTACATGACGATCTGATTGTGGGCCCAGATGGCCACCGCCACATTGGCGACGGCCTGGAGGGCAATGCTCACATAATTGCCCACGTAATACTTTCTTCTAGAGTGGGTGTTGGTGAGGAAGAGCAGGCAGCTGAGGAGAATCAGCCCCACCCCCGCCTTCATAAAGGTATTGTTAAAGCCCTGCATATCATAGTAGATGATGGAGCCGGGCACCGTAGTCTTGGTCAGGTCGCTGGGGTCCGTCATGGTGCCGTAAAGGCTGTCGTAGAGATCGGTCATGAGCCCCAGAGAATATATGAAAACCAGTGCGCTGGCGAAAACGGCCAGCAGGCACAGGATTTTTTGCAGCTTCATTTGTTTCTTATACATGTCTACCTCCCCGCTTTAGAGCAGCGGCCCCTCTCCTCCCCAGGAGCCTTTCGGCTCCTGGGAGGTAAGAGGTTTGTGAATTCAATGCTTATCACATAGGTTTGCATCGGAACGCACCGATGCGTGCGCCGGAGAATGGGGGATGCGTGGAAATTGGGATTAGCCGATGGCGGCGTAGTACTCCAGCAGGCGGTCCCAGGCGTCCTGCTTGATGTTCAGATACTGCATGCCGCCCCAGTCCTCGGAGACCACGGCAACGGCATCTTCCGCGTCATACATTTCGTCGTTGTAGCCGGAGGCGATCAGGTCAACCAGCACGTTCTCACCGTCCTTGGAGGAGGAGAACTTAGTCTTCAGCTCGGAGTAGGAGTTCACCATGTCGTTCTCAACCCGGGTGGTGGGCAGAACGGTGGGAACGGAGGTGTACCAGGGATTCTCGGTGACTGCCAGCTCGGGGTGCTTGATGGTGCCCAGGCCGATGGCGGTGGAGATATGGCCGGCGCCTTCCTTGCCCACTTCCTGGGTGCACTGATACTCAAAGGCCTGGCTCTTGGCAAAGGACAGGGTGGAGCCCAGGTACTGACGGGCGTAGTTGGTGTAGTTGCCGGAGGCCTTCTCCCACAGCTCTGCGTAGGTGGCATCGGCGATCACAGGCATTTCCTTGCCGTTGAAGTTGAAGGTGACGTAGCTGCCATCCTCATTGGTCTTGATAAAGGCATCGGGGCCATAGGACATGAGGATCATGCCCTTGTCGCTGTAGGCATAGTCGATGAGGGCCAGGGCGGCATTCAGCTTGTTGGTGTCGTCGCCCACGCCGGCCTTGGAGATGCCCCAGCCGTCGGTCTTAACGGAGCGCCAGGACTCGGTGAAGCGCATAAACACGCCGTCCTCGTCGGTGCCGTCATACCAGCAGGCCACAGGAACCATCACGGCCATGTACTTCTCGCCCTCGTCCAGAACGG
Organism: Bacillota bacterium; assembly: GCA_028719885.1. GTDB lineage: Bacteria > Bacillota > Clostridia > Oscillospirales > Oscillospiraceae > Faecousia. The sequence continues at coordinate 44,373 of JAQYLT010000069.1, forward strand.
TGGCATTGTAAACGGTCTGGGTCTGGTTGTAGTCATAGTGCATGAAGCCCAGGTCGTTCTGCAGGTAGGTCTTGGTGCTCTCCTCGGACATATCCACGAAAGCCTTGGAGATCAGGCCCTCTTCCACCATGGCGTTCATGTTCTCAAGGGCTTCGTAGGTAGCCTCTTCCTGACGGGCGTCATGGAGCAGGCCGTCCTCGCCCACGTACAGGTAATCCTGACGGGATTCCAGGCCACGGACGCCGAACAGAACACCGGCAAAGCGGAACATGTCAATCCGGCGCTGGTTGTTGTTGTCCTCACGGGTGAACAGGCCCTGGATGGTATCGGTGCCATTGAGGGTCTGGGCATTGGAGACGACGCAGCGCAGCAGGGCCACCAGCTCGTCCGCGTCCCAGGCAGCGTTCTGGCCGACGAACAGGTCGGAACGGTTGGTGCCGTAGTAGCCGTCGTAGGCGACGTCGATGTAAGTACGCAGCATGTTGACCGCGTCCACGCCGGACATGGAACCGGCCTCGTTCATCAGAGCGACGATGTTGCCGGCAGCGTCATAGTTCTTGGAGATGGTCTCCACAGCGGTGCCCTCGGCGTTGACCACGTCGATCTCCACCACGCCCTCGGTGGGCATGTAGGGCTCGTAGACGGGCTCGGCGGTATTGCCGCAGGCGTCGGCAGTGAATTCGCCCTCGCCGTCCAGCAGCTTCTGGACCCAGTCCACACGCATCAGGGGCATCCGCTCGATGTCGTTGACGCCGTCAAAATAGGGGGAGAAATAGATGGCGCCGGTGGTGGTGTTGCCGGTGATGGACAGCCGGACGATGGGGTTGGCTTCCAGATAGGCCTTGAAGTTGGGCATCTGATCCAGGTACTCGCCGATGTTCACCAGAGCGCCGGTCTCACCGTACTCAGACAGGGTGACAGCGGTGCCGGAGACCATGTCCACTTCGGCCAGACGGTCCTTCCAGTACTCAAATTCCTTGGTGGTGTTGTTGCCCTGATACTTGTCCTCAAAGGTGATGCCCAGAACATTCTGAACCTCCACCCAGGTGGGCTTCAGGTCGCCAGAGTGATAGGTCACACCGTCGGCCAGGGTGACACCCTCGCCGGCAACCTCAGCGTCGAAGAACAGGCCGGTCTTGGCATTGTTGTAGCCGGTGGCCATCCGCAGAACGGTGCCCTCGGCATAGGTCAGGCCGGACTCTGCAGAGGCGGCGCCCACAAACAGGGACGCGACCATGGCAACAGCCAGCAGCAGAGCAAGCAGAGATTTCACGTTTTTCATGTTTTCCTCCTCTTAGATTTAAATCGTATTTTGTTAAACAGAATCACTCTGTAAAACACGTATTTCAGGCATTGATCTATCGCAGCAATGCAGTACCGTCATCGTAGGGCGGGTGACTTGCCCCCGCCGTACAGCATGGTCTTTGACTGAAAAGTTTCAGCGAGATCTCATTATTCCTTCACGCCGCCCACGTTGACGCCCTTGGCGAAGTACTTCTGGATAAAGGGGTAAATCACCAGGATGGGCACGATGGAGCAGACGATCAGGGCGTAGATCATGGAGTCGGAGGCAAAGACCTCATTCCAGCCCGCCATGAATTCCGGGTCGGTGTACTGCTCCAGCTGCAAACGGATGAACACCTGCAAAGGATGCTCGTTGGAGTTGGAGATCATCTGCCGGGCCCAGAAGTAGCCGTTCCACCGGGAGATGGCGAAGAACAGGGCCACGGTGGCAATGGTGGATTTGCTCATGGGGATGTACACCTGGCGCAGCACCTGGAATTCGGAAGCGCCGTCCACAATGGCGGCCTCCTCAATTTCCGAGGGCACTCCCTCGAAGGCATTTCGCAGCAGGATGATGTTCATGGCCGCCATGCCCATGGCGATGACCACCAGCCATTTGTCATCCGTGATGCCGATGGAATTAAACACGTCCTTGGTTTGCAGGTAGTTTAAGTACTGAGGCACAAGGCCCGCGGAGAACCACATGGTAAACACCAGGAAGAAATTGAAGCCCCGGCGAAACAGCAGCCGCTTCTTAGAAAGCGCATAGCCGCCTAAGATGGCCACGAACAATGCCCAGATGGTGCCGTACAGGGTCAAAAACAGGGTGTTGGAATAGGCATTCCAGAACATGTTGTTGTTGAACATCCGCTTAAAGGCATCAAACTGGATGTCCTTGGGGAAGAGCACCACCTGGCTGTACTCCACCGCGTCCCGTCCGCTGATGGCGGCGGAGACGGCATACACAAAGGGATACAGGCAGCACAGGGCGAAAATCGTCAGCAGGGTGTAGCTGATGATTTTGAAAATCAATTCCGAAATTTCCAGCTTTCTTTTCATGGCAGCCTCCTTAGTACAGCGACACGTCGGATGCCTTCCGGGCGATGGTGTTGGCGCCGATCACCAAAAGCATGCCAATCACATTGTTCATCATTTCCGCGGCGGAGGCGATGCCCTTGGCCGCGCCGGCCATGCCGTAGCGCTGGGCAAAGGTGGAAACCACGTCGGCGGTGACGTAGGTGTTGGTGTTGTACAGCAGCAGCACCTTTTCGTAGCCGATATTCAGCAGGGAGCCGATTCTCGTAATCAGCATAATGACGATGGTGGACAGGATGCTGGGCAGCACTACGTATTTCATCTGGGCCATTTTTCCCGCGCCGTCGATCTGGGCGGCCTCATAGTTGGTGGGAGAGATGGCGATGATGGCGGCAAAGAACACGATGGAATCGTAGCCCGCCGCCTCCCAGATGCCGGAAATCTGATAGATGGAGCGGAAGAAGCCCGGCTGATTTAAGAGGCCTCCTTGGGCCACCTCCTTGGAGATCAGTCCCAGGTTGCACAGCAGCTGGGACACGATGCCCATGTTGGAGGTGAGCGACCCCTGCTTCACCAGCATGGTCACCAGGGAGGTCATCACCACCGTGGACATGAATTTGGGCAGGTAGGTCATCACCTGGTACACCGATCGGGCGATGTTGGACTTGATCTCATTGAAGAACAGCGCCAGGATGATGGGCATGGGGAAGCCGAAGCAGAGCCCATAGAAGCTGAGCAGGAAGGTGTTCCGCAGGGCCCGCCAGAACTCCGTGGTCTTGGAGCCCTCGCCCACCAGCAGCACCTTGAAATTGGAGAAGCCGGCAAACAGCTGCTCCGCCACGGGCTTGACCTCGTCGGAGACCTTAAAGCAGCCCAGCAGCTCATACATGGGGAAATACCGCCAGAATAAAAACACCAGCAGCATGGGAATCAGCATCAGATACAGCCGCCAGTCCTTCGCCACCGCCCGGCACACATGGAGCCAGTAGTGCTTCTCCACATCGTCCCGCACGGCCTGTTCCGGATTCTCCCGGTAAATTTGATTGACCTCATCGTAAACGAGGAAGTCAGCAGCCTTCGCTTTCATCTAAATCCTCCCTTTTCCTTCTTCTGCTGCTCCTGCAACCGGTGCAGGTATCGTTTTTGATCCTCAAACACGCCATCCAGCCGCCCTGCCAGGGATACCACCACCATGGCAAACACGCCGCTGAGGGCGTCCGTTGTAAAAAAGCCCACGCAGGTCTGCCAGGGTGTTCCCAGCAGCAGGGCAACCGCAGCTCTTCCCAGCTGCATGGCAAGCAGCACCGCCAGAGCAAACAGCGCGGTAAAGAGCTTATCCCGGCAGATTTTTTCCTTTCCGTTTCCCCGCAGCAGCGGCAGCACCAGCAGGCAGCCCAGATTTCCGATTCCGTAAATCGCCAGCTGCTGCGGCGTCCCCCCGGAGGCAAACCAGAACACAGCTCCCCCCAGCACGGCGTGAAGCCCGGCCCACGCGCCCCAGCGCATGAGCACAATGGCGCACAGGGCGGCGGTGAGGGACACGGTGTAGAGCTGATTTGGAAACCACCGCCTTGCCGCCAGGGTCATTCCATATTCGCAGACCGCCAGAATCACCGCCAGCAGCGTCAAATCCACAGCGCGGTATTCTGCCAAAGTCAATTGGCGTTTCATAGCACTGTCCTTTCTATCTGTCTGATATTTATTCTAGGGATGTCCCTCCATAAAGTACATATCAAAAACAATTTGCTTTATGCACAAAAAAGTCATTTCAGGAAGAAAGGATTTATTTATTTTGATTATATGTTATAATGTTTCCTGAGCAAAACGCACAAGTATTGAATGCTCAAAGGATGATTCTTATGAAAAATGAGCTGTTCCTCACCCCTGAGGACGACCTGCAGCAGGCCCTGGATTTTGCCCCAAAGAACGCTTTTGTCCATCTGGCGGCGGGAATCTACCGGCAAAAGCTGGTGGTTCGGACCCGGGGGCTGACGATTATTGGTCAGGGTGCTGAAAACACCCAGATCGTTTTTGACGATTATGCACAAAAGCTGGATGAGCAGGGCCGGGAGTACATCACCTTCCGCAGCTATACCCTGGCGGTGTGTGCCGATGGGGTAAAGATGCACAAACTGTCCATCGTCAACGACGCCCGCTTCCCGGAGAAAAAGGGGCAGGAGGTGGCCCTGACGGTGTATGGGGACGATTTCCGGATGGAGGACTGCCGCCTATGCTCCACCCAGGACACCCTGTTTCTCGGTCCCCTGCCTCCGGATTTGATCGAACGCTACAATGGCTTCCTGCCTGACGAGCTGCGGCAGGACCGGCTGCTTCGGCAGAGCTTCCGCCATTGCCTCATTGAGGGCACGGTGGATTTCATCTTCGGCTGCGGCGACGCCCTGTTTGAAGACTGTGAGATCCGCTCCCTCAAGGACGCCCGGGATATCGGCTACATTGCCGCCCCCGCCCACAGTCTTTCCCAGACCCGGGGCTTTCTCTTCCGGAATTGCCGCCTGAGCTGTGAGGAGGCCGTCACCCCCGGCAGCATCTATTTGGCCCGACCCTGGCGGGATTACGGTTTGGTTCGCTTTGAAAACTGCCGCCTGGATAAACACATTGCCCCGGCGGGCTTCGACAAATGGAACGACACCCACCGGGACAAAACCGCCCGATTTTATGAGTCCCCCGCCCCAGAGGGCAGGGTGGATTGGATTAACAGAGCGTCAGAGGAACCAGCTCCATAGTCAGCTAAAGAAGCGTTAAGTTAGGGCAACACCGCATAAATGCCAAAAACCGCATTATACAGTGGGTGACAAATAAAAGCTGTGGATAACCTCTGAATTATTGTCCGCAAAGGCGCACTGACTCAAGCCGCCAGACAAGGTCTGTCAGCCAGAATCAGATT
>JAQYLT010000070.1 GCA_028719885.1 Bacillota bacterium
TCCTTATTGCTTTTGCGTGCCCGTTCAATCTCACTGATTTGTTCTTCGCTAAATTTATATCTGGAAGCCATATTTATCACCCAGATATACTATACCACATCGTTGCAAATATTTAAACTGTTTTATTAAGATTTAGTATAATATGCGAGCAGGAACCGGTGGACAGCCCATCCTTGATCGATGGTTAAAGCACACCGAAGAAGAGAAAGCTACAGGAGCCTGCATGGATTGCTCTTACTGGGGATGGTACGGAAAGCAGAGAAACTTCTATCCGGGGCAGTGGGTATTCAGTTTTGTAAGAATGCCGGCGGATGCGTGGCTGCTTATTTCGGCGGCACAGATTGTTGATACTCCAGCGAATGATTGGGCAGCCGTTCGGGTGTTGGAAAAGTATGCTCCGCTGTTCGGAAGGCTTATCATCAAATGTAAAAAAGGAAACACATTCTCAAGGTATGTGTTCAACATGAGTAAATACCTCGATCAAGCAGTAGTAAGGGAAATCCTGCCTTGCGTTTATAGCGGTGAAACCTTTGAGGGTTATGATCGTGTTCACTTACCATTCCATCGGTTGGCTGACATTTTTGAGGGCAGAATTCTCCCGACATATTATGAAGCACTCAAGAAAATTACAGGTGTTTACTGTTTGACGGATACCCATACCGGGAAACTGTACATTGGTTCAGCAACTGGTGAAGAAGGGGTCGCACAACGATGGGGCAGCTACCTGGATTCCAAACACGGCGGCAACAAGAAACTCATTGCTCTTTATGAACAGAAAGGCGCCGCGTATTTCGAGAAGTATTTTACATATACCTTGCTTGAATATTTCGGCCTATCGTATGACCCAATTAAGATTCTTGAAAGAGAGCAGTATTGGAAACACTGCTTTGATACGATTCGGAATGGGTATAACGACAACTAACTGGTGAGTAGTTCCAGGTTTTCACCCGCTCAGGGGTAATCGTTAAATTGTTTCAAAAATCGTAGTAGTCTGCACCCCCTGAACAGACTACTACTTGACTACAACTGAGTAGTACACAAGGCTACATTTTGCCCTGTTTTGCCTATTCTGTAAATGTCAGCGTGATATGTGTATAGAATGAAAAACGCAAAAGGGGGCGCAAAACAGGGCAAATCACGGCATTGAAGGAGGAATTTTATAGTGATTAAGATACTTTTTGTTTGCCACGGCAATATCTGCCGCAGTCCCATGGGGGAATACATTTTAAAGGACCTGGTGCAAAAGGCTGGGTTGGAATCGGAATTTGAGATTGACTCGGCGGCGGTGAGTCGGGAGGAGATTGGAAATCCGGTGTATCCTCCGGCGAGGCGGGAGCTGGAAAATCACGGGGTTTTCTGCGGGAATCATCGGGCACGGCAGGTGACCATGGAGGACTACCGGCACTTTGACCGAATCTACTACATGGACGCCAGCAACGCCCGGTATCTTTCCCGGCTGCTGCCCAAAAATCCGGATAAAATCCGTCCGCTGCTGAGCCGTGACGTAGCGGACCCCTGGTACACCGGCGATTTCCGGCGCACCTGGGAGGACATTGTGGAGGGCTGTCAGGCCATTATGGAGGAATTTACATGAATCTTGAGAAATTGGAGCAGGGGCTGGCGGAGCTGCCCCTTTACATCTACTTTTTTATGGACCCCAGGGACCTGGAATTCTCGGACCGGGTACGCTGGATCTGCGAGCATGAGTGCGCCCAATACGGGAAATCCTGGGCCTGTCCCCCGGGGGTGGGAACGGTGGAGCAGTGCCGGGCCCACTGCCAGAGCTTTAACCGGTGCCTGGTGATCTCCACGGTGACGGAGGTAGCGGACATCGCGGACATTGCCGAAACCCTCTCCACCCGGCAGGAGCATGAAGAAATCACCGACCAGGTGGCGGAATTGATGCGTCAGTGCGGCATGGAGCCCTTTGTCCTTTCCACCGAGTCCTGCGCCATCTGCCCCCGGTGCGCCATTCTGGATGGGAAAAGCTGCCGTTTTCCGGAGAAAATGCATCCCTGCGTGGAAAGCCAAGGCATCAATGTGATTCCCGTGCTGGAACAAAACGGGCTGGAATTTCAATACGGCGAAAACGTTGTGACCTGGATTTCCATGCTGCTGTTTCGCCAGTAGGCTTTCCGAAAACGTTTACTCTGTCCATGAATCAATTCATTCATCCTTTCTTGTCATAATCACCAAGGATTCGACCGGATATAGCGAGCCCATTGTTACTTTTTGCAAAATATTTTTGCAAAAACGTTTGCATTTTTTGCATTGTCATGTTATACTATGTGAGCGTTGAATATCTATCATGAAATATGCACTAAAAAAAGCGAAAAAGAAACGCTTTAGAAAACTGGAAAGGGGTATTATCCATGTCTCACAAGTACGTTTACCTGTTTACCGAGGGCAACGGAAAAATGCGGGAGCTCCTGGGCGGTAAAGGCGCCAATCTGGCTGAGATGACCAACATCGGTCTGCCTGTTCCCCAGGGCTTTACTATTTCCACCGAAGCCTGCACCAAATATTATGAGGACGGGCAGAAGATCAACGACGAAATCATGTCCCAGATCATGGAATATGTGGACAAGATGGAGAAAATCAACGGCAAGAAATTCGGTTCTCTGGAGAATCCTTTGCTGGTTTCCGTCCGCTCCGGCGCCCGTGCCTCCATGCCGGGCATGATGGATACCATTCTGAACCTGGGCCTGAACGACGATGTGGTGGAAGCCATGATCAAGGGCAATCCCGATCCCAAGTTCGAGCGGTTTGTATGGGACTCCTATCGCCGTTTTATCCAGATGTTCTCCGACGTGGTCATGGAGGTCGGCAAGAAATACTTCGAGCAGCTCATTGACCAGATGAAAGCGAAAAAGGGCGTCAAGTTCGATGTGGAGCTGACCGCCGAGGATCTGAAAGAGCTGGCCGGTCAGTTCAAGGCCGAGTACAAGGCCAAGCTGGGCACCGATTTCCCCAGCGACCCCAAGGTGCAGCTGTATGAGGCAATCCGTGCCGTGTTCCGCTCCTGGGACAACCCCCGGGCCAATGTGTACCGCCGGGACAACGACATCCCCTACTCCTGGGGCACTGCCGTCAACGTCATGCCCATGGTGTTCGGCAACCTGAACGACAATTCCGGCACCGGCGTGGCCTTTACCCGTGACCCCGCCACCGGCGAAAAGAAGCTGATGGGCGAATTCCTGGTCAATGCCCAGGGCGAGGACGTGGTGGCCGGTGTCCGCACCCCCATGCCCATTGCCCAGATGGCCGACCAGTTCCCCGAGGCCTACAGCCAGTTTGTCAGCGTCTGCGCCCTGCTGGAAGACCACTACCGGGATATGCAGGACATGGAGTTCACCGTGGAAAACGGCAAGCTCTATATGCTCCAGACCCGTAACGGCAAGCGCACCGCTAAGGCCGCTCTGAAAATCGCCTGCGACCTGATCGACGAGGGCATGATTGACGAGAAGAAGGCCGTTTCCATGATCGACCCCCGGAACCTGGACACCCTGCTCCATCCCCAGTTCGATGCCAAGGCACTGAAGGCTGCCACTCCCATCGGCAAGGGTCTGGGTGCTTCCCCCGGAGCCGCCTGCGGCAAGATCGTCTTCACCGCTGAGGATGCCGAGGAATGGGCCGAGCGCCACGAGAAGGTGGTTCTGGTCCGTCTGGAAACCTCTCCCGAGGATATCACCGGCATGAAGGTTGCCCAGGGCATCCTGACCGTTCGCGGCGGCATGACCTCCCACGCTGCCGTTGTGGCCCGCGGCATGGGCTCCTGCTGTGTCTCCGGCTGCGGCGACATCATCATGGACGAGGAAAACAAGCAGTTTACCCTGGGCGGCAAGACCTTCCACGAGGGTGACTATATCTCCATCGACGGCTCCACCGGCAACATCTATGATGGCATCATCCCCACCGTGGACGCTGAAATCGCCGGCGAATTCGGCCGCATCATGGCCCTGGCCGATAAGTACCGCAAGCTGAAGGTCCGCACCAATGCCGACACTCCTGCCGACGCCAAGAAGGCCCGGGAGCTGGGCGCCGAGGGCATCGGCCTGTGCCGCACCGAGCACATGTTCTTCGAGGCAGAGCGCATCGCCGCTTTCCGGGAGATGATCTGCGCCGATACCGTGGCCGAGCGGGAGGCTGCTCTTGATAAGATTCTGCCCTATCAGCAGAGCGACTTTGAGAAGCTCTACGAGGCTCTGGAGGGAATGCCCGTGTGCATCCGCTTCCTGGATCCCCCGCTGCATGAGTTCGTGCCCACCAGCGAATACGAAATTGAAATGCTGGCCAAGGCCCAGAACAAGTCCGTTGCCAGCATCCACGCCATCATTGCCGGCCTGCATGAGTTCAACCCCATGATGGGTCACCGTGGCTGCCGTCTGGCGGTCACCTATCCCGAAATCGCCGCCATGCAGACCAAGGCCGTCATCCGGGCCGCCATCAATGTGAAGAAGGCCCATCCCGACTGGAACATCGTGCCTGAGATCATGATTCCCCTGGTTGGCGAGGTCAAGGAGCTGGCCTACGTGAAGAAAGTGGTTGTGAAGACCGCCGACGAGGAAATCGCCGCTGCCGGTGCGGATATGCACTATGAGGTTGGCACCATGATCGAGATTCCCCGTGCCGCCCTCACCGCCGACGAGATTGCCAAGGAAGCCGAGTTCTTCTGCTTCGGCACCAACGACCTGACCCAGATGACCTTTGGCTTCTCCCGTGACGACGCCGGCAAGTTCCTGGGCTCCTACTACGATGCCAAGATCTACGAGAACGACCCCTTTGCCAAGCTGGACCAGGTTGGCGTGGGCGCTCTGATGAAGATGGCCATGAAGCTGGGCAAGTCCGTCCGTCCCGACCTGCACTGCGGCATCTGCGGCGAGCACGGCGGCGACCCCACCAGCGTGGAGTTCTGCCACAACATCGGCCTGGACTATGTGTCCTGCAGCCCCTTCCGTGTGCCCATCGCAAGACTCGCCGCCGCCCAGGCTGCCATCAAGGCAGAAGAGGCATAAGCCGCACTTCCTGTTTCCTGTCTGAAAAAATGCTTTTCCGCTCTGCCATTCTGGCAGAGCGGAATTTTATTGTATAATATCACAAGAGGCAGCACCCGCTGGAACGAACCACCCACCGGGTTTTGCCGCCGCAAAATTAGCCGCTGTCTTCTTTTTTGCCATGCATCTTGGCGTTTTGCTTATCGGCTTTCATCAGCAATATTATGCGAACGATTCGTAGGGAATGCATTTATGCATTCCGCCTGGGTAATGGTTTTGCGCCGGTGCGTTGAATGGGAAAATGTTGATTCTTTTCGTAGGGAACGGATTTATCCGTTCCACTCCCCTTATTGTTTAAAAATCGGTTGGATAAATGGTAAAACGCCAATCATACGTTCTCCAAAATACCACTCAACGAACTGCGGTGATCATCGAACCTTTCGGAACGGATAAATCCGTTCCCTACGCAAACACCGGAAAGTGTACCATTCAACATACTGCCCAAAAATCGTTACCTATCGGAACGCATAAATGCGTTCCCTACGAAAATTCGGTAAACGCTCCTTATGCTGCTGAAAGCCGATAGTCTGTCTGAATTGGCTTTTGTCGCAGGACTGCGTACAACCAATCTGCACATATTCCATAAAAATATGTTACACTTTATAATGTGATACGTTTAGTAGGTAGAGGAGATGATGACCCATGGATGCAGATGTTTTGGAGGAACTATATCACAAGTATTACCGCAGTGCGGTTCTGTATTGCATCTCACTATGCGGTATACAGCAGCTTGCGGAGGACATTGCAACAGACGCTTTTGTGAAGGCCTACTTAAGCTTACCCAATGATGTAACGTCCTTTCGATACTGGCTGATGAAAGTCTGCAAAAATCTATGGATCGATTATCTTCGCAAGCAACGCCGAGAGGTTTCTGATGAATACTTACCTGAGATCAGTGATGGCACAACCCCTGAAACAACCTATATTCTGAACGAACGGAACCGTTGCCTGTGGGATACGATCAATACCCTGCCAGCAGCGGACCGTGAAATGCTAATTCTTCACTATTTCTCTGGCCTGACCTTACAGGAGATCTCTCAACTGACAGGGCGGACGGCGCCGGCAGTCCGAACGCGAATGATGCGGCTCAGGCAAACACTAAAACGCAAGATGGAGGAATATGGTTATGGAATTTAAAACTGCTCTTTCCCATTACAAAGACGGAACGGCAAACGAAGAAGAACGAAGTTACATAGAAAAAGAACTGGAAAAAGCACAATTGATTGCGGAGTGTCTGGATGCTCCATGGGAGCATCCTCCGATAACCGAAGAGGTGTCCAGCTCGGAGATGAAACGAGTACGCAGACGCCTACTGCTTCGTAACGCTTCTGTGGTGCTGACAAGCTTGATTCTGGTATTTGCAATCCTCATAGGGGTGATTCAGTATGCAATTCCTGCCGTGGAGAAGCAATACTGGAATCCTAAGCAGGAAACCTATGTAGAATCATTTCCTGATCTGTCTGTTGCTTTGAGCGTCTATGCAGAACTATTCTGCCCCACCCAGGCAGTTCGCTATGTCACCGTACAAAAAACAGGCTTTGCCAATTATGATATCTCCATTGAGATGACAGATACTTTGTTCTCCAGGAGCAAGACATACTATTCAGGCAACATTGAAAAGGGTAAAATGACACTTCCGAAAGGAATCTGGGATTTGCCCGGCAGGATTTTTGCCAATACGGATGGCGAAATCCCCAACACGCCCCAAAATATTGTCCAGGAACACAATGACTATGTTTGCAGCATTTTGGATTCTTTTCCGGATTACACAGAAGTGCTCGCCGCGGTATCCTTTCCGAAGGATCTGAGCATGGACGAACTCGTCAAGCTGGAGGAAGCCTATCAAAACACCTGCCGATTCGGCTGGATCGCCATTCGCGCCAGCAATTTTGAGCAAAAAGTGCTTCCTCTATGCGGCATGAAGCCCTCGGCCCCTTCTATTGCCAATTTCAGCTCCTTAAATGAAACATATCCCTATTTTATGGTGAATACCGCGCGCTTTTACGAAGAGGACCCCGGTTTCTTTTATGAAGAACACTTTAAAACGTTGCTTCGCTTCTCCATTGACCAGGTAAACGCAGGAACAGGGTTAACGCCGCCCAATTGGTATAATGAGGACTATCATCCTGATGCCGGTTATTATGAGAAGGCCCTGGCTTATGTGGAAGAAAATGGCGTGTATACCTATGGTGCTTATGTATATGCCACGCCGGATACGCTTTTGGAAATGATGGAAAAGGGCATTATTTGCGATATCACCTACCAGGATCATTGGATTGACTTTTATCCGGGACTGAATTGATCATCCGCAGCCAAAAAGAGGCGCCCGCCAATTTATCCGCAAAGCGGAAAGGAATATCTTTCCGGAAAGGGCTTGACAATTCTGTCTACATGATGTAGAATACCATTGTCTACAGCAAGTAGAACAAAGGAGGAATTCAAATGACAGAATATCGTCTGGGAGAAGCGGAAGCGGTATTCGCCGATATCATCTGGAAAAACGAGCCCTTGCCCTCCCGACTGCTGGCGGAGCTGGCAGAGCAGCGGCTGAACTGGAAACGCACCACCGCCTACACGGTTTTAAAGCGGCTGTGCGACCGGGGGCTGTTTCAGAATTCCGGCGGAATGGTCTCTTCCCTGGTGAGCCGGGAGGAATTCTATGCCCGGCAGAGTGAGCAGTTTGTGGAGGATACCTTTCAGGGCTCCCTGCCCGCCTTTTTGGCAGCGTTCAGCAGCCGGAAGAAGCTGTCCGATTCGGAAATCCAGGAGCTGCAAAAAATCATTGATTCCATGAGGAGGTGTGGGGAGTGAAAGAGGCATTTCTGCAAATTCTGAACATGAGCCTGACGGGCAGCGCGGTGATTCTGCTGGTGCTGGCGGCGAGGCTCCTTTTGAAGCGGGCACCGAAGATTTTTTCCTATGCCCTTTGGGGCGTGGTGCTGTTCCGGCTGCTGTGCCCGGTGTCCCTGTCGGCCTCGGTGTCCATGCTGGGTTGGCTGAAGCCGGAGGTGCAGTCCGCCACGCCGGTGACCAGCACCGTATCCTATCTTCCCAACATATCCATTCAGGATCGGGCAGAAGCGGTGATTCTCCCACAGGCGGCCCCTGTTCAGCCCCGGGAGGTTCCTGCAGGCAAAACGGAAGCACCGGATTTTCTGGACATTGCTTCTGATGTCTGGCTTGCAGGCGCAGCCATCATGGCCCTTTACAGCGCCGCACAATATCTCCGTCTGCATAAAAAGCTTGCGGGAGCAGCCCTTTCCCGGAAAGGGGTCTATCTGGCGGATTGCATCGATACGCCCTTTGTGATGGGGGTTCTCCGTCCCAGGATTTATCTGCCCTCCGGTCTTTCCGGGCAGGAGCAGGAATTCATCCTCGCCCATGAGCAGCGGCACATCCGCCGGGGTGATCCGCTGTGGAAGCTGCTGGGCTACCTGGCCCTGTGCCTCCACTGGTTCAACCCCTTGGCATGGGCAGCCTTTGTTCTGGCATCCAAGGATATGGAAATGAGCTGCGATGAGGCGGTCATCAAGCAGCTAGGCGCCCAGATTCGGGCGGACTACTCGGCGGCCCTGCTTCGTCTGACCGCCCATCAAAGCCCCATTGCCGGAATGCCCCTGGCCTTCGGCGAGGGGGACACCAAGGGCAGAATCGTCAACATGGCCCGTTGGAAGAAGCCAAAAACCTGGGTTCGCATCGCCTGCGGGGTGGTATGTCTGGGGATTCTGGCTGCCTGCGGGCTCAATCCCAGGCAGGCGGAGGGCGCGGAGGAGGTTAGCCGGCTGTCCGGCCCTGCCAGTGTCCGGGTGGGAGAGCTGTCCTTCCATCTGCCTGCGGGACTCACCTACGAGGGCAAGGAGAACGCGCCAAACAAGGATGCCGGAGAGATTATGGGCGGAAGCAATGTGGTTGGCGGTGTCATGACGTTCCCTATGCCGGAGGATGTATCCGGCTGGGATTGGCTGCAAGCTCTCGACCTGTGGGAGTGGGAGGATGCCAGTCTGGGCTACTATGCCGACAGCTTCGGAGCAGAGGGGGTTACCCTGGAATTTTTCAGCGATGTGCCCGAGGGGGTGGAGCGGACGGTGCTGCGGAAGCATCAGCTCTTCTTCGGCGGTGACATGCTCTACGACCTCTGGTTGGATGAACTGCTGATGGAGCCTTCCCTGCAGGAAGAGCTTCTCTCCACCGCGAAAATCGGCCCGGAGTCCGAACAGACGATCTCTCCGCTGCCCTATGAGATCGGCACTTTGCCGGAGGGCTATTCCACCCTCTCCGGAGAAAACGGTGACATTCTGTTCACCAACGGGACAAGCATTGTGGGCGGCATCACCGGCTACCAAATCCCCGAGGGAGTATATGACCCCAATGATGATATCTTCCTTTGGCTGGAGGATGTGGGGATTCCCGATTACGAGGACAGCACCCTGGCATTCTGGGGTGGAATATCAGATTTCGGCGGCGGATGGACCGCAACCTTTGCCAGTGATGTGCCTGAAGGAGCGGACATCACCGTGAAACGCACCCACCATTTCAGCCCCTCCGGAAGCATGGTCTTCGATTTCTGGCTGGACGAGCTGCTGCTGGATACCCAAACCCAGTTTGCGTTGGAGGACGCGGTACGATTTACCCCACCCGTCTCAGAGGCGGAATTGGAGCGGACAGGCAGACAGCTGCAAACGGAGCTGACCTTCTATATCGAAGGCATGGAGGAAACCTGCCCGGCAACGCTGCACATGGAGGATGACTATTCCCTGTACATTCCCGATGAGGGCTGGACGCACTACATTGGAAATCTGGATTATCAGCCCCTGCAGCGATGGGAAAGTCAGGTCAATCCGGAAGTGGCGCTTCAAATCATCAGTCTGAATGGCATGACCCTTTCCCAGGCCCAGCACTGGGTGATAGAAGAAATGCCGGATTACACGCTGATTTATGACAAGCAAGGCGGCCTGGGGGGTACGGATGCCGAAAACAACATGGCGGACATCCGATTCTGTGTATCTAAGGATGCTGTCTACGGGATTTGCTGCTTCTATCCCATGGAAGCCGCCGAGGGCTTCGGCACACGATTGTACGCAATCGCGGACACCTTCGCCCTTACGACGGTTCCGAAGAGTCAGACCATGACCGCGGAGGACTATGCCTTTTCCCAGTGCTTCTCCGTGATGGATGGGCTGCAGGACGGCAGTGTTCACATGCAGACGGTGTGCGAATACGACAATACGCCCGGTGACAATTACACCGAGGATTTCTATCTCGACGGGGAATTCGGCTGGATGCGAATTACCAAAACAGCCGGTGGGGAAACCCACGCTGAATTGTATGCAGACGACCGCTATTTTACCGGTGCCGGAAATGGGGAACTGGCCTGGACGGAGACAGACGCGCTGTCTGAGTGGAGCGGCCCGTGGCTGGGTGGGTTCAACTTCATCAAGCATTATGTGACCTACATCGACACCCTGAGCGGTGACGACGGAACGTGGTACATGTTCCGGGTGGATGCGCCCTTTACGGATGAAGAGGGAGCAGTCCCGAACTATTTCGTGGAATTCCTTTTTGACGCCGACGGCAATTTTGTCAAGGTTCAGATTCATGTGAATTCCTTCCAGGAGGATGCCTTCACCCTGACGGAATCCATTGTTACCCTGGATGCGGACACCGTTGCCGGGGACATTGAACGAGAATACCAGCACGCCATGGGATAAAGGCGCCTATGATGATCAATCCTCTGTATGGTTTCGGCCATGCAGAGGATTTTTCTGTTGGCAGCCCCACGTCAGTTCTTTGGTAAATTGGAAGATGTAGAGATGTTTCGTAGGGAACGGATTTATCCGTTCCGCCTGGTAACGTTTTTATGGGGTGCACGTTGAATGGAAAAATGTAAAAAAGCAACCCGTTACCATCCAACGAACCGAGGATGTTCACCCACCTTTCGGAACGGATAAATCCGTTCCCTACGCAAAAATCATCGTTTTACGATTTGTCGAACCTTGGTGGTGAATGAACCTTTCGGAATGCATGAATGCATTCCCTACGAAACATCTCGCCAAATTTCAATTTGCTGCGGACTGGAAAGGCCCCATGGCGGCTGGGGGCTTTGGCATATTGATGGTATTGTTTTCGATATTTTTTTACCCAGAAAAGCAGGAAGCGCCATATTATGCCTGGGGCTTTCCTGATTTTTTGTTCATATTTTCTTCAAATATATAATGCATTTCCCGTCATTTTGTGCTATGATAGATGGCTGTGAAGCAATGTGACAGGAGGTATTTATGTATACTGTATTATTTCTTTTCTGGCTGCTTCTGAACGGAAAGCTCACCGCCGAGGTTGTGGGCCTGGGCCTGGTCATCACTGTGCTGATGGGCGCTCTGGAATGGAAGCTCTTCGGCTACAGCCCGAAGCAGGAGCTGGGGATTCTCCGAAAGGCCCCGGTGTTCTGTGCCTATCTGCCGGTGCTGTTCTGGGAGATCATCAAGGCCGGAACCGTGGTGGGCCGGGACATCGTCTTCCGGCGGTATAAGCTCACCCCCACCCTGGTAAGCTTCCACACGGATTTAAAAACGGATTTTGGCAGATTTCTGCTGGCCAACTCCATCACCCTCACCCCGGGCACCATCACCGTGCAGGTGGAGGGGGACAAGCTCACCGTGCACTGCCTGGACAAGTCCATGCTGGACACCTCTCCCGACGGAACATTCCAGCGGTGGATTCGGAAAATGGAGGAAAAATTATGAACGCATGGTTTGACTATCTGCTGATCGGCATTCTCTTTTTGCTCACCGCCGGATTGTTTTTCTCCCTTTTGCGGGCCATTCGGGGGCCCCGGATGGCGGACCGGATTCTGGGCATCAACATGACCGGCAGCCTGACCACGGCGGCCATTGCGGTGCTGGCCATCTATCTGGACCAGAGCTGGCTGCTGGATGTATGCCTGATTTACTGCATGATCAGCTTTTTGGCTGTGGTGGTGCTGGCAAAGGTCAGCATTGCCTCCCACGAGGAACAGGAGGAATTTGACGATGTGTGAGACCCTACGATTGGTCATTGCCGCCGTGCTGATGGTTGGCGGTGTGATTGCGGGAGCCATCAGCATTCTGGGCGTGTTCCGCTTCCGTTTCGTCATGAACCGGATGCACTGCGCCGCCATTTTGGATACCATTGCCATGGCCGGAATCCTGGGTGGGCTGATGGTGGCCAAGGCCAGCATGGCATTCACCCCCAAGCTGCTGGCGGCTCTGGTGGTTCTGTGGGTGGGCAGCCCCATCGCCTCCCACCTGGTAGGCCGGATGGAGATCGCCACCGACGAGACCGCCGCCGAGCATATCAAATTGGAGGAAGATACCCATGGATGTGATTGAACTGATGCTGCTCCTACTGCTGCTGGTGTGCGGCATTGCCACCTGCCTCAGTCGGAATCTTCTGGTCTCGCTGGTGATTTTCATGGCCTACAGCGTCATGATGAGCATCGTCTGGGTGCTGCTGGAGGCGCCGGACCTGGCCATCACCGAGGCTGCCGTGGGCGCGGGCGTTTCCAGTGTGCTGCTGTTTCTGACCCTGAAAAAAATCCGGGACATTCGGAAGAAGGTGCAAGATGAAAAAAAGTAATTTTCTTGCATGGCTGAAATCCTGGGACGCCGGGGAATTCGATTTTACCGCCGCCCTGCCCAAGGACTACACGGATCCCAACGCCAACGCCGGCAACCAGGACCACCCCTGGAAGCTGGAGCCGGTGAACCGTCTGGAGGAGGGAGAACTCCGCAGCTTCCGGAAGAGCTACCCCTTTTTCGCCGTGGTGCTCTGCGGCATCATGATCAGCTTCCTGCTGCTCACCGTTGCGAACCTGCCCACCTACGGCTCTGCGGACTCCCCCGCCCACAATGAGGTGATGGAGCGGTATGTGGAAAAGGGCATGGAGGAAACCGGCGCGGTGAATGTGGTGGCCGGGGTGATTCTGGACTACCGTGCTTTCGATACCCTGGGAGAATCCCATGTGCTCTACACCGCCGCCACGGCCGTATTCATTCTGCTGCTGAGCCTGAAAGGCGCCGGAGAGCCGGAACAGGAAAAACGGATCATGCAGTCCGACCCGCTGCTGAAAAGCACCGCAAGAATCATCGTGCCCCTGGTCATCGTCTACGGCATCTATGTGATCTTCAACGGTCACCTGGGACCCGGCGGCGGCTTCTCCGGCGGGGCAGTGATTGGCGGCGGCCTGATTCTCTACGCCATTGCCTTCGGCTTTGAGCCGCTGGACAAATTCCTCAATCTGAAAGTCTATCGCATTGTGGTGCTGTGTGCCCTGTGCTTCTACAGCTTTGCAAAGTGCTACTCCTTCTTCTGCGGTGCCAACCACCTGGAAACCATTTTCAGCCCCGGCACCCCGGGGATGATCTTCTCCGCCGGACTGATCCTGCCGCTGAATATGGCGGTGGGCATTGTGGTGGCCTGCACCATGTACGGCTTTTATTCCATTTTTCAAAGGGGGCGTATCTGATGCTGCAAACCTTATGGAACAGCCGGGTGAACTGCATTGCGGTGATTCTGTTTGCCGTGGGCTTTGCCACCTTGCTGCTGCACCGAAACCTCTTTAAGAAAATTCTGGGTCTGAACATCATGGACACCGCCTCCTGCCTGCTGCTGACCTCCATGGGCTACATTGAGGGCCGCACCGCCCCCATCATTGTGGACGGGGTCACCGATGTAGAGCGCTACGGCAATCCCCTGCCCGCCGGACTGGTGCTCACCGGCATTGTGGTTTCCGTGTCCGTCACCGCCGTGATGCTGGCACTGACCGTAAAGCTCTATGAGCGGTATCACACCCTGGACCTGGATGAAATCTACATGATCGCCCGTCAGGAAGAGGGAAAGGAGGGGGAAAAATGAGCTTTGCCGTGAATTTCCCCCTGTTCACGATCGTCGCCAGTCTGGTATGCAGCGTGGTTTCCTCCGTGCTGGACGGGAAACACGCCCGGCGGCTTTCCATGTGCCTGAGCTTTGCCGTGGCGGTGACCTCTCTTTTTGTGCTGCATACGGTTTACCAGAACGGAGAACCCATCACCTACATCATGGGCCACTTCCCCCACCCCTGGGGTAACGAAATCCGGATGGGGGTGCTGGAAAGCTTTTTCTCCTTTGTCTTCTCCGTGGTGATGTTCCTCTGCATGAAAGGGGCCAAAATCAAGCTGGCGGAGGACTTGGAGGCCAGCAAAAGCCAGTTCTACTTCGTGATGGTGAATTTGATTCAGGCCTCCCTGCTGGTGCTTTGCTACACCAACGATATTTTCACCGGCTATGTGTTCATTGAAATCTGCACCCTGGCCTCCTGCGGCATTCTGATGATCCGCCAAATCGGCCGGACCACCCTGGCCTCCGTGCGCTACATGATTTTCAGCCTTATCGGCTCCGGATTGTTTCTGCTGGGTGTGACCATTCTCTACAACATCACCGGCCATCTGCTGCTGCCCAGCCTCCACGAGGCCGTGGGGAAGCTGGCGGAAACCGGGCAGTACCGGATTCCCCTGGGCTCCTCCATCTGCCTGATTACCGTGGGACTGGCCATCAAAAGCGGCCTGTTTCCTTTCCACTACTGGATGCCGGACACCTACGGCTACGCCACCCCCTGTTCCTCCGGCATTCTCTCCGGCCTGGTTTCCAAGGGCTACATCTTCTTCCTGCTGAAAGTGATCTTCAACGGCTTCGGCACGGAGGTGTTCTACGGCAGCGGGGTGCAGAATGTGCTCTTCGTCTTCGGCATCTGCGGCATGATCTTCGGCTCCATCGGCGCCATTCGGGAAAATGACATTTTCCGGATGCTGGCCAATTCCTCCGCCGCCCAGATCGGCTATGTATACCTGGGCATCGGCATCTCCCCGGAGGCCGGTGTCATCGCCGCGCTGTTCCACATTCTCACCCACGCAGTGACCAAGCCGGTGCTGTTCCTCTCCGCCTCCCGTCTCTCCGACGCGGCAGGGGGCAGCCGGCGGTTTAAGGACCTCCAGGGCAGCGGCTACGCCTTCCCCCTGGCGGGCTTTGCCTTCTCCCTGGGGGCGCTGAGTATGATTGGCATTCCCATGACCATGGGCTTTATGTCCAAATACCTGCTGGCGGTGGCCGGGCTGGGCGTTCCCGCCAAGGCCGTGCTCACCCTGCTGGCCCTGGCCCTCAGCACCATTCTGAACACCTTCTATTTCGCCCGGACCATCATCCGGCTCTACACCCCCGGCACGCCCCTGGCCTCCGCCGCAGTGCTGAAGGCCCAGCCGCCCTTTGCCCTGTCCGCCATTTGCTTCAGCCTGTTGAATCTGGCCGCGGGCATCTTCGCCTCCCCCCTGATTGCTCTGCTGCGGCAGGGACTGGAATACTTTGGAAAGGTGGGTTAACACTATGATGCTCACAATGATTTTACTGCCCGCGCTGGCGGCTCTGGTTCTGCCCTTTCTGAAAAAGAAGCAGGACAAGCACCGCTGCGTGATTCTGGCCCTTGCCCTGGAGGCGGTGCTGGCTGCCAACGCGCTGTTTCTCCCGGAGTGGGAGCTGGTGCTCTTCTCTATGACGGAAAGCCTGACCATTGCCCTGCGCCTGGACGGCATTTCCAAGCTCTTCATGACCATCGCCTCCTTTGGCTTCCTGCTCACCGGAATCTACGCTTTCCGCTATCTGGAGCATGAGGAAAAGGACGACCGGTTTTTCTGCTTCTTCCTCCTGTCCCAGGCGGCGCTGATGGGCATGGATTTCAGCCGGAACCTCATCACCATGTACCTGTTCTTTGAGATGATCACCCTGCTGAGTATGCCTCTGGTGCTCCATGACCGGACGGAGGAGGCGGTGCGGGGCGCTCTCAAGTATCTATTCTACTCCGTGGCAGGCGCCTTCTTGGCCCTGGGCTGCATCTTCTTCCTGTCCCAGTACTGCGACACCCTGGAATTCATCCCCGGGGGCTCTCTGAACGCCGAAAAGCTCGCCGGTCACGAGGGACTGATTCAAACCGTGGTATTTCTGGGCGTGGTGGGCTTCGGCGCCAAGGCCGGTATGTATCCCCTCCACGGCTGGCTGCCCACGGCCCACCCGGTAGCTCCCGCCCCTGCCTCCGCCGTGCTCTCCGGCATCATTGCCAAGGCCGGTGTGCTGGCCATCATCCGCGTCATCTATTTCTCCGTGGGTGCGGAGTTTCTCCGGGGCACCTGGGTGCAGCAGACCTGGATTGGTCTGGCTCTGCTGACGGTGTTCATGGGCTCCATGATGGCCTACCGGGAAAGGGTGTTCAAAAAGCGGCTGGCCTATTCCTCCGTCAGTCAGATTTCCTACGCCCTGGTGGGGCTCTTCTTCCTGACTCCGGAGAGCGCCCTGGGCGGGCTGCTCCATGTGCTGTTTCACGCCACCATCAAGGTATGCCTGTTCCTGGTGGCGGGCTCCATCATCCACAACACCGGCAAGCACAATGTGGATGAATTTACAGGCCTGGGCAAGGCCATGCCGAAAACCCTGTGGGGCTTCACCCTGGCAGCACTGGCGCTGATTGGCATTCCTCCCGCCTCTGGCTTTGTGAGCAAATGGTATCTGGCCCTGGGCGCTCTGGATTCCGGCATGACGGTTTACAGCTGGCTGGCCCCCGTGGTGCTGCTGATTTCCGCCCTGCTCACCGCCGGATATCTGCTGCCCATCACCGTTTCCGGCTTCTTCCCCGGCAAGGCTGCCAGTCTTCCCCAGAAGAATGACGAGGGCGGCTGGACCATGGTGGGGCCCATCTGGATTCTCGCCGGTCTGACCCTGCTTCTGGGTCTCGCCGCCGGTGAGCTGGTGCCCATGCTGGAAAAGCTGGCTGTTTCCCTGTTCTGAGGTGCGATATGGACCAACGATTTTTACTGCTGGCGGTGCTGCTTCCCCTATTGGGCGGTGCGCTGCTGCCCCTGACCCACAAAGCAGGTAAAAAGGTGATGTACGGCACCGTGTACGTCATCACCCTTGCCACCTCACTTCTCACCTGGGCCCTGATTCTCACCTGCAAAGCGGAAACCCTCACCGTGGTGGTCCTGACAAAGGAGCTGACCCTGTCCCTGCGGTTTGACGGCCTGGGTCGGTTTTTTGCCGGAATCGTGGCAACCCTGTGGCCGCTGACGGTGCTGTACGCCTCGGAATACATGAAGCATGAGGAGCGGCAGACCGCTTTCTTCAGCTTCTTCACCATGACCTACGGCGTGACCCTGGGGGTTGCCATGGCGGCGAACCTGTTCACCATGTACGCCTTTTATGAGCTGCTCACCCTGGCCACCGTGCCCCTGGTGATGCACCCCATGACCCGCCGGGCCGTGCGGGCGGCGAAAACCTATTTTACCTTTTCCCTGGGAGGCGCAGCCTTTGCCTTTACCTCCATCATGTTTCTCATCGGCAACGGCTACGGCGGTGATTTCCGCTTCGGCGGCTTCCTGGAGGCGGGCTACAGCGGAAGCAAGAATCTGATGCTTGCATTCTACGTGATTGGCTTTCTGGGCTTCGGCGTGAAGGCCGCTCTGTTCCCCGCCCATGTATGGCTGCCCAAGGCCTCCGTGGCCCCCACTCCGGTCACCGCCCTGCTGCATGCCGTGGCGGTGGTGAAATCCGGTGTGTTCGCCGTGATTCGGCTGACCTTTTATGCCTACGGCACCGGCGTGCTGGCCGGAACCTGGGCCCAGAACACGGTGATGGCTTTTGCCATTTTCACGATTTTCTTCGGTGCCGCCAGGGCCGTGAAGGAGCAACACTGGAAACGGCGTCTGGCCTACTCCACCGTCGCCAATCTATCCTACATTCTCTTTGGCGTTTCCATGATGACCCAGGCGGGCCTGGCCGCCGGACTGCTCCACATGGCCTTCCATGCGGAGATCAAGATTCTGGCCTTTTTCTGTGCCGGTGCGGTGCTCCACGGCACCGGCCGGGAGATGCTGGGTCAGCTCAACGGCCTGGGAAAGAAAATGCCCATCACCTTTGGCTGCTTTACCGTGGCCGCCCTGGCCCTCACCGGCATTCCGCCCTTTTCCGGCTTTGTGAGCAAATGGAGCCTGCTCACCGCTGCGGCCCAGGCGCAAACCGGCATGGTCTATCTGGGGGCGGGGGTACTGCTGTTCGGCGCCCTGCTCACCGCCATGTATATGTTCACCGTGGTCTGCCGGGCCTTCTTCCCCTGCGCCGGTTCCGAGGACGGGAAGCTGGCCTCAGAGCATGAGGTGAGCTGGCGGATGACGGTTCCCATGACCATTCTGGCTGCGGCGATTCTGCTCACCGGAATCTTCGCCCAGCCCATTGTAAACGCTGCCCTGGCCATTGCCGGGGGAATTCGGTAAGGAGGCGAGAACATGAATCCCTGGTTATTTGTTTTCTTCCCCATGGTCATGGCTTTCGCCGCCTATTTTGCCGGCAAAAAGGGAGAGCGGGCCGCCGTGGCCACCGGGCTCGTCTGTCTGGCCTTTTCCCTCCTGGTCTGCTTCGGGCCGGACATGACCGTCTCCCTGCCCCTGCTCACCGGGCTGCAGCTGACGGTGGACGGCTTCCGGCGGGTTTACATCGTGGTCATCTGCCTGATGTGGGCCATGACGCTGCTTCTGTCCCCGGAGTATTTCCGGCACCATCACAACCTGGGCCGGTACTACTTCTTCAACCTGCTGACTCTGGGAGCGACCCTGGGAGTGTTCCTGGCAGCGGACCTGTACACCGCCTTCGTGTTCTTTGAGATCATGTCCTTTACCTCCTTTACCTGGGTCATCCAGGAGGAGACCCCCGAAGCCACCCGGGCGGCCATGACCTATCTGGCGGTGGCGGTAATCGGCGGACTGGTGGCGCTGATGGGACTGTTCCTTTTGCAGCATGAACTGGGCACCACCCAGATCACCCTGCTTTATGACCTGGCCCGGGCCTGCCCCCACAAGGGGACCCTCTATGTGGCCGGCGGCTGCATCCTCTTCGGCTTCGGGGCCAAGGCGGGTATGTTCCCCCTGCACATCTGGCTGCCCAAGGCCCACCCCGTTGCCCCGGCTCCCGCGTCGGCACTGCTGTCCGGCGTGCTGACCAAGTCCGGCATCTGGGGCATCCTGGCCATTTCCGCCAACATCTTCCGGTACGATCCCGCCTGGGGCACCCTGATTCTCACCCTGGGCACCATCACCATGGTGCTGGGGGCGGTGCTGGCGCTGTTCAGCATCAATCTGAAGCGGACCCTGGCCTGTTCCTCCATGAGTCAGATTGGCTTTATCCTGGTGGGCATCGGCATGATGGGCCTGCTGGGGGAGGAAAACGCCCTGGCTGCCCGGGGCGCCCTGCTGCACATGGTGAACCATTCCCTGTTTAAGCTGGTGCTGTTTGAGTGCGCCGGTGTGGTGTATTTCAATCTGCATCAGCTGGACCTGAATGAGATTCGGGGCTTTGGCCGGAGGAAGCCCCTGCTGAACCTGGCCTTTCTGCTGGGGGCGGCGGGCATCGGCGGCATTCCGCTGCTGAACGGCTATGTGAGCAAGACCCTGCTCCACGAAGCAATTGTGGAGGGAGCTGCCGAATACGGCTGGGCGCTGACGGGGGTGGAATGGCTGTTCCTGCTCTCCGGCGGCATGACCCTGGCCTATATGACCAAGCTCTATGTGTGCCTCTTTGTGGAAAAGCATCCCACCCGGCAGGCAGAGTTCGATGGGAAGAAGAAGTACATGTCCCCCATGAGCACCCTGGCCGTGATGCTTCCTGCGGCTCTTCTGCCCCTGCTGGGCCTCACCGCCAATGTGACCATGGACTTCATCGCCGACCTGGGCACCGACTTTTTCCACTGCAGCCAGCTGCACCACGCCGTCCACTATCTCTCCCCGGAGAACTTAAAGGGCGCGGCGATCTCCATTGTCATTGGCCTGGCCCTTTACTTCCTGTTCATTCGCCGGTTCCTGATGAAAGACGGAAAATATGTAGACCGGTGGCCTGAAAAGCTGGATTTGGAGAATCTCCTCTACCGGCCCCTGCTGCTGAAGTGGCTCCCCGGGGTATGCGGCTGGGTCAGCGCCCTCTTTGGGGAGAACAAGCTCACCGCGCCCATCGCCAAGGGGGTGCTCCGGGTCAGCGGGATACTGGGACGCATCTTCTGCGATCTTCCCGATGCCCTGGTGCTTCTGCTGGCAAAGTCCGTATTCCATCCCACCCCGGAAACCAGCGACGACAAGGTTTACACCTCCATTGCCTATCGTCTGGGCAAGGACATTGACATCCTGGCCATCCACCGGGGCAAGGAGCAGCAGGGCGGCCGGCACTACGCCCATCTCGTCTACCGCAGTCTGGAAACCCTGCGGAAAACCACCGCCCGGATCACCGGCAACCTGTCCTTTGCCCTGCTGATGCTCTGCGCGGCCATCTGCGTGGTGTTCATCTACATGATCGTGCTGCATAATTGATCAAAACCACCGAATTGGCCAAAAAACGGCTGATTCGGTGGTTTTTTTCGGACAGCGGCAAATTGGATTTTTCGCAGGGAATGCATTTATGCATTCCGCCTGGGTAACGGTTTTGCGCTGGTGCGTTGAATGGGAAAACATTGGTTCTTTTCGTAGGGAACGGATTTATCCGTTCCGAAACCTCCGATAATCGCCGCGGCTCACTAAATGGTATTTCATACGAGTTTTTCGATTCTTTTCCCATTCAATCCACCGATTTGAAACAATAAGTGGACGGAATGCATAAATGCATTCCCTACGAAAATAACAACACTTTTTGATGCTGCAATACTGGGTTTTTACCGGAACGGGCGGAACGGATAAATCCGTTCCCTACGAATCACCTCTGCATATTCCGATTTACCGCTTGATTCATTTGCAAAAATAAAATTGAAAATCATTTTCATATTGACATTTTGAACGAATGGGGTATAATATGAGAACCGTTATCAATTTAGGAGCATTGTAATCCATGCAGAGCAAGAGTTCTTACAAAACCAGGCAGGGCGACGAGCTGCGCTCCTATCTGGAAAGCATGCCCGGCAAGCACATCACCGCTGCTGACGTGTGCGACTATTTCAAAAAATCCGGCAAAACCATCGGCATGGCCACGGTTTACCGGCAGCTGGAGCGGATGGTGGACGAGGGCGTCATTGCCAAGTACAACATCGACGCCGGGAGCCCCGCCTGCTTTGAATACCTGGGCAACCACCTGGGGGAGGAAACCTGTTACCACTGCAAATGCCAGGTCTGCGGCAAGCTGATTCACATGCACTGCGAGGAGCTGCCAGAGCTGGAAAAGCACATTCTGGAGCACCACGGTTTTTCCATCGACCCGGTGCGGACGGTCTTCTACGGCGTCTGCCAGCAATGCAGGGAGGAACAGGAATGAAACGAAAAATCTTCGCGCTTTTTGCCCTGGTCCTTTTTGGCCTGTCCCTGACGGCCTGCGGCGGGCAGCCGGAAAAGGAGGGCATCTCTGTGGTGGCAGCCATCTTCCCGGAATACGACTGGGCCCGGCAGATCATCGGAGACTGCACCGGTGTGCAGCTTCATTTCCTGGTGGACGATGGGGTGGACCCCCACAGCTTCCAGCCCTCTGTTGCGGATATGGTCACCGTCTCCGACTGTGATTTGCTCATCTACGGCGGTGGTGAATCCGACAAGTGGCTGGAGGATGTGCTGGCAGAACCGACAAACAAAAGCATCCGCTCCATTGCCCTGCTGCCGCTGCTGGGAGAAAAGGCCCACACCGAGGAAATCGTGGCGGGCATGCAGGTGGGCGAAGCAGAGGAGGAAGCCGACGAGCATGTGTGGCTCTCCCTTCGCAATGCCGCCCTGTTCTGCACCGCCATCGCCCAGGCGCTGTGCGAAATGGACCCGGGGCAGGCAGTGCACTATCAGGCCAACCTGGAAGACTATCTAAAAAAGCTCAGCGAGCTGGACGAGGCCTACCGCCAGACCGTTCAGGCCGCCAGCAAGGACACCATTGTGGTGTGCGACCGGTTCCCCTACCGGTATCTCACGGAGGACTACAATCTTCATTACTACGCCGCCTTCCCCGGCTGCTCCGCAGAAACAGGAGCCAGCTTTGAAACCGTGGTATTCCTGGCTGACCGGGTACGGGAGCTGGAGCTGAACGCCCTGCTGGTGACGGAAACCGGCGACCAACAGCTGGCGAAAACCGTGGCGGAAAACGCGGGCCGAGGGGACATGGCAATCTTGACCCTGAATTCCATGCAGTCCGTATCCGCCCAGCAGGCCGCGAGCCTGGATTACCTGTCCGTGATGGAGCAAAACCGCCTGGTGCTGGAACAGGCTCTGGGATAAGGAGAAAACATGCCGCAGATTATTTGTGAAAACGCCTCTTTGGGCTACGAAAACCGGCCAATTGTGAAAAATCTCAGTTTTTCCGTCTCCGCCGGGGACTACCTTTGCATCGTGGGGGAGAACGGCTCCGGCAAGTCCACCCTGATGAAAACCATTCTGAATCTCACCCCGCCCCTGGCCGGTTCCATCCGCATGGAGGGGCTCTCCTCCACGGAAATCGGGTATCTGCCCCAGCAGACCCAGGTGCAGCGGGATTTCCCGGCTTCCGTTCAGGAGATTGTGCTCTCCGGCTTCCAGGGCAGGTGCGGCCTGCGTCCTTTCTACACCAAGGCGGAAAAGGAGCTGGCAAGGCAGAATATGGAGCGCATCGGCATTGCGTCCTTCGCCCGCCGGTGCTATCGGGACCTCTCCGGCGGCCAGCAGCAGCGGGTTCTTTTGGCCCGGGCGCTGTGCGCCACCCGGAAATGCCTGCTGCTGGATGAGCCGGTGTCCGGCCTGGACCCGAAGGCCACCGTCCAGATGTATGACATCATCTCCCAGCTCCACCGGGAGGGCATCACCATCATCATGATCTCCCACGACATGAACGCCGCCCTGGACCAGGCCACTCACATTCTCCACATCGGAGAAAAGCTCTTTTTCGGCACCCGGGAGGAATATCTTCACAGCGGCATCGGCCGCAGCTTCCTGACGGAAAAGGAGGATAAGTCATGCTGAATACGCTGCTGGTGTATCTGTCCTATCCCTTTGTCCGTTATGCGCTGATTGTGGGTGTTCTCATTGCCCTGTGCTCCTCCCTGCTGGGGGTGACACTGGTGCTGAAACGCTTTTCTTTCATCGGCGACGGACTCTCCCATGTGGCCTTTGGAGCCATGGCCATTGCAGCCGTGCTGAACATGACCAACCGGATGCTCATTGTGCTGCCCATTACGGTAATTTGCGCCGTGCTGCTGCTTCGCACCGGGCAGAATTCCAAAATCAAGGGGGACGCAGCCATCGCCATGATTTCCGTGGGTGCTCTGGCCTTCGGCTATCTGCTGATGAGCCTGTTTTCCACCTCCGCCAATCTCTCCGGTGACGTCTGCGGGGCCCTCTTCGGCTCCACCTCCATTTTGACTCTGAGCAAAACCGACGTATGGCTGTGCATTCTCCTGTCGGCGGCGGTGCTGTTTTTCTTCGTGCTGTTCTACCACCGGATTTTTGACGTGACCTTTGACGAGAATTTCTCCCGGGCGGCGGGAACCAAGGTGGATGCCGCCAATCTGATGATTGCGGTAATCACCGCCGTGATCATCGTGCTGGCCATGAATCTGGTAGGCTCGCTGCTGATTTCCGCGCTGATTATCTTCCCCGCCCTCTGTGCCATGCGAATCTTCCGTTCCTTTTTCTCGGTGACGGTCTGCGCCGCGGTGGTCAGCGTCAGCTGTGCTTTCCTGGGGATCGTCATCTCCATTCTGGCAGGCACCCCCGTGGGCTCCACCGTGGTAGCGGCGGATGTAGCAGCCTTTGCAATCTGCGCCCTCATCGGCAAAATCCGGGGAGAGTAATCCAATTTGCCGAATTACTTTTTGAAACCAATCGGTACAACAAAATGCCTCCGTATCCTTTTTCATCGGGATACGGAGGCTTTCTGGTATCTTTTTTCTTACTTGGTGCCGAAGATCCGGTCGCCGGCGTCACCCAGACCGGGAACGATGTAGGCGCGCTCATTCAGCTTTTCATCCATGGCAGCCAAGTAGATTTCCACATCGGGGTGGGCAGCCTGGACGGCTTTCACGCCCTCGGGGCAGCCGATGATGTTCATCATGATGATGTTCTTGCAGCCATGCTCTTTCAGGAAATTGATGGCAGCAACGGCGCTGCCGCCGGTAGCCAGCATGGGGTCCACCACATAAACCTGGCGGCTGCCGATGTCCTCGGGCAGCTTGCAGTAGTATTCCACGGGCTTGTGGGTCTCGGGGTCACGGTACAGACCGATGTGGCCGATCTTGGCAGAGGGGATCAGAGCCACCATATTGTCCACCATGCCCAGGCCTGCCCGGAGCACCGGGACGATGGCCAGCTTCTTGCCCGCCAGCATATGACACTTGGCGGTGGTGATGGGGGTTTCCACTTCCACTTCCTGCACAGGCAGGTTACGGGTTGCCTCATAGCACATCAGCCCGGCAATTTCACCCACCAGCTCCCGGAATTCCTTCACGCTGGTGTCCTTGTTCCGCAGGATTGCCAGCTTGTGCTGAATCAGGGGATGATCCAAAACGTGTACTTGTGCCATACTCTTTATCTCCTTTTATTTGTTCTGCATGAGTTTCTCGTTTCGCTCCCGCTCCGCCTGGCTGAGCCGGAGATAATTGGGAACCAGCGCTTCACCGGGGAAAGAGCCGCCGGCTTTCAGCAGCCGCTCCGCTTCCAACGCCACCCCAGCAGCCCGCTGGTGCATCCTGGCTTCCTGGGGCAGGACCAGACCCGGAACCATTCCCGACAAAGCATTATAGCACAAAACGCTGCCGTCTCCAACCAAAAAAACGGGTTCCGACAATTTTTTTACATCCTCCCCTAATTCTTGAAGAGAGATGGCCCGGTCCTCCCGGATTCTTGTATATTTTCCACAATCCACATGGAACAGCGCGTTATACACCTGGCTCCGCCGGGCGTCCATCACCGGGCACACATAGCCCTGCCAAACGCCCAGGCCCACCGCCATGGCGGCAAGGGTACTCACGCCAACACAGGGCAGCTCCGCTCCCCAGGCAAAGCCCTTGGCCGCCGCCACGCCGATGCGGATGCCGGTAAAGGAGCCGGGCCCGTTGGCAACGCCCAGGGCAGTGAGGTCGGATACCGTTCTGCCGCACTGCTTTAATAAATCCTCCGCCATCACCATAATGGTCTGGCTGTGGGTCAGGCCGGTGTTCTGGTAGCTCTCCCCCAGCAGCCTTCCATCCTCCAGGAGGGCCACGGAGGCGGCTTTGGCAGAGGTCTCAAAGGCTAAGATCAGCAAAATCGTCCCCTCCTTCTATGGTGATGCGCCGGGTGGTATCGTCCAACTTGGCGATGGAAACGGTGATGGCCCCCTCCATGGCATCCATCACGTTCTCGCTCCACTCCACGGCGCATACCCCGCCCCGGTCCAGGTAATCCTCCCAGCCGATGTCCCACAGGTCGTCGGCAGAGGAAAGGCGATACATATCAAAATGGAACAGGGGGAGCCGCCCGCCCAAGTATTCGTTTACAATGGTATAGGTGGGGCTGGTAACCTGCTCCCGGCAGCCCAGGCCCCGGGCAAGCCCCCGGGTAAAGGCGGTCTTCCCTGCCCCCAAATCCCCCCGGTAGGCGATGACTGTGCCGGGAAGCAGTTTTTCAGCCAGTGCCGCCCCCAATTTCTCCGTTTCCTCCGGGGATTTCGTAATCAGTTCCAATGAATTCGCTCCTATTTGTTCCGATATTTCCAGTAAACAGCCAAATTGGAAGTTGTAGAGATGTTTCGTAGGGAACGGATTTATCCGTTCCGAGGTATCGATTACTATCTGTGGTTCGTTGAACGGGAAATGGTCCTTCAACATCTTTCCATTCAACATACCCTGATAAAACGTTGCCGAGGCGGAATGCATAAATGCATTCCCTACGAAACATCCCTACAATCCCAATTTGTGTGTTGCACCGATCATCGAAAAACAGTTATTTGGCATGTTTCAATTTCTCCGCCTGGTCGGCGGCGGCCAGGGCGGAAATCAGCTCGTCCAGGTCGCCGTCCATGACGGAATCGATTTTATAGAGGGTCAGGCCGATTCGGTGGTCGGTGACCCGGCCCTGGGGGAAATTGTAGGTGCGGATGCGCTCGTTTCGCATACCGGTGCCCACCTGGCTGCGGCGCATGCCGGTTACTTCGCTGTCCAGCCGCTCCTGCTCCATTTCATAGAGCTTGGAGGCCAGCATCCGCATACATTTCTCCCGGTTCTGGACCTGGCTCCGTTCCTCCTGGCAGGCCACCACAATTCCCGTGGGCTTGTGAATCAGCCGGACGGCGGAGCTGGTTTTGTTCACGTGCTGGCCGCCGGCGCCGGAGGCACGGTACACCTGCATTTCGATATCGGCGGGATTGATCTGCACGTCCACCTCTTCCATCTCCGGCAGCACCGCCACCGTGGCGGTGGAGGTGTGCACCCGGCCGCCGGATTCGGTTTCCGGCACCCGCTGCACCCGGTGGACCCCGGACTCATACTTCATCCGGGAATAGGCGCCCCGTCCGTTGATGACGAAATCCGCCTCCTTTACCCCGCCCAGCTCCGTATCATTGTAGTTCAGCAGCTCTATGCTCCACCCCTTTGCGGCGGCATACATGGAGTACATCCGGAACAGGCTGTGGGCAAACAGGGCGCTTTCCTCCCCGCCCACGCCGCCGCGGATTTCCACAATGACGCTTTTCTCATCGTTGGGGTCCTTGGGAAGCAGGAGAATCTGCAGCTTTTCGTAGAGCTCCTCGCAGTCCTGCTTGGCCTGGGCATAGGACTCCTGGCAGAGCTCCTTCATCCCCGGCTCGGCCATCAGCTCCTGGGCATCCTGCATTTCCTGCTGGGCCCGGCGGTACTGCCGGTAAGCCTGCACAATGGGCTCCAGATCGTTTTTCTCCCGCAAAAGGGCGGCGGCAGACTTGGGGTCAGCATAGAAATCCGGCTGCTCCGACTTGGCGCAGAGCTCCTCGTAGCGGCTGTCAACGGCTTCCAGTTTGTCTAGCATGGGTTACTCCTTGTTTGGAAATTACTGCTCCAGGGCCATCACCTTGTCGATGCGCCGCTGGTGGCGCTCATTGTGGGAAAACTCCGTGTCCAGCCAGGTATCCACGATTTCCAGGGCCAGTCCCTCCCCCACCACGGCGGCGCCGATGGCCATCATGTTGGTATCGTTGTGCTCCCGGGTCAGCCGGGCGGACATCAAATCGCTGAGCAGGGCGCAGCGGATGCCCTTGACCTTGTTGGCGGCGATGGACACGCCGATGCCGGTGGTGCACAGCACAATGCCCCGGTCGCAGTCACCCCGGGCCACCGCCTTGGCAGCGGCTCCGGCAAAATCGGGATAGTCGCAGCTGTCCAGGCTGTAGGTGCCGAAATCCTCCACCTCAAAGCCCCGGTCCTTCAAATGGGAAACCACCTTGTTTTTCAGCGCCAGGGCGCCATGATCACAGCCGATTGCAATTTTCATATTCATCCTCCTTATATCACATAGCCGCCGTCCACATTCAGAATGTGACCGGTGACGAATTGGGCGTCCGCTAAATATTCCATGGCCTTCGCCACATCCATGGCGCTGCCGTTGCGGCCCAGGGGCGCTTCCTCTGCCAGCTCCGCCAGGATCTCCGGGTCCACATTGGCGCACATATCCGTGAGGATCACCCCCGGAGCCACGGCGTTCACCCGGATGCCGCTGGGTCCCAGCTCCTTGGCCAGGGCCTTGGTCAGGGCGATCACCGCCCCCTTGGTGGCGGAATAGGCCGCCTCGCAGGAAGCCCCCGTTCTGCCCCACATGCTTGCCACATTGATGATGCAGCCCCGCTGCTTTTGCAGGAAAGAGGGCGTGGCGGCATTGACGCAGTTGAAGATGCCTTTCACATTCACATCAAAAATCCGGTCCCACTGACTTTCCGCCATCTGGCTCATAAGACCATAATAGCAGATTCCAGCGTTATTTACAAGGATGTCCACATCCCCAATTTGAGAAAAAGCAGCCTTTACCCCCTGGGCATCCGCCACATCGCAGCAAATGGCCCTGGCGCCGGTTTTTTCCGCCACCGCTCTGGCGGCCTCGTGCTCCTTTTCGTAAAGGAAAAATACCCGGTCTCCCCGTTTCGCAAACAGCTCCACCGCCGCCGCGCCGATGCCCCGGGAGCCGCCGGTGATTACGGTTGTCATGCACTTTCCTCCTTTGCAGGAAAACGGACTGCCCCGGAAGGCAGTCCGTCGTGGGTTTTTATCTTCTTCTGCTCTTCGTGCGGTGCTCAGAATACTGTTTAATGGAGGAAATCTTGCTGTCGGATTCCGACATAAAGGCTTTCAGCTTCTCCTCGAACAGTTGGTCTGCGGTTTTGGGAGCGGCATTGGGCAGGGGTGCAGGTCTTTGCGGGCGATTCTGGCCCTGGCCGGGATTGGGGCGAGGGCCTTCGTGACGGGTGCCGCCGTTGCTGCGGAAATCCGATCTGCCGTTCTCCCGCTGGGGCTTGGGCTCCAGACGCTTGATGGACAGATTGATTTTTCCATTTTCGTTGCCAATGACCACAACCTTAACGTCCTGCCCCTCCGTCAGGTATTGCCGGATATCACTGACGTAGGCATTGGCGACTTCGGAAATATGTACCATGCCGGTTCTGTTTTCCGGCAGGGCAACGAAAGCGCCAAAATTGGTGATGGACTTGACTTTCCCCTCTAATACGGCTCCAACGGTTAACTCCATAGTTTGCTTTGCTTCCTCCATTATTTGACTTGCGCTTCAATCAGGACGGTGTCGGGGGAAACCATGCCCAGCTCTTCCCGGGCGATGCGCTCCACGCTCTTGGCGGAACCAAGCTCGTCGGTGTATTGCTTCAGAAGGCTGTTTTCGTATTCGATCTGAGCCGCCTGGGCCCGGAGATCCTCGGTCTGCCGGATCATCCGATGCTCCACCAGGCTGAGCGTCCCCAGCGCGGCGGCGGTGAGCAAAATGACCACGGCCAGCGCCGTCAGCACCTGGGTGCTGCTTTTGAAAAATACGATTTGCACCTTTCCGATTTTGATCTTGCGTTCTGCCATGAGTGATACCTCCGTCCGGCCGCCCACGCATTGGACAGCCATTCCTCCATATTGTAACCCATTTTTCCCCAGATGCAAATAAAATTTTCAAAAAATGCAAAAATTTTTTTGCAGGAACCAACAGGAGACCTTTCAACCGGGCCGCAAGGTGCCAGATTTTGGAAAAAATGGGGTCTATCAGCCTGCCGAGGGTCATTTCCCAGGCCAGGCAGCCTATCGCCAGGCCAAAGGAATAGCCGGGGCGCAGGTCGCCGCCGCACACCGCCAGCGCCAGATACAGCCATGCCCAGCCCAAGCCCAGCAGAAAAACAAGGTCGCTGAACAGGGTGTGCTTTGGCCGCAGCGGCCGCAAAAAGCCATAGAGCACCCCCAGGCCCACACCCAGCAGGCAGCCCGCGCCGAACCGCTGCAGGGACAGCGCCGGTGGGATCATCCAAACAGACGGCTGAACCAGCCGCCCTGCCGGGCCTCCTCATAAACGAGGGCACTGACGCTGCCCTCCACCTCCACCTGTCCGCCCTCCAGAGAAAGGTTTTTCAGTTGGAGCTGACTGCCCTGAACCGTCAATATTCCCATGCCGGTTTGCAGGACCACCTCTCTGTCCTCAAAGCTGACCACCTCCGTCACGCCGGTTACCGTCAGCTTGTTACGCTCCGCCAGGGTCAGCCGGTGGGGCAGCGGTTCCTGTGCCATCGCAAATCCTCCTTGCCGCAGTTTGACCTTGAGAGAGCCTATGCACCCAGGGGGAGCCATATGCCTGCTTTTCTCCATTGACAGCGGAATGAAAAGAAAGTAAAATGGAATGGTAAAATTTATAGGGGATCAATAATCACTCAGGAGGTTTTTATCATGAAGCATTCCTTTGACATTCGGCCCTGGCTGAAGCCGGTGCTCACCTGCGTTCTGGGGCTGATCCTCATCTTCCGGCCGGGCTCCCTCACCACCTCTATCGCCTGGGCGGCGGGGGTTCTCATCGCCCTGGCCGGTGCCGGAAAGCTGGTGGGCTTCTTCTTCGATGCCGGCTACAGAAAAGATTTTCTCCAATTGTGCGGCGGCGTGATTCTGCTCATCGTCGGTTTCTCCATCATGGGCAAGCCCGTGAGCCTGGAGCGCCAGGTGGGGCGGATCATCGGCATCCTGCTCCTGCTCCAGGGCATCCGTGGCTACGTCAGTCCCTATGCCGCCCACGAAAAGGTCACCGCCACCCTCTGCTGCATTATGGGTGTCCTCCTGATTTTCATGCCCCTGGCCCTTTCCCGGCTGGCCGTGATTATTTGCGGCATCGTGGTGTTGCTCATCGGTGTGGGCATGATCATCGATCTGCTGGTGTGGAACAAATTCACCGGTGACCCCGGTGATGACGACATCATCGACGCCCGATGATTGCCGGCTGCTGTGAGCTGGGCAGCCTCTCCGGCCATCAGGCGGGACGGCAGCTTTTGGAGTGGCTGTACCGAATGGAAACGGGAGAGGAAATGCCCCGGATTCGGTTGTCCGCCAGGGGCAAGCCCCATTTTGAAAATTCCCCCTACTATTTCTCCATCAGCCACACCAGCCGCCACGCTTTCTGCGTCCTGTCCACCGTCCCGGTGGGCATCGATGCGGAGGAGCTGGACCGGCCGGTGCGGCTTTCTCTGGCCAAGCGAATCTTTTCTCCCCAGGAGCAGCAGCGCTTTGCCCAAGCTTCCGATCAGCGCCGGGCTTTCCTCGCCCTGTGGGTGCTGAAGGAGGCCGCGGTGAAATGCAGCGGGATGGGGCTCACCGGCTTTCCCAACCGGACGGATTTCTCCCCGGAGGACCCCCGGGTGCGCCAGTGGGCCGGATGCCTGGTGGCCATCATTACCCAGAACGGAACAGATGAAAAGGTGATTTACCATGATTTTTGATACCCACGCCCACATGGATGACCGGGCGTTTGAGGAAGACCGGGAGGAACTGCTGTCCCGACTGCCCCAGGAAGGCATCGCCCTGCTGATGAATCCGGGCTGCAGCCAGGCTTCCTCCCTGGCAGCGGTGGAGCTGACAAAGCGCTATGACTATCTCTATGCCGCCGTGGGCTCCCATCCGGACGCGGCAGACGAAGTAAACGAGGCCGTGCTGGACTGCTACCGCAGCCTTTGCCGGGAGAATCCCAAGGTAAAGGCCATCGGCGAAATCGGCCTGGACTACCACTATGAGGACATTCCCAGGGATATTCAGCAGCGGGCCTTCCGGGCTCAGATGGAGCTGGCCCGGGAAGAAAAGCTGCCCGTCATTGTCCACGAACGGGAGGCCCACGAGGACGGCATGAACATCGTGGCGGAGTTTCCGGAGGTTACCGGGGTGTTTCACTGCTACTCCGGCTCTCTGGAAATGGCCAAATGGCTCATTGACCGGGGCTGGTACATCGGCTTCGGCGGCGTGCTCACCTTTAAAAATGCCAGAAAGGCATTGGAGGTGGCAGCAAACATCCCCTTGGAGCGCATCGTTCTGGAAACCGACTGCCCCTACATGGCGCCGGAGCCTTTCCGGGGGAAACGGAACGACCCGGGGAAATTATACCGGGTGGCAGAAAAATTAGCCCAGCTCCGGGGCTTGACCGCGGAAGAGGTTCAGACCGTCACCCTGGAGAACGGGAAGGCACTGTACCGAATTTGAGAATTTGCATATCGGCTGTTAATCAGCATGGTTGTGCTTTTGTTAACGAACAATTCGTAGGGAATGCATTTATGCATTCCGCTTGGTAACGTCTTTATCAGGGTATGTTGAACGGAAAAATGTTGATTCTTTTCGTAGGGAACGGATTTATCCGTTCCGAAACCTCCGATAATCACTGCGGTTCGTTGAATGGTATTATATACGCGTTTTTCGCTTCTTTTCCCATTCAATCCACCGATCTGAAACAATAAGGGGACGGAATGCATAAATGCATTCCCTACGCAAAAATCATCGTTTTACGATTCGTCGAACCCTGGTGGTTTATGAACCTTTCGGAACGGATGAATCCGTTCCCTACGAAAATTCGGTAAACGCCCCTTTTGCTGAGTCAAGATAAGCACATTTGAGAAAACGAAGGGATACCATGGACATAGAACAATTTTTTCAGGAGCATCCCAAGGTCGCTCTGGCCTTTTCCGGCGGAGTGGACTCGGCCTATCTGCTGTACGCGGCGGTGAAATCCGGGGCTCAGGTGCGGCCCTACTATGTGAAAACCGCCTTTCAGCCCCAATTTGAATACGAGGATGCCCAGCGCCTGGCCCGGGAGCTGGGGGTGGAGCTGGTCAAGCTCCGGCTGGATGTGCTGGAAGAGCCGACCATCACCGCCAACCCTGCCAACCGGTGCTATTATTGCAAGCAGAAGATTTTCACTGCCATTCAAAACGCCGCCCGGGCAGATGGCTTTTCTGTGCTGCTGGACGGTACCAACGCCTCGGACCAGGTTACAGATCGGCCGGGGATGCAGGCCTTGCAGGAGCTTTCCGTCCTGTCCCCCCTGCGGCTGTGCGGACTGACCAAGGGGGAAATCCGCAGGCTGTCTAAGGAGGCGGGCCTCTTCACCCACGACAAGCCCGCCTATGCGTGTCTGGCCACCCGCATCCCCACCGGCACCCCCATCACCGCCGGGGATTTGCAGCGGACGGAAATCTGCGAGGCATTTTTGATGGGGCTGGGCTTTTCCGGTTTCCGCATTCGCCTGCTGGGAGACAGCGCCAAGCTGCAGCTTCCCGCCTCCCAGCTGCCCAGGCTTCTCACTCTGCGGGAGCAGGTACTGAGGGAGCTGAAAAAATACTACTCCGGCGTTCTGCTGGATTTGGAGGTCAGAGATGAGCAGTGACATTCGCAGCCTGCTGGAGGGAATCCAAAATGGCAGCGTCAGTGTGGACGATGCCCTTTTACAGCTCAAGCAGCAGCCCTTTGAGGACATCGGCTACGCCAAGGTGGACATGCACCGGCGCATCCGCCAGGGAGCGGGAGAGGTGATCTACGGCGCGGGCAAAACCGCCCAGCAGATTGTGGGCATCCTCACCGCCATGGTCTCCCACGGCCAGGAAAATGTGCTGATTACCCGGCTGGATGCCGAAAAGGCCGCCGCCGTGAAAGAAACACACCCCATCACCTACTATCCCGAGGCCGGAATCGGCATCCTGGGCCGGATGGAAGCGCCTCACGGCATGGGCACCATTGTGGTGGCCACCGGCGGCACCAGCGACGTAAATGTGGCCGAGGAAGCGGCACTGACGGCGGAATTTCTGGGAAACCAGGTGCTGCGGCTCTACGATGTGGGGGTAGCGGGCATTCACCGGCTGCTCAGTCACAGCGCGGAGCTGATGAGCGCCAGCGTGATCATTGCCGTGGCCGGCATGGAGGGAGCCCTGGCCAGCGTCATCGGCGGTCTGGTGGACTGCCCGGTGATCGCGGTGCCCACCAGTGTGGGCTACGGCGCAGCCTTCGGTGGGATTGCCGCTCTGCTGTCCATGCTGAATTCCTGCGCCAGCGGCACCGCCGTGGTGAACATTGACAACGGCTTCGGCGCGGGCTACATGGCCAGCACCATCAACCATATGGAGGCAAAGCATTGAAAACACTGTACTTAGACTGCGGCATGGGCGCCGCCGGAGACATGCTCACCGCCGCTCTGCTGGAGCTGTTTCCAAATCCTCAGGCAATGGTGGACAAGCTGAACGAGCTGGGTATCCCCGGCGTGAAATTCCAGCGGGAGCTGACCCAGAAGTGCGGCATTCAGGGCACCCACATCCATGTTTATGTAGGGGATACCGAGGAAGACGAGCACCCACATGACCACCATTCCCATAACCATCACAAGCATCACCACAGCGGCATGGCGGAAATAGAACACTGGATTTCCCACATTCACGCCTCCGATGCCGTGAAAGAGAATATCCGCGCGGTCTACAACCGGATTGCCCAGGCAGAAAGTCTGGTCCATGGTACAACCATTCAGGAGATTCATTTTCATGAGGTGGGCACCCTGGATGCCCTGGCGGATGTGACTGCCGTGTGCTATCTGATGGAGCAGCTGGGCAATCCCAGGGTCTATGCCTCCCCCGTCCACGTGGGCAGCGGCCATGTGTACTGTGCCCACGGCATTCTGCCGGTGCCCGCC
The DNA here is from genome assembly GCA_028719885.1 of Bacillota bacterium. Lineage (GTDB taxonomy): Bacteria > Bacillota > Clostridia > Oscillospirales > Oscillospiraceae > Faecousia. The sequence goes on from JAQYLT010000070.1 coordinate 34,205, forward strand.
CCCGCCACGGCGGAGATTTTAAAGGGCATTCCCATCTACGGTGGGCAAATTCAGGGAGAGCTGTGCACCCCCACCGGAGCGGCGCTGCTGAAGCAGTTTGTGGCAGAATTCGGCGACATGCCGGTGATGGTTCCCCAGGCCGTTGGCTACGGCATGGGGAAAAAGGATTTTGCCATGGCCAACTGCGTCCGGGCCGTGCTGGGGCAGACCGGCAGCGGGGAGGACCGCATTGTGGAGCTGAGCTGCAACCTGGACGACATGACCGGCGAGGACATGGGCTTTGCCACGGAGCAGCTGCTTTCCGCCGGTGCCGTGGATGTATTCACCACTCCCATATACATGAAGAAAAACCGCCCCGCCTGGATGCTCACGGTGCTCTGCCGGGAGGAGCAGCGGGAGGAAATGGTGCAGCTTCTCTTCCGCCACACCACCACCCTGGGCATCCGGGAGACTCCCCACCGGCGCTATATTCTGAGTCGCCACACAGGAGAGGTGACTACCGCCTACGGAAGCGTCACCTGCAAGCTTTCAGAGGGCTATGGTGTAAGCCGCTGCAAGCCGGAATATGAGGACCTGGCAAGACTGGCAAGGGAGCATGGTATTTCCATCGCCCAGGTACGGGAAGCGGTAAATGAAAAATAAAAAATCTGCTTATCGGCTATCTTAACGTTTACCGAATTTTCGTAGGGAACATATTTATGCGTTCCGATAGGTAACGATTTTTGGGTGGTACGTTGAATGGTACACTTTCCGGTGTTTGCGTAGGGAACGGATCAACATTTTTCCGTTCAACGCACCGGCGCAAAACCATTACTCACATGGAATGCATAAATGCATTCCCTACGAATCGTTTGTTAACAAAAGCATAATCATGCTGATGAAAACCGATATGCACATTAAAAAATTTGTGCTTGACATTTTCCGAAAATTGGGTATAATAAGACCGTTCCAAATGTAGAGGATTTGTGTAACGGTAGCACACCGGACTCTGACTCCGTTTGCGGGGGTTCGAATCCCTCATCCTCTGCCAAAAAATAACAGATACCTGTCGGGGTATCTGTTATTTTTTTACTGTTATTTTTTTAGTTGAGAGGGATTCGAACCGGTCGAAACCGTCTATTCGGGAATTGACAATCATTTTCTATCCGATATAATGAATATGGGAATCAGAAAGCTTGAAATGTGACAGAAATGAGTTGATTTGGATATGAAAAAACCGAAGCATTTATCCCCCGGCGACACTGTGGCCATTGTGAGCCTTTCCTCCGGTACTTTGGGGGAAAGCTGGGCCATCCACCGGTTCTACATTGCCAAGGAGCGGCTGGAAAAGGACTACGGCCTCACCGTCAAGGTGATGCCCAACGCGCTGAAAGGGCGGGACTACCTGTACCATCACCCGGAGGCCAGGGCGGCGGATTTGATGCAGGCTTTCCGGGACACCGAAGTCAAGGCCATTTTCAACGCCATCGGCGGGGACGACACCATCCGGCTGCTGCCCTACATTGATTTTGATGTGATTTCTCAAAATCCCAAGATTTTCACCGGCTTCTCCGACACCACCACCAATCACATGATGATGTACAAGGCGGGACTGATTTCCTACTACGGGGCGGCCATTCTCACCAATTTCTCTGAGTACGTGAAAATCAACGACTACACTGCCGCCATGATTCAAAACACCCTCTTCACCCCCCAGCCCACCCTGGACATTCCCTCCGCCCCCTACTGGTATGACGACGAGGACGAAAAGATTTTCTGGGACGAGAAAAACATCCACACCCTCAAGCCCTATCACCCGGAGGAAATCGGCTATGAGGTGCTCCAGGGTCAGGGCATCGTGGAGGGTCCCCTGCTGGGTGGCTGTGTGGATGTGTTCATCGAGCTGCTGGGCACCTGCCTGTGGCCTGATCAGGAAGAATGGGCAGGAAAAATCCTATTCCTGGAAACCAGTGAGGAGGACATGAGCTGTGATTTGCTCACCTGGATTCTGAGAAACCTGGCGGCCCAGGGAATATTCGATGTGATTAACGGCATCCTTGTAGGAAAGCCCGCAAGGCGGAGCAAGTATGAGCCCTACAAGGAGGTTTACAGAAAAGTGGTGGGCTTTGAGGCCGGGCACCCGGAGCTGCCCATTCTCTACAATGTGAATTTCGGTCACGCCGAGCCCATTGGGGTGCTCCCCATCGGCGTCCGCTGCCGACTGGACGCGGACCGGAAACGGCTGACATTGCTGGAAAGCGCCACAGAATGATTACCCTCCCCCCGCTTTGAATCAGCGGGGGGAAAATCTTTGCCTCAGAAGGCAGGCAAATTGGTGTTTGGCGGGTTGAATGGTATGATGTTGGACAATGCCGTAGGGCGGGGGGGTGCCCCCGCCGCACCGTGGCAAATGTTTGAGCCATTACGGTAAAACGAACCCCGGGGAAACCCAGGAGCCCGCGGCGGGG
>JAQYLT010000071.1 GCA_028719885.1 Bacillota bacterium
GGCCTTCAGGTGGCGCATGCCCAGGTTATAGGAGCAGTTCAGCATGCCGCAGTAGGCGTCGCCCCGGCCGTTGATCATGTCGCCGTCACCCTCGGCAGCGGCGATGCACATGGCAGGACCGTGGAACTTCTTGACAAGCAAAGTCTCGGGGGTCTCGGGGCCGAAGTTGCCCAGGAACACCACCAGAGCGTTGACGCCGTGGGCCTTCACGTCGGCGATGGCGGCGGAAGCGTCCTTTTCGTTTTCAACAGTGATGGGGCACTCGTACAGGCCCTCACCGTAGGCGGCCACGATGTTCTTGCGCCGCTGGGTGGACAGGGCAATGGGGAAGCAGTCACGGGACACGGCAATGATGCCCAGCTTCACTTCGGGAATGTTGTTCATGATCGGTACTCTCCTTTATCAGAAAATTCGTATCTTGCGTCGGGGCACGGCACGGAGGCGGCCCGCAGCCCACCCTCCGGCGCCGCCGGCAAAAACCGGCAGAAAGCGGCCCCGAATCACTTTCTCTATTATAATCCCAAAAAGGCAAAATGTCGATAGCTTTACAATTGACAATATTGCCAAATTATTTAGACAAATATGCCATCCGCCCGCCGAAAAATCAGGCAAATTTGTGGAATCCGGCAAAGGCGGAAGAGGCGCTGAAAGGAATGGGGAGGCGCCCGGAATTTGCTCTTCCCGGGAGGATTTGTCCATTTATTGCCCATTTCCATGGTTGGGATTTACATTTGAAAAGGGCTGTGCTATAATGCAGCGGATTCCAAAAAAACGGCTGATCGCTTTCCTCCGGGGGTGTAAAAAATGGCACAGACCAAACGAATAACCGACATGACCCAAGGCAGCCCCCTGCGGCATATTTTTATGTTTACCCTGCCGCTTCTCATCGGTAATCTCTTCCAGCAATTCTACAATCTGGTGGACTCCATGGTGGTAGGAAACTATGTGGGAGCAGAGGCCCTGGCGGCGGTGGGCACCTGCGGCTCCCTGGGCTTTTTGTTTTTCTCCCTGAGCTCCGGCCTGGCTGTGGGCATCGGCATTCTGGCCAGCCAGTATTTCGGTGCCAGAGACCACGCCCAGATTCGAGCCACCATCTCCAACGCTGCCTACATTCTGACCATCGCGGGAGCTGCCGTGAGCCTGCTGGGGTATTTGGGCGCACCCATGTTTCTCAGGCTTTTGCAGGTGCCGGAGGAAATCCTCCCCCTGTCACTGACCTACCTGCGGGTGACCAGTCTGGGCATTGTGGCCGTGGCGCTGTATAACGGTGTGGCCGCACTGCTGCGCTCCCTGGGGGACTCCAAGTCGCCGCTGTACTTTCTGGTTCTCAGCTGCGTCATCAACATCATTCTGGATCTGGCCTTTGTGCTGTATTTCAACTGGAGCGTGTTCGGTGTGGCTCTGGCCACGGTGATCTCCCAGTTCTTCTCCTTTTTGGTGAGCACCCTTTACGCCTGGCGAAAGGTATCCTACTTCCAGCTGACCGGAGCCGAGTGGAAGCCCAACAAGCACATCATCTGGCGCTGCATGAAGCTGGGCATTCCCATGGCCCTGCAAAGCTCCCTGATTGCCGTTTCCGTGATGGTGCTGCAGGGGGTGGTGAACACCTTCGGCCAGACGGTGATGGCCTCCTATACCGTGGTGGGCAAGATCGAGCAGCTGGTGCAGATGCCCTTTACCTCCCTCAGCACCGCCCTCACCAGCTTTGCCGGGCAGAACAAGGGGGCGGGAGAGATCCAGCGGGTGAAGCAGGGCTATCGGGCCTCCGCCCTGATCGTTCTCATCCTGAGCCTTTTGATGATTCCCTTTTTCTTCCTCCTGGGGGATTGGGCCGTGGGCTGCTTTGTCAAGGAGCCGGAGGTGATTGCCATCGGCGCCAAGGCGTTGCGGATCGACTGCTTCTTCTATTTCCCCCTGGGCATGATCTATGTGCCCAGAGGCATCCTCAACGGCTGCGGCGATTCCCGGTTCAGCCTGATCAACGGCATGGCGGAGGTGATCTGCCGGATTCTCTTCGCCAATGTCCTCACCCAGCTGGCCCCCATTGGCTACTGGGGCGTGTGGCTCACCCAGGGCCTGACCTGGACGGTCACCGGCCTGGTCTGCATCCGCCGCTACCGGAAAGGCCGCTGGCAGCAGCTGACCCTGGTGCAGTAGTCAAGCCTGGCCCAAATCCTCCAGGCAGTCCAGAATTTCATCCAGCACATCCTCCAAGTCCTCATGGAGGTCCGCCCAAAGCTCATAGGCCTCGCTGGTCTGGCTGCCTGGCTCCAGCGCATCCAAATCCCGGATGGTCTGCTCCGTTTCTCTCCGGTACTGCTTCAGCGTATCGGCATCCATGGCGCCGATGTCGGGAACGGCATCCAGAAAGGCGGTGATCCGGTCCCACTCCTGGGGGTTGAATTTGATGATCGACATGATGATTCCTCCCTGCCCCTCCTTTCAGGAGGGGATTTTTGATGCGCTTATCTGCGCGGCATTCCAATTTCCTGCTCTGCTTTGTCAAGCGGACAGGCGCATGATCTTATCCGCTCCATCATACCAGGCCTTTCGTAAAAATGCAAAAAGAAAAAGGCCCGGGAAGCGAAAAATCTCTCTGCTTTGAGCCGGAGAAAACAGTTGAACTTTTGAAGAAAAGGCGCTATACTCATCCCGAAACAGACAGAAAGGACAGTATCCCTATGATGAATATGGAATTTCGGCGGAAGCTCACCATCCCCGCCGAGTTAAAAAAAGAATATCCGGTGACCGCCCAGATGGAGGCGGCTTTTGAGGCCCGGGACCGGGAGCTGAAAGCCATTCTCTCCGGCGAGGACCAGCGGATCGCCCTGATCGTGGGCCCCTGCTCCGCCGACCGGGAGGACAGTGTTCTGGATTATGTCAACCGTCTCCGGGAGCTCCAGGAAAAGGTAAAGGATAAAATCTTCATCATCCCCCGGGTTTACACCAACAAGCCCCGGACCACCGGCGCGGGCTACAAGGGCATGCTCCACCAGCCCGACCCCGACGCCGCCCCGGACATGCTGAAAGGCCTGATTGCCATCCGGGAGCTGCACATGCGGGTGCTTCGGGAAACCGGCTTCACCGCGGCGGATGAAATGCTCTACCCGGAGAATTACCGGTACCTGGACGACCTGCTGGCCTACGTGGCGGTGGGAGCCCGGAGCGTGGAGAACCAGCAGCACCGGCTGACCAGCAGCGGCATTTCCGTCCCCGTGGGCATGAAGAATCCCACCGGCGGCGACATCTCCGTGATGATGAACTCCATCAACGCCGCCCAGCACGGCCACACCTTTATCTACCGGGGCTGGGAGGTCAGCACCACCGGCAATCCCTACACCCACGCCATCCTCCGGGGCTACACCAACAAGCACGGCAATCCCCGGCCCAACTACCACTATGAGGACCTGATCTTCCTCCACGAGTGCTACGAAAAGAGCGGCCTGGAGCATCCCGCCGCCATCATCGACGCCAACCACGCCAACTCCGGCAAGGACCCCCTGCAGCAGGGCCGCATCATCAAGGAGGTGCTCCAGAGCCGGGCCTACAGCCGGGATGTGCATTCCCTTGTGAAAGGCTTTATGGTGGAGAGCTACATTGAGGACGGCAGCCAGAAAATCGGCTGCGGCGTCTACGGCAAATCCATCACCGACCCCTGCCTGGGCTGGGAGAAGACGGAGCGCCTGATTCTTAACATGGCGGAAATGGTGTAAGCAGAAAGCGTAAAATCATGACAAAGGATTTAACAAAGGGCTCTCCCCTGAAGCTCATTTTGTATTTCGCCTTTCCCACCTATCTGGGCATGCTGTTCCAGCAGTTCTACAACATTGTGGACACGGTGATCGTGGGTAAGCTCCTGGGCATCCGTGCCCTGGCGGGGGTGGGGGCCACCGGCTCTCTGAACTTTATGGTGCTGGGCTTCTGCATGGGGCTGTGCAGCGGCTTTGCCATCCCCATCGCCCAGAAATTCGGCGCCCATGAGGATTCCCAGCTGCGGAAATACGTGGCCAACAGCTATTGGCTGGCGGCCATTTGCTCCGTGCTGCTCACGGTGCCGGTGTGCCTGTTCTGCCGGCCCATCCTGCGGCTGATGAACACCCCGGAGGATGTGTTTGAATACGCCTACCGGTATATCTTCATCATCTTCCTGGGCATTCCCGCCGCGTTCCTCTATAATATCCTGGCGGGCATTCTCCGCTCCCTGGGAGACAGCAAAACCCCTGTGGTATTTCTGGCCCTGTCCTCCGCCATGAACATCGCCCTGGACATCATCACCATCCGCCTTTTCGGCATGGGGGTGGAGGGCACCGCCCTGGCCACGGTAATTTCCCAGGCGGTTTCCGGCATCATCTGCCTGTTCCATATGAAAAAGCGGTATGCCATCCTCCGGATGGATTCCCAGGAGCGGCGGCCGGACAAGGGCTGCATGGGCAGGCTGTGCTACATGGGCATTCCCATGGGCCTGCAGTATTCCGTCACCGCCATTGGTTCGCTGATCATCCAGGCAACCATGAACGGCTTCGGCTCCAGCGCCGTGGCCGGTGCCACCGCTGCCCAGCGGATCAACGGCTTCCTGGCCTGCCCGGTGGAAGCCCTGGGCGCCACCATGGCCCCCTACACCGGTCAGAACATGGGAGCGGGAAAGCTGGAGCGCATCGGCCAGGGCGTCAAGGCCGCCTCCCTGTGCGGCTTTGGCTGCTCGGCGGTTCTGTACGCCGTGGTGGCTCTCTTCGGCAGGGATTTGGTGTGCCTGTTCCTGGATGTGCCGGACGAGCAGGTCATCGGCTACGCCGCCCAGTTTTTGAAAATCACCGTCTCCGGCTATTGCCTGCTGACCCTGGTGAATGTGGTGCGGTTTTCCATTCAGGGCATGGGCTTCTCCGTGCTGGCCATTCTGTCCGGGGTGATGGAAATGATCGCCCGGGCCCTTGCGGGACTGGTCATCGCCCCCCGGCTGGGCTTTACCGGCGTGGCTCTGGGGCACCCAATGGCCTGGATATTCGCGGACGCCTTCCTCATTCCCACCTTTTTCCTGTGCAGAAAAAAGGTGGAGCAAAGGCAGCGGGAATTTGCCGGTTAGCCTTTCCATCCCCGGTGTATGATTGCTTTCACTTGGCAGAACAAGCAATTTGTGTTTTCGTAGGGAACGCATTTATGCGTTCCGAAAGGTTTGATGATCGCCGCAGTTCGTTGGATGGTATTGGGGGAACATATGATTGGCGTTTTACCATTTATCCAACCGATTTTGAAACAATGAATCATTCTTTAACAAAAGCATAATGAAGCTGCATAAAAACCGGCTCCCGAAGGTGGGAGCCGGAATTTGTTTTTTGTTGGTTTTATGCCCAGGGGTTCTCGGTGGCGTAGGGGAGGCTCTTGGGCTGATTGTAGGCGATGTCCTGGACGCCGAAGTATTTCAGCACCTCGAACAGTGCCTTGCCGCAGTGGGCAAAGGCCACGGCGCCATGGTGGGGATACCGCTTCTGAATCAGCACATGGCGATAGAACCGGCCCATCTCGGGGATGGCGAACACGGCGATGCCGCCAAAGCTGCGGGTGGCCACGGGCAGGATCTCACCCTCGGCCACGTAGGAGCGGAGGTTGCCCTCGCTGTCGCACTGCAGGCGGTAGAAGGTGATGTCGGAGGCGGCGATGTCGCCCTCC
>JAQYLT010000072.1 GCA_028719885.1 Bacillota bacterium
TATATCCTTTCTTCTAAATAATAAAAGTTTGTTTTTCTGTATTTTTGATTACAATCTCTAATTTTTCTACATCAATGATATGCGTCAATTTGCATTTAGGGCAGAAAAGAGGAAAATCTTTTAATACAGTATTATGAAATATATTACCTTTAGTCAGTCCCAGTTTAAGTACTGAAGGTTCCACATAATATGGCTTTACAAAAGGATAGTCAATATTGAACCGGGATTTTCCGGAATCTTTACTAACGGCAAGATGCCAATCTCCGGGAGTACGGTCACTATATTCGTAATAGCGCAGCGCCGTGTCCATACAGAGAATTGCATCGGGGAACAGGCGGATCACGGTTCCGGCTTCGCTGAAATCATTGGGACGAACCCATTGATAATAACCGTATCGAACTTTCTCCACCAAGCCTGCCTCAATAAGCTGTTGGACATTTCTATATCGGATCTTTTCCTGTTCCAGATCCTTTGTGCGCATCATGCCGCCATAGTCTTCAAATATATCCTTGTAGTGTTGGATATCCATGAGCGCAACTCCTTTCTGACTTTTAGTAATTATATCCTTTCGAGCGGACGAATTCATGTAAGTTTATTATAGCCAGGGTGATAGGAGAAGTCAACATATCTTTCGCGCAGATCACTTGTTGAAGCGGATAAAGTTGTGTTATTATTTGCGAAAAATGGTCTGAAAAAAATTTTGCCAGACCATTTCTTCTAGTTCAAATATTCACTATAAGTTACAATGTTTTCTTCACCAACAAGATTGGTAAGAAATTTACGAAAAGTTGCTGTCATTGGAACTGATACGAAAAATATCAGCCTTTTTTAGGTCTGGAACAACATACATGACGAAAAACACCCACCGGTCAGAATTGATCGGTGGGCATTGCGTTATTCTTCCAACAGTTCCTTTACTCTGCTCTGCACGGCAAACTCCACGAGAGCCAGTCGCTTAGGGCTCAGGTTGTATCGGCTGTGCCGCTTGAATCGGAAGTGCAGGAGCTTGCGCAGATGATTTCTGTGCTCATGGGTCATGACCTTTTTGGCTTCCCCTACGAAATCATCGTATACGCATGGCATCTGGGTTTTGGCATACTTCAGGATGTTTTCCTTGCTCTTCAGGGCTTCGGCGCCTGCCATATTCAGCAGTGCATTGCCGTGGTCAAACAGAGGAGCCGGGGCAATGATCTGATTTGTGTGGCTGTCCACGAGGAAACCGAAATTCCCGTAGTGCCGGTCGGTGTTGAAAATGACGGCATCAAAGACAATCATGTCATCCAATGCCTTGACATATTCCTCGCCCTGCGATTCGCAGAACGCCCGGACGGCTTTCATACCGCCGCTGCGGACAATTCTCCCCACAGGTACGAAGGAGATATCTTTGCTGGTGAACAGCTCACAGGTGGAGCACAGGGTTTCCTTCCAGCGGGAAATGGAATAGTCAATGGCGTTGACTTCCAGAATTTTGGCAATCTGGGAGGCGTAGAACTCGGAGTAAGGCTCGAACCCGGTGTTGGAGGCACCCTGGGTGCCGCCTTTGTACAGGCGGATAATGCCGCCCTCTCTGCGCCAGCATTTGGGCAGCATACCGCCTGTTGTGAATTCCGGGCTGGAGGACAGGATGGAGCCGGAGCTTCCGAAGCCGGTAAAGGCGATCTGACCCAGCACGCGGCTGAACCGGTTGTCGTAGAGATTGAAATTCTCAAAGCTGCCGGTGAAATCCGCTTCGGTCACCCAGTAGCAATCGTTCAGGCTCAGTCCTTTGGAGACCTTCAGCACATCCACCGGGCGATTCAGACTCAGTCCCATGGTGCTGAGAAGATTGTCCACATACGCCCGGTTGCGCGGGATGGTTCGGTGACGAATCCAGGATTCCAGACCGGCGGGACTGACTTCCGCCAAATCCAGAGGGAAAAGCTCCCGGCAGGATTCGTTCACGGACAGAATCTGAATATCCGGTTCCGCACCGCTCTGAGCAGAAAAGGAAATCAGCGGCGTATCAAAATGTTTTAAGATGTAATTCATACTGATTCCTTTCCGACTGGCAGCCCATGATAAAATTGCTTTCGATGAAGTTATTATACACCAGAATTGCGAGATGGGAAAGAGAGATTTGACATTTCTATCCGTATATTTTGCCTATGCATCTCTGTAAGGGCGGCGTGAAACACGCCGCCCTTGATGGCTGAGGTATCCGCTGCTTCCCATAGACGAAATTGTGCATCGATCAGGCTTGCCAAATCAGCATTTGAAAATGCGCAGCCAGCATGCAGTGCTGATCTTGGGGATTGGGGTTTGCCCCAACAAGCAAAATAAGGCTGGGTAGCACCCAGACACTGCTTGCCAAAACGGTTACTCAGTTTGCGATACCTGAAAAACAGATGTCTTTTCTATTTTCCGTCACTTATGCTTTTTTCGATTTCCCTTCCCATGTACCTGATACGGAACTACTTTTCCCCGCATGTTATTGGGACTTTTCATATGAGCGGACTTCTTCAAAATACCAATCAGAGCAACAAATTCCTCCTGAGACAGCTTATCGTAGTCAATACCCAGCGTGGAGAGGAACAGACGGGCCTTCTTTTCTTCCTCGGTACCCTTGTAGTGCATGGCGGTTTCCATCTGCTTTTGAATCTCTTTCACGGGAGATTCCGCATCGGCGGTGGTAGAATCTGTCTTGTGGGATTTGCGGATATCTTGCATGATGCTGTCGATATCCTTGTGAACCACATGGGCAAAGTAGTTTTCCTCACTGACCTGTGCCAGCTCCAAAGTGCGCATATACAGATCGTTTTCACCGGGATTATGTTTCTCCATCACCTGCCGCCGTGAGGCTTCCAGAATTGCATTCATGTCATTGATACGCATGTCCGCAATCCGGTCAACAAAGATCTCTATGTCCACCAGAAAGCGCTGGAAGTCCTTGTGCAGAGCCAGTTCAGACAGCAGCCGGTTGTTGAGCTTTCCGCTTTTCAAAAGATCAATCATTTCATCACTCAAATGCAGATCGTGCAGGTCTGTGTTTGAGTGATTTTTTGTTTCCGTCAGCCCCAACAGATAGTCCGTGGACACACCGTAGAATTTCGCCAGGGTGACGATGCTGAAGGGGCTGATGTCCTTGAAATCATCGGATTCATACTTGCCCAGTGCGGATTTGGAAATACCGGACTCCTGCGCAAGCTGCTCCAAAGTCAAATGCCGTTCCACTCGCAGGTCCTTCAGTTTTTCCTGTGTTGTAAGCTTCGTATTCACAACAACACGCCCTTTCATTCTTTTCTTCCATTATAACACGCTTGTCTATAAGCGTGGAAATTCTGAATATCACAGGCTGTTTCCATCCTTTCGGATATCCGGGAAACGGCCTTTTTATGTTGTAGAATACGGACAGAGTTGCTTGCCCGAATGCAACGAAAACCGCATTTGGGACTACGGGTGAAGCTTGAAAACTGAATGACCGTCCGAAAGGGATATGTCCTCCGGGGAAGCATCGCGGTGACTATGAGCGTGCCTAGGAGGAGAAAACGCCGGGGGAATGCCGGGCAGGAACTGGTTCGGGGAGAGCGGCATACATACGATTTTGAAAAGGAGATCAAGCATGAACAACTATTACGAAGTCCCACCCGAAATTCTGACGCAAGGCAGATTCTGCTGCTGGCGTATGGAAGAGCGTGGTGGGAGAAAAACGAAAGTCCCCTACAATCCCAACACCGGGCAGATGGCGAAAAGCAACGACCCGGGAACTTTTGCCCCTTTTGAAACCGCCCTCCGGGCACAGGGGTATGACGGCATCGGTCTGGGCATCTTTGACGGGCTGTGCGCCATTGATCTGGACAACTGTGTCACCGACAGCGGCTATTTCACGGAACCGGCGGCAACCATTGTGGAGATCATGCACACCTACACAGAGTTCAGCCCCAGCAAAAAGGGGCTGCACCTGTATTTCTTCGCAAAGGATTTCCAGTATGACAGCCAGCGCTACTACACAATGAATCACAAAGCCGGGGTGGAGGTGTATGTTGCCGGAGCCACCAGCAAATATGTGACCCTCACAGGAGATATCTGCCAGTGGTATGAGTTTGGTGACCGCACGGAGGAGCTGAAAGAGGTTCTGGAACGATTTATGCTGCGACCCGAGAACCCTGCAAGAAATGCAATAAATGCAGTAAATTCTTGTCGCAGTATCGAATCGAGCGGGTCCAATGGTGTAACAGCCGCTATAGGAGTTAGTAACGCATTGGCTGGCGGCCCTGCCGCCCCTGCACCGGAAGACAGCGACCTTCTGGATAAGGCGAGGAAAAGCAAAAATGGAAACCGCTTCTGGAAGCTGTACTGTGGGGATACCGGGAATTTCCAGTCACATTCCGAAGCCGACATGGCGCTGTGCAGCCATCTGGCATTCTGGACAGGCGGAAATGCCATGCAGATGGATCGGCTGTTCCGAGCCTCGGGCCTCATGAGAGAGAAGTGGGACAGGCCCCAGTCCGGCAGTACCTACGGTGCCATCACCATTCGCAATGCCATTCAGAAATGCTCGGAAACCTACCAGCCCAAGTGTGACGCAGAGCCGGAGTTTTTGCCGGTGATTCCCCTGACACCTGCCATCGGAGAACTGCCCGACTTCCCCGTGGTAGCCTTACCACCAATCGTCAGAGATTATGTAGCTGCTGTTTCTGAAAACAGCCAGACTTCTCCCGCAATGGCGGCGGTAATCGGTCTGGGTGTGCTGGCAACCGCCTTGCAGGGGAAGTTCCGGGTACAGGGCATGCCGGGGTACTACGAGCCGCTGAACCTCTACACGCTGGTGATTGCAGCCCCAGGCGAACGGAAATCTGGCGTCATCCGGGATATGACCCGAGTGCTGTATGATTATGAAATGCAGTTCAATGCTGACCACGCAGAGGAAATTCGCACCAGTGAACGAAAGAGGGAGGCACTACAGAGGCAGATCACAGGCATTAAAAAGAAGCTGGAATCCAAAGAAAACCGGGAAATGGAACTGGAGCTTCAGCAGCTGGAGGATGAATTGGAAGCGATACCGGTGGAGAAACCGCGCAGATTCTTTGCTGATGATTGCTCCAGTGAGGCACTGACGAATCTGCTTGCGAACAATGGCGGCACGCTGTCGGTTATTTCCTCAGAGGGCGGCATTTTTGATATTCTGGCTGGCCGCTACAGCAGCACAGCTAATCTGGATACCTGGCTGAAAGCCCACTGCGGTGATCCGATTTCCGTAGATCGTATGAGCCGGGAGGCAGAGTACATTCCCAATCCCTGCCTGACAGCGATCCTCACTGTGCAGCCCAATGTGCTGGACTGCATCATGGCAAACACGACCATGGTTGGGCGGGGGCTGCTGGCAAGGTTTCTGTATTCCTTTCCTACCTCCCGGATTGGCACTCGAACCTTCCGCACACCGGGAATTCCCAAAGAGGTTCGGGATAAGTATCGGGAACTGATCTTTCGGCTGATGGCACTGCCCATGGGTGAGGAGCCCCAGACGCTGGTGCTGTCCCAGCGGGCAGAGGAAATGATTGCGGATTATTTTGAAGAACACGAACAGTTCATGGTTGAGGAAGGGCAGATTTTTCCGGACTGGGCGGCAAAGTACATCGGCGCAATCTTACGGATTGCGGGGCTGCTCCATGCTGCGGATATGGTGGAAGGAGAAAACGAAATCTCTGCGGAAACCGTCGGACGGGCTATGGAGATCGGTAAGTACTTCCTTGCCCATTCCATGCACGCCTACTCCACCATGGGTGCGGATGTGAACATCGCGAAGGCGAAATTCGTCTGGGCGAAGATTCGGAAAATGCAGGTTATGGATATCAAGCGCTCCCAGCTGTTTCAGAACTGCCGGGGCAAGTATTTCTCCAAGACGGAGGAACTGTTTCCCATTCTGGAGCTGCTGGAAGAGTACGGCTATCTCAAAATCACCCAGCCAGAATACAATGGAACCGGCAGACCGCCGGATGTGCATATTCTTGTGAATCCCACTGCTTAACTTTGCTGCATTTATTGCATTTGCTGCAGACAAGAGACCATCAACAAAAAACAGAAGGAGAAACCAGAATGAAGAAATACACAGGACAGGAGTGGGAACTGTTCCGCAATCAGGCAGGGCGCATCCAGTTCAACTCCATCTGCCGGAGCTGTGAATGCTGCTGCAAGCAGACCTTCCGGGCGGAGATCGTCAGCTGCAGGCGGTACGAATGCCGGAAAAGGCATCAGGAACAGTCCGAAATGTGAGGATATTTCCAAAGACTTATCTAAACAGAAAAATGCTATGCCAAACCGCAGGAGAATTACACCGCATCGCGCTGGTGCGAAGCGTGTATTTATTCTGCGGTTTCGTGCAATTTTGCATTGTTCCGAAGACTCGATATCAAAACCGTATAACCGATATCGGCAGTTTCGATGCTGATATCACAATACAGAAATCAGAGGTATGATTATGAATGTGAAGAATGAAATCAAGAGTATCATTGTCCGTTCGGGCATGACCATGCAGCAGGTGGTTGACCTGCTGTCCGACGAATACGGCTGGAGCGACAGCATTTCCAATTTCTCCAACAAGCTGAGCAGAGGTTCTCTGCGCTACCGGGAGGCCATTCAAATTGCAGATGTGATGGGGTATGACCTTATCTGGCAGAAACGGAGGGACCAATAATGGAGAACACACGATATTGCAATACAGAATCTGAAAGAGAGGAAACCATTGCCCTTGAATAATACCAAAGAAGTACAGGCCATGCAGCTGCTGATTCAAAAGCTGCGCCCCTTTGAAAACCACCCCTTCCAGGTGAAGGACGATGACGAAATGGAACAGCTTGTGTGGAGTGTTCTCACACAGGGTGTGCTGACCCCGCTGGTTGTCCGTCCTCTGGAAAATGATGAATATGAAGTGATCTCCGGGCATAGGAGATTGCATGCGTGCCAAAAGGCAGGAATCGAAATGGTTCCTGCCTTAATTTATGCCCTTGACCGGGACGCCGCCGCCATTGCGCTGGTGGACAGCAATCTCCACCGTGAGAAAATACTGCCCAGCGAAAAAGCCTTTGCCTATAAGCTGAAAATGGATGCCCTGAGCCACCAGGGAACTTCTGGACAAGTTGGCCAGAAGTGGAGCAGGGAGGAAATTTCAGAGGGCGAAAGCGGCAGACAGGTACAGCGATACATCCGCCTGACCGAGTTGATTCCCCCAATTCTCAGCATGGTGGATGCCGGAAAAATTGCCCTGACCCCGGCAGTAGAGCTGTCCTATCTGACCGGGCAGGAGCAACAGGATTTGCTGGAAACCATGGAGAGTGAGGACTGCACCCCGTCTCTCTCCCAAGCCGTCCAACTGAAAAAGCTGAGCCAGTCCGGGGAACTGAATATGGACAAAATCTTTGAAATTCTCCGGGAACCCAAGGCCAATCAGCAGGAAAAGATCAGCTTCCGGCTGGACGATCTGCGGAAATTCTTCCCCAAAAGCTACACTCCTGCCCGGATTCAGGAGCGGATTTTGAAGCTGCTGGAAGCGGACTGCCGCAAGCGGCAGCGCAGTCAGGAACGGTGAGGTGCGGCATGATGAAAAAGAATACGCATAGGGTGTTACGAGGTGAGTGGGCATGAATGAGGTACAGCAGGATATTATGTGCGTCTTGTTGCAGACGCTTTTGGATAAAAAACTGATTACGCAGGACATTCACGACAAATCCCGGAACAAAATCCTCGGCACATTGGACTTGCCGGACTTTTTCTGGGATAATGAGCGTGGAAAGGAGGATGCACATGGATGTGAGAAAAATCCGTGCTGAGCTGAGAATGGGCAGGTCGATTTACGACCTGCCCCTCCGGGTAACCTTCTATGCCCGGGTTTCCACAGATCAGGACGAACAGATTAACAGTCTGGAAAATCAGGTGCAGTATTACACGGAGCTGATTCAAAGTAAGCCCAACTGGCGCTTTGTGCCGGGGTACATCGACGAAGGCATTTCCGGCGGCACCACAAAGAAGCGGGATGATTTTAACCGCATGATTCGGGACGCGAAAGCCGGGATGTTTGACTTCATCATCACCAAGGAAATCTCCCGGTTTTCCCGCTCCACACTGGACAGCATCAAATATACGCAGGAATTGTTGGAGAACAATGTGGGGGTACTGTTCCAGAACGACAACATCAACACCCTGGATACGGACAGCGAATTTCGGCTGGTCATCATGGCAGGTGTTGCACAGGACGAGATTCGGAAACTTTCAGAGCGACTGAAATTCGGTTTCCGGCAGGCCATCAAAAACGGTCATGTGCTGGGAAACGACAAGCTCTACGGCTATGACAAAAAGGACTGCGTGCTGACCATCAACGAAGAGGAAGCGGAGATTATCCGCATTATCTTCGACCTCTATGCCAACCGGAAGCTGGGCACCCGGAGTATCTCCAAAAAGCTCACGGAAATGGGCTACACCAGCCGGGAGGGGAATGCCTTCAATACTCTGACTATTCGCCATATTTTGGAGAATCCCAAATACAAGGGCTGGTACTGCGGAAACAAAACCTCCAGTCTCGACTACCGCACCAAGAAAAAAGCATTTCTGGATGAAAGCGAGTGGGTCATGTACCCCGACCCCTCCATTCCCGCCATCGTCCCGGAAGAATTATGGGATCGTGCAAATGCTCTGTACAAGAAAAGGAGAGAAGAAACCATGAGTCACAGCAGCGGTGTCAGTTTCCAAAATCGGTATCCCTACAGCGCAAAGATCATCTGCGAGGAGCACAACACCACCTTCCACCGGCAGGTGCTGGAAAACAAAAAAGGGAAACAGGAGGTCTGGCAGTG
Source organism: Bacillota bacterium (assembly GCA_028719885.1). Lineage (GTDB taxonomy): Bacteria > Bacillota > Clostridia > Oscillospirales > Oscillospiraceae > Faecousia. The sequence continues at coordinate 8,823 of JAQYLT010000072.1, forward strand.
CAAGGTGTACCGCAGCCACGGGCGCTCCGGCTGTTCTGCCCCCCAGATTCGCAGCTGTGAGGTGGATGCAATTCTCACGGAAATCTTCAAGGAACTGATGAAGGATAAGCAGGCGATTATCGATTCACTGGTGAAGGTGATTACCAGCGTTCCCAAGGAGGTGGACTATGACAGGCTCCGCAGCCGGGTGCAGGAAGAAATGGACGAGATTGAGAAAAAGAAGGATCGTCTGCTGGATTTGAGCATTGCCGGGGCGCTGGATGCACCCGAGTTCAAAAAGAGAAATGATGCCCTGAATGTCCGGCTCCGGGAGTGTGAAAGCCAACTGGATGCCATCCGGAAGGAAGAAGAGAGGGCAGCCGACAGTAAGCTGAATGAAGCCGAGATCCGACGGGTTCTGGAGCGGGAATTGAGTTTCGAGGGGGAGCCAAACTCGGCACTGCTTACAACAATTTTGGAGAAAATTGTTGTAAAAAAGGGGAGCACAAAGGAGGAAATCCATCTGGATATATACCTTAAGTTGGGGCAGCAATATGAGGCGATTTACTCGCCTCATAACCTGCCCACGAGCATCAACCGTCTAAGAAGTACTACACCCAGGCCGCCAACCAGGAGGATCTGATCTCCATCGGCACCATCGGCCTGATCAAGGCCGTGAACAGCTTCCAGCCGGACAAAAAGATCCGCCTGGCAACTTATGCATCCAGGTGTATTGAAAATGCTATACTAACCTAACAGAAGAAACGGCCTTGCAGGTGGCGGAACGGGTGTCTTTTGAGGCAAAATGGCGCCTGCTGGCGAGAGTGGGAGTCCGCTGCTATATTTTGATTTCCAATGTATCGGGTGCGGTAAAAGTAGCCCCGCTGCAAATTCTTCAGTTTCCAGTGGTGCTGCCGCACAAGTTTCAGGACGCGGAAAAGTTCAATTTGCAGTTCTCAGACTTCTCAGAAATCACCGAAACAGCGGACAAGCTGCGCTGGCTTCGCTACCAGAAAGGACTGCGGCAGAGAGACGTTGCAGACTAC
>JAQYLT010000073.1 GCA_028719885.1 Bacillota bacterium
ACCATTTATCCAACCGGTTTTGAAACAATACGCAAGCGGAATGCATAAATGCATTCCCTACGCAAAGTCTGGCGTGTTACCATTGGACGAACCTGAGTGTTTATCGGAACGGGCGGAACGGATAAATCCGTTCCCTACGAAACATCTCTACAAACACCTATTTGACAATAAGCTGAGTGAAACCAATATGCAAAATATGTTTTTCAGGTTGCCTATTGACATTGGGCCGATTTCATATATATTTATATGTGTCAAATTCTGACGAAAAATCGTTCAAAGAATCGGGGGAGGATAATGGCCAAGGAACTCATCAGGCTCCGTGATTTGGTTATGGAGTTCGACGGGGAGCGTATATTAGACGGCATCAATCTTTACATCAACGATCATGAATTCCTCACATTGCTGGGTCCATCCGGCTGCGGGAAGACCACCACACTCCGGATCATCGGCGGGTTTTTGACGCCGACCTCCGGTACGGTGACCTTCGACGGTGAGACAATCAATGATGTTCCGCCCTATAGGCGGCAGATCAACACCGTGTTTCAGCGTTATGCCCTTTTCCCGCACCTGGATGTTTACGACAATATCGCCTTCGGCCTGCGGGTGGCCAAGGTGCCCAAAAGCGAGATCGACGCCAGAGTGAAAGAGATGCTGGAAATCGTCAGCCTGCGGGGCTACGAAAACCGGCATATCGACAGCCTCTCCGGCGGTCAGCAGCAGCGGGTGGCCATCGCCCGGGCCCTGGTGAACCGGCCCAAGGTGCTGCTGCTGGACGAGCCCCTGGGGGCGCTGGATCTGCGGCTCCGCAAGGATATGCAGAATGAGCTTAAGCGCATTCAGCAGGCTCTGGGCATTACCTTTATCTATGTGACCCACGATCAGGAGGAGGCGCTGTCCATGTCCGATACCATCGTGGTGATGGACAAGGGCCGCATCCAGCAGATCGGCAAGCCTGAGGATATCTATAATGAGCCGAAGAACGCCTTTGTGGCGGATTTTATCGGCGAATCCAATATTTTGGACGGCGTGATGCTGTCCGACTACCGGGTGAAGTTCTTCGACCGGGAGTTCCAGTGTGTTGACAAGGGCTTCGCCGCCAACGAGCCCGTGGACGTGGTCATCCGGCCCGAGGACGTGGACATCGTCCCGGTAAAGGAGGGGCACCTGGTCGGCAAGGTCACCGCCATCACCTTTAAGGGCCTGAACTACGATATCATCGTGGAGTTCAAAGGCTTTAAATGGCTGATTCAGTCCACGGATTATCAGGCCGTGGGCTCCACCATCGGCATTCGGTTGAATCCGGAGGATATTCACATCATGCACAAGAGCGAATACTCGGGCATGTTTGGCGACTACAGCTCCTACTCCGCGGAGTACGACGAGCTGACGGAGGATGCCGGGGATGAAAAGGAATAATTCTATTCTGCTCAGCACTCCTTATTTAATATGGATGGTGCTGTTTACCCTGATTCCCCTGGGGGTGGTGGGCTACTATGCCCTGACGGACCCCTCCACCGGCGAATTCTCTCTGGTGAATTTGCGGCAGCTGGGGATGTATATGCCGGTGCTGTGGACCTCCATTGTGTATTCTCTGGTGTCCGCCGTGGTGTGCCTGATTCTGGGCTATCCCGTGGCCTATTACATCGCCCACTGCAGCCAGACGGCCCAGCGGTTTTTGTACATGCTGGTGATGCTGCCCATGTGCATGAGCTTTTTGCTTCGGACTCTGGCCTGGGTGGGACTGCTGAATGACCAGGGCATCATCAACAATCTGCTGGTGGCTTTCTTCGATTGGCTCCGTTCCCTGGGCGGCGTGTTTGCCGGGATCCCGGAGGATTTTGGACGGCTGACCCTGATCCGCACCCCCGGCGCGGTGGTTCTGGGTATGGTTTACAACTACCTGCCCTATATGATCCTGCCCCTTTACACCACCATTTCCAAAATCGACCGCCGGCTGATTGAGGCGGCGGAGGATTTGGGCTGCAACGGCGTGCAGACCTTCCGGCGGGTGATCCTCCCATTGTCCATGCCTGGGATCCTCTCCGGCATGACCATGGTGTTTGTTCCGGCAGTGTCCACCTTCTACATTTCTCAGAAGATGGGCTCTTCCAGCACCGTGCTCATTGGCGACGTGATCGAGCGGCAGTTCAAGCAGGGCAACAACCCCAACCTGGGCGCGGCGCTTTCCATCGTGCTGATGCTTCTGGTGTTTGTGTGCACCGGCATCATGAACCGCTTCGGCGGGGATGAAGAGGGGAGCGTGGTGGTATGAAACGGACCAATCGGTTCATCACCATTCTGATTTACATCTTCCTCTATATTCCCATGGCGGTGCTGGTGGTGGCTTCTTTCAACACCGGCAAGAACATCACCCATTTCGATGGCTTCACTTTGCAGCAGTATGTGAAGCTCTTCAAGGACGACGGCCTTTTGGAGCTGCTGCGGAATTCGCTGATCGTGTCCGTGCTGGCCAGCCTCCTGGCCACGGCCTTCGGCACCGTGGCGGCCATCGGCATCAACGGGCTGAACCCCAAGCTGCGAAAGGTGGCCATGAACCTGACCAACATCCCCATGACCAACCCGGACATCGTCACCGGTGTGTCGCTGTCGCTGCTGTTTGTGTTCGTGGGGAGTAAGCTCCTGGGCCAGAAAAACAGCCTGACCTTTTGGACGCTGCTGATTGCCCACGTCACCTTTAACCTGCCCTATGTCATCCTGAATGTGATGCCCAAGCTGAAGCAGATGGACGAGAGCCTGACGGATGCGGCGCTGGATTTGGGCTGCACCCATTTGCAGGCCTTCTTCAAGGTGACCATCCACGAGATCATGCCCGGCATCCTCTCCGGCGCCATCATGGCCTTTACCATGAGCCTGGATGATTTCGTCATCAGCTATTTTGTCACCGGTCTGGACTTTGTCACACTGCCGGTGGAAATCTATTCCTACACCAAAAAGCCAATCCAGCCAAAGATTTACGCCATGTTCACACTGCTGTTCCTGCTGATTTTTGTGCTGATGGTCATATCCAACGTGATTCAGCTCATGGGCGACAAGAAGCGTCAGGTCGCCCGGGGCAAGTGAAAGGAGAACCAAACATGAAAAAAATCATTTCCTTTGCCCTGGCTATCTGCCTGGTGCTGGGCTGCTGCGCCATCTCCGCCGCCGCCAAGGGAGAAAAGGTGACCCTGTATGTCTACAACTGGGGCCAGTACATCGCCGAGGGGGACGACGACTCCATGGACATCATCGCCGCCTTTGAAGAGGCCTACCCCAACATCAAGGTGAAGTACTCCACCTACGATTCCAACGAGAGCATGTATGCCAAGCTCTCCAACGGCGGCATCACCGTGGATGTGATCATTCCCTCCGACTATATGATCGGCCGGATGCGCCAGGAGAATATGCTGCTGGAGCTGAATTACGACAACATCCCCAATGCCCAGTACATCGATGAAACCTTCCGCAATACCTCCTACGACCCGGAGAACAAGTACTCCGTTCCCTACACCTGGGGCACCGTGGGCATCATCTACAACACCAAGTATGTGGACGAGGCGGATGTCACCGGCTGGGAGCTGCTGTGGAATGAGAAGTACGCCGGAAAAATCCTCATGTTCGATAACTCCCGGGATGCCTTCGGCATTGCCCAGTACCTGCTGGGCTACGACATCAACACCACCGATGAGGCAGAGCTCCAGGCCTGCGCCGAGAAGCTGGCGGAGCAAAAGGGCGTGGTGCAGCAGTACGTGATGGACCAGATCTTCGACGCCATGGAAAATGAGGAGGCCTGGATTGCCCCCTACTACGCCGGTGACTACCTGACCATGGTGGAGGAGAACGAGAACCTGGCCTTCTACCGGCCCGATCACCAGGGCTTCAACGTGTTCATCGACGCCATGTGCATCCCCACCTGCTGCCAGGAAAAGGAGGCTGCGGAGCTGTTCATCAACTTCCTGTGCGACCCGGAAATCTCCGCCGCCAACATGGATTTCATCGGCTACTCCGTCCCCGCTTCCGAATCCAAGCAGTACATGGACGAGGAGATCGTCAATGACCCGGTGGCCTATCCCGACGCCCAGGAGCTGCGGAACGCCACCAGCTTCGACTACCTGCCCGAGGATACCTCCCGCTACATGGAGAGCCTGTTTATGTCCGTCCGCAACGGCTAATCACAACATCACAGCACCCCGGAACCAATTTGCGGTTCCGGGGTGCTTTTTGTCAGACCATTTCCTCCGGGTGGAATACCTTGTCGAATTCCTCCTCGGTGAGAAAGCCCAGCTGCACGCAGGCTTCTTTCAGGGAAATGTTTTCCTTGTAGGCTTTCTTGGCGGTTTTGGCCGCGTTTTCGTAGCCGATGTGGGGATTCAAAGCGGTGACCAGCATGAGGGAATTGTAAAGATTATCGTGCATCTTCTCCCGGTTGGCCCGGATGCCTACGGCGCAGCGGTCATTGAAAGAGAGAATGGACTCCGCCAGCAGCCGGGCGGATTGGAGGAAATTGTAGGCCATCACCGGCATGAACACATTCAGCTGGAAATTGCCCTGGCTGGCCGCGATGCCGATGGTGGCATCATTGCCCATCACCTGCACCGCCACCATGGTCACCGCCTCGCACTGGGTGGGGTTGACCTTGCCGGGCATGATGGAGGAGCCGGGCTCGTTTTCCGGAATGAAGATTTCCCCTAAGCCGTCCCGGGGTCCGGAGGCCAGCCAGCGCACATCGTTGGCGATTTTCATCATGTCACAGGCCAACGCCTTCATGGCGCCGTGGGCGAATACCAATTCATCCTTGCTGGTGAGGGCGTGGAATTTGTTTTTTGCGGTGACGAAGCGCAGCCCGGTGATTTCCGTCACCTTTTCCGCCACCAGGGTATCGAATCCCTTGGGGGCGTTGAGCCCGGTGCCCACGGCGGTGCCGCCCAGAGCCAGCTCCCGCAGGGGCTCCAGGGAGAGCTGAATCAGCTCCAGGTCCCGCTCTAAGCTGCTGCGCCAGCCGGAAATCTCCTGGGAAAAGGAGATGGGCACCGCGTCCTGCAAATGGGTCCGGCCGGATTTCACAATGCCCTGATTCTCTGCTTCCAGACGCTTCAAGGTGTCGATCAGCACCCGGACCGCAGGCAGCAGCTTTTTTTCCAGAGCCTCCACGGCGGCGATGTGCATGGCGGTGGGGAAGGTGTCGTTGGAGGATTGGCTCATGTTGATGTCGTCGTTGGGGTGCAGGAGCTTCTTTCCTGCCAGCTCATTGCCCCGGGCGGCGATGACCTCGTTCACATTCATGTTGGACTGGGTGCCGGAGCCGGTTTGCCAGACCACAAGAGGGAAATGGTCATAGAGCTTGCCCTCCGTCACCTCTTTGGCGGCGGTTTCAATGGCGGAGAGCTTTTCCTCCGTCATTTTCTCCGGCTTCAGCAGGTGATTGGCCCGGGCGGCGGCCAGCTTCAGGGCGCCAAAGGAGCGGATGATCTCCCGGGGCATGGTTTCCAGGTCAACGCCGATGGGGAAGTTCTCGTGGCTCCGCTGGGTCTGGGCTCCCCAGTATTTGTCCGCAGGGACCTTCATTTCCCCCATGGAGTCGTGCTCAATGCGATATTCCATTGTGTTTCTCCTCATATTCAAATATGTATTTTGGAATGAAAGATAAATTGAAATTTGTGGAGATGATTTCCGTAGGGAACGGATTTATCCGTTCCGAAAGGCCGATGAACATCCGCAGTTCGTTTTAACGGAAATGCTCAAATATTTGCCACGTTTCGCCGGGGGACCCCCCGCCCGGTGTTGTCCAACATTTTTCCATTCAATATACCTCAATAAAAACGTTACCGAGGCGGAATGCATAAATGCATTCCCTACGAAACATCTCAACAAACACCAATTTCAGCGTCATCATTATACCGAATTTCACTATGGGTTGTCAATGCAAGATAACCACTTTACTTTTTCCCGGGGAAATTGTATAATCACAAAAAAGACAGCCGGAGCCTGTTCCGGCGGCAAAAGGGGGATTCACGATGAAAACCAGTATTTGCGACAGTTGGGAATTTACCCGGCGGTGGAGCGAGGAATTCTTGTCCAATCAGGTGGATGGGGACCCGGTGGAGCTGCCCCACAATCCGGTGGAGCTGCCGCTGCACTATGCCGACCATGAGGAATATCAGCTGCTCTGCGGCTACCGGCGAAAGCTCACCCTGCCGGAGGATATTTCCGGCAAGCGGTATTTCCTCCAGTTCGACGGCGCCGCCCACATTGCCACGGTGTTCGTCAACGGCATGGCGGCAGGGGAGCACCGCTGCGGCTACACCGGCTTCCGGCTGGAGGTCACCGGCTTGGTGAAGCCCGGGGAGAATACCGTCGCCGTCCGGCTGGATACCACGGAAAACAAGGAGGTTCCTCCCTTTGGCTTCGTCATCGACTACCTGACCTACGGCGGCCTGTACCGGGAGGCCTGGCTCATTGAGAAAAACAGCGGCTATATTAAAGATGTGTTCATCACCACCCCCACGGTGGACCGGGCGGAAATCCAGGTGGAGACCGAGGACTTCTCCGGCGACATCGACATTTCCATTTTCGATTCCTCCGGCGAGGCCCTTTGGAACACCTGCAGCCGGAAGAATCAGGCATCGGCCCAGCGGCTGAACGTGCGCCCCTGGCGGCCGGAGGACCCCAACCGGTACACCTGCCGGGTGCGCCTGCTGGACGGCAGCGGCATCGTGGACGAGGAGACGGTCGTCTTTGGCTTCCGCACCGCGGAATTCAGCAGCGACGGCTTCTACCTCAACGGGGAGAAATACTTCCTCCGGGGCCTGAACCGGCACCAGAGCTTCCCCTACATCGGCTACGCGGCCACGGAATCCCTGCAGCGGGAGGATGCCCGGATTTTAAAGGAGGAGCTCCACTGCACCGCCGTCCGCACCAGCCACTATCCCCAGAGCCAGTATTTTATGGATGAATGCGACCGCCTGGGGCTTTTGGTCTTTACCGAGATTCCCGGCTGGCAGCACATCGGCGACCAGCACTGGAAGGAGCAGGCCCTGCGGAATGTGGAGGAAATGGTCCTGCAGTACCGCAACCATCCCAGCGTGATTCTATGGGGCGTCCGCATCAACGAGAGCGTGGACGATGACGCCTTCTATAAGCAGACCAACAAGCTGGCCCACAAGCTGGACCCCAGCCGGGCCACCTCCGGGGTGCGGTACCTGGAAAAGAGCAAGCTTTTGGAGGATGTGTACGCCTTCAACGACTTCTCCCACACCGGGAATAACCCCGGCTGCAAGGAGAAAAAGAAAATCACCCCCAATGCCCAGAAGGCCTTTTTGATTTCGGAGCACAACGGGCATATGTTCCCCACCAAATCCTTTGACCCCTGGTCCAAGCGGCAGGAGCAGGCCCTGCGGCATATGCGGGTTCTGAACGCCGCCTACGAAAGCGGGGAGCACGCGGGCTGCTTCGGCTGGTGCATGTTCGACTATCCCACCCACAAGGACTTCGGCTCCGGGGACCGGGTGTGTTACCACGGGGTGATGGATGCCTTCCGCAATCCCAAGACCGCCGCCTACGCCTACGCCAGCCAGGGGGAGGAGGAGACCGTCCTGGAGGTGGCTTCCCCCATGGACATCGGCGACTATCCCGGCGGCGAGATCGGCAGTGTGGCGGTGTTCTCCAAGGCCGACGAGGTGGCCCTGTATAAAAACGACTGCTTCGTCACGAAGCTCAGCCGCAGCCCGGAAAGCGCCCTGCCCCATCCGCCATTTTTGATGGACGACACCATCGGCGTGCTGCTGGAAAGCCAGGAGGGCTTCGACCACCGCAAGGCGGAGCTGGTGCGCGCCTGCCTGAACGCCGCCGCCAAATACGGGCTGAACCATCTGCCCCTTTCCATCCGGATGAAATTCGCCTGGTGTATGCTCCGCTACCGGCTGCGCTACGAGGACACGGCGGCGCTCTACGGAAAATATGTGGGCAACTGGGGAGGGGAGTCAACTAAGTGGCGCTTCGAGGCCATGGTCCATGGCAAATGCGTCAAGTCCGTCACCCGGTCCGCCTCCTGCAAGCTCCATTTGGAGGTGCGGCCCAGCAGCCAGCGGCTGACCATGGGGGATACCTATGACATGGCGGCGGTGCGGATCCGCATTCTGGACGAATGGGGCTGCGTGGCCTCCTATGCCCAGCTGCCGGTGAGCTTCGTGGCGGATGGGAATGTGGCCCTGCTGGGACCGGACACCGCCACCGCCGAGGGGGGCATGTGCGGCGCCTATGTCCGCACCACCGGCAGAACGGGCCCCGGCATCCTGGTGGTTTCCGCCCCGGGATTGGAAAGCGTCACCGTGGAGTTCGCCGTGAGCTCCAAGCATATCCCCGCCCTGCCGGAGACAACATAAAGGTTACCCCAAAACAGATAAAATTGATATTTGCAGGGATGTTTCGTAGGGAATGCTTTCATGCATTCCGAAAGGCAACGATTTTGGGGTGGTACGTTGAATGGTACAATGCCGCGCATTGTCCGTAGGGAATGGGCTTGCTCATTCCGACTGCGTCAGCAGCTTTTTCCGGACAGAAAGTACCAAAATGGTCTGGTTTTTATGAATGTTCCACCGAATTTAAAAAAGCGGTTCCCCGGGGGCGGCTTCGCCGACGGAATGAGCAAGCCCATTCCCTACAGTTTCGACCAACCTGATACCCCCCTTGCTTTGGCGAGGGGGATTTTTCTGCCGGGGGAGGAATGTTATGTAAAGCAAAGAGGGGAAACAGGAGGCTTTGTTACCAATTGTAACCAGATTTTCCCAGCTGAGCACCCTCGGCAGCGAAAAAATCGAGAGGTTACAAAAATCTTAATAATTGAAAAATAATTAGGAAAAACCTGGGTTTATCATTGAAAAAGAGTGGAAAACGCTGGTTTTTTCAAAGGAAAAGAAAGAGAAATGAAACGGCCTGAAATAATTTTGTAATTCATTTTGTAATTTTTTGTAAATTCCCTATTGACGAATCGAGGAAAAGCATATATAATACGCATATAAATCAGAGCGCCTGAGAGTGTACCATACCCGTGCAGTTATCCGGCCTCAATTTGTAAAACATTTTTAGGAGGAAAAACATATGAAAACAGTAAGCAAAAAGCTGCTCAGCCTCCTGCTGGTGGCAATCCTGCTGGTTTCCGCAATTCCCTTCCAGGCGTTCGCAACCGATGAGATTTCCGGTGACCCCACCGTGCAGGGAGATGTGGTTCCCGTCGATGGTACTCCTGCCGAGGGAACCCCTGCGGAACCCATTGTATCGGATACTCCCTCTGACCCCCTGCCTCTGGAGGGGAGCGGCACCACTGTTGTCCATGATGCTGCCCTGCACAAGGATCTGCAGTGCGTGCCCAATGGCGATGGCACTCATCATTATAAGTGCATGTATCCCGGCTGCACCTACGAATCTGCTCCCGAAGCCTGCACCATTCCCCATGGCAGCCACACGTGTACTGCCTGCGGTCATGAATATCCCCATAAGCCCGTGGAGATCACTCCTGCCCAACCGGCAACCTGCACCGAGTACGGCAAAACTGCCGTTATGAAGTGCCCCATCTGCGGCGTGCAGACCGGCGGCGAGATCGATATGACCCAGCTGCCCACCGGCCACAATTTCGACGCAAGCGGCGTTTGCCAGAACGGCTGCGGCACCACCCAGGAGAAGAAGGACGTGTACTGGGATGCCGGTACCGGCCACACCTTTAACGACGGTGAGTACCAGAAGGTCACCAAGCTGACCGTGGGTAAGGATGTTCCCACCATGCAGACCCCCAAGGATCCCAATGGCGAATTCCTGGGCTGGTTTATCGATGGCGACTCCACCAAGCCTGTTGACACCACCAAGGCCTATGACGGCAGCTGGACCAAGGCTGTCGCCCTGTGGAAGACCACTTCCTACAAGGTCACTTTCTACCGCATTCTGAACAATCAGCTGTCCACTGCCAGCCTGATTACCGAGGCGAACCTGACCCCGGATACCAACCTGGCTCAGTACGTTACCAACTCCGGCCTGCTGGCCAGCGAGAAGGCGACCCATCCCGGCTACTGCCTGAACTTCGATAAGGATTATCCCGTTAAGAAGTATGTGAACGGCGTGTTCTCCCCCCTGTCCACCACCGACACCGCCAAGAACCTGAGAACCGTTTACATCAACCTGACCCCCGATACCTTTACCCTGAGCCTGAATCCCAACGGCGGCTCTGTGACCCCCACCAAGATTGAGAACATCGCTTTCGGCACCACCGTGAAGCTGCCCCGGCCCACCAAGTCCAAGTCCGTGTTCCAGGGCTGGGTGGATACCGCCGGCAATGTGTACACCGATTCCGTGGCTTTCACCTATACCTCTGACACCACCCTCACCGCTATGTGGGACGACGAGGCCTCCGTGCTGCTGCGTATCTTCATCAACGGTGACTTCACCAAGGCGGACCGCATTGTCCAGCTGGACGGCTACGTGGCCGGCAGCAAGGTCCTGCGGCTGACCTCCGACGGCTCCGGCACCCCCGATGTGACCAGCATCATCAGGAAGTACTACACCGCCAGCTCCAGCGCGGGCCTGAGCGTGCGCGGCCTGTTCAAGAGCGAGGCCGACTGGGAGAGCTTCAAGGCCAATCAGAGCATGTCCGGCGATCCCGTGGTCACCGTTGAGAACAACAGCGTCATCAGCGTCATGGTCTACAATGCCAAGGCTGGCCAGACCATCATCAGCGGCGGCGAGAACAACAACGCTGCCTCCGGCCTGCCCAACACCGTGCCCAACAACGGCAATGCCTACTGGGTCGTCACCGGCAAGACCACCGGCTACTGGGTCTACACCAGCGGCAACACTGTTCCCCAGGGCGCTTACTGGCTGAATCTGGGCAACGGCAACGGCTACTATGTCTACGACCCCAATAACTACCTCAATGGTTCCACCGTTGTGACCGTTCCCACCTACATCTACATCGGCACCAACCCCAAGACCGGCGACACCGCGAAGATTGAAATCGCCGCCGCCATCATGGTCCTGGCTGCCGCAGCTCTGGTCACTGTGATGGCCCTGCGGAAGAAGAAGTCCGTGTAATCCAAGATGAATTTCCTCCCCGGTAAAACCCGGGGAGGATTTTTTCTGTGTCCGCAGAATTCGTAGAAACGGATTTATCCGTTCCGAAACCTCCGATTGTCACCGCAGCTCATGGAATGGTACATGTTCGACGTGTGCGTAGGGAATGGATTCATCCGTTCCGAAAGGTCGGAGAACATCCGAGGTTTGTTGAACGGGAAATGGTCCGTCAACACCGTAGGGCGGGGGCGTGCCCCCCCCGACACGGGGCCAATAATTGTGCCTTTCCGGTGAAACAAACCCCGGTTATAACCAGGGGCACGCGGCGGGGGCAACCCCCCGCCCTACGGTACATCCCATTTTTTACACGAAAATCACATCGCCAAATTCCAATTGTCCCCAGGCTGCTTTGGGGCGGCATATTTTTCTTTCCCACTTGCTATTGGGATGGGAATGGGGTATAATGTCTCTCGGTATGACTGCGAAAGAAAGCGGAAAGAGAGAGTAAGGAAAATGGTGAAAATCGGCTTCGACAACGAGAAATATCTGCAAACCCAATCCCAGCATATCCAGGAGCGCATTGCCCAGTTCGGCGGCAAGCTCTATCTGGAATTCGGCGGCAAGCTCTACGACGACAACCATGCCTCCCGGGTGCTCCCCGGGTTCCAGCCGGACAGCAAGCTGCGGATGCTGCTGCAGCTGAAGGATCAGGTGGAGATGGTCATCGCCATCAACGCCGACGACATTGAAAAGAACAAAATCCGGGGGGACCTGGGCATCACCTATGACCGGGATGTGATTCGGCTCATTGGCGTGTTCCGGGATTTCGGCCTCTACGTCTCCAGCGTGGTGCTCACCCGGTTCCACGGGCAGACCCTGGCCAAGGCCTTCCAGTCCCGGCTGGAGGGGATGGGCATCCGGGTCTACCATCACTACAGCATTCAGGGCTATCCCAGCAACACCGCCTTTGTGGTGAGCGAAGAGGGCTTCGGCAAGAACGAATACATCGAAACCACCCGCTCCCTGGTGGTGGTCACCGCCCCCGGTCCCGGCAGCGGCAAGCTGGCCACCTGCCTGAGCCAGGTGTACCATGAGCACAAGCGGGGCATCCAGGCGGGCTATGCCAAGTTTGAAACCTTTCCCATCTGGAATATCCCTTTGAATCATCCCGTGAACCTGGCCTACGAGGCGGCCACGGCGGATTTAAACGATGTGAACATGATCGATCCATTCCACCTGGAGGCCTACGGGCAGACCACGGTGAACTACAACCGGGATGTGGAGGCGTTCCCTGTTTTGGAGGCGCTGTTTGAAAAGATCATGGGCGCCTGCCCCTATAAGTCCCCCACGGATATGGGTGTGAACATGGCGGGCAACTGCATTTTCGATGACGAGGCGGTGAAGTTCGCCTCCCGGCAGGAGATCATCCGCCGGTACTATGTGGCTGCCTGCGACCTGAAGCAGGGCAAGTGCGCCGAAGAGGTGGTCCGCAAGCTGGAGCTGCTGATGCGGAAGGCGAACGTCACCCCGGAGGAACGCACCACCGTCGCCCCGGCCCTTGCCAGAGAGGCTCAGACCGGGGATGCCGCCGCTGCCATGGAGCTGCCGGACGGCACCATCGTCACCGGACGGACCACCGACCTTTTGGGCGCTTCCTCGGCGCTGCTGCTGAACGCCCTGAAATATTTAAGCAATCTGCCGGATGAAATGCATCTCATGTCCCCGGTGGTGCTGGACCCCATTCAGCATCTGAAAGTGGACCACCTGGGCAATCGAAACCCAAGGCTCCACACCGACGAGACCCTCATCGCCCTGTCCATCTGCGCCGCCACCAATCCCCTGGCAGAGCTGGCCATGGAGCAGCTGAGCAAGCTCAAGGGCTGCGAGGTCCATTCCTCCGTGATCCTCTCCCCGGTGGATGAAAAGGTGTTCAAGCGCCTGGGCATCAACCTCACCTGCGAGCCCAAATACAGTGCCTAAAAAAGCAACGAAGCTCCCAAAAGCGGGAGCTTCATTTGCTGTATTGCCATATTTCACGGTAGGGGAGGCGATCAGCCTGCCGCCAAGTACGTTTTCGTCCGCATCAAGTTGAAAGGAATCATTTACCAAATTGCCGTAGGGCTTATGGCTGTCCCCCGCCGAAACGTAACGATTCCAGGGTGTTTCCTTTGAATAGTATCAGGTTGGACGAAACTGTAGGGAATGGGCTTGCTCATTCCGTCGGCGAAGCCGCCCCGGGAAACCGGTTTTTTGAATTTGGTGGAATATTCATAAAAGCCAGACCTTTTCGGAACTGTCTGTGGGGAAAAAGCTGCTGACGCAGTCGGAATGAGCAAGCCCATTCCCTACGGACGATGCGCGACATTGTACCATTCAACGGACTGCGGAAATTGACGGGCCCTTGCGGTCAAGCCACCCGCCCTACGGCTACGAACTGACGATCTCCGTAGAGAGACATGT
>JAQYLT010000074.1 GCA_028719885.1 Bacillota bacterium
TTGTTCTACAGTCCTTTCTTCCCAAGCCATACCGTTCTTTCCTTTCTGTTTTGGTATGGCTCAATTGTATCAAAAACTGTAAACCATGTGCTTACACAACTTGTAAACTATGTTACTACACTATACAATTTATCCGTTCCGGAACCTGCGATTATCACCGCAGTTCATTGAATGGTATTTGTAATGTCTTTTTGAGGCTGTTTTCTTATTCAAGTTGTCGGATTTTCAAAGAAACCGGGGGCGGAATGCATAAATGCATTCCCTACGCAAAATCCGGCGCGTTACCATTGGACGAACCTGGGTGTTTATCGGAACAGGCGGAATGCATGAATGCATTCCCTACGAAAACATACTAACAAATTCCAATTTCCCATTCCATCAAACAAGGAGAAATTTCTATGAATATTCGCTTTGCCGCCGAGAGGGATATCCCCCAGATGATTGACCTGCTGAAGCAGGTGGGGGAGGTCCATCATCGGATTCGTCCCGACCTGTTCCGCGCCGGCGCCCAGAAATATGACGAAGCCGCCCTCAAGCGGCTGCTGGCAGACCCCAACCGGCCCATTATTGCGGGGGTTGAGGATGACAAAATGGTGGGCTATGCTTTTTGTATTTTGCAGGAAACCAAAAATGATCCGGTGCTCTGCGACCGGAAATGCCTTTACATTGACGATCTATGCGTGGACGAAAATGTCCGGGGCGGCGGAGTGGCCCAGGCCATCTACCAGGGGGTGCTGGACTACGCCCGGGAAATTCACTGCGATGCTGTCACCCTGAACGTGTGGTGCGGCAACGACCGGGCCATGCGGTTTTATGAAAAATGCTGCCTCAAGCCCCAGAAAATCGGCATGGAGCTGATTTTGTAAGGAGAATTTATGCTGGAAAAGAACCAAATTTATGAAGCGGTGATTACCGACTATACCGCCCAGGGCCAGGGAATCGCCCATGTGGACGGCATTACCGTCTTCATCCCCAATGCCATCGCCGGGGAACGGGTGCGGCTGCGGATAGAGCATGTGGGAAAAACCTGGGCAGGGGGGAAGATCACCGAAATCCTGGAAAAATCCCCTCACCGGGTGAACCGGGAGTGCCCGGTGTCCAAGCTCTGCGGCGGCTGTGATTTCTGGCACATGGACTATCAGGAGGAAACCCGCCTGAAAGCGGAGCGGGTGAAAACCTGTCTGAACCGGCTGGCCGGGGAGCAGTTGGAGGAAATCCCCATCCTGTCCGCGCCGGCGTGCTTCGGCTACCGGAACAAGGCCCAGTATCCCGTGGCCAGTAAAAAGGGCCGGGCCTGCGCTGGATTCTTCCGGGCGGGCACCCATGATGTTGTGGAAAACAGCCGATGCCTGATTCTGCCCCGGGAAACGGACATGGTAAAGGATGCGGTTATGGATTATGTGAACCAATACCGCATCCCCACCTATGACGAAACCACCCACAAAGGGCTGCTGCGGCATATCTACGTCCGCCGGGGAGCCGTCAGCGAACAGATTTTGGTGTGCCTGGTGGTAAACGGAGAAAAGCTGCCCCGTGTGCCGGAGCTGATTGAGCGGCTGAAAAAAATCCCCGGCTTTACCACCCTGGTGCTCAGTGTAAACACAAAAAAGGGCAACGCCGTGCTGGGGGACAAATTTATCACCCTCTACGGCCCGGGCTTCATTGAGGATACCCTCTGCGGCCTGAATTTCCGGCTGTCCCCCCGGTCCTTTTATCAGGTGAATCACCATCAGGCCCAGCGGCTCTACCAGGCCGCCATCCAGCAGGCCGCCATCACCAAGGATGACCTGGTGCTGGATTTGTACTGCGGCGTGGGCACCATCACCCTGGCCATGGCGGCCTATGCCGGAAAGGTCATCGGCGTGGAGGTGATCCCTCAGGCGGTGGAGGATGCAAGGGACAATGCCCGTCGAAACGGTATCAAAAACGCGGAATTTTTCTGCGGTGACGCGGGCCAAGCGGCTTTGGAGCTGGAAAAGCAGGGCATCCGGCCGGATGTGATCACCGTGGACCCGCCGCGAAAGGGATTGAACGCTGAAGCAATCGAGGCCATCTGCCGCATGAATCCCCGACGCCTGGTCTATGTCTCCTGCGACCCCGCCACCCTGGCCCGGGACGTGGCCCTGCTGAAAGAGCGAGGCTACACCCTAAAAACCGCCCAAGCAGCGGATCTGTTCCCTCGCTGCGCCCATGTGGAGACTGTATGTCTTCTGTCACGAAACAAGTAAAAAAGTTCTATAAAAGCCCAGAAATAAAGGGATTCCGAGAGATTTGCCGCATTTGGCAGTCTCCTGGAATCCCTTTTTCGTGTTTTGACAATCGCGTTGTCGTCTGCCTTTTGATAGGTTGAGACAAGAAACTACTTTTTTCGCTGTTGAGACAATAGGACTATTGTCAATGGGATGATAGCCAGTTGAATTCTACACAGCTTTTACCGCGCATCTTTGTGACAATTATGTGGCCACATTGACTTGCTATTCTGCAAAATCAGAGCCAATATACACCTACCAAAACGAAATGGGAGGTTTTGCAGATGAGCAGAGATTGGACGAGAGAAGAACTAAACGCAGCAAGTGAGATGATGAAACAGAATGGTCACATGGGATTTGAGGAATTCTGCCATGCCTTAGCGCAGAAACAGCCAGTCCGCTTCGAGTTGTCAGAAAGAAGGCGGAAAGAACTGGTGAAGGACATCAGTGAAATCCTGGGCGAAAAGGCAGAATACATGAGGATGCCGACCTGCGCCTACCGGATTGGCGGTTACACCGTTGCAAAGGACGGCACACTCACCTGGGGAGCGGATGTGACGGATGCAGGGATTCTCTTACAAGCACTGACCGCCAGAGGATGGAATTATGCCATCGTGATTGATACTGCTGTGACCGAAGAAACGCAGCCGGAATACCCTTCAACGGATGAGGAGATACCAGTGCCAGAGGTAGAAACAGCCGCACCTGCCGAAGAAAACGCAGACGCCGATACCTACGATTTTTGCATTGAGTTGCCGGAGGAAACGCTGCCGGATGTCGCCCGTGCTAACCTCGACCGAATCATCGAGAGCAAAGGAAATCTGCTGCGAAAGGCACTAGGGGCGGATACACTCATCTACGAGATAACCGATGGCAAGATTCGTTTCCCATGGTTCCACATTTCCGGTAGCCCAGAGGAGGTCACCGCCTACACACAACTGATTACCGCCCTTGCGGAGATGGCGAAGAACAGCAAGCGGATTACTGCAAAGGAGCGGATGGTGGAGAATGAGAAGTATGCATTCCGGTGTTTCCTGATCCGATTGGGCTTCATCGGGGATGCGTACAAGGTGGCACGGAGAGTGCTGATGGAGAATCTGGACGGCAACAGTGCCTTCCGAAATAAGAAGTAAATAGCGAACACAGCGCCTTCCCCTCACCTGGAACAACCGGGTTGAGGGGATTCTTTGTTTTTCTGGTCAAATCCATCTGGTCTGCCCTTAATGAAGTACAAATCCCATCATCACGGTTGAGCATTACCATCTCTACCATGCGGAAGAATTCACCACCACTGTGGGCTTGCGAGATTTCATGAGTTGGAAAGTTTTTTTATTGTCGATACCGCCATTTTGCCACTTCAAAAACCTTATATATAGAGGGGTTCGTCAAAATCACACGGACATCGTGTGTTGACCACAGCAGAGGTGGCAAACCAGTATGGATAGGATACTGTGACAGGAGAATGGAAAATAATTTTTATTTACACCCCCCCCAAATCGGCTCCCAAAAATCCTATTAGTAGAGGGGTCTCACAAGCTGAGCGAACGAATCGTTCTGCCATGTCAGAATTGCCTGACGAATGATCACCCTCTATGAAGAAGACACAGTTTGAAAACTCTCAAAAAATATTTTATCTGATACCAACAAAATCCCCTTTTCAAAACCTAATAGATAGAGGGACTTGTTTTTAAGGCCGTTGGGTAGAACCTGCTGCAGTAGAAGACGTTGACCGAGGACATCAACCCGGTGTATCGGTACTGAGAGAACACCCCGAACGATGAAATCAAAAAAAATTTTTTTTCGATACCAAAAAAATGCCCTTTCCCAAACCCACATAATAGAGGGCCTTATATATCCGGCCAGAATTAGTTCGATAGCCTATGTAAACCTTGCCACGACAAAAAGACGCTGACAGAGGATATCAATCCGGAGTACCGGTACTAGAGCGTATCTGAAAACTAATAAACATTAGGAAAGTTGCACAAGAAACCAAAATGCGATAGAATAACAGAAAAAGCATGGGGGTATTCGTATGGCAGCAAGACGATATGAACTCAGCGATGCACAGTGGGAACGGATCAAGGATATGATCCCCCGCGCCAAAACAGGCAGACCGCCGAAAGACAACCGTTTGATGTTGAATGCGATGCTCTGGCTAGCAAGAAGCGGCGCGGCCTGGGCGGACATTCCCGAACGCTACGGCCCCCACCAGAGTGTGTACAGCCGCTTCTGTAAGTGGCGCGATGACGGTACTCTTTTGCGCATTTTTCAGGCTTTGAACGCGGATGCTGACTACGAAAACCTCTGCATCGACAGCACCTCTATCAAGGCTCACCCGCAAAGCGCGGGGGCAAAAAAGGGGCTGTAAATTCCGAAAACAACCAGTTTATTGGGACAAGTCGCGGTGGAAAGACTACAAAAATCCATATGATTGTAGATGCTTTGGGGAATCCAGTCCACTTTATGCTCACAGGTGGGCAGGTACATGATTCCAAAGCAGCGGTGGATTTACTTTCTGGTATCCAGATTTCCGGCAGTAATATTCTCGGTGACAAAGCCTATGGCGCAAAGCAAATCCGAGATTATATTACGGAACAAAACGCTGTCTTTACCATACCCCCGAGGGGTGACTGTACCGATCCTTGGTACTGTGACTTTCATATCTACAAAGAGCGACATTTGGTAGAGTGCTTTTTCAACAAACTGAAAGTCTTTCGCCGGGTTGCCACCCGCTATGACAAGCTGGCAGTGTCCTTTGTCGCCTTTATTCACCTTGCTTCTATCTGCATTTTGTTGAAATAGTACAATCGCTTCGTGTTTTCAGATACGCCCTAGAAAAAATAAAAAATTTTTTTCGATGGCACATTTTGCCCTTTCCAAAACCTATTAAATAGAAGGACTTTACACGAAGTACCTTCACAAGAATCTATTAGCATTACGCCAAATCCGGCGCGCTAACAGACTTTTGTGAGGGTGCTTCTTTTTTTACCGCAAATGCCATGACATCTGCATGAAGCGCATGTGGCTTCCTTGTGTTTTCCAGAACGCTTCCAATCACTCCCCTTCCTGCGGTGCAGGCTGGCAACAGAACTTCATACATACCAAAAACAAGCGAGGTGAATGAAATGATCAGAGAAGAAGTCATCAGAAATGGCGCAGGCAAAACCGTCTGCCATCTGGATGCCAAGTCCAGAACCATCGAGATCGTCAAGTGCGGCTGGAAGACCACCATCTGTTTTCCAGCGGAAGGCGATCCTATCATCACAGATTGTAAGCTGAATCCCAATTCGGTAGGAGGGAATGTCCGGGACAGCTTCAACCGTATGCCATACGACAATATAAACAAATCGAAATAAAAACACGAGGGGTTACAGAGCCGAACAGGCCAACCCCGGGAAGGAAATGTGTATGAATCATCAGAACAATTTTCTGAGCTTGCCGGAGACAATCCGGGAAGACTGCCGCTTCTGCTGCTGGAGAAAAGAGCACAGGAACGGCATGGACACAAAGGTGCCTTACACGCCGACTTCTGGCAACCGTGCCAGGAGCAATGATGTAAAGACCTTTTGTTCTTTTGAACAGGCGCTGACCGCCTACAACAACAGCCAGAACACGAAGCATCCTTACAGCGGCCTTGGTATCTGTGTGGATGGAAACATCGGTGCCATCGATATTGACCACTGCCTGGATGCGGATGGAAACCTGAATGACATGGCCACTGCCGTACTGGGAGCCTTCAATGACTGCTATTTTGAAGTATCCCCCTCCGGAACCGGCCTGCGGGGTTTCTTCCAGCTTTCCCAGGATTTCAAGTATGACATGGCGGTCTACTACACGAAGAACAGCCGCTATGGCCTTGAAATCTATCTGCCCAGCTACACCAGCCGGTTCGTCACGGTGACGGGGAATACGTATCGAGAAGGTAACGTTTCATCCGATATGGATGCGCTGCAGGTCGTCTTGGATACCTTTATGCTCCGTGTGGCTTCGGATAACGCCGGGGCCTCAGCGGGTTCCAACACTGACAACACGGACAGGCCCCAAACGCCACACTCCTACCTCACAGATGAACAGGTACTCGCCAAGGCGTATGCATCTGCCAACGGTCCCCTCTTCAAAGACCTCTATGAAGGAAAGTGGCAGGAGCATACGGAAAAGTACCCCAGCCAGTCGGAAGCGGATATGGCCTTTGCGTCCATGCTGGCATTCTGGTGCGGCTGTGATTTTGAGCAGATGAACCGCATTTTTGAGTCCTCCGGTCTGTACCGTGAGAAGTGGGATCGTGCGCAGTCCGGCTCCACCTACGGTGCCATCACGCTTGCGAATGCGATCAAACGCTGCACCGAAACCTACTGTCCCACGGCTTCTGCTGCGGAGGATTTTGCGGTGCTTGAGGAGGATGAAGCGGGCGAAGATGCCGTTGAAGCTTCAAAGCGGCAGAATCAGATCGACACAATCCTGTCCTCGGAGATAACCATCGATGCTGCCTTATCCCCGCAGCTTCTTTCACTGGCTGCATGGGCATATCTGCATGATATGACCCGGTATGTGAAACTCAAAAATCAGATTCCCAAAGCTGTTGGTGTCCGAATTTTTGAGCGGGAAGTGCTGAAAGTTGTGAAGAACAGCAGCACGAAATCCTCTGTGCAGCTTTTGGCCCTCTCGGGGGTACAGACCCAAGGTATGCTTGTACCCGAAAACTGGGTTGTCAATGACAGCGGTATCCGCCATATGGAAATGGTGCTGGGCGAATTAAAGCCCGTACCGTTTTCAGCGGAGCCGCTGTTTGTTTCCGCCAAACTGGTCAATGTGGATGATACCACGGAGAAGCTGGAAATCACCTTCCGGCGCAATAGCAAGTATAAAACTCTCATTGCCCCCAGAGCGGATATGCTCAACAAGAATGCCATCATTCGTTATGCAGACGCTGGTCTCCCGGTATCCTCCGGCACAGCGGGAACGATGACGAAATATATCGCCGAAATGGAAGCAGCCAATGCCCATGTAATTCCCATCCGCAGGGCCATTCGTAGAGCCGGGTGGGTCGGCGATGAATTCTATCCGTACAGCATGAAAGATGGAATCGTGGCCCAGACCGATGGGAATGAAACGGAGCGTCTTCTGGCAGCATTGCAGAAAAGCGGTTCCGAAGAAGCGTGGCTTTCAGCAGCTGCGAAGGTGCGTGAGATGCCCTTTGCAAGGGCTATGCTGGCGGCAAGCTTCGCATCTCCGCTGCTGGAAAAGCTGCATCACAGGAACATCTATGTCCACATCTGGTACAGCAGCCGCAGCGGCAAAACTGCCGTCTTGAAGCTTGCCATGTCCATCTGGGGCGATCCCCGCATTCTGGTCAGCAAGTACTTCTCCACCATTGTCGGCATGGAACGCACTGCAGGGACGCTGAAGCATCTGCCCTATGCGCTGGATGAGCTGCAGACGCTGAATCAGAAACGGCTTCCTGTAAATGACGTGGTTTATACCCTTGGCAATGGTGTGGGCAAAACCAGAGGCCGGGTCGGCGATGGCATACAGAAGATCGAAGAATGGCGCAACTGCATCCTCTCCACCGGCGAGCAGCCTATGAGCGCGGATAACTCCATGGATGGTGTGAACACCCGATTGATGGAATTGTACGCCTGCCCTCTGAACAAGGACGGTATCGGTGCGCCGGACGATGCGCTTGGCAGAGAGCTCCATCAGGTTGCAGAAACCAACTACGGCTTTGCAGGTGAAACCTATATCCGTTGGCTGGTTTCACATGTGGACAAGCTTCAAAAGGATTATACCACATTCGTTAACGCTTTAGAAAGCAAAAATGTCCAGCGGGATAACATTGCGGTACTGGCGCTGGCGGACTACTACAGCAGCATCGCTGTATTCGGTTTCTCTGAGGACCGGGCTTATGCGGAAGCGGTCGCCCTGGGTGAATTGTTGCTGAAAAACCAGGAGGACAATGCGCCGAAGGATTCTATCGAATCTGCTTGGGAATTCATCTGTGGTTGGATCGCATCCAACAAGGTTCATTTCTGCAGCAGTACAGGGCAGTTTGATATGCCTCCCGTATACGGTAAGGCTGAGAAAAATGCGGTGTATGTGATTGCGTCAGTCATGAATGGGGCACTGGAAGAAGCAGGATTCTCGGCTCGTAAATGCATTAAGGGCTTTCAGGAGAGAAATCAAATCGAGACCTTCAAAGATTCACAGGGGAAAGTTCGGTCCCAGACGACGATGAAGATCAAGGGAACGCCTGTCAAGGTGTATGCTTTGAACATCGGTATTGAAGAGGAACCGGATGAAACGCCTGTATTGGCAGACGTAAGTTAACCATCGGTAGCAAGTGTCCCGGGCACTCTGAAATACGGGAGTCTGGACGGCGCTTGCGCTCGGTTACCACGGTTACCACAGTTACCACTTTTTCCGCACATATATACCCTATATTTTTATAATATAATTTAGAGTCAAAAATGGATGAAAATAAATAATCCCTATAAGGGTATATGTATTAGTGGTAACTGTGGTAACTGTGGTAACCTTTTATAGATTTCTATGAAAAATATACTGTTTATAAGGCTTTTTTGAGGGTGAAGCGGCTGTGACGGTTACCACTTCCGGTAACCACAGTCGTTTGGAGTGGTAACCGGCACCCCCGGCAGACAACCGGTGACGGTGATGTGAAACCCTCAAGTCGCAAAGAGGCTGCTTGTTCTGTTGAAGATATGAAGAAAACACAACACCGATGCCGGACGCTGTGACCATCAAGGTCAGCTCCGGTATATTTTTTGGAGGTATGAATTATGAGCAAAAACAACTGCTGTAGCAGTCGGTCAAACCGTTCCGAGAAGGATCAGAAAAAAATCATGGTTGCCCGCCGGTTCCTGCAAATGCCTTCTGAATTGCAGGAGCTGATCCAGCGGAAAAGTGAAAATCTGGAAAATCTGAATTCCATGGCCTGCCGTATGACCAGCCAGATTTCCGGAGCACCCTCCCACAGTGGCGATCCACACGCCAGAGAAGCGATCATCGCCAAAAAGATGGACCTGGAAAAGGAAATCGCCGGGTACAAGGAGAAGCTGGAGGCAGCGAAAGCGGAGGTCATCATGGCGATTCTGTCCCTGGATAACCCCGACTGGCAGAAGGCGCTTCAATACCGTTTTCTCGATGATATGAGTAATCAGGATGCCGCGAATAAAATGAATGTGGATATTCGAACGGTGCAGCGGTATGTGGAGTGGGGCTGCTTTGCGTTGAAGCTTCCGGACAGGTTTTATAAGAAACCGCCTGCCGCATAAAAAGCTGCCATGGGATGACCGTACCCTTGTCATGCTAGAAACATGTAAAATAATATGTTATGCTATAATGGGCAAAGGGTATAGGGGTACTTCCAATAAAACCCTTGTCAGGAGAATGCAGCAGGACAGAACACCTGTGGCAAAACACGCCTGCAAACAGCAAACGCAGGATATACACTTGGAAAGGACTTCACGAATTGTCGTGAGGTTTTTTTATTTCCCATTCTATCGGAAAGGAGGAATCCACAATGAAGTAGGAACTATTTGAACCCCATGCCGGGGAGATCACATTCCACACCAGGATGATGCGCCGTCACCTTGGTCAGCCAGCGTACCACGATCACTGTGGTACATGAAATCACACCGACAGTGAAAATGTCGGAGAGTCGGAGGTAATTTTATGAACATGGACAAGTATTTTAATTCCCTTGGGAAAAAGGGCTATTTCTGCACAGTCAATGAAACGTGCTCCGCTGAGGGCAAAACCGTCTACTCGGTTGAAACCAAAGAGGATACGGCCCACTTCTGCAACCTGACGAAGGAAGAACAGGAAATGGTGCTGACCTGGCTCCGTTATAACGTGCTCCCTGCAAAGGAGCCTTTGTATGGTCACACCAGCTACGGAATGAAACACACGCTGGAAGCCCGCACCAACACCTATCTGACGAACAATCAGTTCAAGGAAGCAATGCTGCTCTGTGGTTTCTACCCTGTGGAAACGGATATGAAGAACTGGAACTTCTACGTCAAAAAGTCCTCGCCTATCTTCCAGGATCAGACTGACGGCAAGCCGGGACTTCCTATGATGGGAGGACCTATGGACTACCGTAACCAGTGATGTGTGGCCCCAGGGGGGATCGAAATCTTGAAAAAATATAAAAATGGAGACCGGCGGTCCCTGCCCTGTGCAAAAATTCGATTTCAAAGGGGGTATTAACCCCCAGCAGCAACCCGACAGAAAGGGGATGATTCCAATGGCGGGGTTTTAACCCCGGACAAGCCTGCAACACAATCCTATCACAGAAAGGAGGCCATTTCAATGGCGAAAGATGGAACAAGCCGAGGCGGTGCCAGAGCCGGTGCAGGAAGGAAAAAGAAAGACCTGACCGACCGGATTCTGGAGGGAAAGACCGCCTCCATCATCAACCTGCCGGAAGCACCGGAGTTGGAAGGCGTGCAGATGCCGGAGATCAAGTCTTTCATGACAGATGAACAGCGCATGGGCTCTCTATGCGCTGCGGAAATCTATCAGGAAACCTGGCAGTGGCTTCGGGACCGAGGTGTCCTGAACATCGTCAATCCCCAGCTGATCGAACAGTACGCCATGAGCGCCGCCCGCTGGATACAGCTGGAGCAGATCACATCGGAGTACGGCTTCATCAGCAAGCACCCCACAACCGGCGCCGCCATCGCCAGTCCATTCGTTTCCATGGCCCAGGCCTACAACAAGCAGACCCAGCAGCTGTGGTATCAGATCTTTCAGCTGGTCAAGGAGAACTGCTCTACGCCGTTTTCCGGTACGCCGCAGGATGATGTGATGGAACGGCTGCTGAGCGAATGCGGCTATTGACAAGCAAATATGCGCAGGTGAAGGAGTTCGTGTTTATCACGGCTCTTTTTTCTTGCGCGGAAAGGAGGTAAACCAATGCCCTGTAAAATGCAGAATTCAGAATGGACGCATTCTTTTCGGGTCTACAGACGGGCCG
Source organism: Bacillota bacterium (assembly GCA_028719885.1). Taxonomy (GTDB): domain Bacteria; phylum Bacillota; class Clostridia; order Oscillospirales; family Oscillospiraceae; genus Faecousia. The sequence continues at coordinate 11,245 of JAQYLT010000074.1, forward strand.
AGCAGCTCTGCCATTTCCTGATTCGGAATATGTCCGGCTCTGTCTTCATCCCGGAAAGCACCATGCTCCGTGTGGTGTCTGCAATGTGCCAGGTGCTGGAAGCGCATGAAATGCCCTACCGGACACCGGAGCTTTTGCTCCGATTGCAGATGGATGAAACGGAGCGTTCTCCCGGAAAGAGCAGGAAAAACCGTGTGTTCCGATTCTGCCGCAAGCATACGGACAATCCAAGCGACCTGGAGCTGTATGAACTCTATCGTACCGCAGAAGTGCTGACTGCCGCTTTTGACTGCGGTAAGCTTCTGTGCTGCGATGCAGAGCAGCTTCTGCCCTGGTCAACGCCAATGGTTCTGGACCTGATCCGAACCGCCGCAACCATTCTGCAGGCTCAAGGGTATCCGGCAGAGATCCCGGCTGACCTTGCAGAAACCAAACCCGTGAATGCACAGTAAGATGCTGCTGCATTCCCATCAATCCGACACCTGTGAAAGGTGATCCACTATTTTTTGGAGGAAATTTTTTATGAGCATGACCATCAATGAACTGTGTGTTAAGCGCGCAAAGGCATGGAACGACGCAAAGGCTTATCTGGACGCGCACCGTCGGGAGGACGGACTGCTTTCTCCCGAGGAAGTTGCCGAGTATGAGAAGCTGGAGGCAAAGATTGTAAATCTCGGTGCTGAGATCGATCGCTTGAAGAAGCTCAAGGATTATGATGCCGAGATGAGCCAGCCGATCCAGAAGCCCATTTTTATGAATCCCGGCAACTACGCAGCGGCGAAGTCCTTTACCGCCACCGATGAATATAAGTGCGCGGTGCTGGACGGCTTCCGCTCCGGATTCAAGAATCCTTCCAATGAGCTTCGGGTCGGGCTTGATCCTTCCGGCGGGTATCTGGTTCCGGATGAGTATGACCGCCGTCTGATCCAGGGGCTGGAGGAAGAGAACATCCTGCGCAAGCTGGGGACGACCATCACCACTTCCGGTCAGCATAAGATCAACATCGCAGCCACCAAGCCTGCGGCAGCGTGGGTTGAGGAAGGAGAAGCGCTGACCTTTGGGGAGGCAACCTTCGATCAGGTGCTTCTGGATGCCTACAAGCTCCATGTGGCCATCAAGGTGACGGAGGAGTTGCTCAACGACAATGCCTTCGGCTTGGAGAACTTCATCTTGGACTCCTTCGCCAAGGCCCTCGGAAATGCCGAGGAGGATGCGTTCCTCAACGGCGATGGCAACAACAAGCCCACCGGCATCTTTGATCCCGTAAAGGGCGGCGAGATTGGTGTGACTGCCGCCTCCACTGCCATCAAGGCGGATGAAGTGGTCGATCTGGTCTATTCCCTGAAGCGTCCGTACCGCAAGAATGCCGCGTTCATCATGAACGACCAGACCCTTGCGTCCCTGCGTAAGCTCAAGGATTCCACGGGCCAGTATCTGTGGCAGCCGGGTCTCCAAGCGGGTGAGCCTGACCGCATCCTGGGCTATCCGGTATACACTTCCGCATACTGCCCTGTGGCAGAAGCGGGCAAGCCGGTGATGGCCTTCGGTGATTTCAGCTACTACAACATCGGAGATCGTGGCATCCGCAGCATCGCCGCGCTCCATGAACTGTATGCCGGTGTCGGTCAGGTCGCCTTCCTTGCCAAGGAGCGTGTGGACGGCAAGCTGATCCTGCCCGAAGCCGTACAGATCATGAAGATGAAGGCGTAATACAGCTCACGCAGATCCCCGGGGGCTTGTACGAATGCAGTCAGAAAAAGGCGCATCGTACAAGCCCTTCTTTTGCTCAGAGAATGGAGGAGAACCATGAATCGAGAGATCATTCGGCAAATCGACAGAATGCGGTTAGATGGCAGCACCCCGACGGCTATGGCAAGGAAATTGGGGATCTCTGTGAACACGGTAAAAAGCCATATCCGCAGACACCCTGTTATCCCGGGAACGCTGCCCTGTGTTTGCTGTGGAAGACCTGTCCTGCAAAACGCCGGAAGAAAGGCGAAGAAATACTGTTCCGACCACTGCCGCATCACCTATTGGAATCATCGCTACAGGGAGGATACCGATGGAAAACAGTAAAAACCAGAAGGATCGCTATGCGCCGGAAAAGCTGATGCAGTATCATGCTGCCGTTGCAATCGTGGAGAATATGGAAAAGCAGAACCTGAT